>NZ_AGFU01000069.1 GCF_000226955.1 Sphingomonas elodea ATCC 31461
GAAGTGCGCAAGCTTGCCGAGCGCAGCCAGGGTGCCGCGGCCGAAATCAGCTCGGTCTCGTCCGAGACGGTCAAGGCGGCCGTCGAGGCGGGCGAGATGCTTCGCAAGCTGGTGCCGGACATCCGCCGCACGGCCGAACTGGTCAGCGAAATCAGCGCCGCCTGCCGCGAACAGGATATCGGCGCCGTCCAGATCAACAAGGCGATCCAGCAGCTCGACCAGGTGACGCAGCAGAATGCCAGCGCCTCGGAAGAGATCTCGTCGACCTCCGAGGAACTCGCCGGGCAGGCGGACTCGTTGCAGTCCAGCATCACCTATTTCCAGCTGCCGGGCAGCCAGCGAGAAACGCCGATGGCCGGACGCGGGCGTAGTGCGGAAGGCCAGCGCAGCCGGCCCGGCAGCAAGCTGCATCGTCCGTCCCCGCGGGGTGCGTCGGTGGCGGAGCAGCAGGCGCGCGTACACGGCTTCGCGCTCGACCTCAGCAGTGGCGGGCCCGATGCCGACGATGCCGATTTCGGGGTGCAGGCAGCATGACCGGGGGGACCGAGCTCCAGATCGTCACCTTCGGCCTTGGCGCAGAGGTGTTCGCGGTGCCGGTCTCGCTCGTGCGGGAGATCCTCGACTATCGCGAGGCCTTCCGCATCCCCAATGGGCCCGACTATCTGCTCGGCCTCACCGACATGCGCGGCCAGGGCGTGACGACGATCGACTTCCGCCTGCGACTCGGCCTGCCACCGGCCGCGCCGACGCCGAGCACGCGGATCCTGGTGATCGACGTGCCGGTCGCCGGACGTATTCTGATGCTGGGGCTGGTGGTCGATCGCGTGCTCGAGGTGTGCAGCGTCGCCTCCGACCAGCTGGACGGCGCCCCCGATATCGGCGTGCGCTGGCCGTCCGACTATATCGGCGGCGTCTTCCGCCGCGCGGACGGCTTCGTCGTGCTGGTCGAGATGGGCCGCATCTTCGCCGCGGAGGAGGCGGACCTGCTCGCCCGCGCCGCCTGAGCGGCACGGATCAAGGCTCAGTCGTTCAGGCCTGGCGCGATTTCCACCGCCAGCCCGTCGAGCGCCGGGCCGAACGGGATCTGGCACGAGAGGCGCGAGCCCGGACGGCGATGCGCGCTGTCGTCGAGCAGCGCGTCCTCGTCCGCGCTCATCGGCGGCAGGCGATCGGCGAAGGCCGGATCGACATAGACGTGGCAGCTGGCGCAAGAGAGGCCCCCGCCGCAGAATGCGGGCAGCGCCTCGAACCCGGCGCCGCGGATGATCTCCATCACGCTGCGCCCTTCCTCCGCCGCTACGGTGGTTGGGTCGCCGGCCGGCGGCGAAACCAGAATCTTGAGCATCTTGTACCTTTGACGTTGAACGCCGGACCCCGCGCTTGCGGGGACCGAGGCGATGCGGGGGACGCGGAAGCCACGTCCCCCTGCGCGAGGAAAGGAAGTGCCGGGGGCCGGCGATGGTGCCGATCAGTAGCGGATGCGGAAATCCACGCCGACGCGCCGCGGGGTGAGCACCGACCGCGCATAATAGCGCTCGACCACACCCGTGCGCGTCTGGTTGAACGAGCTGAGATCGTTGCTGACCGAAGTGTAGGCGTATTTATTGAAGATATTGTCGGCGAAGAGCCCCACATCGAACGTCTTGCCGCGATAGGTGATCGAGGCGCGGTGGGTCATATAATCGGGGATCACTTCGCCATTGCCGCGCAGGCCGACGCGCGAATAGATGTCGCCGGTATAGGTTGCCGCCCAGGTCGCCTCGATCTCGCCGCCACCGGGCAGCGGATAGGTGTAGATCGCCTGCGCACTGCCGGAATGCTTGGCCGAGCCGGGGAGCCGGTCACCGTCCTTCGCATCGTACCGCACGCCCTGGCTGACGACGAGGCTGGCCACGTCCTCGGTCAGATGCGCATCGATATAGGAATAGGTGCCCTGGAAACTCAGCCGCGGCGTTACCTTGAACGACCCGGAGAATTCCACGCCCTTGGACTCGGCGGCGCCGGCATTGGTGGTGATGCCCACGGCGCCGTTCACCGTCTGGCTGGGCACCTGCACGTCGCCCCACTTCACCCGGAAGGCATCGACGGTGAACTGCAGCCGCTTGTCGAACAGCGAGGCGCGAACGCCGACCTCCAGGTTGCGGGTCTTGTCGGGTCCATAGGCGAGCTCGTTGGGCAGCGCGCAGACATTCTGCCCCGCCGGCAATGGGATCACGCAGGGCGCGACGCGGTTGACGCCGCCGATGCGATAGCCGGTGCTGTAGGTGGCGTAGGCCAGCAGATCCGGGCTGAACTTGTACGAGGTGTTGGCCTTCCACACGAAACCGTCGTCGCCGGTGCTGCCGGAACGGACGCGGCTCGGCGCGAACTGGATCAGCGGATAGGGGGTGCGGGTGAGGCCGCCGCCGAACAGCGGCGTATCGGTACCGCCGGTCGCGGTCGCGTCATACTTGAAATAGCGCAAGCCGCCGGTGACCTGCCACGCCGAGGTCGCGTGCAGCGTCGCCTCGCCATAGACCGCCTTTTCGACCGTCCGGGTGCGCACGAACGAGATATATTCGAGATCGTCGGGACGGTTCACGCCTGCGAACGCAGCGAAGCCGGGCGTGTATTCGCGGCGATCCGACGCGAACTTCAGACGATTGTAGAAGCCGCCGATCACCCAGTTCACCGGCCCGCCATGGCTGGAGACGAGGCGGACTTCCTGGTTGAACTGCCTGGTCTTGCGGTAATTGTTGGCGAAGGACGAGAAGGCGGGGAACGCCTCATAGCCATAGTCCAGATCGAGCAGCAGATCCGTATTGTCGTCGACATTGTCGATCTTCTGCTCGGTATAGGCGGTGGTGCTGACCAGCTGGGCAATGTTGAACAGGTTGAGGTTCAGCTCGACCGAGTACAGGTCGGCATTGCGGTTGAACGGCTCCAGATATCGCCACGGCCCCTCATAGTTGCCGGTGCCCAGCACGCCGGCGCCATTGGCCTGGCGGCCGTTGGTCTTGGTGTTCTGGTGCGCGTAGGTGAAGAACGCCTTCAGGTTGGGATTATATTCGAGCAGCAGCGTGTTGCGCGTGGTGAAGGTGTGCTCGAAATTGACGTCGTCCTGCCGCTTGAAGTTGGCGGCATAGTCCCGAAGCGTGCCGAGCGACCCTTGCGCCGCCGTCCTGCCGCGCACTGGCTGCGGATTGGAGATGCCAGGGCGCTGCAACAGATAGTTGTAATCAATGAAACCGGCATTGTCGTAATAGCCGACCACCGATCGCAGCGCGATATGATCACTGAGGATCGGCACGTTGACCGTCGCGTCGCCGATGCGGCCGAAATCGCTGCTGTACGACTGGGCATAGCCGCGGCCGTGCAGTTCGACCGAGAAACGGCTGCTATTGGGCCGGTTCGGGATATATCGCACCGCGCCGGCCAGCGTGCCCAGGCCGTAGAGCGTGCCCTGCGGCCCGAGCAGCGTTTCCACCCGCTCGATGTCGATCAGCTTGAAGTCGAGATAGAGCGGCACTTCGCCAAGATACACGCCGACCGCATCGTTGCCGTTCGCGCCGCTGGCGCTGGTGTCGCCGGATTCGATGCCGCGCAGGATGATGTTGCCGGTCGTCGCCGGGCCGGTATCGACCACGGTGACGCCCGGGGTGAAGGCGGCAAGCCCGCGAATGTCGTCGACACGCTGGCGCTGCAGCGTTTCCTGCGAGACCGCGCTGATGTTGATCGGAGCATCCTGCAGCGTCACACTGCGGCGGCTGCCGGTAACGACGATCTCGTTGGCATTGCTGCCGGCCTGATCCTCGGCCTGGATCGCGGCGGTGCCGGCTCCTTCGGTCTGTGCTGCCGCTCCCGTCGCGCCGAAGCTCGCCAGAACCGTTGCGCCAAGCAGCGCCGCGCGTGAAATGGATCGTGCCACCCTAGCCCCCTTTTTCGTTGTTGGATCCCTGGTCGCCCGCCCGGGCGCTCGCGTTTCCTGGGGCCAAGACTTTGGGGAAATGGCGCGCCCCGCCATGGGGCGTTTGACGTACCGCATCGCAGCATTCCCGATCGGGGACTCCGTGCGAAACGCCGCGCCTCCGGGCGGAGACGCGGCGTCCTGTCACTGGATCGGGAATCAGTTGGCGGCGGTGCCGGTCGCGGGTGCGAGGCTCCACCAGGAGAGCGTGTGCACGTCATGGGCGCTGGTCCACAACCCCGTGCCGGCAAAGCGCAGCGCACCGCTGCCGCTGGGCTTGCCGAGCCGTCCGCGGATGGCAAGCGTTTGCGCGTCGATCATCACGAAGGTCTGGTCCGAGGTGGTCCGCAGCCAGACCGCGCCCGCGCCGGTATCGATATCACCGTAGAGCAGATCCTTGCCGACCTGGACCCGACCGGACACCTGCACCGTCGCCGGATCGATCCGGGCCAGCGTGCCGTCCCCCTGCTCCTGCACCCACACCGCGCCTTCGCCGACGGCAAGGAAACCGGGCTGCTTGCCGAGCCTGGTCCGTGCCGTCACCTGGTTGGTGGCGGGATCGATTCGCTGGAGCGACTGCTCGCCGCTGCTCACCGCCCAGACGGCGCCCAGCCCGAAGGCGAGATAATGGGTGCCAGGATCGACCGCGATCGAGGCGACGACACGGTTGTCGGCGGGATCGACCCGGGCGACCTTGCCGGCATTGTCGCTCGCCACCCAGATCGCGCCGGCGCCGGTCACGACATTCAGCTCGCCGGCCGGATTGGCGATGCCGGTCGGAATGGCCGCGACCAGCTTGGCGGTCTTCAAGTCGATGCGGTTGAGCGTGCCTTCCTTGCAGTCGGCCACCCAGAGTGCGCCTTCGGCGATCGCCATTGCACCGCACGGGTGGGTCATCGCCACCTCGGCCAGCTTGCCGGCGCGCGACCAGCGCTCGACTCGCCCCTTGTTGGTCGCCCAGACGCTATCGCCGTCGACCGCTAGGAAGTCTGCGAAGCCCGGGACGGAGAGGGTCTGCGTCTCCTGCGGCAACGGGGTGTCGGCGGCATCCGCAGGCGCAGCGGCGGCGAGCAGCATCGCAAGCATCAAGGTCGAGGACATCGCGCTCAGCTCGCCGCGACGTCGGCGGACGCGGTCGGGCGCGGCTTCAGCCGGGCGAGCAGCGGCTGGAACGGGAACAGCCATTGCTCGCGGATCGACAGCCGCTTGCGCTCGTCCTGCCCGACGATCGCGGCCTCGCCCTCCTTGTAGGTGCCGAAGATGCGATCGAGCAGGATCAGCGAGTTGCCGTAGTTGCAGCGCGTGTCCTCATAGGGGACCGAATGGTGCAGGCTATGGTGGCGGATGGTGGTGAACACGAAACTGTACCAGATCGGCGGATCCGATCGGACATTGGCATGCGCGAAGGTGGAGACCACGCCCAGCACGTTCACCGCACAGAAGATCGCCGTAAGCTTGAGATCGAACAGTGCGACCACGCTCAGGCTGATCAGGAACAGCTCGATCGGATTGCCGACATAGCCTTTGGCGGCATTGAGCTGGGTGATGTGGTGGTGCGGCGCATGGGTGAGCCAGAAAGGGGCGGAATTGTGCATCAGGCGGTGCATCCAGTATTGGCCGAACTCGATCAGGAAGATCACCAAGGCCACCTGCACCAGGAACGGCAGCTGCGTCGCCCAGGGGGTCGCGATGCCGAGCGCCTGCTTGAGCGCGAGAAGGGGCGTCTCCGCCAGCGCATTCGACACCCAGGAGATCGCGGTGGCGCCGAGCACGACATAGAAAAGGTCCGTCCAGAACTCCTTCCAGTTCATCCGCCATCCGCTGTGGCGCTCGAACACGAATTCCAGCCCCTGCACGAACAGCGTGATGAGCGAGGAGGTGATGGTCAGTGTCCAGGGGGACTGGAGCATCGCCGCGGGTGCCAGCAGATCGGAAGAGCGGTTCAGCAGGAATGCCGAGACCG
>NZ_AGFU01000068.1 GCF_000226955.1 Sphingomonas elodea ATCC 31461
CCACCCCCCCCCCCCCCCCCCCCCCCCCCCCCCCCCGCCCCCCCAGCCAGTAGCGGCGGCCGCGCTCGTCCTCGACGCGGAAATAGTCGCGCGTGGCATGGATTTCGGTCGCGCGCTTCCACCATTCGCCATGGATGCGCTCGGGCCCGTCGGCGCGGACCACCTCGTGCCGCTCGCCCCGCCAGGTGAAGCGGCGCGGCGGCTGGTCGGGCAGCTCGGCGACCACGAAGTCCAACCGCTCAGGGCGACGCAGCAGGCGGATCGGGCGGGGCCAATCAGGGTGCCAGGGCGGCAGCGGGGCATGGCGATCCAGCTGACGGACATCGTCGGCCTTCATCGGCGGGGCTGCGCGCTCGGGCGGGTCGAGCGGCGGGAGGGCCGCGGCCGAGCGCTCGGGCACGTCGCTTTCCACTGCCTGCATCCGCCACAGCCGCGCCATGCCGATCCGCGTCGCCAGCGCGTCGATCAAGGGCGCGAGATCGGGCACCGTCTCGGCATCCAGCCGCTCGTCGACCGGGAGCGCGCCCAGCGGTTCGCTGCGCAGCAGATGCAGCGTCATCGCATCAAGGCCATAGCCTGGTTCGATCTGGTCGATCCGGCGCGCGAGCAGGCGCAGTAGATGCGCGGGGTCACGGCTGGCGCGGGCGAGGCCGATGCCGATCCGCTGCGGCACGCCGTCGACGCGGTCGGCGACCAGCCCGATCCGCCGCGCACCCTGCCCCGCTTCCGCCAGCGCTTCGGCGAGACGGTGGACGAGATCGCCCAGCCAGTGCGCGATCGCCTCGGGGGTTGCGATCGGTTCGGCGAAGCGCTGGGTGACGGCGATCGGCTCGGGCGGAGTGACGGGGGTGACCGGCTCCGGGATGCGCCCTAGCGCCTGATCGAGTCGCGCGGCGATCGTGGTGCCGAAGCGCCGGACCAAGGGCGCGCGGGGGAGAGCGGCGAGCTGGCCGATGCTGTCGACGCCGAGGCGGTGGAGCAGGTCGATCGCGTCGCTTTCCAGCCGCAGCGCCTCGACGGGCAGGGGGGCGAGCCACGCGCCATGCTCGCCGGGCGGGCAGCGCAGCAGCGTCTCGGCGCGGAAGCGGGCGAACGCTCCGGCAGCACCCGGCGTATCGGCGACGGCGATCCTGCTCCTGACCCCCAGCCGGGTGAGCAGCGCGTGCAGCCGGTGCAGCATGGCCGCCTCGCCGCCATGGAGGTGCGCAACGCCGGTCAGGTCGAGCAACAGCAGGTCGTCGCCGGCGATGCTGACGCTCGGCGACCAGCGCCGGGCGAGGCTGTGCGCCAGCCGTTCGAGATCGGCATGGTCACCGTCCGGGTCGGCGGGGTTGATGCGCAGTTCGGGCACCAGCGCGCGCGCCTGGGTGAGCGCCATGCCGATACGGATTCCCGCCGCCAATGCCGTAGGGCAGGCGGCTACGACCTCGCTGCGGCTACCGGTGCGGCGGGAAAGGATGCGGGGGGCCTCCACAACCCCTTCGTCATCCCGGCAAAAGCCGGGATCCTTTGCCTTCTCCGCTGGGGAAGGCGCCGAACCCGACAGGCGAATGGATCCCGGCTTTCGCCGGGATGACGGGTGTGTGGTGGGCGCAGGCGTATCAACGGGCGTAGCAGCCGCGCGCGCCGCCAGCGGCAACCGCACCACCCCGCCACCCGCCACCCCGCCACCCTCGTCGGGCCGCATCCGCTTGAAGACCGGCTCGGCCGCCTCGCTGCGCCGGCCGAGTTCGCGCATCGGCGGTCGCTGGTGGGGCGGAAGTGCGGCGATCGCGGCGTCGCGCGCGGCGCGGGCCCAGCGCGCACCCGGCCGCCAGCCGCCGCCGCGCTGGACGGAGCACGCCGCCTCCTGCTCGGTTTCCGCCAGCGCCTGGATGGGCGCGAACGCGTCGTCGGAAGGCGAGTCGGGGGAAAGAGGGTGCGCCCGCTCAGGCGGCGGCGCGCGCCGCTCCGCCCGCCGCACGCGGTCGAGCGACCAGTGGGGCAGGAAGAGCGCAGCGACCCGTTGCATCGCAGGCCTCCACCAAGAGTTGGAATGCTTCTCCCCCCCGTTGCCGCGCCAGCGACACGTCCCAGCGCGGCCGGCCGACCCCCTCCACCGGCAGCGGCGCCGAGGGCGCGCAGCCGATCCGCCAGCGCGTCACCGCCGCCGACGGCGCCCCCAAGGGATCGCTCCCCTCGCGCGCATGGCGCTTGAGCAGCAGCGCGATCGTGCGCCCGCCCTCCGCCACCAATTGCAGCCGCCGCGTTGCCGGCATGGCGACGCGCTTTACTTCGCCGATCACCGCGCCCAGCCCGCGATGGCGCAGCCCTTCTTCCATGATCGCGAGCAGTTCGTCGTCGTCGCGCGCCTCGGCATAGATCACCCGCTTGGGATCGAGCCCCACCTGCGCCAGCCCGGGGGCGAACAGGTCGCGCCGCCGCACCACCCACAGCACCGGGCCCCAGCAGCGCGCGGCGATCCCGCCCAGGAACGTGGTGGCGGCGCAATCATCGGTCAGGTCGGGCGTGGCGCCCGAAATCTCGTGCAGCGCATCGAGCCGCAGGCCGCCGTCCGCCAGCCGCGAATCGAGCCGCTCCAGCCCGAACGGCAGCACCGGGCGCCGACGGAATCCGGTGCCGTCGATGGCGCTGAGCATTGCGCGCAACTGGTCGAGAGTGGCAGGATCGGGCACGGCGACTCACTCGGGGGTTGATGACAGGTCCGACTCGTTCGTTCCTATTTTGTTCCAATTCGGCCGGGAGTCAATCGGACTCCGTGTCCCAAATTTTTAGGCCAGCGCTGCTGACCCATCTCGACAGGCTCGTTGAAATTTTATAACACGTCCGCGCAATTCGAGTCCGTGCGTTGTCCGTGGCGACACGGCCGTATTTGATGGAGAGACCATGACGGTGGACGCCCCGCGCGCCAACCTGCCGCCCTTATCGCTGCATGTCCCCGAGCCGCGCTTTCGCCCGGGCGACGAGGCCGATTTCAGCGATCTTGTCGTGCCCCCCGCCGGCGCCGCGCGCCGCCCGGATACCGCCGAGCCGGCCGATCGATTCCACGAACTCGCCTATGGCCTGGTCCGCGTGCTGGATGACGCAGGCAACGCCGTCGGCCCCTGGGATCCACGGCTCGATGCCGAGGCGAAGCGGAAAATGCTGCGCAGCATGGCGCTGACCCGCGCGTTCGACGAGCGCATGTTCCGCGCCCAGCGCCAGGGCAAGACCAGCTTCTACATGAAGTCGACCGGCGAGGAGGCAGTGTCGGTCGCCGCCGCGCTGGCGATGGCCGGCGACGACATGTGCTTCCCCAGCTATCGCCAGCAGGGCATCCTGATCACCCGCGGCTATCCGCTGGTCGAGATGATGAACCAGATCTACTCGAACCGGGGCGATCCGCTGCAGGGCCGGCAGCTGCCGATCATGTATTCGTCGAAGGAAACCGGCTTCTTCTCGATCTCCGGCAACCTCGCCACGCAGTACCCGCAGGCGGTGGGCTGGGCGATGGCGAGCGCGGCGCGCGGCGACACCCGCATCGCCGCCACCTGGTGCGGCGAAGGCTCGACCGCGGAAGGCGACTTCCACTCGGCGCTGACCTTCGCCACCGTCTATCGCGCCCCGGTGATCTTCAACGTCGTCAACAACCAATGGGCGATCTCGAGCTTCTCGGGCTTTGCCGGTGCCGAGGCGACCACCTTCGCGGCGCGGGCGATCGGCTATGGCATCGCTGGGCTGCGCGTCGACGGCAACGATGCGCTGGCGGTCTATGCGGCAACGCAGTGGGCGGCCGAGCGCGCGCGGACCAACCAGGGCCCGACGCTGATCGAGCATTTCACCTACCGCGCCGAGGGCCATTCGACCTCCGACGATCCCAGCGCCTATCGCTCGGCCGGCGAACCCAATGCCTGGCCGCTCGGCGATCCGATCCGGCGTCTGAAAGACCATCTGATCGGCTTGGGCGAATGGGACGAGGAACGCCACGCGGCGATGGACCTCGAACTCGCCGAGACGGTGAAGCGCGCGCAGAAGGAGGCCGAGAAGAACGGCATCCTCGGCCACGGCATGCACCAACCGTTCGAGACCATGTTCGAGGGCGTGTTCGAGGAGATGCCCTGGCATTTGAAGGAACAGAGCGACCAGATGATCGCCGAGCGCAAGGCTGCGGGCATATGAGCGCCGCCCCCCGGATGAACATGATCCAGGCGATCAACTCCGCCATGGACGTGATGATGGAACGCGACGACCAGGTCGTCGTGATGGGCGAGGATGTCGGCTATTTCGGCGGCGTGTTCCGCGCGACCGCCGGGCTCCAGGCCAAATACGGCAAGACCCGCGCGTTCGATACGCCGATCACCGAGATCGGCATCATCGGCGTGGCGATCGGCATGGGCGCCTATGGGCTGCGCCCCGTACCCGAGATCCAGTTCGCCGATTATATCTACCCGGCGCTCGACCAGCTCGTGTCCGAGGCCGCCCGGCTGCGCTATCGCTCGAACGGCGATTTCACCGCGCCGATCACGGTGCGTTCGCCCTATGGCGGCGGCATCTTCGGTGGGCAGACGCACAGCCAGTCGCCTGAGGGCATCTTCACCCATGTCTCGGGCATCAAGACGGTGATCCCGTCGACCCCCTATGACGCCAAGGGCCTGCTGATCGCCGCGATCGAGGACAACGACCCCGTTCTCTTCCTCGAGCCCAAGCGCATCTATAACGGTCCGTTCGACGGCCATTATGATCGCCCGGCCAAGAACTGGACCGCGCATCCGGCGAGCGAAGTTCCGACAGGCTATTACCGCGTCGAACTCGGCAAGGCCGCCACGGTCCGCGAGGGCGAGGCGGTGACCATCCTTTGCTACGGCACGATGGTGCATGTGGTTGCAGCCACGATCGAGGAGCTGGGCGTCGACGCCGAGATCATCGACCTGCGCACCCTCGTGCCGCTCGACATCGAGGCGATCGAAGCCTCGGTCAAGAAGACCGGTCGCTGCATGATCGTCCATGAGGCGACGCGCACCTCGGGCTTCGGTGCGGAATTGTCCGCGCTGGTGCAGGAGCGCTGCTTCTACCATCTCGAAGCGCCGATCGCCCGCGTCACCGGCTTCGACACGCCCTATCCCCACAGCCTCGAATGGGCCTATTTCCCAGGTCCCGTGCGGATCCGCGAGGCGCTCAACAAACTCCTCAAGGACTGACCCCATGGCGCGTTTTACCTTTCGTCTGCCGGACATCGGCGAGGGCATTGCCGAGGCCGAGATCGTCGCCTGGCACGTGAAGATCGGCGACCGCGTGGAGGAAGACCAGCAGGTCGCCGACATGATGACCGACAAGGCCACGGTGGAGATGGAGTCGCCCGTCTCCGGCGTGGTGGTCGAACTCGCCGGCGAGGTGGGGGACCAGGTGCCGATCGGCTCGGCGCTGATGGTGATCGAAGTCGAGGGTGAGGCTGCGGCCGAGGCGGAGACGCCGGTCGAGGAGCAGGTCGAGGCCGAGAATCCCGGCGTGGAGCAATCGATCCTCCCCGGCACGGGGAGGGGGACCGCCGGCGAAGCCGGTGGTGGAGGGGGAGCGTCGCTGGACGACTCCGCCGAAGCTGCGCCAGCATCCCCCGCCGAGCCCCCCCTCCACCATCAGCCTGCGGCTGATGGTCCCCCTCCCCGTTCCGGGGAGGATCCTAAGATCCTCGCCTCCCCCGCGGTGCGCGCCCGCGCCGCCGACCTCGGCATCGACCTCGCGCAGGTGAAGCCTGCCGAGGGCGACCGCATCCGCCACGCCGACCTCGATGCGTTCCTCCGCTATGGTAGCGCGCAGGGCTATCACGCGCCCCACGCTTCCCGCGCCCGCGAGGATCAGCCGGTGAAGGTGATCGGCATGCGCCGCCGCATCGCCGAGAACATGGCCGCGTCGAAGCGCGCCATCCCGCACTTCACCTATGTCGACGAGATCGACGTCACCGCCCTCGAAGCGATGCGCGCCGACCTCAACGACAATCGCGGCCAGCGCCCCAAGCTGACCATGCTGCCGTTCCTCATCGTCGCGCTGTGCCGCACCCTGCCCGACTTCCCGATGCTCAACGCCCGCTATGACGACGAGGCCGGCGTGGTCACCCGCCATGGCCGCGTCCATCTCGGCATGGCGACGCAGACCGATGCGGGGCTGATGGTGCCGGTGATCCGCGACGCGCAGGATCGCAACGTCTGGCAGCTGGCGAGCGAGATCACCCGCCTGGCGGACGCCGCGCGCACCGGCAAGGCGAAGTCCGAGGAGCTGAGCGGCTCCACCCTCACCGTCACCTCGCTTGGGCCGCTGGGCGGCATCGCGACGACGCCGGTGATCAACCGGCCCGAAGTGGCGATCATCGGCCCCAACAAGATCGTCGAGCGCCCCGTGTTCCACGGCGACGAGATCGTTCGCGCCAAGCTGATGAACCTGTCGATCAGCTGCGACCACCGCGTCGTCGACGGCTGGGATGCGGCGAGCTTCGTCCAGGCGGTGAAGAAGCTGCTCGAGACGCCGGTCCTGCTCTTCGCCGACTGAGCATGGCGCACGTCCTGCTCCGCTATACCCTGGCGCCCGACTATCTCGCGCGCCGGGGTGCCTTGCGGGAGGCGCATCTGGCGCTCGCCTGGGCCGCGGCGGATGCGGGCACGCTGTTGCTCGGCGGCGCCGTGGGTGATCCGCCGGAGAGCGCGCTGCTGCTGTTCGGCGATGCGGAGGCCGCCCGGCACTTTGCCGCGCAGGATCCCTATGTGACCGAAGGGCTCGTCACCCGCTGGGAGGTGTTGCCCTGGACCACGGTGGTGGGGGCGGAAGCGACGACGCCGCTCCGCCCCGTCGGGTCACTGCGAGACGAAGACCGACTGGCTTAGCGCGTCGCGCACGGCCTCGCGGCCTTCCAGCATGCGGTTCCGCTCGCTGCGATTCAGCTGCTCGGCCTCCGCTGCCAGCTGCTGGCGCGTGCCCTGGATCTTGCGGAATGCCGCGTCATCGGCAGGCGCGCGGAAGCCGAACAGGCCGCCCAGATTGTACCAGCCGCGACGGGCGAGCAGCAAGCAAAGTTGGTGCGTCGCATCGAGCATGGCCAGCCGGTTGGCCTGGCGGGGATCCGCACCATCGGTGCCGGCCATCGTCGCGATGCCCTGTTTGGCGGATTCGGCCAGCCGCGCCTCGGCGATGGCCTGGCGCAGCGCCTGCCGCTCGGCCGCCTGCGTCGCCCCTGCCTTTTCGGTATCGCTGCGCAGCGCCACGAATGCCGCGCAATTGCCGATCGCGCGCGGATCCTGCGTAAGCAGATACGGGCTGTTGAGCGCGGCCGCCCCGAGGCGGGAAAAACCTTCGCCATAGCGTTGCCGCGCTGCCGTCTCGGCCGCCGCGACTGCCGCGAACCGGCGCGAGATCGGCCCGCGGCCGGCGGCGTCTCCGGGGAAACGCAGCGTGCCGTCCGGCGCCGGCTCGACATCGGCGAAGCTGCTCGCGTCTGCGCGCGCACGGCTCTGGAACTGGCCGTTGGCGACCAGCCCGGCCCCGGCGCCGGTCGCGGCCAGTACCAGTGCGGCGCCGGCCCGCCACCCCATGCTTGCACCGCGCAGCGCCACCAGCAGGGCGACGATCCACAGCACCAGGCCGAATCCGGCGCCCGCGGCGATCAGCAGCGGCAGCGGCTGGGGCGGCAACAATAGCGGCGCAGCGATGGCGGCAAGCACTAGCAGGGCGATGCCCGCCAGCGTGGCGAGTAGTGGCGTAGAAACGGGCGCGGCACGGGCCGCGTCGACATCATGGTCGGTCATGGTTCCCCCCAAAAGGATGGTCCAAGCCTATCAGCCGGGATGCACTTCGCAATCCCGCGCAAGCAAGGGTATGGATCTTGTACGGGGCGCGGCTTGCGCTGCAGCGCAGCAACGCGCATCCAGAAAGCATGACCAAGTCCCAAGGCGCCGATCGCAACGGCCTTTTCCTCGGCGTCGCCGCCTACAGTCTGTGGGGCGTGTTGCCGCTCTACCTGCATCTGTTGCAGGCGGTGCCGGCGCTGCAGGTGCTGTCGCACCGCGTTCTGTGGTCGCTGCTGCTGCTCGCCGCGATCGTCGTGGCGCTGCGCCGGGTGCGAAGCATCGCGGCTGCGGCGCGGGGGCGGACGCTGCTGTTTCTGCTCGGCAGCGCGGCGCTGATCGCGATCAACTGGCTGGTCTATATCTGGGCGGTCCAGCACGCGCACGTGCTCGATGCGAGCCTCGGCTATTTTATCAATCCGCTCGTGAACGTGGCGCTCGGCATGCTGGTGCTCGGCGAGCGGCTGCGGCGCTGGCAGGGTGTGGCCATCGGGCTGGCGGCGCTGGGCGTGCTGCTGCTGGCACTCCACGGCGTCGGCAGCCTGTGGATCCCGCTGGCGCTGGCGCTCAGCTTCGGCGCCTATGGCCTGCTCCGCAAGGTCGCGGCGATCGACGCGCTGGGCGGGCTGACGGTGGAGACGCTGCTGCTCGGGCCGGCGGCACTGGCGGTGCTGCTTTGGGCGCAGCATAGCGGCACGGCGTCGTTCGGCAGCGCGACGCGGATCGACCTGCTGCTGATCGCGGCAGGTGCCGTCACCGCGACCCCGCTCTTGCTGTTCGCCGCCGCCGCCAAGCGGCTGCCCTATGCGACCATGGGGCTGCTCCAGTATATCGCGCCGACGCTGCAATTCCTGGAAGCGGTGCTGCTGTTCGGCGAGCCGGTGCTGCCCGTCCACCTCGCCACCTTCGCGCTGATATGGTCCGGCTGCGCGCTCTACGCGTGGGACAGCGTGCGGGCGTACCGAACGGCGGTGCGGGGGTAACGCCCCTCCCGCGATCGGGAGGGGCGCACCAGGTTCAGCCCTCGCGGCGGCCGAGCAGGCGCAGGCGCAGCGCGTTGAGCTTGATGAAGCCTGCCGCATCGCGCTGGTCGTAGGCGCCCTGGTCGTCCTCGAAGGTCACCACCTTCTCGCTGTAGAGCGAATAGGGCGACTTGCGGCCGGTGACGATCACGCTGCCCTTGTACAGCTTCAGCCGCACGGTGCCGGTGACCTTCTCCTGGCTGTAATCGACCGCGGCCTGCAGCATCTCGCGCTCGGGCGAGAACCAGAAGCCGTTGTAGATCAGCTCGGCATAGCGCGGGGCCAGCTCGTCCTTGAGGTGCGCGGCGCCGCGATCGAGCGTGATCTGCTCGATGCCGCGATGGGCGAGGTGATAGATGGTGCCGCCCGGCGTCTCGTACATGCCGCGCGATTTCATGCCGACGAAGCGGTTCTCGACCAGATCGAGCCGGCCGATGCCGTGCTTGCGGCCGAGCTCGTTGAGCGCCGTCAGCAGCGTGGCGGGCGACATCGCCTGGCCGTTGAGCGCCACGCCGTCGCCGCGCTCGAAATCGATCGTGATCGTCTCGGGCATGTCGGGCGCGTCTTCCGGGTTCACCGTGCGCGAATAGACGTAATCGGGCACTTCCTCCCACGGATCCTCGAGCACCTTGCCCTCGGACGAGGTGTGGAGAAGGTTCGCGTCGGTCGAGAAGGGCGATTCCCCGCGCTTGTCCTTGGTCACCGGGATCTGGTGCGATTCGGCGAACTCGATCAGCTTGGTGCGGCTGGTCAGGTCCCATTCGCGCCACGGCGCGATCACCTTGATGTCCGGGTTGAGCGCGTAATAGCCGAGCTCGAAGCGGACCTGGTCGTTGCCCTTGCCGGTGGCGCCGTGGCTCACCGCATCGGCGCCGACCAGCTTGGCGATCTCGATCTGGCGCTTGGCGATCAGCGGCCGCGCGATCGAGGTGCCGAGCAGGTACAGACCCTCGTAGAGCGCGTTGGCGCGCATCATCGGGAACACATAGTCCTTCACGAATTCCTCGCGCACGTCCTCGATGAAGATGTGCTCGGGCTTCACGCCGGCCATCTCGGCCTTCTTGCGCGCGGGTTCCAGCTCCTCGCCCTGGCCGAGATCGGCGGTGAAGGTGACGACCTCGCAGTTATAGGTCTGCTGCAGCCATTTCAGGATCACGCTCGTGTCCAGGCCGCCCGAATAGGCGAGGACGACGCGATTGATCTTATCCGACATGGGGCAGCGACTCCGGGGAAAAAAGAGAAAGGGAAACGCGGGGCCTCTAGGGTTCCCGCGCCTTCCACGCAATATCCGCCGTATCCCCGGCGCGGGACGGTCAGTCGTGGCGCAGCCTCTCCTCGGCCTGCGCCATATAGTCCCGCGTGATCGGCAGCGCGGTGCGCGAGCGGGAGAATTGCAGCTGATAGTTGACCAGCCCGCCGTTCACGAAGCTGACGTAGCAGCCCGCCAGATAGAAGGTCCACATCCGGTAGAAGCGTTCGTCGTACAGATCGACGATGGCGTCGTGCGCGGCGACGGTGCGGTCGTACCAGGCCTTGAGCGTATGGCCGTAATGGAGGCGCAGCACTTCGACGTCTGTGAGGAAGTAGCGCAGCCCCTCATAGCCCTGCGCGATTTCCGACAGCGCGGGAATGTACCCGCCGGGGAAGATATATTTGAGGGTGAAGGCGTCGGTATAGCCCGGCGCCCCTGCCCGACCGATCGTGTGCAGCAGCATCACCCCTTCGGGCGTCATCAGGTCCCGGCACTTGGCGAAGAAGGTGCGGTATTGCGGCGTGCCGACATGCTCGAACATGCCGACCGAGACGATCCGGTCGAACTGCCCCTCCAGAGCGCGATAGTCGATCAGCTCGAACGTCACCTTGTCCGCCACGCCTGCCGCCTCGGCGCGTTCGCGGGCGATCTTGAGCTGCTCTTCGGAGAGGGTGATGCCCAGCACCTCGGCGCCGGTCTTGGCGTGGATGTAGAGCGCCATGCCGCCCCAGCCGCAGCCGATGTCGAGCACGCGCATGCCGGGCTCGATCGCCAGCTTGGCGACGATGTGCGCCTTCTTGTCGGCCTGGGCCTGCTCCAGGCTGTTGCCCGGATCGGTGTAATAGGCGCAGCTATATTGCCGGTCGGCGTCGAGGAACAGGTCGTACAGCCGGGCGGAGAGGTCGTAATGGTGCGCGACGTTCTGCTTCGACTTGCGCGCCATGTTCTTGCGGCCGAGCCAGTGGGCGATCTTGCCCATCGCCTGGCTGAGCGCGGAGGGGTTGAGCACCGTGTTGCTCTTCTCCCAGGCATTGTTCGCGGTCACCAGGTTGAGCAGATCGAGGATGTCGCCGGAATCGAGGTTCAGGCTGCCGTCCATATAGGTCTCGGCGGTGCCGAGAGAAGGATCGCGGACGATGCGGCCTTCGGCCCCCTTGGCCAGGCGCATCGTCACCGGCTTCAGCTCGGGATCGGGGCTGCCAAAGCTGCGCGAGCTGCCGTCGGGTCGTATCAGGGTAAGCTGGCCGCGCTTCACGGCGCGGTCGAGAAAGCGATCAATCAAGGCCATGTCGATCCCGTATGCGGCTTTTGTTTCAGCAGTATCCGGCGCACATTTCCAGCCGAGCCTCGGCCGGCGAAAACGCGTTACGGATAGACAACGAACGCCAATGGACCGCCCGAGTTCAACGACGCAGAAAAATCAGATGCCCGCATACCACTGATAGCCGCTCGAATCCTCCCAGGTGCCGCCCTTGCCCTTGCCGATACCGGCGAGCGAAGCCACCGCCTCGATCCCGACGAGATACTTGGCCTGCTTGTAGCCCAGCTGCCGCTCTACCCGCAGGCGAAGGGGCGCGCCATGGCCCACGTCGAGCAGCCGGTCGTTGAGCGCCCAGGCGAGGATGGTCTGGGGATGGAAGGCGTCGATCAGGTCGATCGATTCATAATAGCCGCCATCGCCATAGCGATCGGCACAGTGGAAGACGATGTAGCGCGCGTTGCTGCTGATCCCGGCGGCATTCAGGATCGTGCCGAGCTGCGGCCCCTGCCACTTGCCGATCGCGCTCCACCCTTCGACGCAGTCGTGCCGGGTGATCTGTGCGCGTTGGGGCATGTGCTGGAGCTGGGCGAGCGTCAGCTGCATCGGGCGCGCGACCATGCCGCTCACCTTCAGCCGCCAGTCGGCAAATCGGGTGCCCGCCCAGATATTATACTCGGGCGTGTTCGGATGGTGGGTGCCGTTCACCCGGAAGATCGGACTGCGCTGCTCGGGTCGGAACTCGGTGGCGAGCGCGCCGCGGCCGATCGACCGCTGGAGGAAGCGGTGCGCCTCTTCGGCGCTCGCCAGCACCGGGCTGTCGGTGAAGCGATCGCAGCCGGTGAGCAGCCCGGCGGCGCCACCGATCAGCAGGTTGCGACGGGTGAGGATCATGGCTGCTTCTCCGTCGGCACGCGCCACCAGCCGGTGATCATCGAGCGGAGCTCGTTGATCGGCCCGGCGAGCAGCACGAGCGTCAGGTGGACGAGCAGGAAGACGAGGATCGCTCCCATCGCGATAAAGTGCACCGAGCGCGCCGATTGCCGCCCTCCGAAGAGTGCGGTCAGCCAGGGCCAGGCCGCGTCCATTCCCGGCGACAGGGCCAGGCCGGACAGGATCACCCCCGGCAGCAGCACGAACAGCGTGCCGACATAGGCGAGCTTCTGGAAGATGTTGTAGGCGCGCGGATTCCTGGGATCGTGGAAGCGGAGCGCCAGATGATCTTTTAAATCCTTCCACAAATGGCCGGGACCCAGCTCTCGCGCGCGAATGCGCAGGTCGCGCAGGATGTGGCCGTTCCCCAGGCTCCACAGCAGATAGACCAGCAGCCCGAAGGCAAGCACCAGCGCGAAGAAGAAGTGCCAGTGCCGCGCGCCGGCGAGGCTGTAATAGGAGGGGAGGGTCACCCAGCCGGGGAAGCGCGGCAGCTCCAGCCAGGCCGCATCGAAATTCGCGCCATATTGCCCCCAGTAGAGCCGGGGATGCGCGTTGAAGATCATCAGCCCGCTGCCGACCATGATCAGCAGCGCGATCGCGTTGATCCAGTGCCACAGTCGGGTGATCAGGCGGTGGCGGTAGATCCGCTGCGTCCGCTCTGGTGGACCTTCGGCCATGTGCGCTTCCTTCCCTGGACGTGGCGATTGTAGGAGATTCGCAGCAGGAGCGGAATCGGTTTCAGGTCCGCCGCAAAATTCCGGAGCCGCGATGCCCATCGATTTCCATTTCTACGAACCCGCTTCCGGCCACGGCCTTGCGCATGATCCGCTGAACGCCATCGTCGGGCCGCGGCCGATCGGGTGGGTGAGTACCGTCTCCGCGACCGGGGTGCGCAATTTGGCACCCTATAGCTTCTTCAACCTGTTCAACTATCGGCCGCCGATCCTGGGCTTCGCCTCGACCGGCTGGAAGGACAGCGTCGCCAACATCGCCGAGACCAAGCAGTTCGTCTGGAACCTCGCCACGCGCCCGCTTGCCGAGGCGATGAATGCCAGCGCCGCGATGGCCGGACCGGAGGTGGACGAGTTCGGCCTGGCAGGCCTCGAGACGCTGCCGTCGCGCACCGTCCGCCCCGATCGCGTCGCCGCCAGCCCGGCGCAGTTCGAATGCGCCCTCACCCAGCTGATCCGGCTGGAAACGAAGGAGGGCGGGGACGTCGATACCTGGCTGGTGCTCGGCGAGGTGACCGGCATTCATATCGACCGCGCCATGCTGGAAGACGGGGTCTACCAGACGGCGCGCGCGCGCCCGATTTTGCGCGGCGGCGGGCCGGCCGATTATTTCGAAATCCGCGAGGACGCGCTGTTCAGGATGTTCCGTCCGCGCTGAGCTTGGGCTCGGGCAGGATCGGCGGGGTGGAATCCGGATAGGTTAGCCACGTCTTCCAAAGCCACTGTGTGCGGGCTTGGGTTAGGTCGATACGGCAGTTTAACAGCATCGCACCCCGAATCGTCCCGCCCCAATGGGCATAGACCGCGTCGCACTCGCCCCTGCGCCAGGCGATCCACCGGCCTTGCGCTTCGTCGAAGGCCTTGGCCACCGTCACGCCGTCTGCCGTCGCCCGCTTGCGGGCCGCGACGAGATAGCGGTTCATCTCCACCTCGGCGGCATTGCTGGTGCGCGCGAGGCACGTTTCCATCTCCACCGTGGTCTTCGCATCGACACAGCGGGGGGTGGGGGCGGTGAGCGCCAGGGCGAGCAGAAGCAGCGACATGGCCGCACCCTACCCGCAGAATCGGGCAGGGCTCAACCGAGTGCTGCGAACTTCTCTTCGGCCTCGCGGTCGAGCTGGGCGCGGCTCTTCTTTTCCGACGCGGTCTTCAGCTGGCCGCATGCCGCATCGATGTCGCGCCCGCGCGGGGTGCGCACTGGCGCCGAGATGCCCGCCTCGAACACGATGTTCGAGAAGGAGCGGATCCGCTCCGGCGTCGAGCATTCGTACGGCGCGCCGGGCCAGGGGTTGAACGGGATCAGGTTCACCTTGGCGGGCAGCTTGTACTTGCGCAGCAGGCGGACGAGCTCGCGGGCATCGGCGTCGCTGTCGTTCTTGTCCTTCAGCATCACATATTCGAACGTGATGCGCCGGGCATTGTTGGCGCCCGGATAATCGGCACAGGCCTGGAGCAGCTCCTCAATGCCGTATTTCTTGTTCAGCGGCACGATCTCGTCGCGCACGTCCTTGGTGACCGCGTGGAGCGACACCGCCAGATTGACGCCGATCTCCTCGCCCGCGCGCGCCATGATCGGCACCACGCCCGAGGTGGAGAGCGTGATGCGGCGCTTGGACAGCGCGAGCCCGTCGCCGTCCATCACGATCTGCAGGCCGGCCTTCACCTGGTCGAAATTGTACAGCGGCTCGCCCATGCCCATCATCACGATGTTGGTGAGCAGGCGGCCCTCGGGCTGGCTCGGCCATTCGCCGAGCGCGTCGCGGGCAAGCATCACCTGGCCGACGATCTCGCCGGCGGTGAGGTTGCGCACCAGCCGCATCGTGCCGGTGTGGCAGAAGCGGCAGTTGAGCGTGCAGCCCACCTGGCTGGAGACGCACAGCGTGCCCCGATCGGCGTCGGGGATGAACACCATCTCGTAATCCTGCCCGTCGGGCGAGCGGAGCAGCCACTTGCGGGTGCCGTCGTTCGAGACCTGCGCCTCGACCACCTCGGGGCGGCCGATCACGAAGCGCTCGGCCAGCCACGGGTGCTGCGCCTTGGCGATGTCGGTCATCGCCGAAAACTCGGTCGCGCCGCGATTGTAGATCCAGTGCCACAGCTGCTTGGCGCGCAGCTTGGCCTGCTTGGGCTCGAGCCCGGCGGCGGCCAGCGCCTCGCGGATCCCGTCGCGGGAAAGACCGATCAGGTCGGTACGGCCATCGTCGCGCGCGGCGGGAGCTCGCGGCACGGGCACGGGATCGATGTGCCCGGGGATGGGCATGGGGGCGGCCGACACTGTCTGCATCGCGTGCATATAGGCGAAAATGCCGCGCTTTTCCAGCGGCGTGATTCCGGACGCCGCCGTCCCGTGGCGGGTCATGCCGTCCCGCAGGAGCAACCGCCCATCGTGAAATGGGTGTGAAGCGGAAAACTCAGCCCCACTGTTACGTTACAGGGGTGCAAAAGAGTTTCATTGTTGCGAGGAGTTGATGATGAAAATGATGTTTTCGAGCCTGGCCGCGGCCAGCGCACTGATCGCGTCGGCAGCGGTCGCCCAGACCACTACCCCCGCGCAGACGGAGCCTGCCCAGACCACGCCGGCACAGCCGGCGACCAGCGAGCCGGCCCCGGCTCCCCAGGATCAGGGCACGATGGGCGCAGGTACGGCGTCGGCATCGACCTTCACCGATACGGAAGTGAAGCAATATGCCACGGCGGCGTTGGCGGTGAA
>NZ_AGFU01000067.1 GCF_000226955.1 Sphingomonas elodea ATCC 31461
GGCGCCTTCGGTGCGGACAGCTTCACCTATACCGCGACCGGTCCCGGTGGCGCCTCGCAGCCGGCGACGGTGACCGTGACGATCGCCACTCCGGGCGCACCGACGGCGGGCAACGCCAGCGCGGACGTCGCGTTCGGCAGCACCGGTCAGGCGATCGCGCTGACGCCGAGCGGGGTCTTTACCACGCTTCAGGTGGCCACGGCCCCGAGCAAGGGCAGCGTGACCATCGACGGCACCACGGCGACCTATGTGCCGACGGCGGGCAGCTTCGGCGCCGACAGCTTCACCTACACCGTGACGGGGCCGGGCGGCACCTCGGCGCCGGCGACGGTGACCGTGACCATCTCCACCCCGCCGCCACCCGCGGCGGAGCCGGTGAACGTCGCCGCAGCCGGCACCACGGTGCAGAACGGCTCCAGCGTCGGCATCGACCTGTCGACCCTGGTGTCCGGCACCTTTACCCAGGTCGAGATCGCGGCGCCGCCGCGCAACGGCACGCTGGTCCTGCGCGGGCCTGCGTCCGCCGCGGCGGCAACGCGGGTGCCGGGCGAGATCCGGGCGATGGCGACGGTGGGCTGGACGGCCGTCTACTCGCCCAACCCCGGCTTCTCCGGCAAGGACAGCTTCCAGTTCGTGGCGGTCGGCCCGGGCGGTCGCTCGGTTCCCGCTACGGTAGAGATCGATGTGACCGGCCAGGCCCCGACCGTCCTGCCCAAGACCGCCGCGATCGGCGACGCCCAGACGGTGTCGGTCGACCTCACGGCGGGGGCGGTGGGCGGGCCGTTCCTGACAGCGATCATCGACAGCGTCACGCCGGCCGATGCGGCGACCACCCGCATCGTCAAGGGGGGCACCGCGGCGGAGCCGACCTTCCGTCTGGACGTCACCCCCAAGGCGCATTTCGGCGGCACGGTGGTGGTGCGCTATCGCCTGACCAATGCCTTCGGTGCTTCGGCACCGGCGGACGTGACGGTCACCGTCACCGCCCGTCCGGACCCGTCGGCCGATCCGGTCGTCCGGGCGATCTCCGACGGACAGGTGGAGACGGCGCGCCGCTTCGCCCGGGCGCAGGTGTCCAACTTCATGGCGCGGGCGCAGCAGCTGCACCATGGCGGCGGGGCGACCAATCCGCTTGGCGTCGCGGTCAGTCTGCGCGACGTGATTGCCCAGCCGCGCATGCCGGACAACACCCAGCATGATGCCGGCCTGGCGAGCAGCGATCTCACCCGCGCGCTCGGTCGCGACACCGGCGGGGCGGAGAACGACCTGACCAATGCCGCACTGCCCGGCCGGATCACCCGCGACTCCGCCCGGATGGGCGGGGGCAAGGACGGTGCCGCTGCGGACGAGCCCGAGGTGAACGATGCGTCGGGCTCGGGCGAGCGATCGGTCGGTTCGCTGGCCTTCTGGACCGGCGGCTCGATCGAAATCGGCACGCTGGATCGCCGCTCGGGTCGCGCGAAGATCAGCATGTCGAGCGGCGGGCTCTCCGCCGGTGCGGACGTGCGGATCGCCGACTGGGCGACGGTCGGGATTGGCGGTGGCTATGGCGGCGACGTCAGCCGGATCGACGGCGAGGCGGCGCGGGTGCAGAGCAGCACCAAGGTGGTCGCCGCCTATGGCAGCTTCGCACCGGTGGGCGGCATGTTCGTCGATGCGATGCTCGGCCGCGGGTCGCTCGACTACCAGACCCGGCGCACCGTGGCGGCCAACGGCACGGTGGCGCTCGGCCAGCGCGACGGCACGATGACCTTCGGTGCGCTCTCCGCCGGGATCGACCGGCGCGAGGCGGGACTGCGCTGGTCGGGCTATGGCCGGATGGAGTGGCTGCACGGTACGCTCGATGCCTATGCCGAAACCGGCGCGGACCGCTATTCGCTGCGGTTCGACCGGCGCGGCATCCGCTCGCTGACCGGCGTGGTCGGCGGACGGGTGGAATTCACCCGCGACATCGGCTTCGCCAAGGTCAGCCCGCGGATGAGCGCGGAGTGGCTGCACGAGTTCCGCGGCGCGGGCATCCAGGCGCTCGACTATGCGGACTTCACCGGCACCTCGGTCTATCGCCTCCGCAATACCGGCTGGCAGCGCGAGCAGTATCAGTTCGCGGTCGGCAGCAGGCTCAACCTGATCATCCGCTGGAGCATCGATGTGGAGGTCGGCATGCGCGCTGCGGCAGGGGAGCGCGTCGGCCAGGGCCGGCTGCGGATCAGCAAGGAGTTCTGACGCGGCTTCCTCCCCCTTGGGCCGCACCTCGCGGGCCAGCGGGCCGCTGCCCGAACGGAGCGGAGGAGGGTGCAGAAAGGGGCGGCAGCTGTCCGGCCGCGCCCCTTTCGTGCGTCGCGGCAGCGGGCGCTGGTTCTGGCGCCCTGGCCTCTCCCCGACGCGCCTGCCCGAAGGTGGGGCGCCGACAGGGCGGGCAGGAGGGCGGCGGTCGATGCGGGCGGGGCGTCGACGCGGCGCCGGGCCGGCCCTGGTGCCGCTAGCGGCCCGGCTTTTGCTGCCAGCCCTCGAACAGCCGCGCCCGCACGGCCGCGATCGGCAGTGCAGCGGTCCAGCGGATCGCCTGCGGGTTGCGGCGCGCGCCGGGGCCGGTGGAGCCGCTTTCGGAGAAGCGCGACTCCTCGGGCCGGAAGATCGCCGTCTTGGTGCCGTCACGGGCGGTGCCGGCCATGCTGGTCCAGTGATCGGGATGGATATGCGCATCCATCGTGCAGTCGAGAAAGGATGCCTGGCCGACCGCCTGCGGATCGGCATAGCGGCCGTCGGGAAACCGCGTCGTCGGATGCCAGGGCCGGCCGAGCGCGACCGATCCGTCCGCCACGCCGGCCTCGCGGGTGAGACGGGAGCGATGGATCACGATGCCGATCGGTTGCGACAGCGGGGTCGACGGTGCGGTGATGAACGAGGCGTACTCGCCTGGCGGTGTGGGCTGGGCGCGGCGACGCGAGCGGATTTCGCTATCCTCGATCAGCAGCATGCCGCTGCCGAAGATGAAGTCGACATTGCCCGCGATCAGCCCCCGCCGGAACCAGGCGCGGCGTCCGCGGGTAAACAGCGTGTCCTGGTAGCCGAGCAGCGATACCCCGTCGAACGCCACCCGGTCGCTGTCGGTGTCGAGCAGCAGTGCCACGCCCTGGGACGCGCCGACCTTCTTCGAATCGCCCGCAGCCAGGGCATCATTGGCGAGATAGTCGAAGTCGTTCTCGATCGTCAGGCCGCGCACCGTCACGTCGCTGGCATGGATGGTCAGCGTCGCCGAGCCCGGCGTGCCCCATTGGGCGGGGTCATAGCGGCCCGCGGTCTCGGCCACCGCCCCGAACACGATGCGCGTGCGGTCCGCGCCGGCGCCGGTGATCCGCACCCGGTCGCGCCGCACCACCGGCTTCTCCCGATAGGTGCCGGGCGCGATGGTGATCGAGGTCCAGGAGGTCGACCGGTCGCCGGCGGCGGCGTCCAATGCCCCTTGCAACGTGGGGAAGCAGCGCGGCGTCGTGCCGCAGCGCGTCGATACCTGATAGGCGGGCGAGGCGGCAGCGGCGACGCCGGTCAGCATCGTCCCCAGCAGCGCGGCCGATAGCAGCTTCATCGGGATCCTTTCTTCGGCGCGGGCGTGCGCAGGAACAGGTCGATCTCGTCCACCACCCGGTCGAGATAGGGCTGGTACAGCCAGAAGGTGTGCGGCGCGTAGTCGAACGCAAAGAAGCGGTGGCGGATGCCCGCGCGCGCCAGGGCGGCGAGCACCGCATCCTTGCCCGCGGTGAAGCGGGGCTGGCCGCTGCCGAGGATCAGCGTCGGCGGCACATGCGGCCCCAGATGGCTTGCGGCGCTGGCGGTCTTCCAGCGCTCCGCCTGGCGGGTGAAGCCGCCTTCCACCCAGCGCGCGAACGAGGAGGCATCGCCGGCCGCATCCTCGAAGCGGCGCGCGAGCGGGCTGGTCATGTCGAGCACGCCGTCGCAATCGATCAGCGCGCGTACCTTCGTATCCGCCTCGGCGGGCGCATAGAGACCCGAGCCGGCGGTGGTGGCGAGCAACGCCGCCATCTGCCCGCCGGAGGAATCGCCGCCGAGCGCGATCCGCTCGCGTGACACGCCCAGTTCCGCGGCATGCGCCTTGGCCCAGAGGATCGCGTCGTTCACGTCGCGCAGCCCGGCCGGGTACGGGGCCTCCGGCGCAAGCCGGAACTCGGGCAGCAGCACCGCATAGCCGCGCTGGGCGAGCCGATTGGCCATGGCATAGCCGTGCGACTTGTTGCCCGATCGCCAGGCCCCGCCATGCACCCACAGGATCGCCTGTCCGTTCGCGCGGGCCCTGGGCGGCAGGAACACGTCGAGGTGCAGCTCGCGGTCGCCGATCTTCCGGTAGCGGCGATCGAACCAGATCCGCTGCCCTTCCCGCACCGTCAGGTCGGGCAAACGGATGTCTGGATGTTTCGCGCGATCGGACTCGAACCGCGCGGAAACGGTGAAGCTGTCGTCGATCGGGATCGCCTGCTGGGCGGAAGCGATGCTCGCCCAGCCCAGCAGCAGCCCCGCCGTCAGCAGCCGCACCGCCATCAGAAGCGCAACCGCGCGCCGACGAACCACTGCGCGCCGGTATGGGTATATTCGCGCGTCAGGTCCTGGGTGCCGTCGCCGGTACCGTAGATGCGCTCCACTTCGTCGGTGATGTTGATCCCCTCCACGCTGATCGTCAGGCGCGCGCTGACATTGTAAAAGGCGGAGAAGTCGACATGGGTCGGCCCGTATTTCCGCTCCTGGAAGTTACCGCTGCTGCCGGGCTGCACCAGCAGATAATCGTCGCGCTTGTTGGCGGAGACGCGGGCGCCGAACGCCTTGGTGTCGTAATAGAGCGTCAGGTTGTACGAGTTCTTCGAGAGCCCGGTGGAATCGCGCGCCGAGACATAGGTGTAGTTCGACGCCATGCCGAGGTGCGAGAGCAGGCCCGGCAGGAAGGTGAAGGGCTGGTTGTAGGTCAGCTCTACCCCCTTCACGCTGTTGCCGCTGTCCGCGTTGACCGGGATCGTGAAGGTATAGGGCACCTTGGCCGGATCGGCATTGTACGAGGGATCATATTGCGGATCGGCATAGATCGCCGGCCAGAAGGCGGGATCGACCATCCGCTGCACCACCTGGGTGCGCAGCGAGGTGACGATGTCCTTGTTGAACAGGTTCACCGCGAGCAGGCCGCCCTGGCCGAAATAATATTCCAGGCCGACATCAAGGTCGTTCGACTGATAGGGCTTGAGATCCGGGTTGCCGAGATTGCCCACCGTGCGGGTGGTATAGCCGAACACCGGCCCGGCGATGTTGAGCGAGCCGAGCCCCGGCCGCGTCATCGAGCGCGAATAGGCGAAGCGCGCGATCAGCTTGTCGGTGATGTCGAGCGCGAGGTTGAGCGAGGGCAGATAATTCTCGTAGCTGCGCCGCACCGCCACCGGCGTGCCGGCCAGCACCGCCTCGGAGGTGAGGTTGGTCTTCACATAGCGCAGGCCGGTATTGGCGCGCAGCTGCATCGCGCCGATGTCGAACGTGCCGTTCAGTTCGACGAAGCCGCCCAGCGTCTCCTCCTTCACCGTCCAGCCGGCGCCGATATTGGGCTGGTAGCCTGCCGGCACGACATTGCCGGCGGCGATCTTGTCGAAATCGATCACCGCGAACTTCGGCAGGCCGACGCCGCCGAAGTCCTTGCCGAAATTGGCGATGGGGAACGCCATCATGTAGCTGGACGGGTTGAAGCTCGGGTTGCTGCCGGCGCCTTCCGAATAACGGACCTTGCGGTTGTTGTAGGCGAAGCCTGTCTTCAGCGAGACGTGGTCGGCGGTGTAGCCGAGGTTGAGCTTGCCGGTATAGTTTTCCTTGAGGACGTTGTTGATCCGGTTCGAGGCGGTCAGCGCATTGATGTAGTTGCTGGCCTGGTTGGGATCATAGCTGCCGAAGCCGACCACGGGCACATAGGGGTTCTTGGTGTAATCATAGCTGTAGGGGTGCGGGACCGAGCGGGCGTAGAAGCGCAGCTCGGTGCGATCGGCATCGTCGCTCGCCTTGCCGATCATGCCGTCGATCTTGATCTTGTCCGTCACGTCGTAGCTGCTCGACAGGACATATTGGTTGAAGTTCGACGTGGAGCGCTGGTGACGGCTCTCGTACCAGGAAGTCACGTCGTTGAAGCTGGCGGCGATCAACTGCTTGCCATCCGGTGCCACGGTGAAAGACACCGGTGTCTGTCCCACAAAATTGCCCGCCGGGCCATGGGTGAGCAGCCATTCCATCGAATTGTAGCTGAAGCGATCATTGTCGAGCTGCGAGTGGAGCACGTCGAACGTCACCAGCCAGGCATCGACGGGCTTGAACTGGAGCGAGCCGGTGATGCCGAAGCGCTTCTGGTTGTTGCCGAAGAAATCGGCGCGCGGGAGGCGTGGTGCCCACAGGCAGTCGAGCGGATCGGTGGCACCGCAGCCGCCCTTGGGCGTGCCGGTCACCTTCGGGTTGGTATCGGCCCAGGAATCGCCGGTGAGATAGGGCGTCGTCCACAGCACGCTGGATGCGCCTTCCTGATGGACGGTGCGCTCCGAATAGGCGGCCGAGACGAGCACGCCGATGCTATCGTCGGCGAAGGTGTCGCTGATCACCGCGGCCAGGCGCGGATCGACCTTCCGGGTAAGCGAATTATAGCCGCCCTGGGCCGAGCCGTAGAAGTGGAAGCCCTTCGAATCGAGCGGCTTGGCCGAATAGAGGTCGACCGTGCCGGCGATGCCGCCTTCCTCCATCGACGCGGTCTGCGTCTTCTGGATGTCGATCCGGTTGAACAGTTCGGAGGCGAAGACGTGGAAGTCGAAGGCGCGGCCCGCGTTGATCGTGAAGCCGCCGGAATCGAGGCCGTCGCTGCTCGACGGCACTTCCATGCCGTTCAGCGTGGTGCGGGTAAAATCGGGGGCGAAGCCGCGCAGGGTGATGTTGCGGCCCTCGCCGCCCTCGCGCGAGATGGCGACGCCCGGCAGGCGCTGGATCGATTCCGCCAGATTGAGATCGGGCAGCTTGGCGATGTCTTCCGCCATGATGCTCTCGATCGTGTTGACCGCGCGCCGCTTGTTCTGCTGGGCGCCCTGCAGCGAGCGGCGATAGCCGATGACGACGATGTCCTGCTCGGCGGCCTGTTCCGCGGCGGGGGCGTCCTGTCCGATCGGATCGGCGGCGGGCTGGGGGACGATGTCCACCGCCGCCATGCCCGCGCTGCGCATCCCCTGGGTGGCGCTGGCCGGAATGGTCTGGGCATAGAGGTTGCGCGCGACCTGGGCAGGCTTTTCGCGCCGCTTGAGCACGACCGCGCCGCCGACCTTCATCGGCGTGAGATCGGTGCCGGCGAGCAGCTGGCGCAGCGCCGCCTCGACCTCCATCGATCCCTGCACGCGGTTGACATTGAGCCCGCTGGTCAGCGCCTCGGGTGCGAGGATCTGGATGCCTGCTTGGTGCGCGAACTGCGGCACGCCGGTGCGGGCCGGCTGCGCGGCGATATCGAAGCGCCGCACCTGCGCGCGCGCGGCCGGTGCGACGACGAGGCTGGCGACGGAAACAGCGCCCAGCAGCCCATTGCGGAAATGGTGCATCCCGATCCTCTCCCTGTTCTTGTCGGCGTCCCTTTTTCCGGTGCGCTCTTCTGAGGAAGAGTGGAATCGCTTCCCTTTCCGTCAGCTAGCCGAGTTATTTTTTTCGCGACAACAGGATTTCGTCCGCTGACGCCGTGACTTGCACGTCGAGCGTGGCCTCCAGCGTCTGGGCGAAATCGAGCGGGCTGTTGATTTTGAACAGTCCCACCAGCTTTTCGCGCCCCAGCGCCTCGTCGGTGAGGACGAGCTGCTGGTGGTTGTAGCGGTTGAACGTGTCGATCGCGCTGCGCAGCGTGTCGCCCTCCAGCGAAACCTCGCCCTCGCGCCACGCCAGCGCGCGCTCGATCGCGGCGGGGGCGCTGCCGATCTGGGGATTGGGATTGCCCGCCTCGAACCGGGCATAGTCGCCGGCGTGAAGAATGCTCATCGCGCCGCTGGCATCGGTTGCCCACACCGCCACCACGCCTTCGGTGACGGCGATCTGTACGCCCGTTTCGGTGCGGTGCACGGAGAAGGCCGTGCCCACCGCGCGCGCATGGGCGATGCCGGCATCGACCACGAAGGGCCGCCGGCGGTCCTTGGCGACCTGGAACCAGGCCTGGCCGCGATCGAGCGCGATCTGCCGGCTGTCCTTCGACAGCAGTACGCGCACGCTGCTGTCGGTATCGAGCGCGGCGATCGAACCGTCCGACAGCGGCAGGCGGCGGATCTCGCCCTTCGCCGTCGCCAGCCGCTCGCCCCACAGGCGGGGCAGGCCGATAATCGCGGCGAAGCTGGCGGCGAGGCCGCCGCCGGCCGCGCCGAGCAGCCAGCGGCGGCTGGGCCGGACCATGGGGCGGGCGGGGGCCTCGGGCGCCAGGCTTTCGTCGATCACGCTGAGCGCCGCCTGGGCACGCAGCAGCGCGCCGGCATGGCGCCGGTCCGCCGCCAGCCAGCCTTCCAGCGCCTGCTGCCCGGCCGCATCCAGCGGGTGCCGCAGCGCCCAGCGCGCGGCCTCGTCCTCAACGCGATCGGACACGGGCGCGGCCCTCCTGTGCGATGCCGGGTGCGGCGGGTTCGGGATCGGTGAGCAGGTGGAGCAGCTTGCGCAGGCTGCGGCTGGCATCGTTTTCGACCACCGTCTCGCTCACGTCGAGCAGCGCGGCGATCTCCTTCTGCGACAGGCCGTCCAGCCGGCGGAGCAGGAAGATGCGGCGGGCGCGCTCGGTCAGCGTCTCCAGCGCCGACTGGACGCGGCGAAGTTCGAACCGGGCGGAGGCGATGCGTTCGGGCGACAGCTCATCGCTGCCGCGCGCGGCGTCGAGCTCGGCGATCGTCTCCAGATGCACGACGCGCGCCGCCTTGAGCTGCTGCTGCAGCATGTTGCGCGCCATCGCGAACAGATAGGCGCGGCCATTTTCGATGTGCTGCACGTCGCGCAGCTGGGCGAGCCGGCAATAGCATTCCTGGACGATGTCATCGACATCCGAGGCGGTGGTGACGCGACGCCGCAGCCACGTGCGGAGTTCCCGCTCGTGCGGCAGGATCTCGCGTCCCACCCATAAGGCTAGTTCCTCGCGTGTCGTGGCCATTCTCCTCGCAGGAGAAGAGTGCCCGGTGCCGGGTTTCCGTCAACCGGGCATGCAAAATGTTCAGCGCCCCCGGTGGAGCGCCGCTTCCATGTCCTCGAGCCGGACGCCCTTGGTCTCGGGGAAGAAGCGCCAGACCACGAGCAGCTGGAGCAGGGTGGCGCCCGCGAAGAACCAGAAGGGCAGGCTGCGATCGAAATTCTGCGCGACGATCGGGAAGCCGAAGCTGAGCAGCGCCGCCCAGATCCAGTGGGTGGCGCTGCCCAGGGCCTGGCCGCGGGCGCGGACGCGGGTGGGGAAGATTTCCGACAGATACACCCAGATCACCGCCCCCTGCGACACCGCGAAGAAGGCGATGAACAGCACCAGCAACGGCAGCAGTAGCGCCTCGAGCCCCCGGCTCGCATAGACCAGCGCCACGCCGGCCAGCATCACGGCCGTGCCGGCCGCGCCCACCAGCAGCAGCGTGCGGCGGCCGACCCGGTCGATCAGCGTCATCGCGAGCAGCGTCGCCAGCAGGTTGGCCGCGCCGATCGAGACCGCCTGGACGTCGGCGGAGACCTGGCTGAACCCGGCGGCGGCGAAGATGTCGTTCAGATAATAGAGGATCGCGTTGATGCCGGTGAGCTGGTTGAAGCTGGCCACCGCGATGGCGAGCAGGATCGGCGTGCGGTGGCGCGCCCAGGAAAGGCGTTCGCCGTCGTCGCCGTGCGGTGGGGCCAGCGTCCAGTCGGTGAGGCCGATCCGGGCTGCCACGTCCAGCGCCTCGCTCTCGCGGCCGCGGGCGGCGAGCCAGCGCGGGCTCTGGGGAATGGTGAACATCGCGAGCAGGAAGACCAGCCCCGGCACGATCATGACGCCCAGCTTCCAGCGCCAGGCAGCCTCGCCGAGCGGGAGCGCCGAGACCACGGCGTTGCTGCAATAGGCCGCGAGGATGCCGCTGACGATCGAGAGCTGGAAGAGCCCGACCAGCGCCCCGCGCCGCGCGCTGGGGCTGATCTCGGCGATGAATACCGGCGCCAGCACCGAGGCGCCGCCGATCGCCAAGCCGCCGATGAAGCGGAACAGCACGAAGCTGGTGAGGCCGGTAGCCAGCGCGCAGCCCAGCGCCGAGAGGATGAACGCCACGCCCACCCAGCGCAGCACCGCGCGCGCGCCGTAGCGGTCGCCGGGGATACCGGCACCGAGGGCGGCGATCAGCGTGCCGACCAACGCGGCCGAGACCGCGATGCCGGTGCCGGTGGGGCTCAGCCCGAAGGCCTGGGTGATCGGTGCGGTAACCCCGGAGACGACCGCGGTGTCGAAGCCGAACAACAGGCCGGCCAGTGCGGCGGCGACGGCGATCCTGCCCTGGGTGGCTGCGGCCATGCGGTGTTTCCTCTCCTCGTCGGCAATCGGGGCCGTTCCAAGCCTAAGGGCCTGTCGTGGAGGAGAATAGTTGAATTCGTAAAGTTGGTGAATAAAATCGCCGCGGGCCGTCCGACGGCGCTCACCCAAAACGACGTCGCCGGCGGTGTCCGGCAACCGGAGAGGATATCCCCATGCGCATCCCGGCCCGTGCCTTCCCTCTGGGCGTCGCCACGCTGCTGCTGACCGCGGCGGCCGCGCCCGGCGCGCGCACGACCGTCACCGGGGGCGCGGTGCGCGGGAGCGTGGCAGCCGATGGCGCCCAGGTCTTTCGCGGCATCCCCTATGCCGCGCCGCCGCTGGATCGGCTGCGCTGGCGCGCGCCGCAGCCGGTGCGACCCTGGCGGGGCGAGCGCGCGGCGATCGAGGGGGCGCCCGCCTGTCTGCAGAACGACTATGGGTGGAACCGGGGGGACGCGACCCACGCCAGCGAGGATTGCCTGACGCTCGACGTGCGGACGCCGGGCCTCACGGGCAAGCGACCGGTGATGGTGTGGATCCATGGCGGCTCCAATCGTGCGGGCTCCGCGCGCGGCACGGTGGAATCGCGGATCACGCAACAGGGCGTGGTGCTCGTCGCGATCCAGTATCGGCTCGGCATCTTCGGCTTCCTCGCGCATCGCGGCGCGGCGGCGGAGGCGAAAGGCCATGCCGGCAATTACGGGCTGATGGACCAGATTGCCGCGCTGCGCTGGGTGCGCGCCAACATCGCGGCGTTCGGCGGCGATCCGGGCAACGTCACGATCTTCGGCGAGAGCGCGGGATCGCAGGACGTGTCGCTGCTGCTCGCCGCGCCTGCGGCGCGCGGCCTGTTCGCGCGGGCGATCCTGCAGAGCGGCACGCCCGGCTTCGGCATGCCGTTCCGCCCGCTGGGCCAGGCGCTGGCGCTGGGGGACCAGGCCGAGCGACTGGCGGGCGTGCGCGGCATCGCGGGCTTGCGCGCGGCGTCGGCGGCGACGCTGCTCGCGACCGACCGCAAGCTGCACGATCCCGTGATCGCGCGGCCCGACTCGGTGTGGAACGATGACATGGTGTGGCTGCGCACCCAGATCGACGGTGCGGTGCTGCCGCGCTCGCCGCGTGCGCTGCTGCTGGCGGCCCCGCGACGCCCTGTCCTCCTCGGCACCAGCATCGCCGAGTTCGGCCCGGCCGAGGGGGCGCTCGACCTGAGCAGGGCGCTGCGACTCGGCTTCGGCGCGCATGCCGATGCGGCGGCGGCGTTGTATCGCGCGCCCGACGATCGCCGGGGCGGCCCGCTGCTCGCCTTGTCGACCGACCTCATTTTCACGTGCCCGACCGAGCAGCTGGCGACGCTGCTGGCGGGGCGGGGCTGGCCGGTGTGGCGGTATCGCTTCGATTTGGCCCGCGACGGAGGGCGCAGCAGCCATGGATCGGAGCTGCCCTTCCTGTTCGACGGCCTCGCCATCGGCGGCCAGCCGGCGCTGCTCCAGCAGCTGTGGACCCGTTTCGCGACCACCGGTGCGCAGGCAGCCGCATGGCCGCGCTATACCCCTGCTTACCCTCTCGGCGTGACCTTCGACAGCGCCGGCATGACCCCCGGTCCTCTCGCCGTACCCGCCAGCTGTCGTTTCCGTTCAGCCCTCTAGCCGGAACAGTTGCAAAAACGCCGCACTGCGCCGGATCAAAAAGAAAAGTTGAAATATTTAAGTTGACCCTGCTCCGCCTTTGATCTTTACATCCCACCTGACGGCAAAAGCCGCTGATCTGGGAGAGGAAGGGGACGTGCGCGCCGCGCATGCCACGGCATCTCCCGACGACTTGGGAGTTTTCGACATGGCTATCTCTTTCCACCAGCGCCGTGGGGCGCTGCTGTGCGCCGCATCCTTGCTGTGCCTTGCCACCGGCGGTGTCGCGTTCGCGCAGGATAGCGCGCCCGCTGCTGACAGCGCTGCCGGGCAAGACGCTCCGGTCGACATCGTCGTCACCGGCATCCGCGCCTCGCAGGCCCGCGCGATCGGCGTGAAGCGCGATGCGGCCTCCGTGGTCGACGCGATCTCCGCCGAAGACATCGGCAAGCTGCCCGATGTGACCATCTCGGACTCGCTCCAGCGCATTACCGGCGTGCAGATCCGCCGCGACGCGGGCGAGGGGGCCGCGATCAACATACGCGGCCTGCCGCAGGTCACCACGCTGCTCAACGGCGAAGCCTATCTGGGCGCCAACTCGATCACCGCGGTCCAGCCGAACTTCAACGACATCCCGTCGCAGCTCTTCTCGGGCGCGGACGTGATCAAGTCGACCACGGCGGACCTGCTCAACGCCGGCATCACCGGTACGGTCAACCTGCGCACCCGCCGCCCGTTCGACCTGAAGCGCGGCCTGACGCTCGCCGCCACCGCCGAAGGCTCGTACGGCGACAAGACCAAGAGCCTGGACCCCAACGTCAACGGGCTGGTCGGCTGGCAGAACGACCGCGTCGGCTTCATCGTCTCGGCCGCCTATTCCGATCTCAACCTCTCCAACTCGCACAACGGCATCCAGGAAGGGTACGGCGCGGCGCTCCATAACGAGGGCCTGGCCGATGCCACCAGCTGCGGCGGCTTCTCGCCCCAGGCGCCGGGCTGCACCGGCGTCACCCGTCCGCGCGGGACGCCCGTGGCCGGCGGCATCGACGTGAACGGCGACGGCGATGCGAAGGACGCGTTCATCGTGCCGCAGGGCTTCACCGCGTGGAACCGCATCACCCAGCGCCAGCGCCTGGGCGTCAACGGCTCGTTCCAGGCCAAGCTGAACGACGCGCTGACCTTCACCGCCGACGGCTTCTACACCCGGCAGACCCAGTATAACCGCACCGCCGGCATCCAGATGCAGGACGTGAACTGGCAGGCCGCGGAGTTCGTGCCGACCAAGACGCGCAACACCGGCGCGACCTCGGGCGGGTTCGACGTCAACACGATCCAGGCCTATCAGTACGATCTCGGCAACTTCGATTCCTATTCGGAGACCTACCGCTGGAAGTCCGAGTCGCAGAACTACAATGCCGAGCTGCACTTCGATAACGGCGGCAAGTTCCGCGCGACCCTGCGCGGCATTTACGGCAAGGCCAAGCAGGACCAGGACCAGAGCTACCTCCAGTTCAGCCTGAGCAACGGCCTGCAGTGGCAGCCGGGCGGCATCGGCCATTATCCGGCGGCGATCGGCGGCGACCGCGCGTTCAATCCCGCCGGCTACACCGTCAACACGCTGGCCGGCCTGAACTCGCTCCGGGCGACCGTCGACTATACCGGCGACCAGCCGAGTTTCACCCTGCCGACCCAGCTCACCTCGCTGCTCGGCAACGCATCGAACTATGCGCTGAAGACCATGTCCTCCGAGGACAATTATCGCCGCAATGCCGACCTGAAGGTCGCGCGCTTCGATGCCGAATATGATGTGAGCGACCTGTTCAACATCACCGCCGGCGCGCGCTACAGCGATCGCTCGGTCGACAACTACCAGTTCGAGCGGGTCGCCCCGGTCTATGCCGGCCAGGGTGCCAGCAACCCGGCCGGTTGCCTGGTCAAGTGGAAGGCGTTCGACGTTTCGGTCAACGACAAGACCTGTTCGGCGGGCGATGCCGCCGGCTTCTACACCGCCGGGCTCACCCGCAAGGCGACCGACTCCGCATTCGACGGCCAGGTGAAGCAGTACAACCTGCCCGGCGCCGGCCTGCCGGCCATCTATGTGCTCGACCCGCACGTGATGGACGACGCCGCGGCGTTCCAGAACCGGTTCTATCCGGGCGAGCAGGAGCACATGAACCCCGGCGCGTCCTACGACGTGGGCATCAAGCAGTGGTCGGGCTATTTCCAGCTCAACTTCAAGGAGCTGGAGCTGGGCGGCATCACCGTGCGCGGCAATGGCGGTCTGCGGGTGATCAACACCAAGCTCGACATCCGCCAGAACGTCGTCGGCGGGCCGCTGCCCTATGGCCTGTCGAACCTGGATGGCGGTGACCTGCGCACCAAGCGCAACTTCACCGACTTCCTGCCGGCGTTCAACCTGGCGTTCGACTTCACGCCCAAGCTGCGCCTGCGTCTCGCCTATGCGCGGACGATGACGCTGCTCAACCTCGACCAATGGGGTGGGGGCCTGACGCCGAACTACGCGATCCAGACCGATCCGACGACCGGCCAGCCGATCTTCCGCGTCACCGGCGGCAGCCAGGCGGGCAACCCGCAGCTCGACCCGTGGCGCGCGGACAATCTCGATGCCTCGCTCGAATTCTATATCGGCAAGGCCTCGATGATCAGCCTCGCGGCCTTCTACATCGACGTGCAGAGCTTCATCCAGAACGGCATCATCTACCGCAGCGACCTGCCCGACAATGACGGCGTGGTGCGCAACCGCACGGTGCCGATCAACACGCTGGTCCAGGGGGGCGGCGGCACGCTGAAGGGCGTGGAGGCGTCGTGGAAGCAGTCGTTCGGCGACCTCGGCTTCCTGCCGGGCTTCGTCCGCGACTTCGGCTACGACCTGAACTTCACCTACTCGCCGTCGAGCACCGGCAAGACCGATCTGGCCTGGCAGGAGATTCCGTTCCAGGATAACTCCAAATATCAGGCCAATGCCGCGCTCTATTACCAGGCGCATGGTCTGCAGGCGCGTGTTGCGTGGAACTATCGGTCGAAGCGCGCGGTCCAGTCGGACTTCGTCAACGGCCTGACGGGTTCGCAGCTGTACCAGGCGCCGACCAACTATGTCGACGCATCGATCAGCTACGACATCACGCCGAACGTGACGATCTACGGCCAGGGCCAGAACCTGACCGGCGAGTATGAGAAATACTACATCGTCTATCCGGACCAGCGCGCCTACAACAACATCTACGAACGCCGCTTCATGGCGGGTGCGCGCATCAAGTTCTAACCTTCACCCCCGCCTGCGCCCGGGTTCCCGATGAATCCGGGCGCATCTTTTTCCGGGGTGCTTCTTCCTTCCTCCCGTTGGGCGTAGGACCTGAACCATGCGTGCGGCAGGACAACCGATCCGTTCCATCCTGATCGTCGGCGGCGGGACCGCCGGGTGGATGGCGGCAGCCTTGCTCGAGCGGCTGCTCGATCGCCAGCCCGTCTCCATCACCCTGCTCGAAAGCCCCGACATCCGCACCGTCGGCGTCGGCGAGGCGACGGTGCCCGCGATCCGCGACTATTTCCGCGCGATCGGGATCAGCGAGGCCGAGGTGCTGCGCGAGGCCAAGGGCACCGCCAAGCTCGGCATCGAATTCTGCGACTGGGCGCGGCCGGGGCACCGTTTCTTCCATCCCTTCGGCCTGTACGGCATCGCCTCGCGCGGGGTGGGATTCCATCATTATTGGCTGAAGCGGCGCAAGGCCGGCGACACCGCGCCGCTCGCCGACTTCTGCCTCGCCACCCAGATGGCGATGCAGGGCCTGATGATGCCGCCGGCGGAGAACCCGCCCAACGATCTCGGCGTGTTCGACTGGGCAGTGCAGTTCGACGCAGGGCTGTTCGCGCGGTTGCTGGCGCGCGTCGCCACGGCGCGCGGCGTGCGCCATGTCGAGGGCACGGTCGCCAGCGTCCAGCAGGATGGCGAGACCGGCTTCCTCACCGGCGTGACGCTGGCCGACGGCAGCGCGATCGAGGCGGACCTGTTCCTCGACTGCACCGGCTTTCGCAGCCTGCTGCTCGGCCAGACGCTGGGCGTGCCCTTTGTCGACTGGACCCATCTGCTGCCCTGCGACCGCGCGGTGGCGATGCCGTGCGCGCACGGCGATGCCTTCACCCCCTATACCCGCAGCACCGCGCTCGCCGCCGGCTGGCAGTGGCGGATCCCGCTGCAGCACCGTGTCGGCAACGGCTATGTCTATGCGAGCGCCCATATATCCGATGACGAGGCGCAGGCGGTGCTGCGTGGCCGGCTGGAGGGCGAGGCGCTGGCCGAGCCCAATTTCCTGCGCTTCACCACCGGCCACCGCGCGCGGCCATGGGAGAAGAACGTCGTCGCGATCGGCCTGTCCGCCGGGTTCCTCGAGCCGCTCGAATCGACCAGCCTCACGCTGATCCAGTCGGGGGTGGAGCGGCTCGGCACGCTGATGCCAGATCGCGGTTTCGCGCCCGAGCTGGCCGACGAGTTCAACCGGATCACCGCGCTGGAATTCGCGCGCATCCGCGATTTCCTGCTGCTCCATTACTGGGCGAACGGCCGGGTAGGGGAGCCGCTGTGGGATGCCGCCCGCGCGCTGACCTTGCCGGAGGAGCTGGCGCACAAGGTCTCGCTGTTCCGCAGCCGCGGCGTGTTCGCGCGCTACGAGTGGGAATCGTTCCGCGATCCCAGCTGGTTGTCCATGTATGCCGGCTTCGACCTGCTGCCCGAACGGCACGATCCGCTCGCCGACCATTTCACGGACGGCGAACTGGAAGGGGCGTTCGCGCGGATGCGCGAGGCGGTGGGGCGGGCGATGGCGCTGGCCCGGCCGCATCGGGAGTATCTGAAGGCGATCGGCGGGCTTGCGGACTGACGTTCGACAACGCCGCCGCGTCGCGCTACGCACAGGACCGTGACCGCGCTGCGCCGCCTTCTGTTCGATCATCGCCTGCTCTGCGGCTGGCTGATCGCGGCTGCGTTGCTGATGAAGGCGGTGCTGCCGGCAGGGTTCATGCCGATGGCATCGGGCGGCACGATCGTGCTCGGTTTCTGTTCGGGCTATGGCCCGCAGAAGATGGCGGTGACGCTGCCTGCCCGCGGGGACGGGTCGGATCCCGCCGAGCATCAGAAGAGCGAGATGCCCTGCGCCTTTGCCGGCCTCGGCATGGCCGGGCTCGCCGCGGTCGATCCCGTACTGCTGGTTCTGGCGATCGCCTTCGTCCTCGCATTGGCGATCCGCACGGCAACCGCCATTCCCGCGGTCGCGCGCGTCTATCTGCGACCACCCCTTAGAGGGCCCCCGCACCACGCCTGATTCCACCATTTGATGTTCGCGTGCCGGTCGCCCGGCGACCGCGCGCACCCGGATCAGGAAAAAGTGCATGTCCAGATATATGTTGCCGGCGGCCGTCATGGCCGTCTGCTGCGCGTCCGCCGCTTCGGCACAGACCGCCGCTACCGACCGGCGCGCCGAGTTGCTGCGCCAGCGTGCCGCCATCGATGCCGAACTGGCGACGCTTGATGCCGCGCCCTCGCCCTCGCCCTCGTCTACGCCTACGCGCCCGCCGCAGAGCGTGCCGCCCCCGCCTGCCGCGTCCGACGAGATCTTCGTCACCAGCAAGGCGCTGTCGCTCACCACCCGGGTCAGCGGCCAGACCGTGACCACCGTCGATGCCGCCGCGTTCCGCAACACGCCAGCGACGACCATCGCCGATATCGTCCGGCTCTCGCCCGGCGTCGCGGTGACGCAGGGCAACGGCCCGCGCGACGTCAGCGTCTCGGTCCGCGGTTCCAATGCGCGAAATTCGTTCGGCGCGCGCAACCTGCAGGTGTTCGAGGACGACTTTCCCGTCACCCAACCGGACGGCCTTGCCCGTTTCGACCTGACCGACCCGCATGCGTACGGCGCGGTGGACGTGGTGCGTGGTCCGTCTTCGGCGCGCTACGGCAATTACGCACTGGGCGGCGCGATCAACTTCCGCACCCGCGCGGGTCGCGACATTCACGGCGTGGAAGCCGGGTTCGATGCCGGCGGGGACGGGTTCGCCAATCTCTATGCCACGATCGGTGACGGCAATGCCGTCCACGATGTTGCGGTGTTCGGCAGCTATGTGCGCGGCAACGGTGCGACGGGCCATACCGGCTACGCTACCGGCACGCTGAACGCGCTTGCCCGGTTCGAGCTGGGGGCGAAGGACCGGGTGGCGGTGAAGCTGATCTACAATGAGGGCGAATTCCGCCTCTCCACCCGGCTGTCGTACAACCAGTATCTCGCCAACCCGTATCAGCAGGGGTGCAAGACGGCGGCGAGCGCGGCGCCGGGCTGCGGCACCATCTCGGTGCTGGTCAACGGCGTGAACGGCGCGCGGATCGCCCAGACCGCGGACGAGGGCGACCTGGCCCGCAACGATCGCCGCACCATCATCGGGACGCGGTACGAACATGATCTGGGGCCCGACGCCACCTGGCGGACCCAGGCGACCTTCGATGCCCGCGTCGTCAACCAGCCGACCGGCGCGACGCCGTTCAGGGGCACGCTGAACAGCTACAACCTCACGTCGGACATCACCCATCGCGGCAGCCTGGGCGGCATGGCGGCGACCAGCTTCGTCGGCCTGTTCTACAACTATCTCGACAACCAGAGCTACAGCTTCAACAAGACGCCCGGCGGCCGCAACGGCATCGGCGCGCCGACCCAGACCGTGTTCGGCGATGTGCGCAATTTCGGCATTCGCGCCCGCGAGGAGCTGCAACTCTCCCCCCGGCTCCAGCTGATCGCAGGCATCGGTGCCGAGCGCTCGATCCTGAAGGTGCGGCAGACGGCCTATGCCTACCCGCTGACGGCCGCACCGCAGCTGACCCTGATCCCGGCCGAGCGGCACTTCACCAACGTGGCGCCCGAGGCCGCGCTGTTCTGGCAGGCGGTCGACGCGGTGCGACTGCGCGCGCGCATCGGCACCGGCTATGGCATTCCGCAGGCGGGCAATCTGTTCGTCACGGCGGCGGGCGTCCCCGGCAACAACACCAGCCTGAAGGCGCAGCGCAATACCGGCGTCGACCTGGGCGCGGAGGTGGCGCTGGGCAGCCATCTCAAGGCGGAGGTGACCGGCTATTACGAGTGGTTCGCCAACGAGCTGGTCAGCCAGTCGGCCGGGGTGAACCTGCTCGCCTATACCTCGAACGTGCCGCGATCGGTGCATCGCGGCGTGGAACTGGGCCTCAGCTGGCGACCCCTGCCGGGCGTGCTGCCGGGGGCGAAGCTCGATGCGAGCTACAGCTACAACGACCAGTATTACACCGATTTCCGGGAGCGGCTGACCGCCGGCAGCGTCTCCACCGTGCTGGACCGAAGCGGCAAGGCGATCCCGGGGGTGATCCCCCGTTTCCTCAATGTGCGGGGCGGCTATGACCAGCCGGCCGGGCCGCTGCGGGGGCTCGGCGGGTTCGTGGAGCTGACCTATCGGGATCGCTTCTTCGCCGATAACGGCAACCTGCTCGCCTTGCCGTCGGCGACGGTGGTGAACCTCAACCTGCATTACGATCCGCCGCGCGGGGCCGGGCGGCTGAGCTTCTACGCCTCGGTGCAGAACCTGTTCGACGTGACGACCATCGGCTCGGCGGCGGTGATCGCCAACAGCCTCAACGCTGCGACGGGCGCCGAGAATCCGGCGGCGATCCTCGCGAACACCACCGGCTCGATCTACGCGGGGCCGCCCCGCACGGTCTATGCCGGCGTCAAGGCACGCTTCTGAGGGGGAGGGAAGGATGCAGCATCTTCATCGCCGTTGGCCGAGCTACGCCGCCGTGTGGCGCTGGCATTTCTATGCCGGGCTGTTCTGCGTGCCCTTCGTGCTGTGGCTGGCGGTCACCGGCGCGATCTATCTGTTCCGCCCGCAGGTGGAGGCACTGATCGACTCGCCCTATGCCAACCTCGCCGTCACCGGCCCGCGCGCTTCGGCGGCGGAGCAGGCGGCGGCCGCGGTGCGCGCAGTGCCCGGATCGGTGCTCCACCGCTACCAGCTGCCGGAGACGGATCGGCAGGCCGTGCAGATCGTCGTCGGCAAGGATGCCGAGGAGACGCGCGTCTATGTCCACCCGCAGACGCTGGCGATCCTCAAGACCGTCGACGAAGACCAGCGGCTGATGCGGGTGGTTTTCCGCCTGCACGGCGAACTGCTCGCCGGCACGCCCGGCTCCTATCTGGTGGAGCTGGCGGCCTCGTGGACGATCGTGATGTTGCTCTCGGGGCTGTTCCTCTGGTGGCCGCGCGGCGGGGGGCTGGGGGGCGTGGTCTATCCCCGGCTGAACGCCGGCGGGCGGCGCTTCTGGCGGGATCTGCACGGCGTCACGGGCTTCTGGGTTTCCGCCTTCGCGCTGTTCCTGCTCGTCTCCGGCCTGCCCTGGGCGAAGAGCTGGGGGAGCTATCTGAAGGCGGTGCGGCAGGTGGCGGAGGGGCGTCCGGTCAAGCAGGACTGGACCACGGGCCATGCCGAGGAACTGCGCCGGCGCGCCGCCGCCGATGCGGGGACCCGCGCGATGATGGGCGAGCATGCCGAACATCACGGCATGGCGATGGCGCATCCGCCGGTGTCCTATGTCCCGCTCGACCGGCTGATCGCGACGCTGGGGCCGCTGCGGCTGGCGACGCCGGTGCTGGTATCGCCGCCCACCGGCGCCGGCCAGCCCTGGACCGCCAAGTCCGATGCCGCCAACCGCCCCTTGCGCACCGACCTGACGCTGGACGGCGATACCGGCCAGGTCCTCACACGCAAGGATTTCGCGCAGCGCCGGCTGGTCGATCGTCTCGTCGGCTGGGGCGTCGCGGTGCATGAGGGGCAGGCGTTCGGCGGGCTGAACCAGCTGCTCAACCTGCTGACCGCGCTGGGCCTGATCCTGCTTGCCGTCAGCAGCGTGGTGCTGTGGTGGCGCAGGCGCCCCGAGGGCGTGCTCGGCGCGCCGCGCGCCGGGAGCCCTGCGCCGGCGGCGATCGCCTTCTTCGCGCTGGTGCTGCTGCTTGGCCTGTTCCTGCCGCTGATGGGGATCAGCCTCGTCGCGGTACTGCTCGTCGAGCGTCTGGTGTTCGCGCGTCTGCCCGGCGCCCGCCGCTGGCTGGGACTGGAGCGCGTGCCCGGCTGATCAGCCGCGCACGTCTTCCTGCACCATGTCGAACTCGCGCACGCCCCGCAGGCGGCGGGCGTTGCTGACCAGTTCGCGCAGCTTTTCGCGACGCTCCCGGGCATATTCGACGTCGCGGATCACCAGCGGGCCGCCGCGTGTGGTCTCGTCCGAGGAGGTGATGGTGAGGGTGCCGATGCCGGAAATCTGGTTAACGATCGAATAGTCGAGCCGCACGTCCTTCACCCGGTACAGCTCGATCTCGTCGATCGATTTGCGGACGATGCCGCGGTAGAGCACGATCCGGTCCTCGGTGACTTCGTACAGCGTGGCCTTGTTGCCGACCCAGCGGACCGCGAGGATCACGAAGCCGACCCCGACGAGGCAGAGCGCGGCCGTCGCCCACCCCGCGAACGAGCCCTTGAGCCACCCGGCGGTGGAGGATTGGAAGCGATCGATCAGCTGCGCCATGGTGCCATCATAGCCGGGCGACGGGCGCCCGCAACGGGGAAGCTCATCCGTCCCTGGTGGCGAGGAAGCGAGTCCATTCCTCGCGCGTGATCTTCCGGTCATGATCGGCATCGGTGGCGCCGAAGCTGCGCTCGATCCAGTCGCGCGCCTCCGGTTTTTCCGCGCCGAAGCCGGCTTCCTTGGCCGTCCGCACCGCCACCAGCCATGCGGCGAACTCGGTCCGGTCGAGGCTGCCGTCGCCATTCGCATCGGCCTGGGCGAACTGTGTCTGAACGGGCAGCCCGGCCGGATCGGGGCGCGGCGTCGGCTGGGTTGCCTCGGCGGCGGCGGGCGGCGCGGCCGAGGTGGCCGGCGGCGCCGGACGTTCCTGTGGTGCGGGTGCCGTCTGCAGCAGCACGGCGAACAGCAGGGGCATCAGCATCGTCAGTCTCCTCGGGGGACGTAACGGCCGCCTGCGCCTTCGGTTGCCGCTGTGGCCGCTTCTTGCTAGGCGCGGGCGCGACCCGCCCGGGCTGCCGGGCTCCCCTTTTCCGCACACGAAGGAACGCCATGGTCCCCCGTTATGCCCGCGCCGCGATGACCGATATCTGGTCGCCCGAGACGCGCCTCGCCATCTGGTTCGAGATCGAGGCGCATGCCACGCAAGCGCTCGCCGATCTGGGCGTGGTGCCGCAGAGCGCGGCCAAGGCGCTGTGGGACTGGTGGGCGACCAAGCCCGCCATCGACGTCGCCGCGATCGACGCGATCGAGGCGGTGACCAAGCACGACGTGATCGCCTTCCTCACCTGGGTGGCCGAGCAGGTGGGCGAGGAAGCCCGCTTCATGCACCAGGGCATGACCAGCTCCGACGTGCTCGACACCTGCCTGGCGGTCCAGCTCGCCCGCGCCAGCGACCTGCTGCTGGCCGATATCGACGCGCTCCTGGAAGTGCTCGAGCGCCGCGCCCGCGAGCACAAGATGACCCCGACGATCGGCCGCAGCCACGGCATCCATGCCGAGCCGGTCACCTTCGGCCTCAAGCTCGCCGAGGCGCATGCCGAATTCCAGCGCAACAAGGCGCGCCTGCTCGCCGCGCGCGCCGACATCGCCACCTGCGCCATCTCGGGCGCGGTCGGCACCTTCGCGAACATCGACCCGCGCGTCGAAGCCCATGTCGCGGAGAAGCTGGGCCTCGCGATCGAGCCGGTCTCGACCCAGGTGATCCCGCGCGACCGCCATGCGATGTTCTTCGCGACGCTCGGCGTGATCGCCTCGTCGATCGAACGCCTTGCGGTGGAGATCCGCCACCTGCAGCGCACCGAGGTGCTGGAGGCCGAGGAATATTTCTCGCCGGGCCAGAAGGGCTCGTCGGCGATGCCGCACAAGCGCAACCCGGTGCTGACCGAGAACCTGACCGGCCTCGCCCGCATGGTGCGTGGCTATGTCACCCCGGCGCTGGAGAATGTGGCGCTGTGGCACGAGCGCGACATCAGCCACTCCTCGGTCGAGCGCTATATCGGCCCCGACGCGACGATCACGCTCGACTTCGCGCTGGCGCGCCTGACCGGCGTGGTCGACAAGCTGCTCGTCTATCCGGTGCGGATGCAGAAGAATCTCGATCGCATGGGCGGTCTCGTCCATTCGCAGCGCGTGCTGCTGGCGCTGACCCAGGCCGGGGTCAGCCGTGAGGATGCGTACCGGTTCGTCCAGCGCAATGCGATGAAGGTGTGGGAATCGGACGGCGAACTCTCGCTGATGGAACTGCTCAAGGCCGATCCCGAAGTCACCGCGGCGCTCAGCCCAGAGGTGATCGAGGAAAAGTTCGACCTCGGCTATCATTATCGCCATGTCGACACGATCTTCGCGCGCGTCTTCGGCGCGGCATGATTTGAGGCCATCTCGGCCATAATGGAACACATCCACGGCGAGCGATTTTTGCTTGCCGTGGATCGCCGCCTCACGAAAAGTCTGCCCGCATGAACGTCGCACATCGTCGGTTGCGGGAGTCCACGGGCGCCGCGCATGCGCGGGTCGATGCCTTGTTCAGCCGATTCGATCTCGCCCGTCGTGACGATTATGCCGGGCTGCTCGCCGCCCATGCGGAAGCACTGCTGCCGGTGGAGGCATTGCTCGACAGGGACGGCGCGGAAAGCATCACGGAGGACTGGCCGCAGCGCCGCCGCGCAGGCGTGATCCAGGTCGATCTCGATGCGCTTGGCATCACCGTCGATGCGCCGGAAAGCCTGGATTCCGTTACGTCCGATGCGGAGATGGCGGGCATGCTCTACGTGCTCGAAGGATCGCGCCTTGGCGGACGGTTCCTTGCTCGCAGCGTGCCGGACACTTGGCCGCGTGCCTATCTGGGCAGCCACCAGCCGCCGAATATGTGGCCGGAATTGTTGGAAAAACTGGATGCGCTCCTATATGAGCCGCAATCCTTGGAACTTGCCGTAACCGCCGCAAACCAGACCTTCGGGCGGTTCGAGGCCGCCGGCACGAAGTGGCTGGCGAAGGTTGGTTGAGTGGACGACGGCGTATTTCAGGTCGATCTGACCAATTGTGATCGGGAACCTATCCACCAGCTGGGAGCGATCCAGCCCTTCGGCTTCCTGATCGCCTTTTCCAGCGACTGGCTGATCAAGCGCGCTTCCGCCAATGTCGATCAGCATTTCGACCTTAGCGCCGACGAAATGCTCGGCACGCATGTCAGCGCCTATCTGGAAGACGACGCGATCCACGCGCTGCGCAATCGGCTGACGCTGCTGCGCGGCGACGATGCGCTGGAGCGAATCTTCGGCATCAAGGCGCTGCGCACCCGTGCGCGCACCTACGACCTCGCGCTCCACATGATCGGCGACACGATCGTGGTGGAAGCCGAGCCCTGTACGTCGGACGCCGCCGGCGATGCCGCCAGCACGCTGCGCGCGATGATGGGCCGGCTGGACGAGAAGGAAAAGCTGGCCGATTTCTTCCGCGAGGGCGCCCGGCAGGTACGCGCGCTGACCGGCTTTGACCGGGTGATGGTCTATCGCTTCGAGCGCGACGGGTCGGGTATCGTGGTGGCGGAGGCAGCGCGCAGCGGCATCGGCAGCTTCCTGGACCTGCGCTATCCTGCCAGCGATATCCCGCAACAGGCACGCAAGCTCTATCTGCGTACGCCGTTCCGGATCATCTCCGATGTCCATGCGCAACCCGTGCCGATCGTGCCGGGGCGCGATGAATTCGGCGCACCGCTCGACCTGTCGCTGTCGGTGCTGCGCTCGGTCTCGCCGATCCACATCGAATATCTGAAGAACATGGGGGTGCGCGCCTCCCTGTCGATTTCGATCATCGTCGAGGGGAAGCTTTGGGGCCTGTTCGCCTGCCACCATTATGGCGGGCCGCGCTGTCCGGGCTTCGAGCGGCGCTCGATGGCCGAGCTGTTCGGGCAGATGTTCGCGCTCAAGCTGGAGAGCCGCGAGCGCAAGGAACTGGCCGTCTATGAGGCAGCGGCGCGTGCAACCAGCGACCGTCTGCTGGCGGCGGTGGCCGGAGACGGCGGGCTGCTCGACGATCCCGAATGGCTGGGCAGCCGTCTGCGCGAGGTGGTGCCGTGCGACGGCATCGCGATCTGGATCGGCGGCAAGGTTGCGTTCAGCGGCATCACCCCGCCGCCTTCGTCCTTCGCGTCGATTACCCGCCGGCTGAACGCGATGGCGGCGGGCCGCGTCTTCGCGACGGACCGTCTGGCCGATGTGCTGCCGCAGGCGGCGGACTATGCCGATGTGGGCGCGGGGCTGCTCGCCATCCCGATCAGCCGGTCTCCGCGCGACTATGTGCTGCTGTTCCGCCAGGAACTGGTGCGCACCGTCAACTGGGGCGGCGATCCGCACAAGCCCGTGGAGTTCGGGCCCCACGGTGCCCGGCTCACCCCCCGGCAGAGCTTCGAGACGTGGAGCCAGGAAGTGCGCGGCCGCTCGCTGCCCTTCACCGAAGTGGAGCTGCGCGTGGCGGAGGTACTGCGCGCCTCGCTGATCGAGGTGGTGCTGCGCCTGTCGGACGATGCACAGGAAGAGCGTCAGCGCGCGTCGGAGCGGCAGGAACTGCTGATCGCCGAGCTCAACCACCGCGTGCGCAACATCCTGGGCCTGATCCGCGGCCTTGTCCGCCAGTCGCGCGCGCCAGGGATGGATACTACGGCCTATATCCGCATGCTCGAGGGCCGGATCGAGGCGCTGGCGCGTGCGCACGACCAGATCACCGAGGATAACTGGGCGCCGGCACCGCTCGCGCGGCTGCTGCGCACCGAGGCGGCGGCCTATCTCGGCGGTCGCTCGGGGCGGCTCGAGCAGGACGGGCCGATGGTGCTGCTGCGTCCGGCGGCCTTCTCGACGCTGGCGCTGGTGTTCCACGAGCTGATGACCAACTCCGCCAAATATGGCGCGCTGTCGGACAGCGGCACGGTATCGGTGCGCTGGTGGCTCGATCCGCAGGGCGATTGCCGTGTCGAATGGCGCGAGCGCGGCGGCCCCGCCGTGCAGCCGCCGACGCGGCAGGGCTTCGGCACCACGATCATCCAGCGCTCGGTTCCCTATGACTTGGGCGGCAAGGCGACGGTGCGGTACGCGCTGACCGGGCTGGAGGCGGAATTCTGCATCCCCGCGCGGCACGTCGTGCTCGATGGCGACGCGGCCGCGAAGCATATCCGCGATGTCGAGGAGCCGGTCGTCGCGCCGGTCGCGGGCGAGATACAGCCGGTGCTGCAGGGGCCGGTGCTGCTGGTGGAAGACAGCCTGATCATCGCAATGGACGCCGAGGACATCCTGCTGCGGCTCGGCGCGGAGCGGGTGGTGACGGCCTCCTCGGTCGCCGGCGCGGTGGAGGAGATCGCCGCCGAGCGCTTCGGCGTTGCGATCCTCGACGTGAATCTGGGCAGCGAGACCAGCCTGCCGATCGCCGACCGGCTCCGGGCAGAAGGCGTGCCCTATGCCTTCGCCACCGGCTATGGCGAGCAGCTCCAGCTGGACGCCGACCATGCCGGGGTGCCGGTGCTGCAGAAGCCCTATACCGCGGTCAACATGGCGCGGATGCTGGAAGGGCTGCTGGGATAGGCGTCCGGCAGCCTCCCCCGGAGGGGAGGGCCGGGCTTCACTGCCCCTTGGGCAGCTTGATCCCCAGCAGCACCAGCCGTTCGCCGGTGATGCCGAACCAGTGCGGCACGCCCGCCGGTACCAGGATCACGTCGCCGGGGCCAAGCGTGCGGGTGGTGCCGCCCTCGATCCGGCTGCCCTCGACCAGCGTCGGGTTGCGCGTCTGCGGGTCCGGCATGGTGCCGCCGGAGACCAGCGTGCCCGCGCCCTCCAGGACGATCGCATATTCGGCCTGGTCGGGATGGAACGCCGGCTTGCCGGGCTTCTTCCATATCTCGATCGCGGCGATGTTGCTGCCGTCGCGCACCACCGGCTTCCAGGCGAAGCCCTGGTCGGGCTTCATCTCGGCGAGCATCGCCTTGAGCTGGGCCTGGACGTCGCGGTCGCCGGCGAAGCTGGTCGGATCGGCGGTCGTCTGCGCGGAGGCCGGCAGGGCCGCGGCGAGCAACGGCGCCGCCGCAAGGGCGCGGATCAGGATCTTCACGGCAACTCTCCCCATAGCTGTTTGAGAACGCTCGGCGTTCTGTTGCGGGCAGCTTGGCACAGCCGCATCACCCCCGCCAGCGCAGCCTGTCCACCAGCAGGGCGAAGGCGGGCGTCGGCTGGCGGCGGCTCGGGTAATAGAGATGGTAGCCGGCGAAAGGCGGCGAGAATCCGGTCAGCACCGCCTCCAGCGCGCCGCTGTCGAGATGCGGCTGTACTGCCGCGTCGGGCAGGCAGGCGATGCCGAACCCGTCCAGCGCGGCCTGCAGGATCGGGAAGACCGAGGAGAAGGTGAGCGGCCCTTCCACCCGCACCCTGCGCTCGCGGCCGCCCTCCTCGAACTCCCAGGCATAGAGGCCGCCATAGGTCGGCAGCCGCAGGTTGAGGCAGGCATGGGCGGTGAGCTCCTCGATCGCCTGCGGTCGCCCGGCGCGTTCGAAATAGGCGGGCGAGGCGACCGCCAGCATCCGCGCATCGGGCCCGATCGGCACCGCCACCATGTCCTTGGCGATGATGTCGCCGAAGCGCACCCCGGCATCGAACCGCTCGGCGACGATGTCGGTCAGGCGATAGTCGGTATCGACCTCGACGCGGATGTCCGGGAATTCGCGCAGGATCGGCGCGAGGCGCGGCCAGAGCAGCGTCTGCAGCGAAAGCTCGTCGGCGCTGATCCGGACGAGGCCCGCCGGCTTTTCGCGCAGCGCGCTGAGTGCCGCCACTTCCGCCTCGATCTCGTCGAGCCGGGGGGCGAGCGTGGCGAACAATCGCTCGCCGGCTTCGGTGAGGCTCACGCTGCGCGTCGTGCGGTTGAGCAGGCGCAGGCCCAGCCGTTCCTCCAGCCCGCGCATCGCATGGCTGAGCGCCGAGGGGGTCACCCCGCTCTGCGCCGCCGCGCGGGTGAAGCTGCGCTGCCGCGCCACCGCGAGAAAGGCGGCGAGCTCGGAGAGGTGCTGGCGGGTCATTGCTGAATTCTATTCAAAGCTGCATGCAGCTTCCAGCGTCTAATCGCATGCTGGTGCGTTCCCCACCTTGAGAGGTCAGGGGCCGTCTGGCCTCGCGCCTTCAACCACCATCCGGGGAATCCAGAATATGGCCACCAAAGCCTATGGCGCCTATGCCGCCGACAAGCCGCTCGAGCCGATCGAGATCGAACGCCGCGCGCCCGGTGCGCACGACGTGCAGATCGACATCGCCTATTGCGGCGTCTGCCATTCGGACCTCCACCAGGTCCGCTCCGAATGGGAAGGCACGCTCTATCCGTGCGTGCCCGGCCACGAGATCGTCGGCCGGGTCAGTGCGGTGGGCGAGCATGTGCGCAAGTTCGCGGTCGGCGATCTCGTCGGTGTCGGCTGCATGGTCGACAGCTGCCAGCACTGCGCTTCGTGCGACGAGGGGCTGGAGCAATATTGCGAGAACGGCTTCGTCGGCACCTATAACGGCCCGACGCCCGATGCTCCCGGCCATACGCTGGGCGGCTATTCGCAGCAGATCGTGGTCAGCGACAAGTTCGTGCTGAAGGTGAACCATGGCGAGGAACAGCTCGCCGCGGTCGCGCCGTTGCTCTGCGCGGGCATCACCACCTGGTCGCCGCTGCGCCACTGGCAGGTCGGCCCGGGCAAGAAGGTGGGCATCGTCGGCATCGGCGGGCTCGGCCATATGGGCGTGAAGCTGGCCCATGCGCTGGGCGCGCATGTCGTCGCCTTCACCACCTCGGAGAGCAAGCGCGCCGATGCGCTGGCGCTGGGTGCCGACGAAGTCGTCGTCTCGCGCGATGCGGACGCCATGGCGGCGCACGCGAACAGCTTCGACTTCATCCTGGACACGGTGGCCGCCAGCCACAATCTGGATGCGTTCACCACCCTGCTGAAGCGCGACGGCACGCTGACGCTGGTGGGCGTGCCCGAGCATGCGCACCCTTCGCCCAACGTCGCGGCGCTGATCTTCAAGCGCCGCTCGATCGCGGGCTCGCTGATCGGCGGCATCGCCGAGACGCAGGAGATGCTCGATTTCTGTGCCGAGCACGGCATCGTCGCCGACATCGAGATGATCCGCGCCGACGAGATCGAGGCGGCGTACGCGCGGATGCTCAAGAGCGACGTGAAATACCGCTTCGTCATCGACATCGCGTCGATGGGCTGAGGCTGGGGCCGCCCGCCTGCTATGCGGGCGGGCGGCTATTCTTCATACCCATCTGGTTGCCGCAGTAGTCGGCGGCCTAGCGTCAGCAGGCCGAACCCGGCCGCAAAGGGAATCCCGCCCAACGCCATGATCCAGAGCATCATTGGCGTCTGAAAAAGCACGGGCATTGCCATCACGATAGCCGCGAGCGAGCAGAGCCCGCTGGTGGTCATCGTCAGAATGCCGATGCCGAGCAGCAACCCCCCGAAGAAGCGCTTCATGCCAAGGCCCTCCCGCGCGCCAGCACGCCCGCGCCCTCGGCGCCCGGGCGGTAGAAGCTATTGTAGGTGTCGAAGGGAATGATCTGCCCTTCCGGCGTCACGAAGTGGACGCAGCTGCGCTTCACCGTGCCGAGATCGAAATTGTAGCGATCGAGGAATTGCTGGATCACCACGCGGAAGCTGTTCGCATAGCTTGTCTCCTGCGGCACCAGCGCCTGGGGCAGGCAGCAGAGCAGATCGGCCAGCTTGTCCGCGGTATTGCACTGGGCGGTGGCGAGGCTGAGCAGGTCCAGCACCGCATCGCGCAGCTTCGGATAAGCTTCGTAGCTCACCGTGTTGGGCCCCTGCAGGATCAGCTCGCGCGGCAGCAGGGACGTGACGGGGGTCACGTCGCGGCCGCTCCGCACGCCGTAGCCGATGCAGATCTGGTCCGGGTTGCATGGCAGCGGGATCATGTCCTCGGCGGCGAATACCCCCGCTTTCACCACCTCGCGGCGGATCTGGGTGAGCAGCACCCGGTTGGCCTTCGCATCGAACCCCAGGTTGCGTCCGGCGTCCTGCACCGGCTGGAAGGTCACGCCGCGTACGCACGCCCATTCCAGCGCGTGCCGGACGATGGCGGCAACCTCGCCGTCGTTCACCCCGCGCTTCACCACCGCGACCAGCGTGGTCGACAGGTCCGCCCGTTCCAGCGCCTCTAGCGCCGCTTGGCGGACGCGGGCGAGGCGGGCGCCGCGCAGATCCAAAAGCGCATCGTCGTTCAGGCTGTCGAACTGGAGATACACTTCCAGCGCCGGCTTGTAGCTCGCCAACCGTTCCACGAAGGCCGGGTCCTGCGCGATCCGCACGCCGTTGGTGTTGATCATCACATGGCGGATCGGCCGCCGCTTCACCGCATCAAGGATCTCGAAGAACCGGGGGTGCAGCGTCGGCTCGCCGCCGGAGAGCTGCAGCAGATCGGGCTCGCCCTCGCTGGCGACCAGCGCGTCGAGCATCGCCTCGATCGTCGACAGCGGCAGATGCGCCCCGTGCTGGTCCTCCGCATCGGCGAAGCAGACCGGACAGGCAAGATTGCAGGCCGAATTGATCTCGATGATCGCGAGGCAGCTATGCTGCTCGTGATCGGGGCACAGCCCGCAATCGAACGGGCAGCCCGCCTCGGTGCGTGTCTGGGTGGCGAGGGGCCGGTCGCCGGGCTTCAGCCAGTCCTTCTGCGCGCGCCAATAGGCGAGATCGTCGCTGATCAGCGTCTTCTGCACGCCGTGGCTGCGACAGCGCTTGAGATAATAGACGCAGTCGTCCTCCACGATGACCTTGGCGGGAACGACCTCAAGGCAGGTCTCGCACAGGCTGCTCGTCTGGCCGTGGAACAGATAGGGCGCCGCCTTGCGCGGCGGCGGCGCCAGTGCGGTCTCCGCGTGCGATCCAGACAAGGGCATAGAGGCAGAGTCCCATCATGGTGAGGTGGAAGACGTTGAGCGGGCCGATCAGCGGCGGATAGGGCTTGAGGAATTCCCAGGCGAAGCGCTGCACGGCATAGGCCAGGACGAAGGCATGGAAGCCATGGGCCGTGGCCCAGTGCCGCCCGGCCCGCAGCGCGCGGACATAGACGAGCAGGAACAGCGCCATGGCGCAGGATTCGTACAGTTGCACCGGATGCCGCGCGATGCCGTCGCCCAGGTCGGTGCCCCAGGGGAGGCTGGTCGGCACGCCATAGGTCTGATCGGCGAGACCCGCGAACAGGCACCCCCAGCGTCCGACGACGACGCCTAGCGCCAGCGGGACCACGAAGGGCCCGCCGGTCGATCCGCGCACGCCGCGCAGCAGCTTCCAGATCTCCACCGCGACGATCGCCCCCGCCAGCGCGCCGGCGATCGAATGCGACAGCACTGGCCTTGCGTCCCGCAGGGTGTTGAGCGAGCCGAGCAGCCACGCCCCCAACGCGCCGCCGATGGCGAGGGTGACGAAATAGCTGGGGTCGGCCTGGCGGGCGAGGCGCTCGACCGCGCCGCGTCGATGAAGGTAGACCCAGCGGCCTCCCGCCGTCGCGGTTGCCCATGCCGCCACGTCGCCGACATAATGGAGCCAGGGCGCGGTCGGCAGGTGCAGCATCGGTCCCACGCTAGCGCGTGTCGGTACGCACCGGAAGGGTGTGCCGAATTCCCTTTCCGCCTCGCGCGCCCTACATCGCGGGCATGCACCTTCGCGCCGACGCCATCCTGCTCAGTATTCGCGGCCATGGCGAGCACGGCGCGATCGTGCGCGCGTTGACCGAGCAGGACGGGGTGCAGCCAGGCTATGTCCGGGGCGGCCGGTCCCGCGCGCTGCGGCCGGTACTCCAGCCCGCCAATCTGATCCTCGGCGAATGGCGCGCGCGGACCGAGGAGCAGTTGCCGGGGCTTACCGTCGAACTGCTCCACAGCCGCGCGCCGCTGTTCGGCGAGCCGCTTCCCGCCGCGGCGCTGGTCTGGGTGACGGCGCTCACCGCCGCGACGCTTCCCGAAGCGCTGCCCTATCCGCGACTCCATGCCGCGCTAGGCGGGGTGCTCGATGCGATCGAGGCGGCACCGGCGGCACGTGGCTGGGCGGTGGCGCTGGTGCGCTACGAACTGCTGTTGCTCGCCGAGCTCGGCTTTGGTCTCGATCTGGAGCGCTGCGCCGCCACCGGCGCCACCGTGGATCTGGCGTTCGTCAGCCCGAAAAGCGGGATTGCGGTAAGCCGCATCGGCGCGACCGGCTATGAGTCCCGGCTGCTCGCGCTGCCGCCCTTCCTCACGGAAGGCGGGGCGGCGGACTGGGAGGATATCCTGGCCGGGCTGCGCCTTACCGGCCATTTTCTGGCACGCGACCTGCTGATCGGCCGGGGCGCCGATCTGTTGGCGGCGCGTGTCCGGTTGGTGGACCGTTTGTTGCGAGCGGTTGCATAAAGGGTCGCGGGGCGGCTAAGCGGCGCGCGGATTAGGTGCTGCGCGAGGTTCGGATGTCGCTGATTGCTGTTCTGCCGGGTGATGGAATCGGCCCCGAAGTCACGCGCGAGGCGCGCCGGGTGATCGAGGCGCTGAACCTCGGGCACAGCTTCGAGGAAGCGCCCGTAGGCGGCGCTGCCTATCTCGCCTCGGGCCATCCGCTGCCGGAAGCCACGCTGAACCTGGTCAAGCGCGCCGATGCGGTGCTGTTCGGCGCGATCGGCGATCCGCGGTTCGAGAAGCTGGAACGCCATCTGCGTCCCGAAGCGGCGCTGCTCGGCATCCGGAAGGCCTTGGGCCTGTTCGCCAATCTGCGCCCGGCGATGCTGTTTCCCGGCCTGGAGGACGCCTCGCCGCTCAAGCCGGAAGTGGTGAACGGCCTGGAGATCGTCATCGTCCGCGAACTGATCGGCGACGTCTATTTCGGCGAGAAGGGGCTTCGCACCACGCCGGAGGGCCTGCGCCAGGGCTATGACGTGATGAGCTATAACGAAGAGGAAGTGACGCGGATCGCCCGTGTCGGCTTCGAGATGGCCAAGCGTCGCCGCAAGAAGCTCTGCTCGGTCGATAAGGCGAACGTGCTCGAAACCTCGCAGCTGTGGCGCGACGTCGTCACCGCGATGGGCGCGGAATATCCCGAGGTCGAGCTGACCCATATGTATGTCGACAATGCCGCGATGCAGCTGGTGCGCGCGCCGGCCAGCTTCGACGTGATCGTCACCGGCAACCTGTTCGGCGACATCCTCAGCGACCAGGCGAGCATGTGCGCCGGCTCCATCGGCATGCTGCCCTCGGCGTCGCTCGCCGCCTGGTCGGGCGCGAACGGCATGTACGAGCCGATCCACGGCAGCGCGCCGGACATCGCCGGCCAGGGCAAGGCGAACCCTTGCGCCGCCATCCTTTCCGCGGCCATGCTGCTCAGGCACTCGCTGGCCGACGAAGCATCGGCGCAGCGCATCGAAAAAGCGGTTGCCGCAGCGCTCGCCAAGGGCGCGCGGACGGCCGATCTCGGGGGCAATCTTTCAACAACCGCGATGGGGGATGCGGTGCTGCTGGAGCTTCAGTGAGCCAAATCCTGCTCGAACTCGCGATCGTTATCCCCACGTTCAACGAACGCGCCAATGTTCCCCTGTTGATCGCCAAGCTGGATGCTGCCCTTGCCGGCCGTGCCTGGGAGGCGATCTTCGTCGACGACGACAGCCCAGACGGCACCGCGCAAGCGGCGCGGGAGATCGCGCGGGTGGACAGCCGCGTGCGCGTGATCCAGCGGATCGGGCGGCGGGGCCTGTCCTCGGCGTGCATCGAGGGGATGTGCGCCACCGCCGCGCCGTGCGTCGCGGTGATCGACGGCGATCTGCAGCACGACGAGACGCTGCTGCCCAGGATGCTCGACGCGCTGCAGGCGGATGCGGCCCTCGACGTAGTGATCGGCTCGCGCTTCTGCGAAGGCGGCTGCACCGGCGAATGGGACCGCGAGCGAGTCGCCAAATCGGCCTTCGCGACCAGGCTGTCGCGCCAGGTGCTCAAGGCTGACCTGACCGATCCGATGAGCGGCTTCTTCATGATCCGCAGCGAGATCGCGCGCGGGCTGGTGCCGGTGCTCTCGGGCATCGGCTTCAAGATCCTGCTCGACATCATGACCGCGAGCCCGAAGCCGCTGCGCTTCCGCGAACTGCCCTACACCTTCCGGGTGCGCACCGTGGGCGAGAGCAAGCTCGATTACGTCGTGGCGATGGAATATCTGATCGCGCTGTACGACCGGATGTTCGGCAAGGTCGTGCCGGTGCGTTTCGCGATGTTCTCCGCGATCGGCGCGATCGGCGCGGCGGTGCATCTGGCGGTGCTGTTCTTGCTGTTCCGCCTGGTGGAGCTGCCGTTCGTGACCGGCACGATCCTGGCGACGATCATGGCGATGACCTTCAACTTCCTGCTCAACAACGCGCTGACCTATCGCGAGCGTCGGCTGAAGGGGGCGGGGGCGCTGCTCGCGGGTTGGGTGAGCTTTTGCTTCGTTTGTGGTGTGGGGGCCGCCGCCAATGTCGGGCTCGCGGCATTTCTGCACAACGTGCAGCATGGCGACTGGCGACTCTCCGCTCTGGCGGGGATCGGTGTCGCGGCGGTGTGGAATTATGCGCTGTCGTCGCGGTTCGTCTGGGGGCGGTACTAACGGACTAAAGCCCCTCCCCTTCAGGGGAGGGGTTGGGGTGGGGCAGTGTCTCACCGAGACCAACTTCTGTTCTGGAATCCCTCCACCCCAACCCCTCCTCCAAGGAGGAGGGGCTAAGATAGGTTTCAGCTTACACCAGCTCCGCCAGTGCCGCCGGGCTGAAGCCCTTCAGTTCCTCGCCCGCACCGGCCTGGACCTTCTTCACCCAGTTCGCATCGCTGATCAGCGCGCGACCGACCGCGATCAGGTCGAACTCGTCGCGTTCCATCCGCTCGACCAGCTTGTCGAGATCGCTGTGCTGCGAGGTCTCGCCGCCGAACGCCGCGATGAACTCGCCCGACAGGCCGACCGAGCCGACGCTGATCGTCGCAGCCCCGGTGAGCTTCTTCGCCCAGCCGGCGAAGTTGAGGCCGTTCTCGCCGTCGACCTCGGGGAATTCCGGCTCCCAGAAGCGGCGCTGCGAGCAGTGCAGTACGTCCGCGCCGGCATCGACCAGCGGCTGCAGCCACGCGGCCATCTCGTCCGGGGTGGTGGCGAGGCGGGCGCTGTAATCCTGCTGCTTCCACTGGCTGAGGCGCAGGATGACGGGCATGTCCGGGCCCACCGCCGCGCGTACCGCCTTGACCACCTCGACCGCGAAGCGCGAGCGCTCGGCGATCGTGGCGCCGCCATAGCCGTCCTCGCGGGTGTTGGTGCCGGCCCAGAAGAACTGGTCGATCAGATAGCCGTGGGCGCCGTGCAGTTCGACCGTATCGAAGCCCAGCTGCTTGGCATCCGCCGCGGCCTTGGCGAAGGCGGCGATGGTCGCCTCGATGTCCTGCTCGGTCATCGCCACGCCGCGCGGCTTGTCCGGCGCGACCACGCCCGAGGGGCTCTCCACCGGCGCGTCGGGCTGCCAGTTGCGGTCGGGTCCGACGGTCGAGCCGGTGTGCCAGATCTGTGGCGCCATCTTGCCGCCCGCGGCGTGAACCTCGTCGATCACTTCCTTCCAGCCCGCCAGCGCGGCATCGCCGTGGAAGAAGGGGATGTTGGGGTGGTTGCGCGAGGCCGGGCGGTCGATCACCGTGCCTTCGGAGAGGATCAGACCCACGCCGCCTTCGGCGCGGCGGCGATAATAGGCGGCGTTGGCCGCGCCGGGGATGCCCTCGGGCGCGAAGGTCCGCGTCATCGGCGCCATCACGATCCGGTTGGGCAGATCGAGCGACTTGATGCGGAACGGACGGAAAAGAACGTCGGTCGACGTGGCCATGGGAACTCCGTTGCGGTTTGAAACCGAAGTGAAGCTAGCGACTGTCGGCGCGCGTTCAAGATGGCCTCGTGCCCGCAACGAAATTTAGCGCCAGCTGGGGAACCACATCCAGTGGGCAAAGGTCTGGGCGCCGCTCAGCGGGGAGGCGGCGAGGATCGGGTAGAAATAGCCGAAACAGACGAGCGCGAGGGCGACATACCATTCCTCCCAGCCTTTCGCGCGCAGCCGGTCGAACTGGTGGAAGGTCACCGGCAGCACCAGGCACAGGAAGATGCCCGACAGGTGATAGTAGTAATAGAAGCCGAGCGACTTGGGGATGATCGCATAGATCGCCACCGAAAAGGTCCAGAGCAGCGCCAGCGCCAGCGGCCGCCAGGCATGGGTGCGGAACCACAGCACATAGCTGGCGAGCACCGCGACCAGTCCGCCCCACATGATGACCGGATTGCCGATCAGCAGCACGCCGCGCTGGGCGCCGCGATCCCACTCGTAGAAGAACCAGATCGGCCGCAGGAGGATGGGCCAGCTCCACCAGTCCGACTGGTAATTGTGGTGCGGGAGCACCTGCGTCTGCGCGGCGTACATGTCGCGCTGGAGGGAGAGGAGGCCGCCCAGGCCATCGGTGGCGCCGGTCAAGTAGAAGAAGGTGGGCGCGAAGGTCGCGAGATAGACGGGGATGCTGATCAGCCCGAGCAGCAGCACGCCGGCAAGGGTGGGCAGACCGGGCCAGTGTGGCTGGTCGCCCGAAAGCAGCGCAGCCGTGATCGCGCGCTTGGCGCGGCGGCCGTCGCGAACCCGGACGAAGAGCAGCGCGATCGCTATCCCCGCGATGTACGGCGCCGCCGCCCATTTCACTGCGGTCGCCAGTCCCATCAGCGCTGCGCCCGCGCACCAGCGCCAGCGCACCTGGGCGCGGCTGCCGTGCATCGCCCAGAGCAAGAAGACGAGCCCCCAGATCAGGAAGGCGCCGAGGAACACGTCGAGCATCGCGGTGCGCGCCTGGACGAACAGGCTCTGGTTGAGCATCGCAAGGATGGCACCGGTGACTGCCACGCGCATTCGCCCGCGCATGAGGATCCACAGAAAGGCGAACACGCCCAGCACCGTCGCCGTGCCGGCAATCGTCGGCATTATCCGCCAGCCGAGCGGATTATCGCCGAGCAGGTCCATGCCCGCGCCGATCAGTTCCTTGCCGAGCAGCGGATGCTCGATGTTGCGGGGGCCGGACAGCTCGATAAGCGCCTTGGCGGCAGGCACATAATGCACCTCGTCGAACATGATCCCGCCCGGGCGATCGAGATGGAAGGAGAACAGCAACTGCGCGGCGATCCCGATCAGCAGGGCGACGGGCCAGGGGCGGGAGCGGAGAGCCTTCAAACGATCGAGCATGCGGAGGGATTAGCGAACTCCGGGAGCGCCCGGAAGGCGCAGGAGGTTGACGCGCCGCCCCCAAGCGCCGCAAAGCAGCGCCATGAAGCGTCGTACCGGACAGGATCCCAGCGTCACCCGTAACTGGAAGCCCGCGACTCAGGCGGTGCGCGGCGGTACCGCGCGCTCCGAGTTCGGCGAGACCAGCGAGGCGCTGTTCCTCACCTCGGGCTATGCCTATGATTGCGCGGGCGATGCCGCCGCGCGTTTCGCCGGCGAGCAGGTCGGCATGACCTATTCGCGCCTCCAGAACCCGACGGTGGAGATGCTGGAGCAGCGCATCGCCCTGCTCGAAGGCGCTGAGGCCTGCCGCACCATGGCCACCGGCATGGCGGCGATGACCGCCGCGCTCCTCTGCCAGGTCAGCCAGGGCGACCATATCGTCCAGGGCCGCGCCGCCTTCGGCTCGTGCCGCTGGCTGACCGACAGCCTGTTGCCGCGCTTCGGCGTGACCACGACGACGATCGACGCGCGCGATCCGCAGCAGTTCGTGGATGCGATCCGCCCGAACACCAAGATCTTCTTCTTCGAGACCCCCGCCAATCCGACGATGGATGTGGTGGACCTGGCAGCGGTCTGCGCGATCGCCCGGAAGCACGGCATCGTCACGGTGGTCGACAACGCCTTCGCGACCCCCGCCCTCCAGCGGCCGATGGAGTTCGGCGCGGACGTCGTCGCCTATTCCGCCACCAAGATGATGGACGGGCAGGGCCGCGTGCTGGCCGGCGCGGTGTGCGGGTCCGAGGATTTCATCACCAACACGCTGCTGCCCTTCACCCGCAACACCGGCCCGACGCTCAGCGCGTTCAACGCCTGGGTGGTGCTGAAGGGCCTCGAGACGCTCGACCTGCGCATCCGCCGCCAGAGCGAGAATGCGCTCAAGGTCGGCAGCTTCCTTGAGGAACGGGTGCCGCGGGTGAACTTCCCCGCGCTGCCCAGCCATCCGCAGCACGCCCTGTTCATGCGCCAGATGGCAGCCGCCGGCCCGATCTTCAGCTTCGAGGTGGATGGCGGCCGCGAACAGGCCCATGCGCTGCTCGACGGCCTGGAGCTGATCGATATCTCGAACAACATCGGGGACTCGCGCTCGCTGATGACTCACCCGTCCTCCACCACCCATTCCGGCCTCGCCGAGGAGAAGCGGCTGGAGATGGGCGTCACCGAGGGCATGATCCGCATCAATGTCGGCCTCGAGGACGCAGACGACCTGATCGCGGATCTCGACCAGGCACTGCGAGGCGCCGGGCTGTGAAGGCGCTCTTCACCGACGAGGCGACGACGCGCGGCGTGGTCGTCCGCGTGTCGGTGTCGTATCTGCCCGAACAGTCGGAGCCGCATCGCGGCCGCTGGTTCTGGGCCTATCACATCCGCATCGAGAATGAGGGGCCGGTGACCGTGCAACTGCTCACCCGCCACTGGATCATCACCGATGGGCGCGGGCTGCGCCACACGGTGGAGGGCGAAGGCGTGGTCGGCGAACAGCCGATGATCATGCCGGGCGGGAGCTTCGACTATGTCTCGGGCTGCCCGCTCTCGACGCCGAGCGGATCCATGCAGGGCACCTACCACATGATCGCCGAGGACGGATCGGCATTCGACGTGACCATTCCGCGCTTCGCCCTGATCGCGCCGGCGGTGGCGGGGGAACAATGAAGCGTACCCATCTCCCCCTGAACGGCATGCGCGTGCTCGATGCCGCCGCGCGCCATCTGTCCTTCACCCGCGCGGCGGACGAGCTGGCGGTGACCCCCGCCGCAGTCGGCCAGCAGATCCGCGCGCTGGAGGATACCCTCGGCGTCGTGCTGTTCCGGCGCACCACCAAGGGGCTGGAGCTCACCCCCGAGGCCGAGAGCGGGCTTACCGCGCTGCGCAACGGCTTTCTCCAGTTCGAGGAAGCGGTGCGGGCGATGCAGGCGGGGCAATCCTCCAAGTCGCTCACCATCGCCGCGCCGCGTGACCTTACCGCCAAATGGCTGATGCCGCGCCTGTCGGACATTGCCCGCGCCGATCCCGACCTGCGATTCGTGCTGGTCCCCGCCGACGACGCCCTCGACTTTACCGAGGCCAATCTCGATCTCGCGATCCGCTGGGGCGAGGGGCCGGGCGAGCATGAGGGCGAGGCGCTCGAAAGCGACGGGATGGTCATGATCGAGCGCCCCGGCGGCGGCATCGACGTGCGCATCTCCTGGCCCGGCTGCATGGCGGAGGATGCCGGATCGCTGGTCCGCGTGGCCGATGCCGGCCTGGCGATCGACGCGGCGGCACAGGGGCTGGGCCGGGCGACCGTGCCTGAACTTTTGGCGCGGGCGGACATCGAGAGCGGGCGCGTGGCGGTGATCGGAGAACCCAGGGCCTCGCGACTCGGCTATTGGCTGGTCGCGCCGCTGCCGCAGTGGCGGCAGAAGAAGGTGCAGACCCTCGTCGAGGTGCTGGGCGCCTAGAGCATTTTCAAGTTGACCGTTTACGGTCAACGACTCGGAAAATGCGGCAATCGAAAACCTAGGGCGTCTTCGCCCAAGGTGAAAACGCTCTAGGCCGGTTTCACGCGCCCGATCGGCACCGGCAGCAGCCTGCCCTGATCGTCGCCGATCACCATCACTTCCACGCCGAACGCCTCGCGCAGCGGCTGGTGGGCGAGCGTCGTCGCGGCCGGACCGACCGCCACCGGCCGGCCCTCGCGGAGCAGCAGCACGTCGTCGGCGGCGCGGGCGGCCTGCACCAGGTCGTGCAGCACGATCACCACGCCCATGCCACCCGCGGCCAGCGCGCGGAGCCGATCGAGCAGGTCGAGCTGGTGGACCGGATCGAGGCTCGCCAGCGGCTCGTCGGCCAGCAGCCACTGCGGCTCCCCGGCCAGCACGCGGGCCAACAGCACCCGGGCACGCTCGCCGCCGGAGAGCTGGGTGACGAGCCGGCCGGCCAGCGACCGGACGCCGGTCGCCTCGATCGCAGAGTCGATCGCAGCATGATCCTCGGTGGAAAGTCCGGCAAAAGGCGCGCGGTGGGGCAGGCGGCCGAGCGCCACCAGGTCTGCCACGCCCACGTCCCAGTGCACCGTCGCTTCCTGCGGCAGATAGCCCATGCGCCGGGCGCGCTCGCGCGGGTCGAGCCGGGCGAGCGGTGTGCCGCCCAGCGTCACCCTGCCCGCGTCGGGCGTGAGCAGACCGGCAAGTGTGCGCACCAGCGTCGACTTGCCGGAGCCGTTGGGACCAAGGATCGCGGTGACCTTGCCGGGCCGCAGCACCGCGTTGATGCCATGCAGGACGCGGCGCTTGCCGAGGCTTACGGACAGATCAGAGGCGCTCAGTTCCATGTCGACCGCCGTAGCTTGAGGAGCAGCACGAAGAAGAAGGGCGTGCCGAGCAGCGCCATCGCGACGCCGAGCCGGATCTCGCTCGCCCCCGGCGACAACCGCACCAGGCTGTCCGCCGCCAGCAGCAGCGCCGCGCCGCCGAGTGCGCTCGGCAGAAGCAGGGCAGAGGGTCGCGCGCCGGTGAGCGGGCGGAGCAGATGGGGCACGATCAGGCCGACAAAGCCGACCACGCCCGTCACTGCGACGCTGGCGCCGACCGCCAGCCCGGTTCCGAGCACGACCAGCAGCTGGGTCCGCTCCAGCCGCAGGCCCAGCGAGCGGGCGGCGGCCTCGCCCAGGGTGAGGGCGTCGAGCGCCCGGCCGGTGGCGAACAGCACCGCGCAGCCGATCGCGATGAACGGTACCGCCAGCTGCACCTCGGCATAGCTGCGGTCGGTAAGCGCACCCATGATCCAGTCGAGGATCTCGGCGGTGGCATAGGGATTGGGCGAGATCGAGATCAGGAAGCTGGTCAGCGCGCCGCCCAGGCTGGCGAGCACCGATCCCGCCAGGATGAAGGCGACCGCGCTCTCCGCCCGCCAGGCGAGGGTGGCGAGCAGCAGCATCGAGCCACACGCCGCCATCATCGCGCAGCCGAACAGCACCAGCGGCGCGCTGCTCCCGAGCAGCACGATCGAGGCGACCGCGCCCAGCGCTGCGCTGGAGGAGACGCCGACCACCGCCGGATCGGCCAGCGGATTGCGCAGGAAGCCCTGCAGCACCGCGCCGGACAGCCCCAGCGCCGCGCCGATGGCCAGGCCTAGTATCGCGCGGGGCAGGCGCAGCTCGGCAATGATCCACCAGCGCGGGTCGTGGCTGAACCAGGCGGAGAAGGGCACCCAGAACTTGCCTGCCATCAGCGAGCCGGCGAACAGCAGCGCCACCAGCAGGGCGAGGCCGAGGTTGAGGGCAAGGCGACTCATCGAACACTCCGGCGGATGGCGGCGAGGCGGGCGAGCGCCTTGGGGATGACCGGGCCGCCGCAATTGACCAGCTGGCGCGGAAATTCGGCCTGGGTCACGGGCAGACCCGTTTCGGCGATGGCGCGCTTGCGCAACGCGGCGGCACGCGAGTCGCTGTCGTGCGCGGCGTGTTCCGGCACCAGCATCACCCGGGGCGGATCGGCGATCACCCGTTCCATCGGCAGCTGTGCCGTGTGGGTAAGGCCATAATGCGCCGCCTGGTTGGCGAAGCCGGCATGGGTCATCAGGTCGTCGAGCAGTGTCTGCCCTCCCGTCGCCAGGTTGCCGCCGATCCACAGCAGGGCAGGGGCCGGGCGGCCGTTCCAGCGGGCGGCGGCGACCGCGGCGTCGATCCGGGCATTGAGCGCCGCGCCCCTGGGCGCCGCGCCTACCGCGGTCGCGAGCTCGGTCACCTGCGCCTTGCTTTCGGCGATGGAGGGGGGAATGCCGAGGTACAACACCTTCAGGCCGGCGCGGGCAAAGGCCTCGCGGGTCGAGGGCGGGGTGAAGCTGCTGGCGATCACCAGATCGGGCCGCATCCCGATCACCTCTTCCGCGGTGCCGTTGTTGCCGCGAAAGCGCATCGCAACCTCCAGCGGGATCGAGGTGGAATCGGCGCGTCGCGAATAATGGCTGATCGCGGCGATCCGCGCGGGCGGTACCAACTCGACCAGGATCGCATCCGCGCACGGGTTCATCGACACGATGCCCCCGCCCCCGGCGGCCGGAGGCGCCGCGCAGCCCGCGAGCCCCAGGCAGGCGAGCAGCGCGGCGCCGCGCATCACTGGAATCGCACCCGCACGCCGGCATAGGCAGCGCGGCCATAGGTGCCGTAGCCGGTGATCTGCTGGTAGCGCACGTCGCCGATATTATCGATGCGGCCATAGACGGACAGCGATTTCGCCACCGGCATCTCCGCGCGTACGCCGGCAAGGGCGTAGCCGTCGATGCCGGTGCGGTTGCCGGCGTCGTTGAAGCTGTCACCCACCATCGTCACCGTGCCGCCGATCGCAAGCCCGAAGGGGAAGCGATAGTCGGCCGAGACGCTGCCGGTGTCTCGCGGGCGGCGCGGCAGGTCCTTGCCGAGCGCATCGGCGCTGCGGTTCTGGGCATAGACATGGGTGACGCTGGCCCGCACGGTCAGCGCCGTCACCGGCTGCAGCACACCCTCCAGCTCCACCCCCTCGGCGCGGGTCTTGGTGAGGTTGTAATAGGTGGAGGTCGCGAAGTTATAGTCGATCTGGTTGTCCGCATCGCGGTGGAACCAGGTTACGCCCAGCGCCACCTTGCCGCCCGCCAGCATCTGGCGCGCGCCGGCTTCGTAGTTCTTGGCCGTCTCGGGCTGAAGGCCGGTAAAGCCATAGGCGCTGTAGAGCTGGTAGAGCGTCGGCGCCTTGAACCCCTCGCCATAGCTGGCGTGGAGCAAGGTGCTGGCGGTGGCACGCACGGCGACGTCGGCATTCCAGGTCCAGTGGCCGCCGAACTGATCGTGATCGTCATTGCGTACGCCGCCGGTCACCGTCACCGGCTCGATCGGCGTGAGGATCGCCTGGCCATAGATGCTGGTGATGCCGACCGACTTGCGCCCGGCGCTGCCGAAGCCCTCGTCATAGCGGATGCGGCTTTCCTCATGCTCGGCGCCGAAGACCAGGCGGAGCTGCTTGGCCAGCGTCGCGTCGCCCTGATAGCTGTAGCGCTCGGCGCGGCCGCGATAGCGATAGGCGATACTGTCGTCGGCATTGTAGCCGTCGCGGGTAATGTCGGAGAGGGTGAAGCCCAGCCGACTGTGCAGCGCCCCGCCAAAGGCCTCGTTCCGCAGGCCGGCATAGCCGTAGATCTCCTGGGTCTTGGCATATTCGCCGGTGTCGCCGAAAGCATAGGTGGGCGGGGCATAGCCGTCGAGGTCAACCTTGCTGTCGGCGAAATAGCCGCGCAGGTCGAGTGCGAGGCCGGGGGCCAGTTGCACCTGCACATTGCCGGTGGCGCCGGCCTGGCGATAGCCGTCCGCCTCCTTGCCGTTCGCCGCGGCCGAAATGCCGTCGGTGGTCAGGTAGCCGGCGGTAAGCCCTGCGGTCACCCGATCGTTGCCGCCGGCGATCGAGGCGTTTGCATTGGCCGTGCCGAACGACCCGCCCTCGGCGTTGGCGCGGACGTGGAACCCCTGGCTGCCCTGAAGCGTGGTGATGTTGACCACGCCGCCGATCGCCTGGCTGCCCCAGATCACCGAGTTCGGCCCGCGCAGCACCTCGACCCGCTCGACCGAACCGGCAAGCAGGCTGGCGAAGTTGTAGGCGCCGCCGGTGGCAGAGGGATCGTTCACCCGGATGCCGTCGATCAGCACCAGCGTCTGGTCGCTCTGGGCGCCGCGGATGCTGAGCGCGGTGGCGGTGCCGAGGCCGCCGTTGCGGACGACGGTGATGCCGGGGGTGGTGGCGAGCAGATCGGAGAGCGCGACCGTCTGGCGCTGCTCGATCTCTTCGCGGTCGATGACGGTTACCGAGCGGCCGACGGTATCGGCACGCTGTGCCACACCGCTGGCGACGACGATAATCTGCGCGTCATCGCTCTGGGCATGCGCCACCAGCGGTGCGAGCGCGGCGGTGGCGACGAGAGGTAGCTTTGTGAAACGCATCTGGATCAGACACCCGAAGATGGGGGAGCATCGGCTCCCCGCATGGTTTGGTGTCGCTCACACGGGGATTTCAGCCCCGATCACCCGGTGCACCCCGCCCGCGTGAAGGAATCGACCGTAACGGGCAGGTCTCCTGGCTCCCGGGTCATCGCAGGCATGCCGCCTTCCCGGAAGCGCGCGGGCTCCAGTGGCAGATTGGCATGCCGGCTCACCGGCTACAGTTGCGGGGGCAGCCTCGGACTTGAACCGAGTTCCCTTTTCACCTTTCCGTGCAGGAAAGGCACCCGTTACGCGGCCGCCTTTAACGGGAAGCGGCGGGTGGCCGCAAGCCGTCGCGCACTTACCACAAGACGCCTTGTTTGTCGGGCGCTGCCGGATCGGGCGCCGGATCGCCGATCGACTGGAGCAGGTCGATCTCGATGGTCCGGCACATCGCGTTCAGCGGCAGGTCGTGCACCGTGTTGGCGAAGGGGTCGACAAGGTCGTCGCCGATCGCCAGTGCGGCAAGGAACATCAGTCCCGCCACGGTGGAGCCCAGCGGCGTTGCCACGCCCAGAGTCTCGACCAGCCCGATCGGCAGCAGCACGCAGAAGATATGGGTGAACAGCGTCGGCACCAACCGGTACTGGACGGGCAGGGGGGTGTTCTTCAGCCGCTCCATGCCGCCCTGGGCGTTGGCGATATCGATGAGCACGCGCTCCATCGAGCTTTGCTGGATCGTATCGATCCAGCCCTTTGATCGCGCCAACTCGATCCGCCGGCCGGTACCGTCGACGATGCCGTTGGCAACGTTGGTCCGGGCAAGCGCGAAGTCCGCTTCTCCGCGCGACAGGAAGCGCAGCACCTCCTGGTCGGGCGACTGGCGCCGCAACTGGCAGCGCAGCGCATGCACATAGGCGATCTGGCGCAGCACGATGGTACGCTTTAGGTCCACCGCTTCGCCGTCGGGCAGGAAATTGCGCGCTGCCCGCGCGAGGTTCCGGCTGGCGTTGATCATCAGACCCCACAGCCCGCGGCCTTCCCACCAGCGCTGATAGGCGGAGTTGCTGCGGAAGCCGAGGAACAGCGCCAGCACCGATCCGAACAAGGTCAGCGGCAGCGAGGGTGCGCGGAACGGCAGCACGAAATAGACGACGGTGACGACCACGTCCCACACGAAGAGCAGCGCCAGCGGGCGCCACACTTCGCGGAGGATCTGCTTGGTACGGGGAGCGGAGGTAACGATCATGGCCGCTCAATACGCGCGAAGAACCTTTCGGCTCCGATCACCCGTCGTTCCGAGCCGGGGCCGGCGCGGCCGCATGCGACATGGCGGCCGCAGTGCCGCTCGCCGGCCGCAGGTGGAACCATTCGGGGCGATCGATCGCGATCAGGAAGGCGAGGGTGCCGAGGCCAAACAGCAGAAGGGCGATCGAGCTTCGCAGGCGTTCGCGTCGGCGGCTGCGTTCTTCGGTAGACATGGGGCAGTGCTCCTCTGGTCGGGGGAGCAAGCGAGGTAGGTGGCGAATGCGAACGGGAAATTATCTAGAAGTTACAAACTTTTGCGCGTTGCAGCATTCACGTTGCGCTGCCGCATTCTTGCGATGGACCGCAAGCAGCAAAGCGCCTGCACCCTATTCCCGGCTGCCCGGCCGCAGCTAACAAAAAGCAGCCTTCGTCTGGAAGAGGAGGTAAAGAAATCATGAATATGAACGCGCCTTTTCGGAGCGCCAGCAGAGACCGGGCGTTCGACGCTTCCAGGAACGAGGAGGTTCGTATGAAGAAGAAGCATCTGTTGATCCTGGGCGTCGTCCCGATCTTCGCGCTTGCCGCCTGTGGCAGCAACACCACGACCCCCGCGGCAGACAATGGCGACATGGTCACCAATCTTCCCGCAACCGAGGCGCCGGCCGACAACATGGCCGGGATGAACGGGATGGACGGCAACTCGACGGCCGCGGTGGCAATGTCGGGACAGGATTTCGCCAACACCATGGCCGTCAGCGACGCTTATGAGGTCGCGGCCGGCAAGTTCGCCCAGCAAAAGGCGACGTTCCGTCGCTTCGCGACTTCGCCGGCGAGGTGCAGGACGTGGTGTCCAAGCACTACGACATGATCAAGGGCATGTGAGCGCCCGGCGGGGCGGGTTCAGGCCGCCTCGCCGCTCGCTTCGATCAGGACGGGCGCTGCCGATGCGGCGGCGTCCGTTCCCAGGTGCTTCAGGCGGCCGTCGATATGGCCGCCCTGTTCCACCATGATGGTCTCGTATTCGACATCGCCGGTGATCCGTGCGGTACGTTCGATGGTGAGCTGGCGGGCGCGTACCGAACCTTCCACCGCCCCCGCGAGCCGGGCGTCGTCGGCCTCGACTCGACCGAAGATCTGGCTGTCGGGCCCCTGCACCAGGCTGCCGCAGCGGACATCGCCTTCGATCCGGCCGTCGATATGCAGATCGGACGTGGCGGTGAGATCGCCGGTGATCGTGATATCCGCACCCAATACCGAGAACTGGCCGCGGCGCGCGCCCGGCTGGGCTGCGCCGGGCGCACCAGTGTGCGCCTCGCGGTGACGGTTGCCGTTGAACATGCCTGGTCCCACCCCGTTGCTGTACGAATCCGCAGGGCTTGGGTAGCACAGCCACACCCGCGCGGCAGCCCCGGAAGGGGACAGGGCGTGCGCTGCGTGCCGGCCGCCGCCGCTGTTGACCGGATCGCCCCGCATCGGTATAGGCCGCCCGGTTCCGGGTAGGGCGAGTCCTGCCTTGGGTACAAAGAGCTGAACGTTGCTGGAGACGCAATCGCCCGGGGGGCTGAGGCCTTCGGGGCTTTTTCGTATTCTGTCCAACAGGGCTCCAGCAAAGTAACCATCTGAAAGGTGAAGGGCTTCATGCCGACGATTAACCAGCTGGTCCGCAAGGGCCGCGAACCGCAGAAGGCCAAGAGCAAGGTCCCTGCGATGGAACAGAACCCGCAGAAGCGCGGCGTCTGCACCCGCGTGTACACGACGACCCCGAAGAAGCCGAACTCGGCACTTCGCAAGGTGGCCAAGGTCCGTCTGACCAACAGCCGCGAAGTCATCAGCTACATCCCGGGCGAAGGCCACAACCTGCAGGAGCACTCGGTGGTGCTCATCCGCGGTGGCCGTGTCCGCGATCTTCCCGGCGTCCGCTACCACGTCCTTCGCGGCGTGCTGGATACGCAGGGCGTCAAGGATCGCAAGCAGAGCCGTTCGAAGTACGGCGCGAAGCGTCCGAAGTAATCAGGCCATAGTAAGCCCCGGACGTGTTCCGGATCGGCTGAAGATCAGAAGGAATTAGTGAGATGGCACGTCGTCGTCGTCCCGAAAAGCGGGAAATCCTGCCCGATCCCGTCTATGGGGATCAGGTTCTGTCGAAGTTCATGAATTCGGTCATGCTGGACGGCAAGAAGGCAGTCGCGGAAGCGATCGTCTATGGCGCCCTCCAGACCGTCGAGCAGCGCGCCAAGCGCGAGCCGATCGGCGTCTTCCATGACGCGCTGAACAACGTGAAGCCCGGCATCGAAGTCCGCAGCCGCCGCGTCGGCGGTGCGACCTACCAGGTTCCGGTCGAAGTTCGTCCGGAGCGTGCGCAGGCGCTCGCGATCCGCTGGCTGATCGCCTCGGCCCGCAACCGCAGCGAGCACACCATGGCCGCCCGTCTCTCGGGCGAGCTGATGGATGCGGCGAACAACCGCGGCAACGCGGTGAAGAAGCGCGAAGACACGCACCGCATGGCGGAAGCGAACCGCGCCTTCAGCCACTACCGCTGGTAACTTTCGACCCTACATATTGGGGAGCCGGACGGTCCGGCTCCCCAAATTTTCAAGGAAACCACGATCATGGCCCGCAGCCATCCGCTCGAGCGTTACCGCAACATCGGCATCATGGCCCATATCGACGCCGGTAAGACGACCACGACCGAGCGTATCCTTTATTACACCGGCAAGTCCTACAAGATCGGCGAAGTGCACGAAGGCACCGCGACGATGGACTGGATGGAGCAGGAGCAGGAGCGCGGGATCACGATCACGTCCGCTGCTACCACCTGCTTCTGGCGCGCCCAGGACGGCAAGGGCGAAGAGCACCGCATCAACATCATCGACACCCCCGGCCACGTCGACTTCACCATCGAAGTCGAGCGTTCGCTGCGCGTGCTCGACGGTGCGGTTGCGTGCTTCGACGGCGTTGCCGGCGTTGAGCCGCAGTCGGAAACCGTGTGGCGCCAGGCCGACAAGTACGGCGTGCCGCGCATGTGCTTCGTCAACAAGCTCGACCGCACCGGTGCAGACTTCTATTTCTGCGTGAACTCGATCATCGACCGCCTCGGCGCGCGTCCGGCGGTGCTGTATCTCCCGATCGGCATCGAGGGCGGCTTCAAGGGCCTCGTCGACCTGGTCGAGAACCGCGCGATCATCTGGCTCGAAGAGAGCCTGGGCGCGAAGTTCGAATATCAGGAAATCCCGGCGGATCTCGCCGAGAAGGCCGCGAAGTATCGCAGCGATCTGATCGAGATGGCCGTCGAGCTCGATGACGCGCTGATGGAAGCCTATCTCGAGGGCAACGAGCCGAGCGTCGCCGACCTCAAGCGTCTGATCCGCAAGGGCACGCTGGAGATGGCGTTCGTGCCGGTGATCTGCGGCTCGGCGTTCAAGAACAAGGGCGTGCAGCCCCTGCTCGACGCCGTGATCGACTATCTGCCGAGCCCGCTCGACGTTCCGGCGATCAAGGGCGTCAAGCTCGACGGCGAGACGCCGGACGAGCGTCCGTCCTCGGACACCGAGCCGTTCGCGGCGCTGGCGTTCAAGATCATGAACGACCCGTTCGTCGGTACCCTGACCTTCGCGCGCATCTATTCGGGCAAGCTCGAAGCGGCCACCACCGTGATGAACTCGGTGAAGGACAAGAAGGAAAAGGTCGGCCGCATGCTCCTCATGCATGCGAACAGCCGTGAGGACATCCAGGAAGCCTATGCGGGCGACATCGTCGCACTCGCCGGCCTCAAGGATACCACGACCGGTGACACGCTCTGCGCGCAGAACGCCCCGATCATCCTCGAGCGGATGGAGTTCCCCGAGCCCGTGATCGAGCTGTCGGTGGAGCCGAAGACCAAGGCGGACCAGGAAAAGATGGGCGTCGCGCTCAATCGTCTTGCCCGCGAGGACCCGTCGTTCCGCGTCTCGTCCGACTCGGAGAGCGGCCAGACCATCATCAAGGGCATGGGCGAGCTCCATCTCGAGATCCTGGTCGACCGCATGAAGCGCGAGTTCAAGGTCGAGGCGAATGTCGGCGCGCCGCAGGTGGCGTATCGCGAATATCTCGCGAAGCCGGTCGACATCGACTACACGCACAAGAAGCAGTCGGGCGGCACCGGCCAGTTCGGTCGCGTCAAGGTCAAGCTGACGCCGGGCGAGCGCGGTTCGGGCATCGTCTTCAAGGACGAGATCAAGGGCGGTAACATTCCGAAGGAATATATCCCCGCGATCGAAAAGGGCTTCCGCGAGACGGCAGCTACGGGCTCGCTGGTCGGCTTCCCGATCATCGACTTCGAAGTGCTGCTGTATGACGGTGCGTACCACGACGTCGACTCGTCGGCGCTGGCGTTCGAAATCACCGCCCGTGCAGCGATGCGCGAAGCGGCGCAGAAGTCCGGCATCAAGCTGCTCGAGCCGATCATGAAGGTCGAAGTCGTCACTCCGGAAGACTATCTGGGCGACGTCATCGGCGACATGAACAGCCGTCGTGGCCAGATCCAGGGCACGGACACCCGCGGTAACGCGCAGGCCGTCACTGCCATGGTGCCGCTGGCGAACATGTTCGGTTACGTGAACGCGCTCCGCTCGTTCACCCAGGGCCGTGCGCAGTACACGATGCAGTTCTCGCACTATGACGAGGTGCCCGCCAACGTCGCCGACGAAGTGAAGGCAAAGCTGGCGTAATCGGAAAACAGCCGCTATGGGGCCGCGTTCTCGCGAGTCCCCATGGCGGCACGGGAAATTGAATCAGAAGGTAGGAAGACAATGGCGAAGGCAAAGTTCGATCGGAGCAAACCGCACCTCAACATCGGCACCATCGGTCACGTCGACCATGGCAAGACGTCGCTGACGGCTGCGATCACGAAGATCCTGGCGGAGAACGTTGCGGGCAACGCAGCGGTCGATTTCGCGAACATCGACAAGGCTCCGGAAGAGCGCGAGCGCGGCATCACCATCTCGACCGCGCACGTCGAGTATGAGACGAACAGCCGTCACTACGCGCACGTCGACTGCCCGGGTCACGCCGACTACGTGAAGAACATGATCACCGGCGCGGCGCAGATGGACGGCGCGATCCTGGTGGTGGCAGCGACCGACGGTCCGATGCCGCAGACCAAGGAGCACATCCTGCTCGCCCGTCAGGTCGGCGTGCCGACCATGGTCGTGTTCCTCAACAAGTGCGACCTGGTCGACGACGAGGAAATCCTCGAGCTGGTCGAAATGGAAATCCGTGAAGAGCTCTCCAAGCGTGAGTTCGACGGCGACAACATTCCGATCATCCGTGGTTCGGCGACCGCCGCTCTCAACGGCACCGACGACAAGCTGGGCAAGGACGCCATCCTGGCGCTCATGGCCGCTGTCGACGAGTCGATCCCGGAGCCGGAGCGTCCGCTCGACAAGCCGTTCATGATGCCGATCGAAGACGTGTTCTCGATCTCGGGTCGCGGCACCGTGGTGACCGGCCGTGTCGAAACCGGCATCATCAAGGTTGGTGAGGAAGTCGAGATCGTCGGCATCCACGACACCCGCAAGACCACCGTCACGGGCGTCGAAATGTTCCGCAAGCTGCTCGACCAGGGCCAGGCCGGCGACAACGTCGGTGCGCTGCTGCGCGGCGTCGCTCGCGACGAGGTAGAGCGTGGTCAGGTTCTGGCGAAGCCGGGCTCGATCAAGCCGCACACCGAGTTCAAGTCGGAAGTGTACGTCCTGTCGAAGGACGAGGGCGGCCGTCACACGCCGTTCTTCGCGAACTATCGTCCGCAGTTCTACTTCCGTACCACGGACGTGACCGGCACCGTCGAGCTGCCCGAGGGCACCGAGATGGTGATGCCGGGCGACAACATCGCGCTCGGCGTTAAGCTGATCGCGCCGATCGCTATGGACGTCGGCCAGCGCTTCACCATCCGTGAAGGCGGTCGTACCGTCGGCGCGGGCGTGGTTGCCTCGATCGACAAGTAAGCATTTGCGGGCCTTGGCCCGCAGGTGACTGCAAAAAAGGTTCCGCCCGGCACTCAAAAATGAGTGTCGGGCGGTTGCCTTTTTATGGAAGGGCCGTTATTGGCGCGCCCTTCGGTTTTAGAGTTCAACAGCAAGAGGCGGCCATCCAGCCGCCACCCCGGACCAACCGGCGCTCGCCCACCTCGCTCTCGCAGCGGACAGGGCAGGGGCCGGGGCTTTCCCCGGCGTGGCATTGGGTGCGTTGCCCCGCTCTTTCGCATCGGTAGGACCATGGAAACGCAGAATATCCGCATTCGCCTCAAGGCGTTCGATCACCGCGTGCTCGATCAGGCTGCCGGCGACATTGCCGACACCGCCCGCCGTACCGGCGCCCTCATCCGTGGCCCCATCCCGCTCCCGACTCACATCGACAAGTTCACGGTCAACCGTGGCCCGCACATCGATAAGAAGTCGCGCGAGCAGTTCGAGACGCGCACCTACAAGCGCATGCTCGACATCGTTCAGCCGACCCCGCAGACCGTGGACGCGCTCATGAAGCTCGACCTGGCTGCCGGCGTCGACGTCGAGATCAAGCTGGCCTGAGCCGGCTCCGGCCCCCGCGCTTCGCGGGGGCTTTTGGCGTTCACCCTTTAATGCGGTGGACATGGAAGCGTAGCTGACGTAAAGGCGCCGCTTCCTCGAGATTCGCGGCTCCTTCGCTGGAGTCGCCATCCTCCTCGACCGGATCGTTTCCCGATCCAACGCAAGGAATGGCGGGCCGACCAGGCTCGCAGCGACAAGGGATACCGCCGGCGGCTTTCGAGTGGCCGGGCCTGCGTCCCCCGTCTCTTCCACCGCAAGGTGGAGGTTCAGCCCGGACGGGGGCTTCGCAGTAAAACATGCAGGGTTGAACACGCACCCGCGGGAATGGTCCCGGGGGTGCCTCTGTAATAGGAGCAACAGGCCGATGCGCACTGGCGTTATCGCGAAGAAGATGGGGATGACCCGCCTGTTCCAGGACGACGGCCGGCACGTGCCGGTGACCGTTCTGGCACTGGAAGGCGTCCAGGTGGTCGCGCAGCGCACCACCGAAAAGGATGGCTATGTGGCCGTTCAGGTCGGCGCCGGCACGGCGAAGGCCAAGAACGTCGCCAAGCCGCAGCGCGGCCACTTCGGCAAGGCCGAAGTCGAGCCGAAGGCGATCCTCTGCGAATTTCGCGTCGAGGAAGATGGTCTGCTGGACGTGGGTGCCGAGATCTCGGCCGACCATTTCGTCGCAGGCCAGCTGGTCGACGTGTCGGGCCGTACCCAGGGTAAGGGTTTTGCCGGCGCCATGAAGCGTTGGGGTTTCGGCGGTCTGCGCGCCACCCACGGCGTTTCCGTCTCGCACCGTTCGCACGGTTCGACCGGTAACCGCCAGGATCCGGGTCGCGTCTTCAAGAACAAGAAGATGGCCGGTCACATGGGCGACCGCAATCGCACCCAGCAGAATCTGGAAGTGGTCGGCACCGATGCCGAGCGCGGCCTGATCTTCGTCAAGGGTTCGGTTCCGGGCTCGAAGGGCGGCTGGCTGATCGTGAAGGACGCCGTCAAGGTCGCCCGTCACGCCGAAGCGCCGTACCCCGCCGGTCTGAAGACCGTCGCGAACAGCAACGAGGCTCCCGCCGAAGCGCCCGCCGTGGCCGCTCCGGAAGCCACCGAAGGCCAGGAGGGCTAAGTGAAGGTCAAGGTTCAAACCCTCGACGCCGCCGAGAAGGGCGATATCGAGCTCAACGACGAGATCTTCGGTCTCGATCCGCGCGCCGACATCCTGCACCGCGTCGTCACCTGGCAGCTCGAGAAGCGTCGCGGCACTGCCCGCGGCACCCGCGAGCGTTCGGACGTTGCGCGTTCGGGCAAGAAGTGGGGCCGCCAGAAGGGCGGTGGTACCGCACGTCACGGCGATCGCCGCGCGCCGGTGTTCATCGGCGGTGGTAAGGCGCACGGTGCTCGTGTTCGCGACTTCAATCCGTCGCTGAACAAGAAGATCCGCGCGCTGGGCCTGAAGATGGCGCTGTCGAGCCACGCCAAGGCGGGTTCGCTGATCGTCATGGACAGCCTGGTCGTCGAGAATGGCAAGACCAAGGTTCTGGCCGGCAACCTCGAGAAGCTGGGCTTCGGCAAGAAGGCCCTGGTGATCGATGGCGACACCATCGAAACCACCTTCGCGCTGGCGGCAGGCAACCTGCACCAGGTGGACGTGCTGCCGGCGATCGGCGCCAACGTCTACGACATCCTGAAGAGCGACACGCTGGTCCTGACCCGCGCTGCCGTCGAGAAGCTGGAGGCGCGCTTCAATGGCTAAGCAGTCCAAGCCGGTCGACATCCGTCACTACGACGTGGTGCTCGCCCCGCACATCACCGAAAAGTCGACGCTCGTCTCCGAGGCGAACGCCGTGGTCTTCAAGGTCGCCAACGACGCGACCAAGCCGGAGATCAAGGCTGCCGTCGAGGCGCTGTTCAACGTCAAGGTCACCGGCGTGAACACCCTCGTCCAGAAGGGCAAGACCAAGAAGTGGAAGGGCGCGCCCTACCGCCGTTCGGACTTTAAGAAAGCGGTCGTGACGCTCGCCCAGGGCGAACAGATCGACGTGACCACGGGGATCTGAGACCATGGCGCTTAAGAATTACAATCCGACGTCGCCGGGCGTCCGCGGGCTGATCCTGATCGACCGCTCGCAGCTCTTCAAGGGTCGCCCCGTCAAGGCGCTGACCGAAGGCAAGACGAAGACCGGCGGCCGCAACAACAAGGGCCATGTCACCTCGCGTGGCATCGGCGGCGGTCACAAGCAGCGCTATCGCATCGTCGATTTCAAGCGTCGCCTGTGGGACGTCGAAGGCACCGTCGAGCGGATCGAGTATGACCCGAACCGCACCGCCTTCATCGCGCTTATCAACTACGGCGCCGACGAAGCCGGCAAGGATCGTCTGGCCTACATCATCGCTCCGCAGCGTCTCGCTGTCGGCGACAAGGTGATCGCGGGCAAGAAGACCGACGTGAAGCCGGGCAACGCCATGGAGCTGGGCCAGATGCCGGTCGGCACCATCGTCCACAATGTGGAGATGAAGCCGGGCAAGGGCGGTCAGATCGCCCGCTCTGCCGGTGCGTACGTCCAGGTCGTCGGTCGTGACCGCGGCATGGTGATCGTGCGTCTGGGCTCGGGTGAGCAGCGCTACATCCACGCCGCCTGCATGGCGACGGTGGGTGCGGTGTCGAACCCCGACAACCAGAACCAGAACTTCGGTAAGGCCGGTCGCAGCCGCTGGCAGGGGGCGCGTCCGCTCACCCGCGGTGTCGCGAAGAACCCGGTCGACCACCCGCACGGCGGTGGTGAAGGCCGTACCTCGGGCGGCCGTCACCCGGTTACCCCGTGGGGCAAGCCGACCAAGGGTGCGCGCACCCGCCACAACAAGGCGACGGACAAGATGATCATCCGTTCGCGTCACGCGAAGAAGAAGGGCTGATAGATGGCTCGCTCCGTATGGAAGGGTCCGTTCGTGGACCTGCACCTTCTCAAGAAGGCAGAAGCCGCCCAGGATCAGGGCACGCGCGCTGGTCCGATCAAGACCTGGTCGCGTCGTTCGACGATCCTGCCGCAGTTCGTTGGCCTGACGTTCAACGTCTACAACGGCCGCAAGTTCGTCCCGGTCTCGGTCAACGAGGAAATGGTCGGCATGAAGCTCGGCGAGTTCGCGCCGACCCGTTTCTTCCCCGGCCACGCCGCGGACAAGAAGGGTAAGCGCTAATGAGCAAGCAGGCAGCCCCCCGCAAGGTCGGCGACAAGGAAGCCCTTGCCGTCGCCACCCAGATCCGTGGTTCGGCCCAGAAGCTGAACCTGGTCGCCGGTCTCATCCGTGGTCGCACCGCGGCTGAAGCGATGAACATCCTCGCCTTCTCGAAGAAGGCGATGGCGGTCGACGCGCGCAAGGTGCTGGCTTCGGCCATCGCCAACGCCGAGAACAACCACAACCTCGACGTCGACGCGCTCGTCGTCGCCGAGGCCTCGGTCGGCAAGTCGATCACGATGAAGCGCTTCGCGACGCGCGGCCGTGGCAAGTCCACCCGCATCCTGAAGCCGTTCAGCCGTCTGCGCATCGTCGTGCGCGAGCAGGAAGAAGCATAATGGGTCAGAAGAGCAATCCCATCGGTCTGCGCCTGCAGATCAACCGCACCTGGGACAGCCGCTGGTTCGCGGAAGGCCATGACTATGGCCGTCTGCTGCTGGAGGACCTCAAGATCCGCAAGTTCATCCTCAAGACGCTGCCGCAGGCCGCGATCTCGAAGGTGGTCATCGAGCGTCCGGCCAAGCTGTGCCGCATCTCGATCTTCGCGGCGCGTCCCGGCGTGATCATCGGCAAGAAGGGCGCGGACATCGAGAAGCTGCGCAAGACGCTCGGCGCGATGACCTCGTCCGACGTCTCGCTCAACATCGTCGAGATCCGCAAGCCGGAAGTCGATGCGAAGCTCGTCGCGCAGGGCGTGGCGGACCAGCTGGAGCGCCGTATCGCGTTCCGTCGTGCGATGAAGCGCGCGGTGCAGTCGGCACTTCGTCTCGGCGCCGAGGGCATTCGTATCACCTGCGCCGGCCGTCTGGGCGGCGCGGAAATCGCTCGCACCGAATGGTACCGTGAAGGCCGCGTTCCGCTGCACACGCTGCGCGCGAACGTCGACTATGCCGAGGCCGAAGCCCACACCGCGTACGGCGTGTGCGGCGTGAAGGTCTGGATCTTCAAGGGCGAAATCCTCGGTCACGATCCGATGGCGCAGGACCGGCTGAACCTCGAGGCACAGACCTCGGGCGTGCGCCCGTCGCGCGACGATCATCGCCGCTAAGGACTAGGACAGAACAATGCTGCAACCGAAGCGCACCAAGTTCCGTAAGGCCTTCAAGGGCCGCATCCATGGCGAAGCCAAGGGTGGCACGGCGCTCAACTTCGGCTCCTATGGCCTCAAGGCGATGGAGCCCGAGCGGATCACCGCGCGCCAGATCGAGGCGGCTCGCCGCGCGATCACGCGTCACATCAAGCGTCAGGGTCGTCTCTGGATCCGCATCTTCCCGGATGTTCCCGTTTCGTCGAAGCCGGCCGAAGTCCGCATGGGCTCGGGTAAGGGTTCGCCGGAATTCTGGGTCGCCCGCGTCAAGCCGGGCCGCATCCTGTTCGAGCTGGACGGCGTTCCCGGCCCGCTCGCCGCGGAAGCGTTCGAGCGCGCAGCGATGAAGCTGCCGATCAAGACCAAGGTCGTCGCCCGCCTCGGCGACACGACGCACCTGGAGGGCTGATAGAAATGACCAAGGCTACCGACTTTCGGGCCAACACCGACGACCAGCTCGCCGAGCAGCTGGGCAACCTGAAGCGCGAGCAGTTCAACCTGCGCTTCCAGGCCGCCACCAGCCAGCTCGAGAAGCCGACCCGCGTGCGGGAAGTGCGTCGCGACATTGCCCGTATCAAGACGCTGCAGAACGAGCGCTCGCGCTCGACTGCCAAGTAAGAGGACCGAGACCATGCCGAAGCGCGTGCTGACCGGGAACATCGTCTCGGATAAGGGCGACAAGACCGTGGTGGTTCTCGTGGAGCGTAAGGTGAAGCACCCGCTCTACGGGAAGATCATCCGCCGCTCGAAGAAGTACCACGCCCATGACGAGGCGAATGAGTACAAGGCCGGCGAGACCGTGCGCATCGAAGAGACTGCGCCGATCTCCAAGCTGAAGACCTGGAAGGTGATCGGGCGGGTTGACACCCACGCGACGCCGAACACGGTCGACGCATAATCGTCATCTCCGCTCTTGCGGAGAACTCAAGTTGCGGTCATAGGCCGCCGCTTTGGTGCCCCGGCCGGAAGGCCGGGGTGACGCATTAGAAACGGAACCACCGGGCGCGTCCCGGCAGGCCAAACGAGAAGGAACCGGATCGATGATCCAGATGCAGTCCAATCTCGACGTCGCTGACAACAGCGGCGCGAAGCGGGTGCAGTGCATCAAGGTGCTGGGCGGGTCGAAGCGTCGCTTTGCCGGCGTGGGCGACGTTATCGTCGTCAGCATCAAGGAAGCCGCCCCCCGCGGCAAGGTTAAGAAGGGCGACGTCCACCGCGCGGTTATCGTCCGCACGGCGAAGGACATCCGCCGCACCGACGGCTCGGTGATCCGTTTCGACGGGAACGCGGCCGTGCTGGTCAACAAGAACGAGGAGCCGATCGGCACCCGTATCTTTGGCCCGGTGGTCCGCGAGCTCCGCTCGAAGGGCTTCATGAAGATCATTTCGCTCGCCCCCGAGGTGCTGTGATGGCTGCTGCCAAGATCAAGAAGGGCGACAAGGTCGTTGTCCTGTCCGGCAAGGACAAGGGCAAGACCGGTGAGGTCGTCAAGTCGCTGCCGAAGGACGACAAGGTCGTCGTTTCCGGCGTGAACATCGCCGTTCGCCACAAGAAGCCGACCCAGGGCGACCCCCAGGGTGGCCTGGTGCGCATCGAAGCGCCGCTGCATGTCTCGAAGGTCGCGCACGTGACCGCCGACGGCAAGCCCACGCGCGTCCGCTTCGAAGAACGCGACGGCAAGAAGGTTCGCGTCGCCGTCAAGACCGGGGAGGTCATCAATGGCTGACAAGTACACGCCCCGCCTGCGCAAGCTCTATGACGAGCAGATCGTCAAGGCGATGACCGAGAAGTTCGGCTACAAGAACGTCATGGAAATTCCGCGCATCGAAAAGATCGTGCTGAACATGGGCGTTGGCGAAGCCACCCAGGACAAGAAGAAGGTCGAGCAGGCCGCTTCTGAAATGGAACTGATCGCCGGCCAGAAGCCCGTCGTGACCAAGGCGAAGAAGTCGATCGCGCAGTTCAAGCTGCGTGAAGGCATGCCGATCGGTGCGAAGGTGACCCTTCGTCGCGAGCGCATGTACGAGTTCCTCGATCGTTTCATCACGATCGCGCTCCCGCGCGTCCGCGACTTCCGCGGCCTGAACCCGAAGTCGTTCGACGGCCGTGGCAACTATGCCTGCGGCCTGAAGGAACAGCTCGTGTTCCCCGAAATCAACTATGACCGCATCGACAAGGTGCGCGGCATGGACGTGATCGTTACCACCACTGCCAAGACGGATGACGAGGCTCGCGAGCTTCTCCGTCTCTTCGGTTTCCCGTTCCCGCAGGCGGACGGCGAAACGAAGCAGGCGGCGTAAGGAAGGAAGAACTTAAGTCATGGCGAAACTGAGTTCGATCAACAAGAACGAGCGTCGCAAGCAGCTGGTGAAGAAGTACGCCGGCAAGTACGCGAAGCTCAAGGCGATTGCGAACGACGAAAGCCTGGATGAGACCGAGCGTCTCATCGCACGGCTCAAGATGGCCGAGATTCCCCGCAACGGGAACCCGACCCGCATTCGCAACCGGTGTGAGCTGACGGGTCGTCCCCGCGCTTATTACCGCAAGTTCCGTCTCGCACGTGTCATGCTGCGCGATCTGGCCAACAAGGGCCTGATCCCGGGTGTCACGAAGTCGAGCTGGTAAAGGACACGCAAGATGGCAGTGACCGATCCCCTGGGTGACATGCTCACCCGCATCCGCAACGGTCAGCGCGCGCGCAAGGACTCCGTCCTCACGCCTGCGTCGAAGTTGCGTGTCCGTGTCCTCGACGTGCTTCAGCGCGAGGGCTATATCCGTGGCTACAGCGAAGAGCAGATGGGCCCCGCGGCCGGCATCCGCATCGAGCTGAAGTATTTCGAGGGTCAGCCGGCGATCAAGCACGTCGCGCGCATCTCGAAGCCCGGCCGCCGTGTCTATTCGGGTTCGCAGGAGCTTCCGCGCGTCCGCAACGGCCTCGGCATCACGATCGTCTCGACGCCTCGCGGCGTTCTGTCCGACGCCGAAGCGCGCGAACAGAATGTCGGCGGCGAAGTGCTGGCGGAGGTGTTCTGATGAGCCGCATCGGTAAGAAGCCGGTTCCCGTCCCTGCGGGCGTGACCGCGAACATCGACGGCGGGCAGATCTCGGTGAAGGGGCCCAAGGGCACCCTCACCATGCCGCTCGCGGACGACATCAAGTACGAGCTCACCGACGGCGGCATCTCGGTGCAGCCGGCGAACGAGACCAAGCGCGCGCGTGCCTTCTGGGGCATGCAGCGTACCCTGGTGCAGAACCTCGTCACCGGCGTGACCACCGGCTTCACCAAGAAGCTGCTGATCACCGGCGTGGGCTACCGCGCTGCGTCGCAGGGCAAGGTCCTGAAGCTGCAGCTCGGCTATTCGCACGACGTCAACTTCGACATTCCCGAGGGAATCGAGATCAAGACGCCGGATCAGACCACGGTCGAGATCTCGGGCATCGACAAGCAGAAGGTCGGCCAGGTGGCCGCGGAAATCCGCCGTTGGCGCAAGCCGGAGCCCTATAAGGGCAAGGGCATCAAGTACGATGGCGAATTCATCTTCCGCAAGGAAGGGAAGAAGAAGTGATCAGCACCAAGGGTCTTTCGCTTTTCGAAAAGCGTCGTCGCCGCAACCGTACCGCGCTGCGTGCGCGGGCCGGTGGCCGTCCTCGTCTGTCGATCCATCGCTCGGGCAAGCACATCTATGCCCAGGTGATCGACGACGCCGCTGGTCGCACCGTCGCCTCGGCCTCCACGCTCGAGAAGGACGTGCGTGGCCAGACCGGCGCCACGATCGCCGCGGCGCAGGAAGTGGGCAAGCGCGTTGCCGAGGCCGCCAAGGCCGCCGGCATCACCCAGGTCGTCTTCGACCGCGGTGGCTTCCTCTACCATGGTCGCGTCAAGGCGCTGGCGGAAGCCGCGCGTGAGAGCGGATTGGAGTTCTAACGATGGCCGATGAAATCAACACGACCGAAGCTCCGGTCGAGGCGCAGGACGCCGCCGGCCAGGAGCAGGGCAATCGCGGTGGCCGTGGCGGCCGTGGTGGCCGTGGCGGTGAGCGCGGCGAGCGTGGTGGTCGGGGCCGTGACGGCCGCGGCCGTCGCGACGACCGTCGCAACAACGAGGAACAGGGCGAGGAGCTCATCGAGAAGCTCGTCCACATCAACCGCGTCTCGAAGACGGTGAAGGGCGGCAAGCGCTTCGGCTTCGCAGCGCTCGTCGTCGTCGGCGACGGCAAGGGCCGTGTCGGCTTCGGTCATGGCAAGGCGCGCGAAGTGCCGGAAGCCATTTCGAAGGCGACCGCTTCGGCGAAGAAGGCGATGATCCGCGTTCCGCTGAAGGAAGGCCGCACGCTGCACCACGATGGCAACGGCCATTTCGGCGCAGGCCGCGTGACCGTCCGTTCGGCCCCCCAGGGTACCGGCATCATCGCCGGCGGCCCGATGCGCGCGATCTTCGAATCGCTGGGCGTGGCGGACGTGGTGACCAAGTCGGTCGGTACCTCGAACCCGTACAACATGATCCGCGCCACGTTCGAGGCACTGGGTGAGCAGACTTCGCCGAAGTCGGTCGCGCAGCGCCGTGGCAAGAAGATCGCCGACCTGCTCGGCCGCGGTGGTTCGCAGACCGCCGAGGCGGACGCTGCGGCCGTTACGGAGTAAACGATCATGGCGAAGATCAAGATCAAGCAGATCGGCTCGCCGATCCGCCGCACCAAGGATCAGCGCGCAACGCTGATCGGCCTTGGCCTCAACAAGATGCACAAGGTTTCGGAGCTCGAGGACACCCCCGAGGTTCGCGGTATGATCCGCAAGCTGCCGCACATGGTCGAGGTGATCGAGGGCTGAGCCTTCGGTCTGCCGAACCTGGCGACAAACGAAGAGGGCGGTGGGCACAACCACCGCCCTTTTTCGTTTTCGCTTCGGTGCGGCCGCGCTCGGGTGCGCATGGCGCGATCGGCGCAACGGCCGGTCGCTCGATGCGCCGGGCCGGTCCCGGGATCGGTGCACGGGCATCTCGGATCGGTGCCGTAGTCGCGGTCCGGTTCCAGCGGAGTCCGCCGCCGGAATGCGTCGCGGATGGCGACACTCCATTCTACGTACATGGCAGCGTGCGGGTTGCGGCGCTGGTGTCCTGGGTCCCGCCCTCGGTTCAGCTCTCCACCCAGCCTGCGGCCTTGAGGTGCGTGACCGCCGACCGCGCGACCGGGGCGATCACACCGTTCGTCAGGCGCACGCGCATCGATCGTGCATTGCCTTCCACAGCGGCAACGGCGTGCCGGGCCACCCACCAGGAGCGGTGCGTCCGCAGGCCTTCCGCCTGAACGGCGTCGATCGCTTGGTGCATCGGCATCAGCAGAAGGTCGGAGCCGGTGGCGCGGTGGACCCGCACATAATGATCTTCCATCTGCAGGGCGAGCACGTCACCGGCCAGCGGCGCCGCGGGCGGGGGAGGCGGCGCAGGGGCGGGGGCGGGGGCGACCGTTGCGGCCGCGGCGGATCTCCGGAGCAGGGCATGGGCGCCGAGCATCGCGACCAGGCCGATGCTCGCGGTCTGGGCGAACCACAGCGCCAGCGGGAGCTTGTGACGGGCCAGGTCCGGCCAGAGCAGCAATGCCGCCCCCCGCGTCGCCAGCGCTTCGGGGATGCTGGCCGCCAGCGTCGCTCCCAACAACGCCAGCCACCAGCGCGCGGTGTCGCCCGTTACGCGAGCGACGATCCTGCGATACGCGAAGCCATAGAGCACCATGCCGAGCAGCGTCGCACCGACCCAATAGGCGAGCAACCGGAGCGGGCCTCCGTTCAGATAGGTGCCGAAAGGCCCGAGCAGGGCGAGGACGGCGCCGGCGGCGACGGCCAGCACGACGCTTCGCGCCAACGTCGATACGCCGCGGAGGAGGGCTGGAGGGACGGACGGAGAGCGGAGCACGCGCGTCTTCTATCGTGGGCACCGGCCGGGAAAAAGCCCGTTCGCCGGGAAGCGAACCCGTTCGCCCATTCGCGAATGCGCGCTTTCCAGCGGGGGCTCGGGGCGATCTGGAAGGGGCAACGACCTTGTGGAGTGATGCATGACCCTACGTCTATTCCTTGCCAGCTTCTTCCTGAGCGTATCGACCCTATCCGCCTCGGCCCAAGTCCAGCAGGCTGGATTCGAGCGCCGCATCACGGCGGAGGGGGTCGAAGTGGGCATCTTGTATCCCGCCTCGGGCACCCCGGTGCGTCAGCGGGTCGGGCTCGCCGAGCAGGACGTGGTCCCGGGCGCGTCGTTGCCTGGCGGCCGCCATCCGCTGATCGTCCTGTCGCACGGCACGGGCGGCGATTTTGCCGGGCATGTCGATACGGCAGTGGCGCTGGCCAGGGCAGGGTTCGTGGTCGCGGCCCTAACCCATCCGGGGGATAACTGGCGCGACAGCCGCCGGGCCACACAGATCGAGCAGCGCCCGCCAGCGCTCAGCGCGACGATCACCTACATGCTGCGGGATTGGCCCGGGCATGCGGCGGTCGACCCCGATCATGTCGGCGCATTCGGCTTTTCGGCGGGCGGCTTCACGGTATTGGCGGCGGCAGGCGGACGGCCTGATCTGGGCCGGCTCGGCGAGCATTGCCGCCAGCATCCAACCTTTTTCGATTGCATGCTGGTGAAGTCGCAGCCCCGCGCCGCCGTCGCGCCCTGGCCGGCGATGCAGGATTCGCGCATCAAGGCGATCGTCGTGGCCGCCCCGGCGCTGGGCTTCGCGTTCGATCGGTCGGGTCTCGCCGACGTGACGATACCGGTCCAGCTGTGGCGTGCGGATGCGGACGAGATTTTGCCGGCCCCTGCCTACGCCGACGCCGTCCGCGCCGCGCTGCCGCATGCGCCAGAGTTCCACACGGTGGCGGGCGCCGGGCATTTTGATTTCCTCACCCCCTGCGCGGATCCGGCGCGCATGCCGCAGCTGTGCCGCAGTGCGCCGGGCTTCGACCGGACGGCGTTCCATCGCGCCTTCGATGGTGAAGTGGTGCGCTTCTTCCGCGCGAAGTTGATGGCAGGGCGATGACATGCAGCCAGACTCGCCTGGCCGGCAGCAATCAAGAGTCGACATTCCCGCCGCTCGCCGCTATGAGCCCGCCCTTCCCATTAACGCGCGACAAAAGCGAAAGCGAGTGCACACATCATGAAGCTGAACGAACTCAACGACAACCAGGGCGCCCGTCATCGCCGCATGCGCATCGGCCGTGGTATCGGCTCGGGCAAGGGCAAGACCGGCGGCCGCGGCGTCAAGGGTCAGAAGAGCCGCGAAGGCGTCTCGATCAAGGGCTTCGAGGGCGGTCAGATGCCGCTCCACATGCGTCTGCCGAAGCGTGGCTTCAACAACATCTTCGCCAACGACTATGCCGAGGTGAACCTGGGCGAGATCCAGAAGGCGGTCGATTCGGGCAAGCTGACCGGCACCGACATCGATCACGCCGCGCTGAAGGCTGCTGGCCTGGCCCGTGGCGGCAAGGACGGCGTCCGTCTGCTCGGCAAGGGCGAACTGACCGCTAAGCTGAACTTCACCGTTGCCGGCGTGTCGGCTTCGGCGCGTGAGGCGGTCGAGAAGGCCGGTGGCTCGGTCACCGTGCCGGAGATCGTTCCGGCCGCCGAGAAGCACAAGGCGAAGCACCGCACGGCCCAGGCCGCTGCCAAGGCCGCCAAGCAGGGCTGACGAAATGCGAAGGCGGGGCTCCCAAGGCTCCGCCTTCCTTCGTGCTGGGCTTGCCCAAAGGCCGTTCTTTCTTCCTCGTCCACAGAAAAACGGCCCTTCGACAAGCTCAGGGCGATCGGGATTCGCGCGACAGGGCTTAGACAAGCCGCGCGCAGGCCCTATATGCATCCCCGCAGGGCGGGGGAGCGCCCGTCACTTATCCGGGACGAAGATACGAAATGGCATCCGCAGCCGACCAGCTGGCCTCCAGCATCAATCTGGCGAAGTTCAGCAAGGCCACCGACCTCAAGAAGCGCCTGTGGTTCACCCTCGGCGCGCTGATCGTCTTCCGCATGCTCAGCTATGTGCCGCTGCCGGGCATCGACCCGACCGCGCTCGGCCTGCTCGCGCAGCAGACCCAGGGCGGCGTGCTCGACTTCTTCAACAACTTCACCGGCGGCGCGCTGTCGCGCATGTCGATCGTGGCGATGGGCGTGATGCCCTACATCACGGCCTCGATCGTCGTGCAGCTGGCGACCTCGCTGTCGCCGCAGCTTGCCGCGATCAAGAAGGAAGGCGAGAGTGGCCGCAAGCGGCTGAACCAGTACACCCGCTACGGCACGGTGCTGCTCACCGCCGTCCAGGGCTATTTCCTGGTGCAGGGTCTCGAGGCCGCCGGCGCCGCCAAGGGCCTGAGCCCGGTGGTGGAACCCGGTCTTGCCTTCACCCTCACCGCGGTGGTCAGCCTGATCGGCGGCACCATGTTCCTGATGTGGATCGGTGAGCAGATCACCAGCCGCGGCATCGGCAACGGCATCTCGCTGATCATCATGGCCGGCATCGTCGCCCGCCTGCCGGTGACCCTCGTCCAGCTGTTCGAGAGCGGCCGTTCGGGCTCGATCGATCCGCTGCGCCTGATCTTCGTGATCTTCGGCGTCGCGCTGCTTGTCCTGTTCATCTGCTTCATGGAGCGCGCCCAGCGCCGCATCCTGATCCAGTATCCCAAGCGCCAGACCGCGCGCGGCGTCCAGGCCGAGCGCAGCCACCTGCCGCTCAAGCTCAACACCGCAGGCGTGATCCCCCCGATCTTCGCCTCGTCGCTGCTGCTGCTGCCGCTGACGATCACCCAGTTCGCCGGTCAGGGTGTTTCGGGCGAGAGCTTCTGGGGCGACCTGATCTCGAACCTCAACATCTGGCTGCGCCACGGTTCGCCGATCTACATGTCGCTCTATGCGGCCGGCATCATCTTCTTCTCGTTCTTCTACACCGCCGTCGTCTTCAATCCGGAAGAGACCGCGGACAATCTGAAGCGCTATGGCGGGTTCATCCCGGGCATCCGTCCGGGCAAGAACACCGAGCTGTATTTCGACTATGTGCTGACCCGCATCACCGTGATCGGTGCAGCCTATCTGACCATCATCTGCCTGGTCCCGGAATGGGCGTTCTCCGCGATGAGCATCCCGTTCCTGATGGGCGGCACTAGCCTTCTGATCGTCGTCAACGTAACCATGGATACGGTGACGCAGATCCAGTCGCACCTGCTGGCCCATCAGTATGGCGACCTGATCAAGAAGGCGAAGCTGAAGGGCGGCCGCGCGCGCTGATCGGCGCGGCGGTTCTAGGGGAGGTACCTTTTGAATATCATCCTGTTGGGTCCGCCGGGGGCCGGTAAGGGCACCCAGGCGAAGCGTCTCGAGACCGAGCGCGGCATGGTGCAGCTGTCCACGGGCGACATGCTGCGCGCCGCGGTGAAGGCGGGGACGCCCACGGGCCTGAAGGCCAAGGCAGTGATGGAGGCGGGCGAGCTCGTCTCCGACGAAATCGTCTCGGGCATCATCGGCGAGCGGCTCGACATGGCCGATACCGAGAAGGGCGCGATCTTCGACGGCTATCCGCGCACCTATGCGCAGGCCGAGTCGCTCGACGAACTGCTCAGCGCGCGCGGCCGCCAGCTTGATTATGTGATCGAGCTGCTGGTCAACGAGGAAGCGCTGGTCGATCGCGTCGAGGGCCGCTTCACCTGCGCCAAGTGCGGCGAGGGCTATCACGACAAGTACAAGCTGCCCAAGACGGACGGCGTGTGCGACGTGTGCGGCGGACATGAGTTCAAGCGCCGCCCGGACGACAATGCCGAGACGGTCCGCACCCGCATGGCGGAATACCGTGCCAAGACGGCGCCGATCCTGCCCTTCTACGAAGAGAAGGGCCTGGTTCGCCGAGTCGACGGCATGGCCGATATCGACGAAGTGTCGCGGCAGATCGCCGCGGTGCTCGACGGGCAGGGATAACGGGAAGGGCGGGGGAAACCCCGCCCTTTTTTTGATTGTTGGTGGGGGGGGGCTTATCCGCTTCCGCTCATTTTGGGACATCACCCCCGGAGATATGACCTATCCTTCAAACGTCTCTGAGGAGCAGTCGGGATGACGGCCGAGGGCTACGCCGAACGAACGGCTGAGGAAAACTACGCGCTATTTCTAAACGCCTTAGATGGGCTTGAGGATGACGCAGGCATAGAGAACTACTCTCTAGAAGGCCTACGTCTTCTACGAGAAGCCCTCGCAGAGTTTCGCTCCGAGTACCGAACGCGCTACGGGAGCTAACTACCACAAGCCGTCATCATCCCGGCGAAAGCCGGGATCCATTCGCCGCTCGGTTGCAGAAAAAGCGGATAGCGCGGCCCCAATGGGCCCCGGTTTTCGCCGGGGTGACGATGTGGGGGGCGATGCGTTCTCACCCGTACATCTTGTGTTAGCCCTGTCCCCCTATCCGAAACGGGACGCGCTTCGCCTCGCTGCCCCTCGCCGCGCTTGGCGGGCCGGGAACCTTGCTATATAGAGAGGGTTCAGCATTTTCCGGCTCCGTGGCGCTTGACAGCTCGCCTGCGGCCCCGTATTTCGCCCAACTTCCGGAACAGTAGATTACGGCGGCGCTCCATTGCGTGCGTCGTGCCGCTGCATTTCGGAAGGCAACGCTACGAGATGGGGCGCCGCTGCCATGCAGTGCCTCGTGGAGCTGGGAGAATATATTTCATGGCACGTATTGCGGGTGTTAATATCCCGACCAACAAGCGCGTCGTCATCGCGCTGCAGTATATCCACGGCATCGGCCCCGCAAAGGCCAAGGAACTCACCACGCAGCTCGGCATTGCGCCGGAGCGCCGCGTGCAGGACCTGAGCGACCAGGAAGTGCTGCAGATCCGCGAAGCGATCGACGCCGGCTACACCGTGGAAGGTGATCTTCGTCGCCAGGTGGCGATGAACATCAAGCGCCTGATGGACCTGGCCTGCTATCGCGGCCTGCGTCACCGCAAGGGCCTGCCGGTCCGCGGCCAGCGCACGCACACCAATGCGCGCACCCGCAAGGGCAAGGCCAAGCCGATCGCCGGCAAGAAGAAGTAAGCCGTCAAGAAAGCCGTCCGGGGGACGGCTTTTAGGCTTACTCCGCCGGAGGCGGGCTCAATCAGGCACTAAGCTCCAAGGTCAGGAAATTCCAAATGGCACGTGAACCGCAGCGTATTCGCCGTCGCGAACGCAAGAACATCACCGCCGGCGTCGCGCATGTGAACGCCAGCTTCAACAACACCATGATCACCATCACCGACGCGCAGGGCAACGCGATCAGCTGGTCGTCGGCCGGCATGATGGGCTTCAAGGGCTCGCGCAAGTCGACCCCGTATGCCGCCCAGGTTGCCGCCGAAGACGCCGGCCGCAAGGCCGCCGAGCACGGCGTGCGCACCCTCGAGGTCGAGGTCAAGGGTCCGGGTTCGGGCCGTGAGTCGGCGCTCCGCGCGCTGCAGGCGGTCGGCTTCCAGATCACCTCGATCCGCGACGTGACGCCGATCCCGCACAACGGCGTCCGCCCCTCGAAGCGCCGTCGCGTCTGATACGTCCTGCTTGCGCCGCGGGCCCTGAGGCGGGTTCCGCGGTCTTGCAGTAAATACCTGGCGGGGAATGCCTCTTCCCCGCCCAACATGAGGAAAGCCCGTGTCGGTCAACGCTAAGAACTGGCAGGAACTCAAGAAGCCCAACGGCCTCGAGAAGAAGCCCGGTGGCGATCCCAAGCGGAAGTCGACGTTCGTCGCCGAGCCGCTGGAGCGTGGCTTCGGCCTGACGCTCGGCAACGCGCTGCGTCGCGTGCTGCTGTCGTCGCTGCAGGGCGCGGCGGTCACCTCGATCAAGATCGAGAATGTGCTGCACGAATTCTCGTCGCTCGCCGGCGTGCGCGAGGACGTGACCGACATCGTCCTCAACGTGAAGCAGATCGCACTCAAGATGCAGGGCGAAGGCCCGAAGCGTCTCCAGCTGTCGGCTACCGGCCCGGCGGAAGTCAAGGCGGGCGACATCGCGGTTTCGGGCGACATCGAAGTGATGAACCCGGAGCTGGTGATCTGCCACCTCGACGACGGCGCGACCCTGAACATGGAACTGACCGCGGACGTGGGCAAGGGCTATGTGCCCGCTACCGCGAACCGCCCGGCGGATGCGCCGATCGGCCTGATCCCGGTCGATGCGCTGTTCAGCCCGGTCCGTCAGGTCTCGTACAAGGTCGAGAACACCCGCGTCGGCCAGGAGCTCGACTACGACAAGCTCACGCTGACCGTCGAGACCGACGGCACGGTGACCCCGGAGGACTCGCTGGCCTATGCCGCGCGGATCCTGCAGGACCAGCTGGCGCTGTTCGTTCACTTCGACGATTCGTCGATCACCCGGGCAGCCCCGGTCGGCATGGCGCCGGCAGCGGCACCGGCGGAAGGTGGCGCGGGCGATGCCGCGCAGATCAACCGCTATCTGCTCAAGAAGGTCGACGAGCTGGAGCTTTCGGTCCGCTCGGCCAACTGCCTCAAGAACGACAACATCATCTATATCGGCGATCTGGTCCAAAAGACCGAGGCCGAGATGCTGCGCACGCCGAACTTCGGCCGCAAGTCGCTCAACGAGATCAAGGAAGTCCTCTCCAGCATGGGCCTGCGCCTGGGCATGGAAATCCCGGGCTGGCCGCCCGAGAACATCGAGGAAATGGCCAAGAAGCTCGAGCAGGAGATCATGGGCTAACGAGCGTCGCTCGAACCCAGGGTTCCACGAAAGGGCCGTCCCGCAAGGGGCGGCCCTTTTGCATGGCGCCAGGCCGCTGGCGCCCACGCAGTGGAACGAGCCCCCTTTTCGCGTGCTGCAATTTCGCATAGGCGGAAGTCGTTGCGACATGGCAACGAAGTTCCTGGCGGATCCGACGGTGATGGAAGGCGGAACACCGCATCCCCCCGGCTCCCTGGTTGCTAGACAAAGCGGACATCAACGCTTCATGCATGCAGACCTGTCGCTGCCTTCGCGCAGCGCCTTAAAACCCTTTGTTCAAGAGCGAGCGATCCGGTCGCTGGCGGAGCTTTGCTGCACCCTCGTTGCGTTTTTCGCGGGTCTTGCCGTCGGCGTGGCGAACCCGTTCGGGCTGGGCTGGCTCGTCGCGGTGCCACAGGGGGTGGTCGTGACCCGGCTTTTCATTCTGATGCACGATCATGTGCACGGCGCCTATCTTCGCCGCCGGCCTTGGGCGTCGATGCTGTTTTCCTGGGTCGGTTTGTTCACGCTTTCGCCGGTGAGCGTGTGGCGGCAGAGCCATGGCTTTCATCACCGGCATACCGGCTGGCAGCGCAGCGCGCATGTCGGCTCCTACCCGGTATGGACCGTCGCGAAGTGGCGCGCGGCGAGCGTTAGGGGGCGGCTCGTCTATCGCTGGATGCGCCATCCGGGAAACGCGGTGCTCGGCGTCTTCACGGTCTTTGCCTATGGCATGACGCTGCGCCCCTTGCTCCAGCGTCCGCGAGCCCATCCCGATGCGCTGGCGGCGCTGGTGCTGCATCTCGGGCTGTTCGTGTCGTGCGCCGCGTTCGGTGCGCTGCCTGGCTGGGTCCGGGTGGTGCTGCTGCCGCTGGCCATAGCGTCGTGCATCGGTGCGGTGCTGTTCTATATCCAGCACAACTTCCCGGGCGTGCGCTACATCACCAGCGACCGGCAGGCCGGGCCGCGCGTCCAGCTCGGCTGTTCATCCCAGCTCGACGCACCACGCTGGACGCATATTGCGCTTGCCAATATCGGCTACCACGCGGTGCACCATCATTATGAGGTGATCCCCTTCTACCGGCTGCCGGAAGTCTACGCGGCATTTCCTGCCTTCGCCGCGACGCCGCGCGTGCGGCTTGGCCCTGCGAGCTTGCGCGCCTGCTACGGGCTGGGATTGTGGGACGACAACGCCCAGCGCATGCGCACCTGGCAAGAGGTTGCCGCACTGTCATGAGCATGGAAGCGGTTCTGCTCGCGCCCGACGACCTCGCCGAGGCGGGCGCACTTCGCCATGGGTTCTTCGTCGTCGAGAAGGGTTGGGTAGGGGGCGAGTCGGGCGAGCCCGAACTCGACGCCTATGATGCGCATGCCGTGCATTTCGGCGTTCGGCGCGGCGGCGCGCTGATCGGCTATATGCGCGCGCTGCGTGGGGACTGCCCCACCGGCTATATGCTCGACCATGACTTTCGCGCGTGCCTGGGCGATGCCGAATATGCTGCGCTGGAGCGAGCCCGCGGCGTGGAACTGTCCCGCCGGGTGGTTGCGCCGGATCTCAACCGGGCGGATGCGTTCGCGACGGTGGAACTGTTGTTCCAAGCCTTCGCGCAGTTCGTGCTCGGCAGCGGCCTGCGTGCGGTCTATCTCGTGCAGGAGCCGCGCTACACGCCGATGCTGGCGCGCATGTTCGGCCTGCCGTTCGTGCCGCTGAACCCGACGCCGCATCGCTTCCCGGATGGAACCGTGGTCGACGTGGTGGGGGCGACGACGGAGGCGCTGATAAACGGGCTGCGGGCATCCGGTCGCTGGGATCGCTATCGTGCGTTTCTCGCTGCCTCGCGGCTGCCCTTGCCGCCGGTCCCGGTCGCACTGCTGCAAGCGGCTTGACTTTCCGGCGTCGATCCGGTTGAGGGCACGTCTTCACGCATCGTGACCGGCTTTGGGCGACAGCCGATTCGTGTCGCCTGGTCCGGGGTACCTCGTACGGCCCCCGAACGAACGAAAGGAAGATATCATGCGCCATCGTGTAGGCGGTCGTAAGCTGCAGCGTACCTCGGCTCACCGTATTGCCCTGTTCCGCAACATGAGCGCCGCGCTCATCAAGCATGAGCAGATCACCACCACCGTCGCCAAGGCGAAGGAACTGCGTCCCTACGTCGAGAAGCTGATCACCCTCGCCAAGAAGGGTGGCCTGTCCAACCGTCGTCTGGCCCATTCGCGCTTGTTGGACGACGCCCAGCTGGTGAAGCTGTTCGACGTGCTGGCAGCGCGCTATGCCGATCGCAACGGCGGCTATACCCGCATCGTCAAGGCCGGCATCCGCGCCTCGGACGCTTCGCCGATGGCGATCATCGAGTTCGTCGATCGCGACGTTTCGGCCAAGGGCCAGGATTCGGGCCCGGTGATCTCGGACGAGGATTTCGACGAAGCCGCCTGATCGGCACGTCGTTCGAATCGAACAAGGCAAGGGCGGTCGCAGCAGCGGCCGCCCTTTTCTGTTGCGGCGCGCGCGGGGACGCCCCAGTTTCTCTTCCAGCCCGCGAAGATTCGTTTCGCTCGCAATCCTGCCGCAGCACCCCATCTCCGCCCCCGAACAACAAGGGTGCGCGGCCTCGCCTGGCAGCGCTGGAGAATGTCGATGTCCCGCAAGTCCCGTCCTGGGCGCCGTCAGGCGCCGCTCGATATCGGCGCGTGGATCGCCGCGCTGCTGGCGCTGTTCCCCTTCGTCGCCATCGCCTGGGCGATCGAGCGGAGCGGTCTGGCTTGAGCGTCGGAGCCGGGCTGCCTAAGGTCCTGTATCCATAGGGAGCCCCTGAATGCGCCGTGCATTGATCCTGCCGCTACTTTTCGTCAGTCCCGCCTATGCCCAGACCTCGAAGCCGGAGACGACCGCGCCGATGACCAAGTTCGCCTATCCCGACACCCGCCGCGTCGACGTGGTGGACGAACAGTTCGGGGTGAAGGTCGCCGATCCTTATCGCTGGCTGGAAAACGACGTCCGCAACGACAAGGAGGTCGCGGCCTGGGTGGAGGCCGAGAACAGGGTGACAGACGCCTATCTGGCGACGCTGCCCGGCCGCGATGCGCTGAAGACGCGGATCAAGCAGCTGTTCGATTATGAGCGCTTCGGCGTGCCCGCCCAGCAGGGTGGCCGCTATTTCTACGCGCACAATAGCGGCCTGCAGAACCAGGCGGTGCTGTTCGTGCGTGACGGGCTGAACAGCCCCGGCCGCGTGCTGATCGATCCCAATGGCTGGTCCAAGGACGGTGCGACCGCGCTCGCCGAATGGCTGCCGAGCGAGGACGGCAAGCTGCTTGCCTATTCGATCCAGGATGGCGGCAGCGACTGGCGCACGATCAAGGTGCTCGACGTCGCCACCGGCAAGGATACCGGCGATACGCTGAGCTGGGCCAAGTTCACCATGGGGGTGAGCTGGGCGAAGGACGGCAGCGGCTTCTTCTATTCGCGCTATCCCGAGCCGCCCGCGGACGCCAAGTTCCAGGCGCTGAACGAGAACCACCGGATCTATTTCCACAAGCTCGGCACGTCGCAATCGGCCGACCGGCTGGTCTACGAGACGCCGGCGACGCCGCGGCAGAGCCATGGCGCGGTCGTCACCGATGACGGCCGTTATCTGGTGATCCTCACCAGCGAAGGGACGGACAACAAGAACCTCGTCCATATCGTCGACCTGAAGGACCCCGCCTGGCAGGCGAAGACCGTCATCGGGAAGTTGGAGCATGACTGGTCGCCGATCGGCAATGTCGGCACCAAGTTCTGGTTCGCGACCGACGACGGCGCGCCGCGCCAGCGCATCGTCACCATCGACCTCGCCGATCCGGCGCTGGCCCCGCACGAGGTGGTGCCCGAGCAGAAGGAAACGCTGGCCGGCCAGTCGATCGTCGGCGAGCGGCTGATCCTCAGCTACATGGTCGATGCCGCCACCGAAGTGCGCCGCTACACGCTGGACGGCAAGGCCGACGGCAAGGTGGCGCTGCCGGGCATCGGTACCGCCAGCGGGTTCGGCGGGCATCCGCAGGAGGGCGAGACCTTCTTCGCCTTCACCAGCTTCAACTATCCGACGACGATCTTCCGCTACGACGTGAAGACCGGCAAGGCCGAGCCCTGGGCGCAGCCCAAGGTGGCGTTCAACCCGCAGGACTATGCGGTCGAGCAGCGCTTCTATGCCTCGAAGGACGGCACCAAGGTGCCGATGTTCATCGTCAAGAAGAAGAGCGTCACCGGGCCCGCGCCGACCATCCTCTATGGCTATGGCGGGTTCAACATCCCGATCACCCCGGGCTTCTCGGCGGGCCGACTGGCCTGGCTGGAGCAGGGCGGGGCGTTCGTCGTCGCGAACATCCGCGGCGGCGGTGAATATGGCAAGGCGTGGCATGATGGCGGCCGGCTCGCCAACAAGCAGAACGTGTTCGACGACTTCATCGCGGCCGGCGAGTTCCTGATCCGGGAGGGCATCACCGGCAAGGGCCAGCTTGCGATCCAGGGCGGATCGAACGGCGGCCTGCTCGTCGGCGCGGTCACCAACCAGCGCCCGGACCTGTTCGCCGCGGCCCTGCCGGCGGTGGGCGTGATGGACATGACCCGCTTCGACCGGTTTACCGCCGGCCGCTACTGGGTGGATGATTACGGCTATCCGTCGAAGGAAGCGGACTTCAAGCGGCTCTACGCCTATTCGCCCTATCACAACATCAAGAGTGGCACGGACTATCCCGCGATCCTGGTGAGCACGGCGGATACCGACGACCGCGTCGTGCCGGGGCACAGCTTCAAGTACACCGCGGCCTTGCAGCACGCGGCGATCGGTGACCGGCCCCATCTCATCCGCATCGAGACGCGGGCCGGCCATGGTTCGGGCAAGCCGACCGACAAGGTGATCGAGGAAACCGCGGATACCTGGGCGTTCGCCGCCAAGTGGACCGGTCTCGCGATCAAGTAAGCAGGGAAGGGCGGCCATGTCCGGCACGGATCCGCGGACGGGCCGCCCTCTCACGCCCGCCGAGCGCAGGCTGACGCAGAGCATGTTCGGCGCCGCGATCGACCTCGATCCGGTGCGCATCTTTCGCCGGAAATGGTTTCCCTTCCAGCCCCGCAACGTGACGATGGCGCCGCGCGGGCATCTGCACTTCCATCCCGCCGGCGACGCCTATCAGGCATGTTTCGCGCTCGCCGGGCTCGGCCTGCAGGCGCACTTCGTCCATGAGATGGTGCATGTCTGGCAGCATCAGCAGGGCGTGAACCTGGTCCTGCGGCGCCACCCCTTCTGCCGCTACCATTACAGCATCAAGCCCGGCTGGACGCTGTCGCGCTACGGCATCGAACAGCAGGCGGAGATCGTCCGCCATGTCTTCTTGCTCCGCCACGGCGCCGTGGTGCCGGGCGCGCCGCCGCTCGCCACGCTGGAGACGATCCTGCCCTTCGGCACCGGCGGGGCCGCCAGCTAGACCTTGGTATAGCCGCCCCCAATCAAAGGCCTGCCGCACGCTGCGGAGGTTCGATTCCGCCGGGCCCTGCGCCGCGCGACACTCCACCCGCCAAAATGCGGGGACGGACTCATGTACCATCATATGTTGATCGACGCAGGCGGTGCCGCCCGGCCGGTCGCCACGGCCGACCTGGCATCGCTCCTCGCCGGTGCCCTGGACGCGGGCCCGACCTATGGCTGGCGCAACCCGGCGCCGGTGACGAAGGGCGGCCTGGCCGGCTGGCAGCTCCGCCGGGTGCGCGCCCATGTCGAGGCGCATCTGCAGGGGCCGATCTTCACCTCCACCCTGGCCGAGGTCGCCCAGCTCAGCACCGGCCATTTCTGTCGCGCGTTCAAGGCGAGCACCGGCGAGACGCCGCACGGCTATGTCATGCGCCAGCGCATCCGCCGCGCGCAGCAGCTGATGCGCGACACCACGGATACCCTGTCGCAGATCGCCTGCGCCTGCGGGATGAGCGACCAGGCGCATCTCACGCGGCTGTTCCGCCGGCTGGTGGGCACCACGCCGCTCGCCTGGCGACGGGCATGGCAGCAGGCGGGCTGACGCACCCTTGCGCGACGAAACATCGGGAGCGCGTCCGATCGGGGAGTGGCGCGGGGTGACCTTTCTGGTTGCGGAGATCGATGTCGTTCGTACCGCGGACGACCTGCTGATCGTCGGCATGCTGGAAAAGGATGTCGCGGCCGGCCATCGCGGCGGCGCCGACGCGCTGGACCATGTGCTGCACGGCACATTGTCACGCCTGCGCGAGGGCGGCATCTTCACCGGCGGCTTCGGCGAGACGCTGATGCTCACCCGCCCGCCGGAGCCGATCCGCGCCGGCACGCTGATGCTGATCGGCATGGGCACCTCGCTTGCCGCGCAGCCGGCGGCGTTCGGCACGCTCACCGGGCTGGCGATGCAGGCGGCGCTTCGCATCGGGGCGGCGGCTGCCGGATGCCTGCTCGGCTGGTCGGAGCTGGACCTGCCGGCGGCGCTGGTCGAACCCAGCGCGACCGCGATGATGCGCGGGGCCCTTGCCGCGATCGACGCGCAGCTTGGCCTGGAATCCGTCGCCCCGATGACCTGGACCTTCGACATCCGCAACGGCGACGGTGCGCGTACGGCGACGGCGCTCGCAGCGGTGCTGGCGGGGTGGACGTGACCGCCAGGTGCGCCGGCGCGACGAACCTGCTAGGGTCGCGGCGTTTCCGGGGATGAAGCGCGTACCATGTTGACCAGAACCTCCAGCGGACGCGCCGGCGTGCGCGGCACCGCGCCGATCCGCATCCTGCTGGTCGACGACCATGTGCTGCTGCGCGAAGGCGTGCGCGCCGTCGTCTCCACCCAGAGCGACATGGAGATCGTCGGCGAGGCGAGTGGCGGCGGCGAGGCGATCGCGGAATATGCCCGGCTCCAGCCTGACCTGGTGCTGATGGACCTGCAGATGGCCGACATGTCCGGCCTCGATGCGATCGCCGCGATCCGGGCGACCTCGCCCCATGCGCGGATCATCGTGCTGACCACCTATGCGGGGGACGGGCGCGCGATCAAGGCGCTGCGGGCAGGCGCAATGGGCTATCTGCTGAAGGCCAGCCTGCGCAACCAGCTGCTCGAGGCGATCCGCTCGGTCCACCATGGCGGCAAGCATCTCGACGCCAGCGTCGCCACCGCGATCGCGCTGCACGTGCTGGACGAGGATCTTACCGAGCGCGAAGTCTCGGTGCTGACGCTCGCCGCCTGGGGCAATTCCAACAAGCAGATCGCCGCCAGGCTGGAACTCTCCGAAGAGACGGTGAAGGGCCATATGAAGGCGCTCTTCGCCAAGCTGGGCGCGAACGATCGCACCCATGCGGTGACCATCGCCGCCAAGCGCGGGCTGATCGAACTCTAGCGCCCGATCGGCGCCGCCCGCCGCCGATCGCATCAAACCTGTCCAATACCGATCCGCCCGCCGGCTTCTAGGGCGGTCGACGACGGTTCGCGGCCGCGTGCGTGCGGCAAAAGCGGGCTGCCAACTGTTCGAAAGAATGGAACGGTACGAGTAAGTTTGTCCGAGTTTTCGGAAAATGCGTGCCGGCTATTCTGCACCCATCGACGCCGGACCCCGGCAGAACAAGGAGCCGCACCATGACCCCCACCGCCACCGCCACGCCGGGCAAGTCGCTGATTTCGCCGACCAACCATGCGCTTGTCCTGATCGATTTCCAGTCGCAGATGGCGTTCGCCACCAAGTCGATCGACGCGACCATCCTGCGCAACAATGCCGCCTTGATCAGCCGCGCCGCCAAGTCCTTCGACGTGCCGACGATCCTCACCACCGTCGCCGAGAAGAGCTTCTCGGGCCCGATGTTCAGCGAAGTCACCGACGCCTTTCCCGGCCAGACGCTGCTCGACCGCACCTCGATGAACACCTGGGAAGATGCGGCCGTGATCGAGGAAGTGAATCGCATCGGCAAGCCGCGCATCGTGTTCGCCGGGCTTTGGACCAGCGTGTGCATCGTCGGCCCCGTAGCCTCGGCGATCGACCAGGGCTTCGAGGCTTATGTGATCACCGACGCGTGCGGCGACGTCTCCACCGAGGCGCATGCGCGCGCGGTCGAGCGGATGGTCCAGCTGGGCGCCGTGCCGATGACCGCGCTCCAGTATCTGCTCGAGCTGCAGCGCGATTGGGCGCGCGCCGAGACCTACGAGTCGACCACCGGCATCGCGAAGCAATGGGGCGGCGCCTACGGCCTCGGCGTCACCTACGCCAAGACGATGTTCGGCGCTTCCGAAGGCCATTGAACGCCAAACCCAGTTTCCTGCCCCCAACGAAAAGGAATACCCCCATGACCTCCACCGTGACCACCAAGGACGGCGTCTCGATCTTCTTCAAGGACTGGGGCCCCAAGGACGCCCAGCCGATCGTCTTCCACCATGGCTGGCCGCTCTCGTCGGACGACTGGGACGCGCAGCTGCTGTTCTTCCTCCAGCATGGCTACCGTGTCGTCGCGCATGATCGCCGCGGCCATGGCCGCTCGCAGCAGGTGAGCGACGGCCACGACATGGATCACTATGCTGCGGACGCGGCCGCGGTCGCCGAGCATCTCGACCTGCGAAACGCCGTGCATATCGGCCATTCGACCGGCGGCGGCGAAGTGGCGCGCTATGTCGCCAAGCACGGCATCCCGCAGGGCCGCGTCGCCAAGGCGGTGCTGGTTGCGGCGGTGCCGCCGATCATGGCGAAGACCGAGGCCTATCCGAACGGCCTGCCGCTCGAGGTGTTCGACGGCTTCCGCAAGGGCGTTGCAGAGAACCGCGCGCAGTTCTTCCGCGATGTTCCCGCTGGTCCCTTTTACGGGTTCAATCGTGACGGTGCGAAGGTGTATCCGGGCGTGATCGACAATTGGTATCGCCAGGGCATGATGGGCAGCGCCAAGGCCCATTATGACGGCATCAAGGCCTTCTCCGAAACCGACCAGACCGCCGACCTCAAGGCGATGACGGTGCCGACGCTGGTGCTGACCGGCGACGACGACCAGGTCGTCCCGTACCACCAGGGTGCCGAGCTGCAGGCCAAGCTGCTGCCGAACCCGACGCTGAAGATCTATCCGGGCTTCTCGCACGGCATGCTCACCGTCAACGCCGACGTGATCAACCCCGACCTGCTCGCCTTCGTGCGCGGCTGATCGGGCGCGCCGGGGAGGAAACGCGATGAAGCCCTATCTGATCTCGCTCGCCGTCGGCCTGCTGGTCGGCATCCTCTACAGCCTCCTCGGCGTCCGCTCGCCGGCACCGCCCACGATCGCGTTGATCGGCCTGCTCGGCATGCTGCTCGGCGAGCAGGCGGTGCCGGTGGCGAAGCGGCTCTTCGCCGGCCACGACGTGGTGGCGTACCTCCGCACCGACTGCGCCGAGCAGGTGCTGGGGCGTCCGGTTAAGAAGCCGGAAGAGAAGGCGTGACGACACGCATTTAGCCCCTCCTCCTTGGAGGAGGGGTTGGGGTGGAGGGATTCCAGAACGCCTGTTGTTCTCTGTGAGACACAGCCCCACCCCAACCCCTCCCCTGAAGGGGAAGGGCTTGAAGACAGCCCCCCAACCGAAGGAAACCCCATGGCCGACCTGATCCTCGTCAACGCCCAGGTGACGACGCTCGACCGGGAGAACCCGGTGGCGGAGGCGATCGCGATCCGCGACGGCAAGTTCCTCGCGGTGGGCAGCGAGGCGGAGGTCCGCGCCGCCGCCGCGCCGAACGCGCAGGTGATCGACGCGCATCGCCGCCGGGTGATCCCCGGGCTGATCGACAGCCACATGCACATCATCCGCGGCGGCCTGAACTACAATATGGAGCTGCGCTGGGACGGCGTGCCGAGCCTCGCCGACGCGATGGCGATGCTGAAGCGCCAGGTCGACAACACCCCCGCGCCGCAATGGGTGCGCGTGGTCGGCGGCTTTACCGAGCACCAGTTCGCCGAGAAGCGGCTGCCGACGATCGACGAGCTCAACGCGGTTGCGCCCGACACGCCGGTGTTCATCCTCCACCTCTATGATCGCGCGCTGCTCAATGCCGCGGCACTGCGGGTGGTGGGCTACACCAGGGACACGCCCAACCCGCCGGGCGGCGAGATCGTCCGCGATGCCGCCGGCAATCCCACCGGGCTGCTGCTGGCGCATCCCAACGCGACGATCCTCTATTCCACGCTCGCCAAGGGCCCGAAGCTGCCCGAGGAGTATCAGCTCAATTCCACCCGCCACTTCATGCGCGAAGTGAACGGACTGGGCGTCACCGGCGTGATCGACGCAGGGGGCGGCTTCCAGAACTATCCCGACGATTACGCGATCATCGAGAAGCTCCATGCCGACGGCCAGCTGACCGTGCGGATCAGCTACAATCTGTTCACCCAGAAGCCCAAGGAAGAGCTGGCCGATTTCGCCGGCTGGGTGAAGCAGGTGACGCCGGGGCAGGGCGACGACAGCTATCGCCACAATGGCGCGGGCGAGATGCTGGTCTATTCCGCCGCCGATTTCGAGGACTTCCGCGTCGCCCGGCCGGACATGCCGCCGACCATGGAAGGCGATCTCGAGCCGGTGATCCGCCTCCTCGCCGAGCATCGCTGGCCGTGGCGCCTTCACGCGACCTATGACGAGACGATCGGCCGCGCGCTCGACGTGTACGAGAAGGTGCACCGCGACATCCCGCTGACCGGTATCCACTGGTTCTTCGACCATGCCGAGACGATCAGCGATCGCAACATCGATCGTATCGCGGCCCTCGGCGGCGGCATCGCCGTGCAGCACCGCATGGCCTATCAGGGCGAGTATTTCGTCGAGCGCTACGGCGCCAAGGCGGCCGAACGCACCCCGCCGATCGCCAAGATGCTCGCCGCCGGCCTGCCGGTGGGCGCGGGCACCGATGCGACGCGGGTGGCGAGCTACAATCCCTGGGTGTCGCTCAGCTGGCTGGTCACCGGCCGCACCGTCGGCGGGCTGAAGCTCTATCCGGGCGCCAACCGCGTTGCCCGCGAAAAGGCGCTCGCCATGTGGACGCACGAGAACACCTGGTTCTCGAACGAGGTCGGCAAGAAGGGACAGATCAAGGCCGGCCAGCTTGCCGACCTGGCGGTGCTCTCGGCCGATTATTTCGCGGTGCCCGAGGACCAGATCGTCCACATCCGTTCGGTGCTGACGCTGCTGGGCGGCGCGGTGGTCCACGGCGACGGCGACTATGCCCCGCTCGCGCCCACGCTGCCCCGGCCGATGCCCGACTGGTCGCCGGTCGCGACCTTCGGCGGATACCACCAGTCGCCCGAGGCGCGCGCCCAGCTTGCCTCGGCCTGCGCCTGCCACAGCAGCTGCGCGGTCCACGGCCATGACCATGCCGCCGCCCTCGGCGCGACCGTGCCGGCCGGCGACGTCCAGAGCTTCTGGGGCGCGCTCGGCTGCGGCTGCTGGGCGGTGTGAACGCTTTTCATTTTCAGGAGCCGGCCATGCGCTTTTCCTTCCTCCTCGCCTCCGCCCTCGTCGTCGCGATGCCCGCGGTCGCACAGCAGGCGCCCGCGGAGTATGCGGTAGGCCCACAATACGGCACCACGCACGTCTATGTGCCCGAGGACCAGTTCGACAGTTTCGTCACCAGCTTCCAGGCCACCTTCGGGGGCACGACCAGCAAGCAGGGCGTGTTCCAGGTGACGCCCACTACCAGCCTCACCAAGTCGCAGCTGGTGCTGACGCCGGCGGGCACCGTTTCGGTGTTCGGGTTCAAGACGCCGATCCCTTTCCCGTTCGGCGACGAGCGCACCGGCTATCTGGTGACCGACCTCGATGCGGCGGTGGCCTCGGCGGTGAAGCACGGCGCGGTGCGCCGGCTGGTCACCTTCCCCGATCCGATCGGGCGGGATTCGCTGATCCAGTGGCCGGGCGGGGTGAACATGCAGCTCTACTGGCACACGACGAAGCCGAGCTACGCGCCGCTGGCGACGGTGCCGGAGAACCGCATCTACCTGACCGCCGACGTCGCCGATCGCTTCGTGAAGAGCTGGGTGGGCTATGCGCATGGCCGCGTCATCGCCGATGATCGCGCCGCGCCGGGCGTGGAGGTGGGCGAACCCAGCAAGACGATCCGCCGCATTTCGATCACCAGCGGCTATGGCAAGATGGTGGTGTTCGTCACCGACGGCCTGCTGCCCTGGCCCTATGGCCGCGACATGACCGGTTATGCCGTGCCGGACCTTGACGCGACGCTGGTCAAGGCCAAGGCCGCCGGCGTCGAGACGCTGGTGCAGCCCATTGCGGCGGCCGGTGGGCGGGCGGCGATCGTGCGCTTCCCCGGCGGCTATATCGCCGAGATCCATAGCGCCGCGGCCAAGTGACCATGGGCAGGGTGGATCCCCGCTTCGTCGACGCCATTCTCGACTGGCGGCCTACCTGGTTCCTCGCCCGGCTGCTGCTGGTCGGCGCCTATCTGCTCGGTGGGCTGGTGAAGCTCACCGACTGGCCGGGCGCGGTGGCCGAGCAGGCGCATTTCGGCATGCACCCGCAGGCGCTCTGGGCGGCGCTGACCATCGCGGTGGAGCTGATCGGGCCGCTGCTGATCCTCATCGGCCGCTGGGTCTGGCTGGGGGCGGGGATGCTGGGGGTGTTCACCCTGCTCGCCGCGTTCACCGCCAACGCCTTCTGGACGCTGCCGCCGGGCCCCGCGCGGTTCGGCGCGAGCAACGCCTTTTTCGAGCATCTCGGCCTGATCGGCGGCTTCGTCCTCGCGGCGCTGGTAGCGGAGCAGGCGAAGCGGCGTGGCTAGCCTCGCGGCGGCGGTGATGGTGCTGGCGGGACAGGTCGCCGGTTCCACGTCGCCGCCGGTCCCCCCGGCCCCGGAAGCCTGGCAGGCGCCGACGCTCAGCATTACCCGCTATGACGAGGACTGGTCCGATCTCGCCGATGCCGAAAAGCGCGCCCACCATTGGACCGGCCCGTTCAAATATATCCCGCTCGGCGGCAATGCCTGGCTTTCCACCGGCATCGAAGTCCGGCTGCGCAGCGAATCCTTCGCCAACGACGCGCTCGGCAATGCGGCCTCGCCGGATGACGCCTATCTCTGGACCCGCACGCTGCCTTATGCCGACCTCCATGTCGGCCGCGTTCGCGCCTTCGCGCAGCCGATCCTCGCCTATGCCGCCGGGGTGCGGCCAGCGCGCGGCCCGATCGACCAGACCCGCACCGATCTGCTGCAGGGCTTCGCCCAAGTCGATCTCGGCGCGGTGACCCTGCGCGGCGGCCGGCAGATGCTGTCGCTCGGCACCGAGCGGCTGATCGGCACGCGCTACGGCCCCAACGTGCCGCTCGCCTTCGACGGCGTGCGCGGGATCGTGGCGGTGGGCCGGGCCAAGATCAGCCTGCTCGCCGTTGCGCCGGCCGCGCCGCGGCTGGGGACGTTCGACGATCGCACCTCGCCCACCAAGAAGCTCTGGGGCATCTATGCGGTGTTGCCGGGGATCGACCTCCATTATCTCGGCTACCGCAATCGCACCGCCCAGTTCGGCGGGGGCACCGGTCGCGAGCTGCGGCACAGCCTCGGCGCGCGCGTTTACGGATCGCGCGATGGCTGGCACTGGAATGTGGAGGGCGTGGCCCAGTTCGGCCGCTTCGCCGACGGGCCGATCGCCGCCTGGACGCTCGGCACCGAGCTCGGCCGCACGCTGCCGAACCTGCCCTTCGCGCCCGACGCGGTGCTGCGCTTCAACGTGATCAGCGGCGACGGCCATGCCGGGGACCGCCGGCTCGGCACGTTCAACGCGCTGTTCCCCAAGGGCAAGTATTTCGGCGAGCTGTCGCCCATCGGTCCCTACAATCTGATCAACCTCAACCCGCGCATCGCCGGCACGTTTGCGCGCGGCGTCTCCGCCAGCATCGCCGGCAGCGCCTATTGGCGGTACAGCGCGGCCGACGGCGTGTACGACATTCCCGGCAACCTGCTCCGCGCCCCCGGCACCAGCCGCGCCCGCTTCATCGGCAAGCAGATCGAAGGCGCGATCGCCTGGCAGGCGACCGCCGAGCTCGAGCTTTCCGCCTCGCTCTCCTTCTTCGAGGCCGGCCGCTTCCTGCGCGAGACCGGCGCGCCCCGCCCGATCCGGATGATCGGCCTCGAAAGCAATTTCCGATTCTGAGGATCCCCGCCATGGCCGACCCCAAGACCGCCGCTTCCCCGCTCCCGCCGCTGCTCCTGCTGCTGTCCGTCACCACGGGCCTTGTCGACGCGGTGAGCGTGCTCGGGCTCGGCAAGGTGTTCACCGCGAACATGACCGGGAACATCGTGTTCCTCGGCTTCGCGGCGGCGGGGACGCCGGGCTTCACCATCGCGCCCTATCTGGTCGCGCTCGCCGCCTTCCTCGTCGGCGCGCTGGTCGCGGGGCGGGTGGGGACGCACCTCGCCGGGCAGCCGCTGCGCCGATGGCTGGTGCTCGCCGCGGTGACCGAAGCGGTGCTGTTCGCCGTCGCCGCCGGGATCGCCGCTTGGGCGGGCACGATGGGCATCCTGCCGGAGACCTGCGTGTTCGCGATCATCGCGCTGACCGCGATCGCGATGGGCTTTCGCAACGCGACGATCCGCCAGCTCAAGGTGCCGGACCTGACCACCACCGTGCTGACGCTGACGCTGACCGGCATCGCCGCCGATTCGCACCTCGCCGGCGGGCGAAACCCGAATATCGGCCGGCGCCTGGCAGCAGTGACGGCGATCCTGCTCGGCGCGTTCCTCGGCGCGGTACTGGTCAACCGTTATGGTCTCGCGATTCCGCTGCTGGTGGCGGGGCTTACCGTGCTGGTGGGTACGCTCGCCTGCATCCGCCATCCGATCGCGGCAGCGCCGCTTGGCGTCTGATCGCGCGCGCCCCCTTTGACAGCCCGGCGATCGCTCCCTATCGGCCAGCCATGACGCTCCAGCACACCGACTCCATCCTGATCGTCGATTTCGGCAGCCAGGTGACCCAGCTGATCGCGCGCCGCGTTCGCGAAGCCGGGGTCTATTCCGAGATCGCGCCCTTCACCACCGCCGCCGAGGCCTTTGCCCGGATGAAGCCCAAGGGCATCATCCTGTCCGGCTCGCCCGCATCGGTGCTGGAGGAGGGTTCCCCGCGGGTACCGCAAGAGATCTTCGACAGCGGCCTGCCGGTGCTCGGCATCTGCTATGGCCAGCAGGTGATGATGCACCAGCTCGGCGGCGAGGTCGTGCTGGGCAACAGCGGAGAGTTCGGCCGCGCCTTCATCGAGATTCAGGACAGCTGCGTGCTGTTCGACGGGCTGTGGCAGGCGCGCGAAAGCCACCAGGTGTGGATGAGCCATGGCGACAAGGTCGTCCGGCTCGCTCCCGGTTTCCGCCCCGTCGCGACCAGCCCCGGCTCGCCCTATGCGGTGATCGCTAATGACGAGCGCCGCTATTACGCGATGCAGTTCCACCCGGAAGTGGTCCACACGCCCGACGGCGCCAAGCTGCTGGCGAACTTCGTCCGCCATGTGTGCGGCCTGTCGGGCGACTGGACGATGGCCGAGTTTCGCGCCGCCAAGATCGCCGAGATCCGCGCGCAGGTGGGCGACGGCAAGGTGATCTGCGGCCTGTCGGGCGGCGTCGATTCCGCGGTGGCGGCGGTGCTGATCCACGAGGCGATCGGCGACCAGCTGACCTGTGTGTTCGTGGATCACGGCCTGATGCGCGCCGGCGAGGCCGATCAGGTCGTCACGATGTTCCGCGAACATTACCATATCCCGCTCGTCCATGTGGACGCGGAGGAACTGTTCCTCGGCGGCCTTGCCGGCGTCACCGACCCGGAGGCCAAGCGCAAGTTCATCGGCAAGACCTTCATCGACGTGTTCGAGGCCGAGGCGAAGAAGATCGGCGGCGCCGATTTCCTGGCGCAGGGCACGCTCTATCCGGACGTGATCGAAAGCGTCAGCTTCACCGGCGGCCCGTCGGTGACGATCAAGAGCCACCACAATGTCGGCGGCCTGCCCGCGCGGATGAACATGCAGCTGGTCGAACCCTTGCGCGAGCTGTTCAAGGACGAGGTCCGCGCGCTCGGCCGCGAGCTGGGGCTGCCCGACGTGTTCGTCGGCCGGCATCCGTTCCCTGGGCCGGGCCTGGCGATCCGCATTCCGGGCGAAGTCACCAAGGAACGCTGCGACATCCTGCGCAAGGCCGATGCGATCTATCTCGAGGAGATCCGCAACGCCGGGCTCTACGACACGATCTGGCAGGCCTTCGCGGTGCTGACCCCGGTGCGCAGCGTCGGCGTGATGGGCGACGGCCGCACCTATGACAGCGTGCTGGCACTGCGCGCGGTGACCTCGATCGACGGCATGACCGCCGAAGCCTTCGAGTTCCCCGCCGGCTTCCTGGCGCGCGTATCGACCCGTATCGTCAACGAGGTCCGCGGCGTGAACCGGGTGACCTACGACTATACCAGCAAGCCGCCCGGCACGATCGAGTGGGAATAATTTTTTGCCCCTCCGAACGTATCCGAAAACACGCCACAATACTAAATAAATTATTGAAATAGCTATAGAAATCTCCCGGCGCGTTTCGCCATCTATCGCGGGGTTAGCCTCCGAAATGACGGTGTGGCTGACGGTATGGCGGATCTTGTCTCAACTCAAAATCACATATACCGTCAGAAGCAAGAGAGCTTCTGACGGTATATTTTTTGATCTAACATGCTGTAAAATCATGGAAAATATACAATCGGAATGGTCGTTTTCGGGCTGACGGTATAATTGGGCGCTCTCCAGCATTTTTTGGTTGATCTGGAGGGTGTAAATGTTGACCGACGCCGCCATCAAGGCACTGAAACCTAGGGATAAACTATACAAGATCGTGGACCGTGACGGTATGTATGTCGTGGTCCAGCCCTCGGGCGCGATCGTCTTCCGCCTGGACTACCGACTGAACGGCCGCCGGGAGACGTTGACGCTGGGGCGCTACGGTCCCGCTGGGCTCTCCCTGGCTCGGGCGCGTGAGAAGGTGGTCGATGCTCGACGCGCCATTTCGGAGGGCCGCTCGCCGGCGCAGGAAAAGCAGCGCGAGAAGCGTCGCCTCCAGGAGGCGAAGAGCTTTGGCCAGTTCGGTGAGCGCTGGCTTCAGGAAGCGCGAATGGCGGACAGCACGCGCGCCATGCGTCGATCAATCTTCGAGCGCGACATTCTTCCGGCGTTTCGCAACCGGCTGCTGCCGGAGATCCTGCCGGAGATCCTGCCGGAGGATCTGCGCGGGCTGTGTGCGAAGGTGAAGGAGCGTGGAGCTCCGGCAACGGCGGTCCACGTCAGGGACATCGTGAAGCTGGTCTTCGCCTTCGCCATTCTGCATGGCGAGAAGGTCGCTAACCCGGCCGACGAAGTTGGCCCGGCGTCGATCGCGACCTTCGTGCCGAAGGACCGATCCCTGTCTCCGGCGGAGATCCGCATCATGCTCAGCCAGATAGAGCATGTGGCGACGCTGCCGACGATCCGGCTCGGGATAAAGCTGATCCTGCTGTCGATGGTACGAAAGAGCGAATTGCAGGACGCGGTTTGGGATGAGGTCGATTTCGAGAACGCCGTCTGGTCGATTCCCAAGGAGCGGATGAAGCGCTCGAAAGCACACAACGTCTATCTGTCTCAGCAGATGCTCGACATCTTCATCGCTCTCAAGACCTGCGCCGGCAATTCCAAATACGTCCTGCCGTCGCGCTATGACGCCGACGCGCCCATGTCGCGGGCGACGTTCAACCGGATCACGACGGCGGTGGTGGAGCGGGCCAAGAAGGAAGGGCTGCCGCTGGAGTCCTTTACGGTTCACGATCTCCGGCGCACCGGCTCGACCCTGCTGAACGAGTTGGGCTTCAACAGCGACTGGATCGAGAAGTGTCTGGCGCATGAGGACGGGCGATCCTCACGGGGCATCTACAACAAGGCGGAATACGAGCATCAACGCCGGCATATGATGCAGGAATGGTCCAACCTGGTGGACGCCTGGGTTACCGGCCAAAAATACACGCCGACCCTCTATCCGCCGACGATGGACCTGCTTACGCCCGAGCCGGATGTTTGATGGGGCGGGTCTTGCGGAGCTGCACGTCCGGAATGGGCGCACGCTTCACCGCCTTGGCGCGCGACGCACGTCGCCGTTCTTCCAACCAGGCTTCGACCTCGGTTAGATCCCAGACCACGCAGCGGGACGTGAGATAGAAGCGCTGGGGAAATTCGCCGCGCTGTTCCATGTCATAGATCGTGGTGTCGGCGAGAGGGACCATTTCCCGGAGTTGATGCCGCCGGATGGTGCGCTTCATGGTGGGCTCGACTTGCTGCCTCATGCCAAATTCCTTCAGCCGCTTACTGAGAGGATTGAAGGCGATAGATGACTCGGTATGGAAGCTAGAATCGATGGGCGTAGAACTGCGTCGTATTCCAGCGCGCAAATCGGATAAGCCTGCAGAGCACGGCGACAGCATCTCTCCCCGGCAGTCGTGCAGCGACTGGCGATCGGTTAAGGTGATGGCCGCGCATTCCGATCATCGACCCAAATATCGAGCATGCTGCTGCTCCACGTTACGCATCGGCGTGTGACCAGCGCAGTTTCCCACGGCCGACGCGCAGGGCGTCCACGAGCCTTGTATTGCCGGGCAACCGACCAGAAAAGAGGCTAGGCTTGGGATCAACGGCCGGCTTCTTGAACGCGGCGACCCGTTGGTAGTCGGGTGTCGCCAGCCAGGTCCGTCCGTCACCTTCATCGGTGACGATCCTGTAGAGGCCGGCGGGCGGGGCGGCCGCGATCTCGAGCAGGCGCTTATAGTGTTCGACCGACCACTTCTGAATGCCGCCGCTGAGGGCTTCGGTGCGGAAGCGCGCCCATAGCGCGGCGGTGTCGGGTGTGGGCCAGTCGCCGGCGTCGGTATAAGCTGTGATCTCGTCGGATTCGAGCCAGGCCCGCATCTCGGCGGGCGTAACAAAGACAGGCTTGGCATCCTCGATCGCCGCCATGGAAGCGCGGCGGGATGGAAGACCCGCCCGGATTAGCATCGACATCATGAATTGCGGGACGCCGGTTTCGACCGCCGCCGCGGCACCGCCCGCCACCGTGTCTGGCGACCACCCGAGAGACATGCGGCGTGTGCGGACAGCCTCCAGCGCCCAAACCAAACGGTAGGTGAAGGCCTCTTCGACCGCCCGCATGTTCTGAGGCCCGATCTTGGCCACATCCTCGCCTGACACCCAACTGCGCAGGATGGCCTTCCAATTCGCAGGCAGCGCATTGCTCTTGCTGGGGATGAACGGCCGCATGAACAAAAGCCGCTCTCCAAGGCCGCCAAGGGTCTCGACTAGTTCATTAATATCGCCGCTCAGTGCGGCTACGTCTGCGCGGTCGAGGAGTTCGGCCAACACGTCAGCCATGGCATCAATTGCAAGGCCTGCTTCTAGTCCAACACCCATCGCGAAATGACCACGCCGGGCCGACGCGGTGGTCGTCTTCCATATCAGATCAGCTCGCGCCTCGATTACTCGCTTGTGCAGAGGGGCTACGTCTTCGTCCTCGCGGGCGATCTGACGAGCCCAAAGCGATCCTCTGAGGGCCTCGTCCAAAAGCTTCGGTAAATCGGCCCGATCAGAATCGAGCGCTTCAATGAGACCAAACACAGTCGCGTCTAGACGTTCGACTATCTGCGACAGAGGCTCCTCTTCGATGGTCTCTTCCGCATCGTCGTCATCATCTTCTCCGTCGTCGTCATGAGCAACATCGCCATCGTTCTGCCTTGCAGCAGCCAATCGCTCGGCCACAGATGCTTCCTCCTCCGGCGACCTCCAAGCTTCGCGTGCATTGGCGAGATATTCCCAGGCATCGTCGCGGTCCAGAACGCCTTCGCGGGACAACCGCTCAAGAATCTCGGCGACGATCTGGATGAGGCCACTTTTCAGCGTACGAGCTTTGGCGGAGGCAACCAGCTTGCCCCATTCTTTTTTCGCCAGTTAATATTGTCGAACATGACGTGGACAATGAGTCCCTCGACGTCGACGAAGGCGCGTCCGGCTCGGCCGGCAACGTTCGCAAACTCTTCGCCTTTGATCTTCTCGCCGGCACGATACAACGCAGGCACCAAGAGCACGGCGGCGTTGAGATTGAGGCCCTGCGAGAGCGTCGGCGATGCAACAATGACCTTCAGCACGCCGTCGGACAGGAGAGCTTCCAACTCCCGCAAAAACGGGCTCGGCAGCCGACCGTGGTGGATGGCGACGCCCTGTTTCAGGCAGGCGACGGCGGGATGGTCTTCGCCAAGCCACTCCTTCCCAACCTCCAGGGCGCGGGCGATCGAAGCCTCGTCATCCAACAGGCTGCCCAGATAGCCGCGTTTGCAGAGGTTCACGACCTGTTTGCCGTAGCTTTCGACCCAATTCGCCTGCGTGGAAAAGATCAGGGTCCGCTTGCCCTGGCTCGCGAATTCCCACGCCGCGAACAGGGCCAGGTGCGAGTTTTTGCGGGGATAGGGATTCTTCTCTTTTCCCAGTGCGGCCTTCTCAACAACGAATTTGTCGAGGAACGGACCGTCGTCGTCGAGGTCGAATCGTAGCCGCGCGTCCTTGCCCCGCCAAGTGAGCGCGCCGAACCGCTGCCGCGTCGGACGCCAATCGGAACGCACAGGCTCACCCGGTTCGTCGGAGCGAATCCAGGCGGTGAGATCGTCCAGTTCGTCGCCGCTCGGCAAGATGGCGGAGAGACAGATGATCCGACGGTCGGCCGCATCGGCGCGCCGAAGCAGGCGCTGCACCAGCGTCTCGTAGCGGATTTCACGCTCGCTAGGGCCGATCATGTGGCCTTCGTCCAGGACAATCAGGCCGACATCGTCGATCAAGGAAGGGTCGCTTCTCAGCGCAAAGTCGAGTTTTTCGGGCGTCGCGATGATGATCTCGCGGGTGCGCAGGGCGTCTTCGTCACCGGCCGAAAGGCCGCTGGCGCCGTAAAGCGATGAGACGCTGAAGCCGAGGGGGGCGAAGGTCTTCCTGAAGGACCGCTCGGTCTGCGCCGACAGGGCCCGCAACGGCGTAACGATCAGCACCCGGCGTGCTAACGACCTCGCCTCGTCCTGCGAACTCAGCATCGACTTTCAGGCCGTGGCCATCCAGCTTGATTGCGCTGGTGATTCCCTCGGGTAGCCAGGCAGCCATGACGCCTTGATACCGCTCCTCCAGCGTCCTGATGGCGACACGCGCCCGCGTGCGCCCGGCATCCAACTGCGCGCGAATGGCATCCAAAGCCGCAGCTCCGGAAGGAGCAGGTTTTTCATTCTTCGCGCTCTCGCGGAGCGATCGCACATCGTCGAGCGTGCGTCTCGCACGATAGATTCTGTCCTGAATCTCCTTCGTCACGGCGTGCGCGGCGCGGGTGGCTTCGCCGGGTATGATCCGAACGGCTGACGGCGATAAACGCCAACCTTGCAAATCCGCCTCTATGTCGACGCGGGATACCAGACCCTCGCGGGCCAACAGTTCCATCAAGCCCGTCAAGACGGTCAGGTAGTCATCTTTGCCGAGCTTGTTTCCTAGGACGCTCTTGCGATTGATGAGGCGGCCGATACGGGAATTATGTCCTGCGCGAACAATCGTCTGTTCTTCCCGGAGCCCAACGCGGTCTTTGCCTGGAGCTTGCAGGAACAGTGTCGTGCGGCTTCTGGGCGTCTCCTTCGCGTCGATGGACCAAGGTGTGCGCAGGAGATTACGGGATTTCTGGGCGACGGTGTCGAGGACGGTCAGATCAAGCGCCTCGGTTCCGACGGCGAGGCCATCGAGCATGGCACCGAGGATCGTTTTCAGCATCTCCTTGCGCGTTGAAACGTCCAGCGTGGCAATATCAGGTAGGATGGCCGCAAGGCGCTCCGTATCCTCTGCGACCTCATCGAGACCAATGAACGCAACATCAATAAGCTTGAGTACGGAAAGGCTTGGGTTCCCCCATCTTGCGTACGAGCGTGGTCTTGCCCGCCCGACGTGGCCCTACGATCAGGACTACCGGGGTGTCCGAAAGGGCCTCTTCTGCCCGACGCTCAACGAACCGTTCGTACATGCAAATCCAATATCTGGACGATTGGAATTTCATGGCATGATATTTGGAAGTTGGCGGGCGGGCAATTGGAAATTGAAGGCTCGCGCCCCGGGTAGAGAAGAGGGGCCTCTCCTGCGTCCGATACACAACGGTCCCAACTGGCTCATGGAACCGGTGCCTGGGGATGGCTTCCTATTGCTCACGCTCGGCTCAGGCGCCGCATGACCTCCTACTTTCAGCCATGAGGACGGGGAAAAGAGGCCAAATCGAACGAAAGGGGGTCTTTCAGGCGCAATAATCGAATGATGATTTGGCGCACAGGTTAAAAATCTCGGAGACAGAGGGCTGCATGATCGAGTTGGGCTTTTGAGAAGTCGATCGAGTAGGCCCGGTTCGCGTCGCCCGATCCCCCTATATAGAGGGATTGCTCAATCAACCATCAACCTCCTCTATTCCCGGCTGGGCATGCTTGGCCGGAAACCGCGTGACTGAAGAGGGGGTAATTTATGATTGGGAACATTCAATGCCTTGAACGGGCCAGTGTCGCCGATAGTGAAATGGGGGATGCAGCCCTCGCCGAAATCTATCGATCTCACGCTCCCGGACTGCTGCGCTTCTTTGCGCGTCGGGCTGAGCGGCAGGACCTCGGTGACCTCGTCAATGAAAGCTTTCTTCGTTTTGCAACTGCCCAGGCCAAATGCCCTACCAAGGTGGAGAATCCTGCAGCCTATCTCATGCGGATTGCGGTCAATTTGTTGCGAGATCGTGCCAGAATAGCCGTCCGGCGCTCGCTCGCCCGTCATGTTTCAGTCGACGACGTTCCAATTGCAGGCGACGACCCGGTGGCGCAGCTTGAGGCTCGCGACCAGATCGACCGAATGCAGAAGGCCTTGAGCCGTTTCAATCCCAAAACACGAGCGGTATTTCTGGCACGTCGCCTTGATGGACTCAGCCACAAAGAAATCGCTGCGCGGACTGGATTGAGCGGAGAGGGGGTTGAATACCATATGGCCAAGGCGATCCGCCCTCTTGATCGGATACGAACGCATGGCTGAGATTGGATAAATTTGGTAATCTTGTCCGGCGAGTTCAGGAGAAAGGTGACACGTGGGTCGTCGTCTAGATCATGCCAGACTGAACGATTTCGACGAAGTCCGAAAGGCCTGTGCTAAGGTCGTTACGACGGCGCAGCTGTCGTCGGTGATCGACGCCGCGATCCGTGAATTTGGGTTCCGTTGGTTCGCGCTCGTGCATGATGGTCATTTGCAGAAGCAGCGGCCTGAGCAACTAATGATGACAAACTACCCGGCATCATGGGTGGACGAGGTGATCAGCGACCGATTGTACATGCATGATCCCGTCCACATTGCGAGCGCACGTAGCGCCTTTGGGTTGTGTTGGGAACGTATTGCCGATGTCATCGCTCCGACCCGTCGGCAGCTATCGGTTCTGACGCGAGGACGTGATCATGGTCTGGTTTCTGGTTTTACAATCCCGTTTCGGATACCCGGCGAACGTGGGGCATTTTTCACCGTCGCTCGAAAAAGGGACAGACCGTTTTCGAATGTGGAAATGATGACCGCACAGCTCGTCGCCGGAGTAGCCTTTCAGAGAGGGCGTGAGCTGGTCGGGGGGATAGAGGCGACGATACCCTCGGTGTCTCTCAGCCCTCGGCAAATCCAATGCCTCGAGTTAATTGCCGAGGGGAAAACAGATTGGGAAATCGGGACGATTCTCGGCCTCAGCCAAAATACGATCCATGAATATATCGAGGAAGCTCGCCACCGATACCAGGTGAAAACGCGGAGCCAATTGGTGCTCGCCGCTGCCCGTGATGGGAAAATCAGCTTCAATCATATGAAATGAGATTTCCGCACGTTTTCGGTTGTCACACGACGCTCATGATCGTGTTGCCGCTGACTGCGTAGCCTAAGCACATGGTAAAGTTACGCTCAGCAATCCCTCTGCCTGGAGGGATTGCCGAAGCCGTGCGCAAGCTACTCTATTCCCACCTAATTCTCGCCGATTCCGCGCCGGCGATGGCTATCGAGGAATGGAAGTAGGAGCTGAAGCCATGTCTGCACACGACCAAGTCATCCAAGATGTCTATGCCCGTGAGGTCGTCATGGCGCGCGTCGGGCATCTGATACGCCGGAAACAACAGGAAATCGAGCGCATCACGCGTATCCTGCGCAATTCAGTGCCTTTTGAAGAATCGGCTGTTCCAGTTGAAGGAAAGATACAAAAGATCGTTCTTATTGGCCCCTATCCGATGCTCTGGTTGGGCTTCTGGGGAAGTTTCTCTCCTATGTGGCTCGGACGTCGTCGATGCAATTGAAGGCCGATCGCCAAGCTTTGACGCAGGGCCAAAAGCGCACCCTTGCTAAACTGAACGCAATCCTCGATCGCTCGGATGCGGAGACGTCGGCCCTGCTGCATCATGTGATGTCCGTTCGGACGATGCGCGCCAAGGAGTTTTTCCTTACTGGTGTCTAGCTTGCTCCGTTCGCAGTCGATCAGAGGCGGCGAGTGTTCGCGTCATCAAGTGTAGATCGTTGCCGCGTCGATGCCGATCGCCGTGCAGCCAAGTGGCTTTTATGCGTGGCAGAAGAGCCCGCTGAGCCAGCGGGCTCGGGAAGATGCTCGGCAGACGGAGCTGCTCCGGCGGGCGTGGAACGACAGCGGCAGGGTCTATGGCTACCGCAAGCTGCACGACGACCCGCCATTGTTCGTAGAGCTGATGGCCGCGTCCGCCCGGCACGCCGGCTTCGCGGGCGATCGCCTGATAGGTGGCGTCGCCCAGGATCGCACGGGCGTTGGCGGCACTTTCCTTGGCGAAGATCATCTTTGCGGTGTTGACCTGGATTTCGGCAGTAAGCCCGCTCCGGGTCACGATGGTCGCGTTGATGCCGCTGTAGCCGAGCGGATCGCTCGCCGCGGCGATGGTCTTCACCTTGGCGACGCGACCGCCGACCATGCCGGCGATCCGGTCCGCCAGAGCGTCCACCTCCGCCTTGGCGGCAGGCGCGTGCTGGAGCATGGCGTGCAGGCTGTCGCGCGCGACCGCGCGGCGTGCCGCCGTCGCCTCCACGCCGCTCAACCCGCCGCTCTTCTGCAACCCCGCTATGTCGCGCAGCGTGAGCTTGCCGTCGCGTGCGAGGGCATTGATGCCGTCGGGGGCCTGGCGGGCGGCCGCAACCAGCTCGGGCAGGCGTCCGGCCGCACGCGCTTCGGCGACCAGATCTGCCGTCTTGCCTGCCTGCCGAGCGGCGGTGAACAGCGTGTCGAGCCTGCCGGCCCTGGCCGCTTCGGCAAAGGCCTTGCCGATCGTGCCTGCGCGCGCCGCCAGATCCAGCGCCTCGCCGGCCTTCGCGACCGTCGCGAACTTGGCGATGGGGACGACCATGGCGGCAACCTCGAAGGTCGCGCGGCCGGTGATCTTGCCCCACCATTCGGCTTCGGCGGCAGGCCCCCTGGCGGCTGCGGCGGCATGATCGGCCTTCAGGCCGTTCCAGTTCGCGGCGATCCAGCCCTTCACGTCGTTGCCGAGCTTCGCCGGATCCCGCGCGACCTCGCGCATATAGCCGGTGATGGCGCCGCCGATGGCTGCGCCCCGATCGGTCACGCGGCTGGCATCGGGTGCCCAGGACGGCACCTCGCCCAATACCCCGAGCCGCTGCACGCCCTCCACCAGCCACCCGGCAAGGCCGACATTACAGGCGGTTTTCGCAAGGCCTCAGGCCCCTTCTTCGACGAGCGACTTGCCGCCTTCGAAGACGCCCTATCGCATGCCGGCCTGGAACGATGCGACGGCGCGGGGATCTTCGAGGACGCGCTGGAGGCTCTCTCCCCAGTGCGTGCCGGTTCCGGCGCCCGAGTGGCGCAATCCCGCGGCTAGTACCGGGCGCGCCGCATGCAGGATCAACCCGTCGGGCGAGGCCCAGCGCATCACCTCGGCGGCCCAGTCGGGCGGGCTCGGCGGGGACAGCCCAAGGCCGGCGGAAGCCCCCGCAGCGAGAGACGAGCCTATCGATGTCATCGCGAAACTCCCCTGATCGCGCGACCATCATGCGGGGTCTCGGACGGGCCCGCCATCAGCGATTCGATTAGAGGGCAGGGCCTTGCGCCCTCGAGGACGGCGAACGGGCGGGGCGGGCGTGCCCGCTCGCGTCGGTCGCGAGATCGAACGCGGACCGGCTCACCGTCCGAAATCCCAGATGCGAGGCGGCGAGCGTCTCCTCTTGTGCGTGGCGGGCGGCAGGGCGGTAGCGGGCGCAATAGTTGTTCGCGCAGAGATAGGAGCCGCCCTTGATCACGCGCGCCTTCGCCTCGGGCTGGCGCGGATCGAAGCTCGGGTTGCCGGGCGATCCGTCGCCGACCGCGAACGGCGCGTGGCCGGGCAGATACCAGCTCTCGGTCCATTCCCAGACATTGCCGATCAGGTCATAGGCACCAGCCCCGTTCGGCTTGAAGCAGCCGGCAGGCGCACGACCCGTATAGCCGTCGCGCTTGGCGTTCATGTTGGGGAAGCTGCCCTGCCAGGTGTTCGCCTGGTCGGGGTTGGGCTCCGCGTCCGGATCGGTGAGGCCAACACGCGCGGCCGCCTCGAACTGCTCCTCGCTCGGCAGTGCACGACCCGCCCAGCGGGCATAGGCCTGGGCATCGACGAAGGTGACGGCGACCACGGGCTCCTCCTCATGCCCGGCGATGCTGCTGCCCGGCCCCTCGGGATGCCGCCAGTTTGCGCCGGGCACGAAACGCCACCAGCGGCGTGGATCGGGTTCGTCGATCGCGGTCTTGGGCGGTACGAACACGAAGGCACCGCCGCCGGGCTTCTCCGCTTCGGTGCGATAGCCGGTTGCAGCCACGAAGGTCGCGAACTGGCGGTTGGTGACCTCGTGTGCGTCGATGTCGAACGCCGGCACCTCGGTTTCGGTGGGCGGGCCTTCCTCGGGATAATAGCGGCTGCTGCCCATCACGAAGCGGCTGGCGGGAATGCGCACCGGCCGGTCGAGATGGCTGCCCGCGCACACCCGTGGCGGGCCGGCGGGGGTAGGTGCCGCTGCCGGGCGCGTCGCCCAGAGCAGCGGCAGCCCGGCCAGCGGCGCGAGCGCGAGGAGCGCGATCGGCTTCACGGGAAGGTCGCCGGGGTGGACTGCATCACCACGCCCGCGCCCTTGGCATAGGCATCCCAGGCCGCGACCAGCGTCTTCAACCGGGCGGGCTGGTCGGCGGCGCGGTCGCGGGTCTCGCCGGGATCCTCGGCCAGATTGTAGAGCTTCCAGCCGTCGCCGAGATCGATGATCTTCCAATCGCCCTGCCGGATCGCGCGGCGGCCGAACAACTCGGTGCCGACGATCTCTTTCGGCCCATGCACCGCCTTGGACTGCCCACGCAGATAGGGAAGCCAGCTGCTCCCGCGCACCGGCTGCACCGTACGGCCGCCATAGCTGCTGCCCCGCCAGTGGCCGCCGGCCGCCTCGACCAGCGTCGGCACCACGTCCATCACCGTGCCATAGGCATGGCTGATCCCGCCCTGCCGCTTCCAGCCGGGATAGGAGAGGAACGCCGCGACGCGGGTGCCGCCCTCGCTGGTGAAGCCCTTGTAGAGGAAGGAGGGCGTGGTCGCCGCCTGCGCCCAGCCGGGACCATAGGCGGTGTAGGAGCTTGCCGCGCCGAGATTGTCGAGCCGATTGTCCGCCGCCTTCAGCCGTGCCGCCATGGTGGGCAGCCTGGTGGTGGCGAGGTCGATCCCTTCGGCGCCATTGTCGGCGAGGAACAGGATGATGGTGTTGTCATACTGGCCGGTCGCCTTGAGGTGCGCGATCACCTTGCCGACATTCTGGTCAAGCCGGTCGACCATCGCGGCATAGACTTCCATCAGCCGCGCCTGTTCGCGCTTCTCGGTGGGCGAGAGATGCGCCCAGTCGCGCCCGTCGGGGAGCACGAAGGGATGCGGCTTCACGCCCGCGGGCACCAGCCCCAGCGCCTGCTGGCGCTTCAGCCGCTCGGCCTGGAGCACCTCGAACCCGGCATCGTAGCGGCCGCGATATTTGGCGATATCCTCGGGCAGTGCCTGAAGCGGCCAGTGCGGCGCGGTGAAGGTGAGATAGGCGAAGAAGGGCTTGGCCGGGTCCGTCTTGCCGAGGAACCCGATCAGCTTCGCGGCATAGGCGTCGGAGGAATAGAAGTCCTTGGGCAGGTTGGGCAGGGTGACGCCGTTCTCGCGATAGGTCGCCTGGCCGGGCAGCGGGGTCGCCGTGGCATCGATGCCGAAATGGTTGGCGCCGCCCTGGAGCAGGGTGAAGGCCTGGTCGAAGCCGTGGCGGGTGGGATCGTCCTGCGGCCGCGTGCCGAGATGCCACTTGCCCGACATCGCGGTTGCATAGCCGAGATCGCGCAGCCGCTCGGCGAGCGTCACCACGTCGTCGGGCAGATAGCCCTGATAGCCGGGCTTGCCGATCTGGTTGGGCGCGACCAGTTCGGCCATGTTGCCGAGCCCCGCGAGGTGGTTGTCGGTGCCCGACAGCAGCATCGAGCGCGTCGGCGAGCAGGTCGGCGCGGCGTGGAAGCCGGTGAGGCGCAGGCCGTGCTCGGCGAGCGCGTCGAGATTGGGCGTGTGGATCTCGCCGCCGAACGCGCCGAGGTCCGAATAGCCGAGATCGTCGGCGACGATGATCAGGATGTTGGGGCGCTTGGGGGGCGGGGCCGGGTGGGGCTTGTCCTGTGCGACCACGGCCGGCGAGGGGAGCAGCAGCAGTAGCAGGGCGGTGAGGCGAAGGCGCATCTGGGGATTGTCCGGAAAAGAGAGCCGCGCTTCCCCGAGGGGAGCGCGGCCCAGGCACGGGAAGTTCAGGCGGCGGCGGCTTCGACTGCGGCGACCGGCTCGGGCTTGAGCACCCGGCTGGGCTTGCCGTCGACGCCGCGCGGCACGTCGCCGGCGATCGTCGCCCGGCGCAGATGGCGGGCGTGCTTGCCGAAGTCCGCGATGGCGCGGTGCTGGGTGGCGCGGTTGTCCCAGATCGCCACATCGCCCGGGCTCCAGCGCCAGCGCACCGTGTTCTCGGGCTTGGTCGCATGATCCTGCAGGATGCCGAACAGCCGGGAGAAATCCTCGCGGCTGAACCCGACGAAGCTCTTCACGAAGCTGCCGAGCAGCAGCAGCTTCTCGCCGGTCACCGGATGGACGCGCACCACCGGATGCTCGGTCTCGTACGCCGTGGAGGCGAACACTTCGCGGTGACGGCGGACCTGCTCGCTGGTCGCCTCGGGGCGTTGCTGGACATAGTCGAAGGCGTTGGTGTGGACAGCGCGGAGGGTCTCCACCAGTGCCTTGAGCGGTTCGGGCAGCGTCTCGTACGCCGTCACCGCATTGGCCCAGAGCGTGTCGCCGCCCGCCGGCGGAATGGTGATCGCGCGCAGGATCGAGGCGGCGGGATAGGCGGGCAGGAAGGTGATGTCGGTATGCCAGGCCGAGGCGGCCTCGCCTTCCTTGCTGTCGAGCTCCAGCAGAAAGCGCGAGCCCGGCGCCACCGGGACCGTCGGGTGGGCGAGCGGTTCGCCGAGGCGTTCGGCGAACGCTTCCTGCGCGGCATCGTCGAGATGCGTCTGGTTGCGGAAGAAGATCACCTTGTGGCGGTACAGCGCCGCGCGGATCGCCTCGACGGTGGCATTGTCGACATCGCCGCCGAGCCGCACGCCGCGGATCTCGGCGCCGATCCGCCCGGCGACGGGGTGTACGTCGAGCACGCTGTCGGCGTCAGCAGTGTTGGGGGCGGCGTTGGGGAAGTCATGCGTCTGGATCGTCATGTGCATTCTCCTTCAGGGTCACAGGGGAAGTTGGCCGGCGGCGCGCGCATCGAGCGCGCGACGGATCGAGGCATGGCGCTGCGCATCGAGCGGAAAGCGCCAGATCAGGGCGGCGGAGAGGATGTGGGCGAGCGCGGGGCCGAGCGCGAAGACGAGCTTCAGCGTCTCCAGCGCCTCGGGCGTGTTGGCGCCCTTGGGGCTGAACCCCATCCAGGCGACGAAGGGCAGGGCGATGCCGATGCCGATCGCCGGCCCCGCCTTGGTGGCGAGGCTGAATACCGAGAAGAACAGGCCGGTGCGGTTGTGGCCGGTCTCCAGCTCGTGATGGTCGGCGACGTCGGCGACCATCGCGCGGAGCATGAGGTTGCCCGAGCCCTGTGCCAGCCCCTGCGCGATGGTGAGCGCGAGCAGCAGCCCGATCGCGCCGGGAACGACGAACAGAAGTCCAAGGTTGATCGCCACCTGCACCAGCTCGCCCGCAATCGCGGTTTCGCGCTTGCCGAGGCGGCGGCCGATCTGCAGCCAGAGGGGCGCGGCGAAGATGCCGAAGACGAACTGGAACAGGTACAGCCCGCTCGCCCAGCCGGGCTCGCCCATATAGTTCACCGCGAAGAAGGTGATCAGCCCGGCGCGGATCGACTGGCCGGCGGTGACTGCCACGTCCGAGGCGAGCACGCGGACCAGCAGCCGGTCGCGCAGGATCAGGCTGGCGGTGCGCAGGAGACCTTCGGGCTTGGGCTCGGCGGCCGTGCGCGGCGGTTCGCGGAAGGCGGTGAGGCTCAGCACCAGCGCGGGGGCAAGCGTCAGCAGGATGAAGCCGCCGACGACGTGGAGCTTGAGCGCGATATCGGTGGGCCGGACCTGCTCGAGCAGTGTCGGCAGGATCAGCACGAGCAGCAGGCCGGCGGCTTGCGCGGTCTGCTGGAAGGTCACCGATCGGGTGCGGCCGTGATAGGCGCCGGACAATTCCCCGGCCCAGGCGGAGAACGGCACTTCGATCATCGTCCAGCCGGCGTAGAAGACGAACAGGGCGGCAGCGAGGTATAGCGGGGCGACGACGTCGGGTGGAAAGAACAGCAGTGTGGAGCCGAGGCCGAAGAGCAGTCCGCCCGCCGCGATCCACGGCCTGCGCCGTCCGAAGCGACTGCGCGTGCGGTCGCTCAGCAGCCCGACGATCGGGTCTGCCGCGACGTCCCAGAAGCGGCCGAGGAAGAAGATCAGGCCGATGGTGGCGAGCGACAGGCCATAGTGCGTCGCGTAGAGCTGGGGGACGAACAGCGCGAGCGGCAGTCCCGCCCCCGCAATCGGGATCGCGAGCGAGGCGAAGCCGATCAGCCGCCAGGCCGGCGGATCGTCGGCCGGGATCGGCGGGAAGGCGACGCGGAACCGGGTGTCATGGGCGGGGATCGTCGCCATGGGCTCACCATTTCGTCCGGAGGGTGGCGCCCAGCGTGCGCGGATCGCCGAGGATCGCGGAGACGAGCCCGGTGTTCGCGACGCTGAGCGTCTGGAAATAGCGCTTGTCGAAGAGGTTGCGGGCCCAGACCGAAAGGTCGAGCCGGCCTTTGTCCAGCCGCACGCCGATGCGCGCGTTGACCAGATCGTAGCTGGGCACCAGCCCGTAGCGGCTGGGGGTGGGGGGGGGGGGAA
>NZ_AGFU01000066.1 GCF_000226955.1 Sphingomonas elodea ATCC 31461
TCGCGGCGCAGGCCGAGGAGCTCCAGGCCAGCATCGCCTATTTCCGGGTCGACCAGCATGCCCGCGGGCATGTCCCCGCCCCGGCCCGTCGCCCGGCCGCGAAGCCGGCAGCCAAGCCGGCAGCCAAGCCGGCACCCCGCCACAAGCCCGGCAGCGTCGCCGATCAGAAGGCACGGGTGAACGGCTTCGCGCTCGACCTCACCAGTGGCGGACCCGATGCCGAGGACGCAGAGTTCGGCGTGCAGGCGGCATGAGCCCGGGCAAGGAGCTTCAGCTCGTCACCTTCGGCCTGGGCGCGGAGATCTTCGCCGTGCCGGTGACGCTGGTGCGCGAGATCCTCGACTATCGCGAGACCTTCCGGATCCCCAACGGGCCTGCCTATCTGCTCGGCCTGACCGACATGCGTGGCCAGGGCGTGCCCACGATCGACTTTCGCCAGCGGCTCGGCCTGGAGGCCTTCGTACCGACCACCGCCACGCGGATCCTGGTGCTGGACGTGCCGGTCGCCGATCGCGTGCTGGTGCTGGGCCTGGTGGTAGACCGGGTATTGGAAGTGTGTAGCGTGACCCCCGATCAGGTCGAGGCGGCGCCCGACATCGGCGTGCGCTGGGCCTCCGAATATATCGGCGGCGTCATTAAGCGGGCCGAAGGATTCGTCGTGCTAGTCGACATGGCGAAGATCTTCTCGTCCGAGGAGGCTCGCGTGCTCGCCGCACGCGCCGCCGCCTGAGCGTTACGGAGCAGTCCTTGTCTGCAGCACTCGCACTGGATCCGTCCGCCTCCGCCGCACCGCTCGACACGATGAGCAAGCGCAACTTCGCGCGGCTGGCCGCCCATATCTATGACGTCTCGGGCATCAAGATGCCGGAGACGAAGAAGACGATGCTCGAAGGCCGGCTCCGCCGCCGCCTGCGGGCCGTGGGCGTCGATACGCTGGATCGCTACTGCGACTTCCTGTTCACCGACAACAATCTGGCCGCCGAGGGGGTGCACCTGCTCAACGCGGTCACCACCAACAAGACCGACTTCTTCCGCGAGCCCGCGCATTTCGATTATCTGGTCGCGCACGCCCTGCCCGCGCTGGAAGCGCAGGGGGTGCGCCGGGTCCGCGCCTGGAGTGCGGCCTGCTCGACCGGTCCCGAACCCTACACGCTGGCGATGGTGCTGGACGACCATGCCGCACGTACCGGCGGGCCGGAATATGGCATCCTCGCCACCGATCTCGATACCGAGGTACTGGCGACCGCCCGAGCCGGCATCTATCCGGCGGATCTGGTCGATCCGGTGCCCCCGGCGCTGCGCCGGACCTATGTGATGGCGTCCAAGGACCCGGAGCGACGCGACGTGCGGATCGTGCCGCGGCTGCGCAGCGCCGTCGGCTTCGCCCGGCTCAACCTGATGGACGATCGCTATCCGGTGGGCGATCCGATGCACCTGATCTTCTGCCGCAACGTGCTCATCTATTTCGACAAGCCCACGCAGAAGAAGGTCGTGTCCCAGCTGCACGACTGCCTGGCGCCGGGCGGCTTCCTGTTCCTCGGCCATTCGGAATCGATCACCGGCCTGGGCCTGCCGCTGCGGCAGGTCGCCAACACCGTCTTCCGGCGGGCCGACTGATGCCGGGCAAGATCCGCGTCCTGATCGTCGACGATTCGGCCAGCGTGCGCCAGACCATGGCGGCGATCCTGGAAGAGGATCCCGCCATCGAGGTGATGGGCACCGCCGCCGATCCGTTCAGCGCCGCCCGCCGCATCCAGGAACAGGTGCCCGACGTCATCACGCTGGACGTGGAGATGCCGCGCATGGACGGCATCACCTTCCTGCGCAAGCTGATGGCGCAGTGCCCGATTCCGGTGGTGATGTGCTCATCGCTGACCGAGGAGGGATCCGATACCCTGCTCCAGGCGATGGAGGCGGGCGCCGTCGACGTGATCCTCAAGCCGCGGGTGGGCGTTGCCGACCACCTTGCCGAGCACCATCTCCAGATCCGCGACGTGGTGAAGGCCGCCGCACGCGCCCGGGTGCGGGGCCGCGCGCCGCGGGTGCTGCGGGCCGATCCCCCGGCCAAGAAGCTCACCGCCGACGTGATGCTGCCCCCGCCCAGCGGCAAGGCGATGAGCCGCACGACCGAGATGGTGGTGTGCATGGGCGCCTCCACCGGCGGCACCGAGGCGCTGCGCGAAGTGCTGGAGGCCTTGCCCGCCAATTCGCCGGGCATCGTGATCGTCCAGCATATGCCGGAGCATTTTACCCGCGCCTTCGCCCAGCGCCTCAACGGACTGTGCGAGGTGGACGTGAAGGAAGCTGCCGATGGCGACCCCGTGCTGCGCGGCCAGGTGCTGATCGCACCGGGTGGCCGGCACACCCTGCTCGAGCGGCAGGGGGCCCGCTATTACGTGTCGGTGCGCGACGGGCCGCTGGTCTCGCGCCACCGCCCCTCGGTCGACGTGCTGTTCCGCTCCGCCGCCCGCGCGGCCGGGTCCAATGCGGTCGGCATCCTGATGACCGGCATGGGCGACGACGGGGCCCGCGGCCTGCTCGAGATGCGCCAGGCCGGCGCCCGCACCTTCGCGCAGGATGAGGCGACCTCGGTCGTGTTCGGCATGCCCAAGGAAGCGATCGCGCGCGACGCTGCCGAAAAGGTGATCCCTCTCGGGCACATCGCCCATGAACTGCTCTCGGCTACGGCACGATGACCGCTTGCAAAGGAGACGGCCATGTACGCCGCACCCGTTCCTGATCCCACCCCCGAATCCGAGATGTCGCTGCCCGCGATCCGGGCGACGATCAGCCAGGTCGCGGCCGGGCTCGACGCCCGCTTCGTCACGGCGGGCGAGGCGCTGGCCCAGGCCTATGCGATCGTCGAGCGGCTGGTGACCGCGCTGGAAGGCGTGACCAACGCGCTCGGCCGCGATGCCGCGGAAGCGGCGGTGGAGAACATGCGCGCGACGGCCGACCGGCTGGAGCGGCTGCCCGCGGTGCAGGCGGCGCGGCAGGCGGGCCTGGAGCGCATCGCCGCCGGCGCACGCCCCCTCGCCCATCATATCTCGCAGGTGAAGCGGACGCTCGACTTCCTGCGGATCTGCGGCCTCAACATCAAGGTTGCCGCCGCCGGCCGCAACGGTTTCGCCGACTTCGCCGACACGATGAACGTGCGGCTCGACGTGGGCGAGACCGAGATCGGCGGCATCGGCATCGAGATCGAGCGGCTCACCGCGAGCATCCCGGCACTGATCGAGGTCGATCGCCAGCTGGCCCAGGAATGCGCCAAGGTGATCCCGCAAGTGCCCCGCAAGCTTGCCGCCGATGCCGAGGCGCTGCAGCGCCACCAGGCCGCCGACGCTGCCCGCGCCGGCCGCATCGCCGCGGTGGCACGCGAGATTCGCGGCCAGGTCGCCAATGCGATCGGCGCGATGCAGATCGGCGACATTACCCGTCAGCGGCTGGAGCATGTCGCCAGCGGCCTGCAGGCGCTGATCCAGTATCGCGACCAGGCCGATGCCGCGACGGCGGTGCAGGTGAGCGGCCACATGATCGCGCTGTTCGCCGCCCAGACCGCCGACACGATCCACGGCTTCCACGCCGAGTCGCGGCGACTGGCGGAAAGCCTGCGCGGCATCGCGCCGAGCGCCGCGCAGCTGCTCGAGATCCGCGCCGAGGGCGAACGCCAGGACGGCGGCGACAACCGCGCCTTTCTCGCCGCGCTGGAAAAGAGCGTCGCCGACGTCGCCGCGGTCACCGCACGGCTGCGCGAGGCCGATTCCCGCGCCCAGGCGCTGGGCGGATCGACCTCGGACAGCGCCGAGCGACTGGCGAAGCGGCTGCGCGTCGTCCACCGGGTGAACCACGACGTTCATCTGATGGCGTGGAACACCGATCTGCGCTGCCACCGCCTCGGCGACGAGGGCAAGGCGCTGGCGATGGTCGCCTCCGAGATTCGCGGGTTCGCCACCACGCTGGCGACCATTTCCGCAGAGATCCGCCACTCGGTCGAGTCGCTGGTCGCGGCGGTGACCGCGCTGCGCGACCCGCAGGGCGAGCAAGGCGGCGACGCGGCCGAGGCGCTCACCGAGTCGCTCGCCTGCATCCATGACGGCGCCCAGCGGATGCGCGAGGGCATGGCCGGTCTCGGCGAAGACGCCGCCGCCGTCAGCCGCATCCTTGCGACGACCACCAGCAACGTCGATTGCGAGGCGGCGTTCGGCGAGACACTGCGCGACACGGTGGCGCAGCTGGAGATGCTGGCCGCCCCCTGCCACGCGCCCGATGCCGCGGCCGAGGCGGCGCTCGCGCCCCTGCTCGACGCCATGGCGCGCAGCTACACCATGGCCAGCGAACGCGAGATCCATCGCCGCTTCGCGCTCGCCGGCAGCACCGGGCCCAGCCAGGCCCCGGTGGAGGAAGACGACGACGACGACGGGCTGTTCTAGCCCGCGCACGGACAGCGCGGGCCGGCGCGCAAGGAAGGGATGACTTCCCCCGCCACACCGGCTAATCCCGCGCGACCCATGACTGACGCAACCGACACCCAGCGCGACTGGCGCGACACCGTCTTCCTGCCGAAGACCGATTTCCCGATGAAGGCCGGCCTTGCTGCCAAGGAGCCCGCCATCCTCGAGCGCTGGGCGCGCATCAACCTCTACCAGAAGCTGCGCGAGGCCCGCGCCGGCCGCGAGCGCTTCCTGCTGCACGACGGCCCGCCCTACGCCAATGGCGACATCCATATGGGCCATGCGCTCAACAAGATCCTGAAGGACATCGTCGTCCGCAGCCAGAGCCTGATGGGCAAGGACGCGCCCTATGTCCCCGGCTGGGACTGCCACGGCCTGCCGATCGAGTGGAAGGTCGAGGAAGCGTACCGCGCCAAGAAGCTCAACAAGGACGAAGTCGACCCCGTCGCCTTCCGCGCCGAATGCCGCGCCTATGCGGAAAAATGGGTGGCGGTGCAGCGCGGCCAGTTCGAGCGGCTCGGCATCCTGGGCGACTGGGACGATCCCTATCTCACCATGAAGTTCGACGCCGAGGCGCGGATCGCGGGGGAGCTGCTCAAGTTCGCCGAGAGCGGCCAGCTCTATCGCGGCGCCAAGCCGGTGATGTGGTCGCCGGTCGAAAAGACCGCGCTGGCCGAGGCCGAGGTCGAGTATGAGGACATCACGTCGACGCAGATCGACGTGGCGTTCGAGATTACCGAGGCACCGAACGCGCCCGAGCTGGTCGGCGCGCATGCGGTAATCTGGACGACCACGCCGTGGACGATCCCGGTGAACCAGGCTTTGGCATATGGGCCGGAGGTGGAGTACGAACTCGTTCGGCTCATGAGGAAGCCGGTTGCCGATTACGTTCTACCCGGGGGAGACAAAGGGCAGTCGGTCTATGATGAGGGCCGCCTTGCGCTGATCGCAGTTCCGCTTGTCGAGCAGTTTACGAGCCGCGCTTGGGACCGCGTTGAACCCACGGGACGCATCTTCAAGGGCTCCGACCTTGCCGGCGCCGTTGCGCGCCACCCGATGCACGCGCTCGGCGGGTTCTTCGCCAAGCCGCGGCCCTTTCTGCCCGGCGACTTCGTCACCACCGATGCGGGTACCGGCCTCGTCCACATGGCGCCGGATCATGGCGAGGACGACTTCCTGCTGTGCAAGGCGCACGGCATCGATCCGGTGTTCGCGGTCGACGGCGCGGGCATGTACCGCGCCGACTGGCTGTGGCTCGGCGGCCAGGGATCGGTGATCAACAAGAAGTTCACCAGCGCCGAAGGCCCGATCTGTTCGGACCTGCGTGCTGCCGGCGCGCTGCTCGCCGCCTCGGACGACTTCCAGCACAGCTATCCGCACAGCTGGCGGAGCAAGGCGAAGATCATCTTCCGCGCGACCCCGCAGTGGTTCATCCCGATGGACCGGGCGACGGCGCTAAGCCCCTCCCCTTCAGGGGAGGGGTTTGGGGTGGGGCAGAGTCTCACCGAGACCGACGATCGTTCTGGCATCCCCCACCCCAACCCCTCCCCTGAAGGGGAGGGGCTTAAGAGCGCTTCCAACGCCCCAACCCTCCGCGAAGTCGCACTCGATTCGATCGAACGCACCCGCTGGGTGCCCGAGCGCTCGATCAACCGCATCCGCGCGATGGTCGAGGGCCGCCCGGACTGGGTGATCAGCCGCCAGCGCGCCTGGGGCGTGCCGATCGCGCTCTATGTGAACCGCGCGACCGGCGACTATCTCCGCGATCCGGCGGTCAACGCCCGTATCCTCGATGCCTTCCGCGCCGGCGGCGCCGATGCCTGGTTCCAGGCCGACCACCAGGCGCTGCTCGGCCCCGACTACCGGGCCGAGGACTATGAGGTCGTCACCGACATTCTCGACGTATGGTTCGACAGCGGCTCGACCCACAGCTTCGTGATCGAGGCGCGTTACGGCGAAGGCGTGCGCGCCAACCTCTATCTCGAAGGCTCGGACCAGCATCGCGGCTGGTTCCAGTCGTCGCTGCTGGAGTCCGCCGGCACCCGCGGCCGGGCGCCCTATGACGCGGTGCTCACCCACGGCTTCGCGCTCGACGGCCAGGGCAAGAAGATGTCCAAGTCGCTCGGCAACGTCGTCGATCCCTTGAAGATCATCAGCGAGAGCGGCGCGGACATCCTGCGCCTCTGGGTCGCGCAGACCGATTATTTCGACGATGTCCGCATCGGCAAGGAAGTGCTGGCCGGCACCGGCGACGCCTATCGCAAGATCCGCAACACCTTCCGCTATCTGCTCGGCGCGCTCGACGGGTTCGGCGAGGCCGAGAAGGTGGCGGTCGCCGACATGCCCGAGCTGGAGCGCTATGTGCTCCACAAGCTGGCGGCGCTGGATGCGGAGCTGCGCTCGGCGGCGGAGGCGTTCGAGTTCAACCGCTATGCGCGCGCGCTCGGCGATTTCATGAACGAGGACCTCTCGGCCTTCTTCTTCGATATCCGCAAGGACTGCCTCTATTGCGACGCCGAGAGCGATCCCAAGCGCCGCGCCTATCGCACCGTGCTGGACGTGCTGTTCCACGCGCTGGTCCGCTACGCCGCGCCGATCCTCGCCTTCACCGCCGAGGAAGTGTGGCAGGCCCGCTTCCCGAGCGAGGACGGCTCGGTCCACGAGCTGGAATGGCCGCAAGTAAGCGGAGATTTCGTGAATGAAGCGCTGAACAGCAAGTGGTGCTCTCTTCGAGATCTGCGGAGCGTGGTAACCATGGCCATTGAGCCACTTCGCAGAGACAAGATCATCCGCTCAAGCCTCGAAGCTAGCGTAAAAGTGACTGCAAGCGACGAGAATCAGTTTGCTCCTCTCGCCGAAGTGGATGCGGCCGAAATTTTCATTGTGAGCGAAGCACAGATCGCTCTAGGGCCTATCGATACGGGCGATCCCTTGGAATTTGTCACGGTCACGCCCACCGATCGCCACAAATGCGGCCGGTGCTGGCGGCATCTTCCCGAAGTGACGCAGGACGGGGCGCTGTGCGACCGCTGCACGAAGGTGGTGTCGGAATGAAGTCGGTGCGGATTTTCGGTTTTGCGGCCGCGCTGGGCGTGTTCCTGCTCGACCAGCTGACCAAGTACATCGTCACCGGCCCGCTGGGGCTGGTGGTGCAGAATGATTCGCTGACGCTGGCGCCGATCTTCGACCTGCGCTTCGTCAAGAATATCGGCGTGTCGCTGGGCCTGCTCTCCGCCAACAGCCCGACGACACGCTGGCTGCTGGGGCTGATGACCGCCTGCATCGCCGTTGGCGTCCTCGTGTGGATGCTGCGCGAGAAGAAGGCGGGCGACGTTGCCGCGCTAGGCCTGGTGCTGGGCGGGGCCTGCGGCAACATCCTCGATCGCTCGCGCCTCGGCTATGTCGTCGATTTCGCCGATCTGCATTTCGGCGAGTGGCGCCCCTTTTTGGTCTTCAACGTCGCCGATGCGGCGATTACCATCGGTGTGGTGATCCTGCTGCTTCGTGCCCTGCTCGTTCGCGACAAGAACCCCAAGTCGCCTGCCCCTGTGGAGAAGAAATTCAATGCGTAAGTTGATCCTCGTCGCGACCGGCGTCGCCCTCGTGGCCTCGCTCTCGGCGTGCGGCAAGAAGGGGTATGATCGGGCGCGTCCGGACGAGTTCGCGGTGGCCCGCCAGGCACCGCTGGTGATCCCGCCCGACTTCTCGCTGCGCCCGCCCCAGCCGGGTGCGGCGCGCCCGCAGGATACCAACCCGTCCGACCAGGCGCTGGAGGCGCTGTTCGGCGGCACCGCGGCGCGCAGCCCGGCGGAGACTGCGACGCTCGACCAGGCCGGTGCGCCCAGCGCCGATGCCGGGGTGCGCAGCAACGCGGGCAGCCCGTCGACCACCGTGGTCGACAAGGGCAAGACCACCCAGGACATCCTGAAATCGCCCCAGGGCGACAACAAGGATGCGAGCGTCCGGACGCCGCAATAAGCGCACCCGTTCGCGCATGGAAAAAGCGCCGGTCCGCAGGTCGCGGGCCGGCGCTTTTCTATTGGAAGGGGCACGGGAACGGGCCCCCGCCGTTTCCGCGCCCCTAAGGGGTCAGAAGCTGACGCCGATCGAGCCGAGGATGCTGCCCTTGGCCGCGTCATGGCCGCTGGGCGTGATCAGCGTGGCGTCGGTATCGACATAGGAGACGCCCACGGTCAGCGCCTTGTAGGTATAGGCGACGCCCAGGCTCCAGTCGGTATATTCCTTGCCGATCGCCAGCCAGTCCGGCCCGAAGGTATGGCCGATATGCGCGGTGAGGCTGAGCGGCGTCTTCGGGATGGCGGTGGAGAAATCACCGGCGATGTAGAGATTGTCCTGCTTCGGCGTCTTCGGGTCGGCGCCCTGATCCAGCTCCAGCGCCTTCTGCTTCGGCGCATAGTTGACCGTGCCCTTCGCGAGCACCGGGCCCAGCGCGTAGGACAGCGACACATAGGGCTCGATGAAGTCCGACGAGCTATGGTCGCCGGACGGCCGCGTGCCGGGATAGACATAGTAGAGCGCGCCGACGTCGACCGTGACGCCGTTCTTGAAGCTGTGCTTGTAGCCGGCGATCAGGTCCAGTTCCTGGTGGGACGAGCCGTGCGCGGTCACGTAATTGTCGACCGACGAGCCCCAGAAGGTGGCGTAGAAGCCGGAGACGTGGCTGATCGTCGCCCCGCCCTGGACCGCGAAATTGCCATCGGTCTGCGACACGCCGCGGAACTTGTAGTCGCTGATCAGCGTGGCGTTGCCGTTGATCGTGATGCTCGGAGTCGAAGCCGGAGCTGCCTCTTGCGCCATCGCGGGAGCGGTCGTGGCGAGCAGCAGCGCGCCGAGGCTGATCGGGGAGAAGCGCATGGAATCCCTTTCAATTGAACTTCAAGGGTTCCCGCCTGCTGCCACCGGCATCGCATTTGTATGGGCTCTACGGCCCGGCGACTTCCGGTTTGCAACAAAACATTGCCGGAGGACGGCGGGCGCGCGCAACCTTCTTCGCACCCGCACACGGAGTTTGTAACGTACTGTTGCTGGATCGCCACAGGCCCCTCCGCACCACCAGCGCGGAGGGAGACGTGCGTTCAGGCGATTTCGAAGAGGGCGTCGACTTCCACGGCGGCGCCCAGCGGCAGGGCGGCGACGCCCACCGCGCTGCGGGCGTGGCGGCCGGCCTCGCCGAACAGCGCCTGCATCAATTCCGAGGCGCCGTTGGCGACCTTGGGCTGATCGGTGAAGTCGGCGGTCGAATTGACGAACACGCCCAGCTTCACGACGCGCTTCACGCGGCTCAGGTCGCCGTCCAGCGCCTTATTGATCTGTGCGACCAGCATCAGGCCGCAACGCTGCGCCGCCTCGGTGCCGAAGGCGATGTCGCGATCCTCGCCCAGACGGCCGGTCATCAGCGCGCCGTCCTTGAACGGCAGCTGGCCCGAAACGTGGAGCAGCCCGCCGGCCTCGACGACCGGGACATAGGCGGCGACAGGAGCGGCGGCCTCAGGGAGGGCGAGGCCGAGCTCGGCGAGCTTGCGATCGATGGCAGTGGTCATGCCTCGATCCCAACCACTGGCGCGCACCAGGGTCAAGGGGCGCGCTCAGGCGGTGGCGAAACGCTCCAGGATCCAGGCTTCGGCATCGCGCCAGTCATCGATCCGGGCATGGGCATGGGGCGCCGGCGGCACCTTGGGGGCGAGGCCGGGCTCGGCGACCATGTGCAGGCGGAAGACGTCCGGCGCGTGCTTGGCCACCGATTCGTGATGAACGGCAAGGTCGTCGACGAACACCGCGACCCGCGCGCCATGCTCCTCGACCAGCCTGGCTACGGGACCGCCCTTGCCGCCCTGATTGCATTCGACCCGGTGGACGATGCCGTGATTGGCCAGCTGGGTGATGCGGTGCTCGCGGCAATGGTCCTGGAGATTGGTGAGCACGACGATGTCGGCGACCTCGGCGAGACGGCCGAGCGCCTCGCGCGCATGGGGAACCAGCGTCTGCCGCTCCATCTCGGCCGGGAAGAAGCCGTCGAGCAGCGCCCACATTTCCTGCGGCTCCAGCGTGCTGCCGTCACCGCGGCGGCGCATCGAATCCGCGAAATCGCTGCCGTTCAGCGCGAAGTCGATGTCGTGGGTGTCACCGAGCCACTCGCCGAAATGGCGCACCATGTGGAGGAGCACTTCGTCGCAATCGGTGATCAGTAGGGGTCTCATGCCTGTTCCAGTTGGCGCCGCGCCTCGACCAGCGCGGACGGAGGAAATCCCAGCGCGTCGGCACAGGCGATCAGATCGGGTTCATGCGCCTCGAGAAAACCGAGCGTCGCGGCCAGCAGTGCAGGCTCGCCGGCGCGGGCGCGCAGGGTAGCGGGATCCAGTCCGGTCAGGTCCAGCAGCCGATTCGCCCGACCCGATTCGCCAAGGATCCACGCAAGCGCATGTAGCGCTATCATTTCCGGATTTGTCACTGCGTTCGCCATCGCCTAACACCGCCCCGCAGAGTAGAGGTAGCGCGTGCCAAAAAGAGTACTCGTTGTCGAGGACAACGAACTGAACCTGAAGCTGTTCTGTGACCTGTTGCGGGCGCATGGCTACGAGGCCGAGCCGGTTCGCGACGGGCGCGAAGCCGTGCCCACGGCGCTGCGGTTCAAGCCCGACCTCGTGATCATGGACGTACAGCTGCCGCACGTCACCGGGTTCGAGCTGATTCGCCAGATGAGATCGGAAGAGCGTCGTGTAGGGAAAGAGTGTAGAT
>NZ_AGFU01000065.1 GCF_000226955.1 Sphingomonas elodea ATCC 31461
CCGCGCCCGCCGTCGCCACCTTCCTGCTGGCGCTTGCCAACGGCGTACTGCTGGGTCTGCTCGGCTGGCTGGTCCCGGCCGAAACGGCGCGGCATGCGCTCGCGATGTTTCTGCTGCTCGCCGAGCTTGGTGCGCTGCTGTTCGTGCAGGTGCGACTCGCGATCGCAGTACCGCTGACCTATCTCTACGAGGCCATCACCGTCGACGAAGCCTGGACCCAATCGCGCGGCCATTTTTGGTCGATTTTCGGTGCGTTCGCAGTACTGGCGCTGTTGCTGCTCGCGCTGGCATCTTTATTGCTCCTGCTGTTCTTCCTGCCCGTGCTGAGTCTGCTGGTGCAGAGCGGTATAAACGGGGCTTCGATGATGCAGGCGATGCTGATGATTGTGGTGTCGGCGAAGAATATGTCGGCCGTCGTGCAACTTCTCTTCATTGTGTCGGTACTTGCACTGGTCGCGCTGGGGTTTGTACTGACCACGGCGACTCTGGCCAGTGCGGCGCGCGAGATGCTGGGCCTGAAGGACGGACGGATCGAAGATCTTCGTCGCCGATGAGGCGAAGATACTTTGCTCCACATCGGTAGAGTCTATGCTAGACTGATCTTCTTTACTCCGGAATGGAGGCATTCTGACTCCGCCATTTCGGAGGAATGCGGCATCTGAAGGGGAACAGATGCCGAACCGAGGGGGTAAAGCATGTACGAGGTGCCAGATCTGGGCGATGCTGCGCCCATTCTTTACGAGTTTCACCGCGACGTCGCCCTGGTGGTCGCCGAGCCGGGCCCGGCACGGTTGCTGGCGGAGCAGACGGCGGCCACGGCCGGGTTCCGGGTTCGGGAAGCCCTGGGGGCTGCTGCGGCCCTGGACGACCCGGCCTTGCTGGACGGCATTCGCCTGGTGATCCTCGAGACCGACGCCATGCCGCCCGACATGCTGGAGCCGCTGCTGGCATGGCTGGGGGCACGGGTCGAGGACCGCGACGTCGCGCTGATCGCCACGGTGTTGCCCGAACAGATCGACCTGGCCACCGGGCTGCTGCCGGAAACTGCGATGCTGCAATGCGCCCCCAGCGAGGCCGACCGGCTGGGTGCGGCGATGCTGGCGGGGCGCGGGTCGGTCGCGCGTCTCCACGATGGCATGCGCGACGAGGAAGTGCTGCGGATGCGGCGCTTCCAGGAGGAGGTGGCGCGGATCGCCGATTCGCTCGCACGGCTCACGCGCAGCGAGATTTCGGACGGCAAGGCGGCGGTTCGCAGTTCGGCATTCACCTTCCAGGCCGAGCCGGAAGTGGAGGAAGCGACTGCGCACGACATTCGCCGTGTGATCCGTGCGCGGCGGATGCGCGCCGAGTTCTTCGAGGGGGACCTGTTCGCGGATCCTGCCTGGGACATGCTGCTCGATCTGTTTGCCGCGCATCTGGAGCGTCGCCAGATCTCGGTTTCCAGCCTTTGCATCGCCGCTGCGGTGCCGCCCACCACGGCGCTGCGCTGGATCGGCACGCTGAGCAGCGCGGGCCTGTTCGACCGCAAGGCCGATCCGACCGACCGCCGCCGCGCCTATATCGTGCTGAGCGAGACGGCCCGCTACGGCATGATGCGCTATATCGGCGCGGTGAAACGTGCGGGGCTGAATCTCGTTTGAGGCTTGCCCTTCGCGCGCGGCTTTGGCATCGGCATCGGACGCAGTCGCCCGAGGGCGGTCGAGCGGGCGGTTAGCTCAGTTGGTAGAGCATCTCGTTTACACGGCGAGACACTGGCACCGCTACCGGCTTGTGATCGTTAGCCTTTTTGCTTCGCTTCCCGCTTAGGTTCGGGAATAGTCCGGGACTCCGATGCATCGAGAGCGTTTCGGACGTCCTCGTCCAGCACATGCGCGTAGCGCAGCGTTGTCTTGATGTTGCGGTGCTTGAGCGCCTCCTTGGCGGCGGCCAGCGAGCCGGTGGCGCGCACGATGCGCGTGCCGCGGGTGTGGCGCAGATCGTGGAACCGGAAACCTTCTATCTTCGCGTCGATCTTGGCCGCGGCGAATGCGCCGCGCAGGGCGGTCTTGGTCATCGGGTAGCGCTCGCCCTTCTTGCGGGCCGGGTGCCTGCGGCCCTTCTTGTCCACCACCTCCGACTTGTTCGCCTGGGCAACGAAGGTGAAGACGAAGGGGCCAACCTTGGGCTGGTTCGCGATGATGGCGATCAGAGTGGCGGTGAGCGGCCGGCGCACGATGTCGCCGCCCTTGATCCGGGTCTGCGCCGTGCGGTTGTGCATGTCGATGTCCGACCAGCGCAGGCCGATCACTTCGGCCTGGCGCCAGCCGGACTTGAGGGCGAAGTCGCAGACGTCGACCAGATCTGCGCGCATCGCTTCGAATAGCCGGGGCTCCTCGTCCAGCGACAGCTCGCGCGGCGGACGCTCGGCGACGCGGAGAAACAGACTGGTCCAGCGCGGCATGTCCCCGACGTCGAAGCCGGCATCGTCTGCGCGGCGCCATACGGCGCGGAGCGTCTCGATCTCGCGGTTGATGGTCGCGTTCGATCTCGTCGCGCGTCGCGCGGCGAAGTGGCGTTGCAGGTCGAGCTGGGTGATTTCCTTGAGCAGCTTGCCAGCGCCCAGGCCGTCGATCGCCGATTGCAGGATGTACCGCGTCGTCTGCCAACTGGTCTGCTTCTCGGCGTGATCCTGATATAGGCCGCACGCCAGGTCGACGGTGATCGGCTCGCGTTCGCGGATCTGCAGGATGGCATCACTGCGGACGCGAGCCTCGAAGGCTAGCGCTTCCCTCTTGGCCTTGAGCCCTGTCGAGCCGTGAAAGCGACGACCGTTCCAGACGAAGTCGTAGTGGTAGTAGGGCGACTTACCCGGTTTGTAGACTGACATTGGGTAGTATCCTGCCGCGCCTTGGCGATGAATGATTCGAGATCGTCTAGGGTGTAACGGACAGCCCGCCCTATCAAGATATAGGGAAGCCGCCCGGCCTTGCGCTCCTTCCGCAAGGTCTTGGTGCAGAGCTTGAGCCGATCTGCAGCCTCGGTTTCGGTGAGCAGCGCGCTAGCCAACTTTGCCCTCCGGTGCCGAGGCCACTTCCTCGGCGGCTGCATTGAGTGCGTCGGCAATCGCCTGGGCGGCAGTGTGATACCCAGACCACCCATGAAGCACAGACACCGTGGTCGTGCCGACCACCCAGTATAGGTCGTCGCCGAAGTTATGCGCCCGGTACGGTGGGCGCTTATGAATGTTATGCGCGTTTGTGGCCCACCCTTGGACAAGCGCAACCGCTGCGGTCTTGCCGTCGTCGATTGTCATTGCCTGTCTTCCCCGAAGCGATCCACGTCATTGCCCCAGCAATCCCAGCCCGGCCGGCGCTGGCGGGCGAACAGCTCGACATAGGGCCCGGAATAGAGCGCCTCGACATCGGCGATCATGCTGTCGGGCTTGCGGCTGTGCTCGCGCACCGGCGCCACCAGCAGGTTGCGGATGCTGCGCGACTGGACGCGCGGCTTGCCGATCGTGCCGACCAGGTAGAACTCGGCGGCCGAGCGGAAGACATAGCCGGTGCCGAATGCCCAGGCGCGATCGGTCGAAGTGCGCTTCGCCCAGGCACCGGCGCTCTTGAAGGTGAAGCCCCACGCGCGCAGCAGCTCGATCGCGCGGTCGAGCAGCGGCGCCGTCGCCCACATGATCAGGGCGCAGTCCGGCGCGGCGAGCCGCGCGACGGGCAGGCGCGCCAGATCCGCGATGGACATGCACGGATAGTGCGCCACCGGGTTCTTGGCCTCGCCCTTCACGGAGAAGTTTGCAAAGCGCCATGGCGGATCCGCATAGATCACGCCGTAACCGCCTGGGCGCAGGTCGCCGAACGGCCACTCGGCCGAGGCCGGTGCCGGCGGCGCGGGCACGGCGGGGGGCATCGGCGGAGTCGGGGTGCCCAGATCGCCGCCGAACAGCTCCATGTTGCCGGCGGCGTCCAGCCGCCGGCGGGAGGTGGTGAGGCGGACGTTGTGCGCGTGGTGATCGCGGTCGTAGCCGAGGTGGCACCGCTGGCACATGGCGCGCAGGTTCTCTTCCGCGCAGTTTTCGGGGCGGTGATCGAGGTGCGCGACGGTGAGCACCACCGTCGAGCCGGTGACGCTGTGCGGCGCGCCGTTCATCTCCGGGCAGCGGCCAAGGTGCGGGTGGCCGCATTCGCCCTGGCACTCGCACCGATCGCCGGCACGTTCCTTGCGGATGCGCAGGCTGATCGCGGGCCAGTCCAGGGGATAGCGGGCGCGGTTTTCAGGGCTGATCGGCATTATGCTGCCCTCCGCGCGGGGCGTGTGCCGAGCGCGCGCCCTACCTCCAGCAGCAGGTCGCCCCACTGATCCGCCATTGCGTCGGCGATCCCGCGAAAAAACCGCGAGCGCTCATGTGCGCGAATGGCGCCGTGCTTCCCCCAGCCGCTATGTCGATGCACTCGCGCCGTGCGCCCCTCGACGATCTTCGTGGGCACTAGCGGCGGCAGGTTCTTGAGCCATAGGCAGGTGCGCTTCGTCTCGCCGTGCCCGAACTGCCACGGCTGCACGCTCTGCGACGGCTCGACGTAGCCACGGATGCGCTCTTTCGCGTGTCTGTGCATCACCGGGTTTTCGACGGCGATGCGCGCGATGGGTGCATTCCACAGGTCGGAGAAAAGGGCGGCGCCTTCATCGAGTTCCCGCCACATGTCGGCGAGCGCTCGGCCCGGCGGCGGCGTGTGCAGCCAGCGGACGCCACTGTTGCAGAGGCGCGTGCATGGCGGATGCGCGACGATCAGCAGATCCCAGCCCCAACCGAGCACCTGGCGCACATCGTCGCGGATATGCCGGTTGCTGCCGCGCTCGTCAGGAAGGATATCGCAGGACCATGCATCGAAGCCGCGACGGAGGAATGCGTCGCGGACAGTGCCGCTAAACTCGCATGCCACCAAGATTCGAGGGTTGGGAAACAGATCGGGCTGCGGCCTGATCATGCATCGTTCCTTTCGCCGAGCATCCGGGCCTGCAGCTCGTAGGCACGCTGCGGCGAGACGCTGGGGTTGGTGGGAGCCGGCGCCACCTTCGGCGCCGGCAAGTTGAGGAAGGTGCCGGCCTGACGGCAGGCGGCAGCGTGATCGTGCCAGCGGCGCTGATGGTGCGCCTCGCCGATCGCGAGCCGGATTTCGGCCGGCAGGCGAGCGGCGCAGCGCGTGCACAGCACGCCAAGGCGGAGGCGCGGATTGCTGCAGCCGGTGACGTGGCAGAGCGGCGCCTGTTGCGCGCGGCGCCTCATGCTGCCCGACTCCGCCGCTGGCTGCGCAGGCCCATCTTCATCGCGCGCATGCGGATCGTGTCGAGCGAGCGGTGCGGCAGCAGGGCGGCGACGGCCTTGTATCCGCCCACGGGATAGGTGGTGCGCATGATCGCCAGCTCGGCGGGTTGCCATCGTGCGAAGTGTTTCATCGGCGGCGCTCCCCCAGGACGGTGCCGATCGCGATCATGAACAGCGTGAACATCACGCCGATCGTCATGATGGCCTTGCCGGCGGTGCGGGCGTGCGCGCCTGCGCGGCGCGGATCGATGCGGATCATGGACGGGCCTCCACTTGGGCTTCGCCGCAGGCGCGCTCGGGCCGCTGCTGCGCCAGGGCGAGCAGCAGCACGACGACGACAAGGGCTAGGATCGGGATCTCGCGCGTGATGGCGCGGACAAGCTCGGAGCGGCGCATCATGCGAGCCCCAGCGCGGACTTGTAGGTTTCGAGGATCTCCTCCGCCTCGATCCGGTCGTGCTTCTCCAGCTTCCGGAGCTTGACGATCGCGCGCATCGCCTTGACGTCGAAGCCGGTGCCCTTCGCCTCGGCGTAGACGTCGTTGATGTCACCCGCGATGCCCGCCTTTTCTTCCTCCAACCGCTCGATGCGCTCGATCAGCTGGGCGAGCTGTTGCGCGGACGCTTCGGGGTTGGCCTTGATCGGATCGGCGGGCCTGGGGGCCTTCTTGCCCTTGCCCTTGCCGGTGTTGGGGATGAACGGGGTGGGCACATGGCGCAGCGAGCCGTCGCCCGCGCGCTCCTGGCGCATGGTCATGCTTACCATCCGTAGCTCCTCAGAATCTGGATGATGATCAGGGCCACGCCGAGGCCGCCCCAGGCGTTGAAGATCAGGCGGCCGAGCGGGGGATAGTCCGGCTGGCAGGTCCGGCAGTTGCAGCCGAAGATGCGCTGGACGCGGTTCATTGGGCCGCTCCGCTCTGGCAGCGGGTGCAGGTGCCGCGCTCCAGCGTGCAGATGCCGGAGGCACCGGTGCACGGGTCTTCGGCCGAGCAGCCGCACGCCAGGCAGACGGTGGGGTGACGGTCCACCGGATCGTTGGCGAGCTGGTGGTAGATCGCAACGTCCAAGGGGATGAACTCGGCGATAGCGTCGATCAGCGCCGGATGCTTGGCCGTGGCGTTGGGCAGCTCGAGCTGACCCAGCACCACCCAGGCGCGGCGCAGATTGATCAGTGCGCCTGGCGTCATGCTCAGCCGGCGGGCAAGATCGTAGCGGGTTAGCCCGGCGGCCTTGCGGCGCAGCTTGAGATAGCGGGCGGCCGTCATGCGCGTGGGCGGGGTGCGCGTGCCGGGGACGTGCGTGTTGGGCAGCAGCATCGATTATGCTCCTTTGCTCTCGTGGAAGTCGGGATTGCGGAAGACCCAGCAGGAGACGGTCTTGCCGGTGACGGAATTGATCGGCTTCACCGCGACGAAGCGGCGGCTCTTCGAGGTCTTGAGCAGCTTCTGCAGCTCGATCATCGTGCACAGCGGGCGCAGGCCGCTGGTGGTGCAGCGCGATTCGTACTGCACCAGGCTGATCGCGATCTGATCGGCCTTGCGGCTGTGATTGATCGGGTGCGCCGGGTTGAGCGTGGCGGCGTCCTGGGCGACGAAATGGTCGTACCGCTCCCAGAATTGCACGACGAAGGGGTGATCCGCGTCGGTGAGCTGGTGGCGCTCGACCAGCATGGCGAGGATCAGCGCGTGGGCGTCGGCGACATCGCGGTCGCTTATGTTGGTGATCACCACCCGCATCGCGTCCAGCATCGCGGCTAGCTGGGCGTGGTTGTGCGCGAAGCGATAATTGCCGCAGCCAGGGTGCTCGCGCATCGCCGGTTCGTGCCGGGCATAGGCTTCGAAATAGGCAGCGAGGATCTGCTCCTCGCGCCGGGTGACATGGATCGGGAAACCCGAAATCGCCTTGATGTCGGCGGCCTTGAGCTTGCCGGCGGCGGCCTTGCCCTCGGGGGAGAAGCGCCCCTTGTCGAAGTGCAGGCCCATGATGCGCTCGGTGAGCGCCTCCGATCCCTGTACGCGGGCGTTCTGCGCGATCACCAGCGCGGCGCGGAAGGGCGGCTCGTAGGTTTCCATGCCGGCATTGGCGACGGCGCGGGTGCGGACGGCGCGACCGTTATAGGCGGTCTTGAGCTCGTCCCATTCGAAGCGGCGGGCGTGCGCCGTCTCCTGGGTGCGGTCGCCCTCGATCATCACCACCGGCAGGTTCGCGACCTGGCCGAGCGTGCGGGCGATGCCGGCGATCGTGCCCTTGGTGGGGTCGAAGCCTTCGTATCCGGGGCGGCCGACCAGCTTCCACACGAACTCCAGCAGCGTCGTCTTGCCGCTGCCCGGCTCGCCGGTCACCTCGAGGAAGCCCAGGCTCTCCTGATGGTGGCGCACCTGCTCGGCGAACAGGGCGAGCACCCAATAGGCGAGCACCACCAGGCCCTTGGCGCCATAGGCCACCGACAGCGGCTTCACCCAGGTGAGATCAAGGCGATCGGGATCGTACTCGATCCGCAGCATCCGCTCGTTGGAGCGCAGCTTCACCGACTGTTTGCCGAGGCGGAAATAGTCCTCCTCGTTCACCTCATAGGTACGGCCCTTGTGCACGGCGATGTCGCCGAACACGTACGCCTCATGCTCCTTCGAATAGCCGACGAACTGCAGGGCCTCGACCATGCGGATGTTGGCCCATTGCACCTGCATCAGCTTGTCGAGCTGGTACTGGTTGCCGGTCCACTGCGCGCCGGGGGCGATGCTGGCGAGCCGCTTCTTGAAGTCGCCCGCACCGGAGCATGCCGAGCCGGAGAAGGTGGCCTTCACGCTCGCGCGATCGGACGGGAAGTCGATGCGTAGGAGGTAGGAGCCTTCCTCCACGATCGGGTCGCGCTGGTAATAGAGGGTGCGGAAGGTGCAGTTCGCCACCTCCTCGATCGCGACGGCGCGCTCGGCGGCCTTGTTCCACTGCTCGTCGAACTGCAGCTCCTTGAAGTCTTCGAACTCGGGATCCTGGCTTTCGAGCAGCGACTGCAGCTCGCCCTGAATGCGCTCCAGCGAGAAGTTGGCCCAGAGCTGCTTGCCGCCGAAGGTGATGGGGAAGGACTCGAGCCGCTTTCGCTCGTAGATCAGCAGGGCCTTCGCCGTGGCCGAGCTGGCGATCGTGATCTCGCCGTTCCAGCGGTATTCGTCGAGATCGGACGGCTGCAGCTTGTCGCGCTGCGCCAGGTCGTTCCAGTCGAGCTTCTCGCCTTCGCCATCTGGGCGCACCTGGGCGGCGCCGCAGGTCCAGCCCTCGGCGCGCGCCTGCTCGGCGAATTTCCGGGTGAAGCGCACGCCCGCCGCGCCGACATCGAACGCCCAGATCAGCTTGGGCGTGGCAATGTTCAGGTCGCCGCACGTCTTGCGCAGCTCGGCGAGGAAGTGCTCCGGATAGACGTTGCACGACATCGCGGAGACGGCGTGCACCTTGCCCTTCTGGGTCAGGGCGATGGCGTCGAAGATGCCTTCCGTGATCCAGATTTCGCCGGCTCGCGCATAGTCGGCCATGGTGCGTTTCGGGTACAGCCAGCAATGGCCGCGCCAGGTGCTGCCGAAGTTGAACCGCGCCTTCTTCTTGCCGAAGCGGCTGGGCTGGTCGATCAGCCGTTCCCAATAGCTGTCGCCGGGAAGCGGGAAGCGGACCGTTGCGGTTGTGAGCCCCAGCTTCTGATCGTTGTACCATTCCTGCCGATAGCTGCCGCGCAGGCCGGAAAGATCGAAGCCGCGGGCGTGGAGCAGATAGGCGTCTGCCGCCGCATTCGGATCCTCGGGGGTGGCCTTGTGGCGGTTCGACCAATTGTCGAACAGATCCGGATACAGCTCCTTGACCGCGCTATCGCGCCCGCATTTGTTCTGCCGCCCGCACTTCACCACCCACGGGTTGTCGGCGCGGACGAAGGCTTCCTTCTTGTCGCAGTGCGCGCAGCGGCCTTCCTGCAACCATGTGCCCTTTTCCTTGAAGCCGTAATCACGCTTCAGGCGGGCCAGGACTTCCTTGAGCAAATCGTCGCGCATCGGGTGGTGTGGTCTTTCGCAGGCAAGCGGGGGGCGTTCCCGGAAGCGGGGTGCTCCGGGCGGGATGTTCGGGCGGTCGGTTCAGCCGGCGCGGTGCCGGCGGACGTCAGGAGGTGACGGCGAACATGTCGATGGTGCCATCATTGGCCGGCGGCGGCGGTGGCGGTGCATCGTCGTTGGCCGCTTCGCGCCATTTGCCGACCGGCAGGTGCAGGTTCGGGTTCGGCTTCAGGCCGCGCAGTACAAAGCGGACGGCAACAACCTGGGCGACGAAGGCGCTGCCGCATTCGTCGTTGTTGCAGAGCAAGCGCACCTCGCGAACCGTTGGGGTCAGCTGCTCGCTCGTTCGGCAGGTCACCCCCGATCCACACTCGGGACACACGAAAACACTGCGCCTTCTGATCGTCATAGGGAGCCCCCCGCGATATGCCGCGGCCCCGCGCCACGGCGAAAGATTGCGCCAAGCCGGCGCCGAATGGCTTTGGTCGACCGCTCCAGATCGGCGGTCTCTTCCATCGCGCGCATCAGGTCGGCGCGCGTGGCAGACGGCCTAGCGGCGACGAGCGTATGCTCGACGGCTTCACCGAACTCCTTGGCGTTCCGCGACAGATCGTCGACCAGCGCGAGGCGGCACGGATCGATGACGATCGCGCGGCCCTCCGTGGCGGCCTGATAAGCCGCCAGGAACGGCAGCTCTCCGCCTCCGGCCTCGGCAGAGGCTAGGTCGAGCGCGAGCGCCTGGGCGATGGTCGGAGCGGCTTCCAGATCCGGATCCGCCCAGTTGTAGAAGGTCCGCTCGCCCACCTTGGCGATCGCGGCGGCGCGCTTCGCGCCGAGCCGCTCGCCGATGGTGAACGCTGCATATGCCCAGGTGCCGGGGGTGCGTTTCTTCGTCATCAGAACGGCACCTCCAGGCATTCTTGGCACTCAGGTCCGGCCTGGCCGGCGAGATCTTCGAGGCAGGTGCCGCACAGGCCATTTTCTGCGGCGACGGGACGGATGATGGCTTCGATCTGCCCAATGCGGATCAACATGTGGTGCTTGCCCACGCGCCGATTGCGTAGTCGCTTCAGGCCATCGAACAGCTTTCGCCGCTCTTCGAGCATGAATGCCAGATCAGGTAGACCACCACCGCCGCAGGGGGAGGGGGCGACGGTGGTGGTCAGGCCCCGGGTGCGACCCGCGGGGTTATTCGGTGCGAGATCAGCCACGATTGGACCTCGCGAAGCGAACCTGCAGCAGGTCGCGATCGTCCTTTTCGAGCACGATCTTCCAGCCGGAAGCATGATCTATGTTCGCGATGCCGATCGGCTCGCGCTGCAGCTCGGCGCCCTTGCTCTGCAGGTCTGAGAGCGCTGCAATCAGGTGCCCGAGCGTGCGGACGTTATGCGCGGCAATCTCAGTCATTGGCGGGTGCCTTCGGCAAAACCGGAGCCGGATTGCAGGCGACGCTTATAGTTTTCTCCGATACAGAGGCGTCATGAAGAGCAGCCTCCCCCGGCATGGGATAGAAATCTGGACGGAGATCATGGCGCGAAACGCCCGTTGCCGCCTCCACCTTCAGAACGAACCGCGCGGACAGCGGTTTGCCCTGCTTGCGAGGCTGATAAATCGCTCCGGGGGTGCAGCCACAGATGCGGGCGAGGGCGCTTTGCGACCCAGCGATGTGCAGGGCGCGATCGAACGCGGCGAGCGCGGTCAAGAGGTCTCTCTCATCCATGGCTCAACGCTATAGAACGCTCTCACGTAACGCAAGAGGATTCTATGAGAGGTAACTATTAATGTCCGCTAGAGGTGTCTCTGATAGCGAACTACAATCTCTTGCTCTATCGCTCGACCGCATGACGGCCTTCAACCCCGAGCGCGTGCGGCAGGCGATGGAAAGGGCGAAGCACGACCAGTCGTCGCTCGCCCGCGCGATTGGCGTCACGCCTGGTACGATCCACCAGATCCTGGGTGGCAAGATCAAGCGCTCCCGGTTCATGACCGAAATCGCCGAAGTGCTGGGCGTCTCGCTGCGATACCTGCGCGGTGAGGATGTGTCGCCGGACGCTACGGATGAATATTCAACGGTGCCGGCCCCGCCCCCGGTCCGGCACCTGATGATGCATGTGGCGCTGCCTAGTGAAGATGCGCTGACCCAGATGTTCGCGGCGCTACTGGCGCTGGAACGTCCTGAGGATACGCGGGACGAACGCGCTCGATTTCTCGCTCAGCTATTGCCAGCCGCTCTCGCGCAGCTTCAAGCGCAAATTCCTGTTGAAGACGTGGTCGCGTCGCTTGCTCGCGCGACAAAGTCTCAACCTGCACCCAAAGAGCGTCGCGCGAGGCAGTAAGCACCGCGCACGCCACATTGCATTCCAAACATCCGACTGCACACCCCCGCGGTCGTTGATCCTCGTACACTAAAACTACCCCCCTACTCACTTGCAAACGTTCCCCTTGCGTTCCGCATTAAGCGAAAGTGCGCGATGTAGGAAACACCAAAATGGATGCATATTGTTCGAATATGGCATGTAGCGCGGTGCTTGACGCATTCTTGTGCAACGTCGATCAGGCGCCCGAACGTCTGCGACAGACCGGGCGGGCAATAGCGGGTCGCAAGCCATGCAACATCGGCCGTGAAAGGACGGCCTGTATTTGAACAGGGGGTAAGATGTCGGAGAAGAAATCCGGTAGTTTCAAGAAGATCGTCTTGGGGGTGTTCGCCGCCGTGGTGATCCTGATCGTGATCGGATCGGTCGCGGGGGGCGATAAGAAGGCCGGCGGCGCCAGCACGGCCGCCGCAGTCGAAGCCCCTGCCTCGGGCGTGACTATGGAAAAGTTCAAGGCGCTGCGCACCGGGATGTCCTACGCCGATGCGCAGAAAATCCTTGGCGGCCCCGGCGAGGAGATGTCTTCCAGCGACGTCGCCGGCATCAAGACGGTGATGTACATGTGGCAGGGCGAAACGCCGGGGGCCAACATGAACGCGATGTTCCAGAATGGTAAGCTGATACAGAAGGCCCAGTTCGGCCTGCAATGATCAGTCGGGGCGGGCCCAGCGCGGGCATGCGGTGGCAACCCGCCCCTGATTATCCCAGCGGGGCATGTACACGGCATTGCCCGTCGCGAGCTGGGCGCAACTGAGATCACGGCCGTTCACCCGTACGGTCGCCAGCACGCGGCCATAGCGGTCGAACCCTATCGCAGAGATTTCGGCCTTGCCCTTGAGCGCCGCTGCCAACGCGCGGCGGGCGCGCCATGGGTCGCCGGGCACGCACCGCCGGCCGCGCCGGCAGTGGCCGGGCAGCTCCGGCGCATCGATTCCCAGCAGGCGGATGCGTTCCTCACCGCAGCGCAGGGTGTCTCCATCGATCGCGATCAGAATGCAGGCGGCAGCAAGAAGAAGCATCGCCGCCGCCTAGCCGATCAGGCGTCCTGCCGGAACACCCAGCATGACACCGTCTTGTCCATGATGGCGCTTTTCACCGGCTTCACGTCAACGAACGCGGGCGAGGTGGAGAGCTTGAGGGCATCCATCAATGGCCGGTCCACATCGACGCGGATGCCTGCTGCCTTGAAGCGGGTGCGCACCTCGTTGAGGTTGATGGCGAGAAGCTCCGGCCGCACGCTGTGGTTCAGATCCACGCCGCTGGCGCGGACCCTGTCGATCGCGCCCCAGAAGGCGGTGAGCCGGTCCAGATCGCCGGGGGCATCGGCGCCGAGCTGGTCGAGCGGCGGCGTGGTGATGCCCAGTTCGGTGCAGGCCTGGTCCAGCATCTGGTGCACCAGGCGTCGCTCCACCGGATGGCGGGTGGTCTGCAGCTTGCGGGTGAGGCTGGATACGTGGTTTTGCAGAGCGGCCAGGCCCTGCGGCGATTTCACTAGCTTGGGGGGCTGTCTTCCATAGGCGCCTTGTTTCCGCAACGTGGGTAGAACTTCGTGGGTGATCCAGCGACGGAAGCGCCAAGCTGGAGTCTCTGCCGTTGACGCGCCTCTTGAGCGCAGGATGACGGAATAAAGGCCGCTCTCGCTCACTATGATCGTCTCGCCTTGACGGCCTATGTTAAACATAGACCGTTCATCGTCATCCAGACGTGCAGCCACCTGCGTTGGGTTCGAAATGCGCAATGCTTGGCAAACGTCGGTTAGCACGAACCAAGGCTCGCCCTGCCGCTCAAGCGTGCGCACCGGGGACTCTTCGAAATCGAAAGCAACTATCGGGTTAGCTGTCATGGCTTCCTCAATGGCTGGTGGTGGTGAGCAGTGTTGCGCTGGCCAGTTCAATCTGCTCGCCTATCAGGTCGAAGAGCGCGGACAGATCCCCGCGCGTGATCTCCACCACGTCGCTGGCGGTTTCCAGATCACCATCATGGGCGAGGGCGCGTAGCCCGTTGACCGCGCGGCCGAGGCGATCGAGCCGTACGCGGGGATCATCGAGCAGGGTGAATGGGGGTTCAAAGCCGAGCGCGGCTCTCGTATCGTTGGGATCAGCTTGGGCCATGGGGTGCTTCCCTCGGTTCGGGTTAGGCCGGGTGAGAGGATTAGGCCCCTCTCATCCGGCTGATACGTTCGATACGTATAGTTGATATCTTTGTCAACGGATGATACGTATCAACCGTATGAGCAAGGCCGACCCTATGCAGCGCTTCGAAATGAAAGCACCCGCACCATGGTTGCACGAGATTGATCGATGGCGCGCGCGCCAGCCCGGCATTCCGTCGCGCGCGGAAGCTATCCGCCAGCTCGTCGCGATCGGGTTGAAGGCGGCCGATCCGAAAGACGCCAACACCGATTGAAGGTGCCTGCATGATGAAGGTACCTCCAAGGTATCCGGCTTAACCGGACACCCTCCGCAGCCCGAAGGCATGTGTGTTACACACATACCTTCCGCAGATCGAAGGCATTGCCATAATGGCAATAGCTGAAGGTGTGGCCTTAAAGGCCACACCTCGGCGGTCGGCACAGGGTATTCGTGTAACACGCATACCTTCCGGTCGGGCCAGGGTATAAGTGTTACACTTGCACCTTGCATTCGGCGAAATCCGCCAAGGAATGCCGTTTTAGCAATCGGATAAGCCGCTCGCGCTTATCGGTTATGTGCAAACCTAATCATCGCTGCGTGCCCGCCGCTCCTGGATCTTCGCCGCCAGGTCGGGGAATATCTCCGCGAAAGGCCGCGCCGCGGCCAACTCAGCTAGGGTGCGCTGGGGGGTGTCCGAAACTGCCGCCAGATCCTCGGGGGTGTAACCGGTCGGGCTTGGTGCACCTTCAGCCATGCGCGGCCAGAGCCACACGCGCGGCATCGGCGAGAAAGCCCGACCGGTTCCGCGCCACGCGATCGATGCGCGCCAGCAGGCCTTCGTCCATGGTGATCTGGACGCGCACGAACTTGCCGGGCCGTTCCGCCCGCACCAGGATGCGCGCCACCTCGTCTACCTCGGGATCGTGCGGGATCGCATCCACCACGCTGGGCGCGGGGATCGGGTCACCATGTTCGGCCGAAACGGCCAGGTGACCGGCCAGCGCTTCCTCGGCGTTCAGGGCCGCTTCCTGCACGGTTTCGCCTGCCGAGGTGCAGCCCGGCAGATCGGGGAAAAATACGCTGAAGCCATCGTCCGCGCGCTCGATGATGGCAGGATAATAGACCGTCGCCATTCTGTACCTCCATGGTGGGTTGAAGCCCCTATCGGAGCTTCAACCCACTCTGCCTTTCTATGCTCTTGAGCGTCCCGATGCCTAGGCTTGCCTTCGGGTGCGGGACGGTGGTTGTTCCGGGTTTCGTGGGATGGCGGAACTGTTTGTGGCTTCCCGTTTGCCGAACCTCTTCCCACCCATCCGCTTCCAGCTTCCTGATAACCTCTCTGCTTCGCATCGCGCCTCCGCTCTTGATGTGTATTCAATACACACATCCGGCATGCGGTGCAACATCAATGTGTATCAAATACACATTTATTGCAAGGGTCAGGCTTTCAGCTCCAGCTTGATCGCGGTGGTGAAGCCCCCGCGATCGTCGAGCTGGTGGCGGGTCTCCGCGATCAGCCAGGGCTGCGCGTCGATATCGGCCTTGAACCCTTCCACCGTGGCCGGCTGCTCCGGCGACACATCGGCGCGGCCAAATGCAAGGGCGAGGTCCAGACCACGCGGCGCGCGGCCGGCGCGCTTCGATTCGGCAGTGGCGGCGCGGCGCGCCTCGGTCTCGCTGGCGTAGACGCGGGAGAGCTTCCGCTCCGCGCCGTCGCCGCTGCCCACCTCCACCGTCTTCTTCTTCGCGTCCTTCCGATCGTGCCACTCGGCGACCACCTTGCCGACCGTCTCCCGCTTTTCGACACGATAGCCGTGCCGATCGCCGTCGCGGCGGCGGATGGTGATGGCGGGCAGCGGCTTACCGGTGGTGGTGATGCCGGCGCCGATCGGCGCGAAGATCAGGCACCCGGCCTTGATGGTCGCGACCGCGTCGTGTTCGCGCCCCAGGCGCCGCAGGAAGGCGATGTCGCTCTCGCGCTCCTGCGACAGCGCCGTGACCGCGACCGAGGCCAGGGCGGGCGCGCAGCGCGCCTCCAGATCGTTGCGGCCCGCCACCGCCCCCACGACGGCGCCGATCGTCGTGGCGTGCCAGCTCTGTTCGCGGCGGGTGGTGAGGCTGCTGGCGAAGTCGGCCGCGCTGGCCTTGATGATGACGATGTCCGGCGGCCCGGAATGCTCCACCTCGTCCACCTTGAACCGGCCTTTGTCGACCAGGCCGATGGCGACGCCGTCGCCGGCCTTCCAGCCGAGCTGGACGGCGAGCACGGCGCCCTCTGGCGGCAGGGCGAGCTTGCCGTCGCTATCGTCGAGCACCAGGTCGAGCTGGTCGGCATCGCCGCCGCGCTTCTCGGTGATGGTGAGGCTGATCAGGCGCGGCCGGATCGTCGGCGAAAGATCCTTGCCATCGAGCGTGATGCGGAAGTCTGCCGTGGGCGTCATGCGGCGGCGTCCGGTGCTTCGAGCAGGTCGATGCCGAAATCGATCTGGCGCGGCTGGCCATCGGGCAGGAATTCGCGGTGCCGTTCGTCGATCGCGGTGATCACGAAATTGCCGAGCACGTTGCCGCGGCCGTCGACCAGCGGCCAATCCTCGCCATCGGCCGCCATCTCGATCAGCTTGTCGAGCGAGACGCGCCCCTCCGCCAGCTCGATATGGGCGGTGCCCGACAGGCTGATCGTCTCCAGCCCGGGGCCGGTGAACTGGATCGCTTCCTTGGTGCCGACGCGGCCGTTGCTGGCGAAATGCCAGGCGCGCTTCCGCTGCAGCTCGTCATAGGCGAGCGTGTCGATCGCGAAGACGAACATGCCCAGGCTGAGCAGCTTCACAGGTCATCTCCGTCCGCTCGATCGGCCATGGAGCCGCGGCGCGCGGCGGCTGCGTGGCGGCGGAGCAACTCCTCGAGCTTCTCTTCCACCAGGCGCGCCAGGGCGCGGGCGTCCTGGCCGGGCTGCTGCTGGATGACGATCGCCCCCGGCGCGATGGTGAGCGAGATCGCCTCGGCGGGGGCGGCGGGGGG
>NZ_AGFU01000064.1 GCF_000226955.1 Sphingomonas elodea ATCC 31461
GCGGCGTGATCGATACCGCCGATAGCCGGGTGGACACCTTCTCCAAGAGCTCGGGCCTGCTCTCCTCCACCATCAAGCGCACCAGCACGACGACACACGACGAGACCGTGGTCGCCTCCACCCTGTCGGGCGACACGGCCGTGGTGACGGCGAGCGGCGGAGTGACGATCACCGGCGCCAACCTGGTCGCCTCGAACGGGCTTACGCTCTCGGCTGTTGGCCCGGTGACGATCGGCACGCTCGCGACCACCGATAGCCAAGAGAGCAGCTCGTCGGTGAAGAAGAGCGGCTTTTCACTGGGCGGCGGCGGGCTGTTCCTCGGCGTCGCCAAGACCAGCAGCACCGGCAGCACGACCGACGTGACGCAGGCTGGATCGGTGATCGGTACGCAGAACGGCGACCTCACGATCGTCTCGGGCGGGGCGCTGGGGATCACCGGCAGCACGGTGGCGGCGGGCGGCGACGTGCTGCTCCAGGGTGCATCGGTCACCATCGCCAACACGCTGGACGTGCGGGATAGCAGCTCCAGCTCGAAATCTTCGAGCTTCGGCGTGTCGATCGGCGCGTATGAGAACATCTCGGGTGCTGTACATACGCTTGCGGATCTGCCCTCCGCGCTGGGCAGCGCGAAAGGCGGCGCTGCGGCGCTGGCGATCAACACCGCCTCGACCGCGCAAAGCACCGTCCGCTCGGTAATGAACGCGATGACCAGCACCGTCGGCGTTTCGGTCAGCCTCGGCATTTCGAGCTCGCGTTCGAAGACCTCGGGCGAGGCGGCGACCGTGGTGGGCGCATCGGTGACGGGCGACACGGTCGGCATCATTGCCACGGGGGGCGATCTCTCGATCCTCGGCTCGTCGGTGAAGGGCACGAACGGGGTTGCACTGACTGCAACCGGCGATGTGCTGATCGAAGCGGCGCAGGCGCACGCGAACCAGAACTGGTCTTCGCACAGCGCCGGCGCGAGCCTGGGTCTTTCGCTGGGGGTGGGCATCGTCGGCGGCGCCACCGCCTCGGCGACCGCGAGCGTGTCGTCGAGCAGCGCCTCGGGCACGTCTTCGCAGACCCACAACGTCAACAGCGTCGTCGATGGCGGCACGCGGCTGACGATCGCGTCGGGCGACGACACCAAGCTGGTCGGCGCGAACGTGTCGGGCGGCGACGTGATCGTGCGGACCGGCGGCGACCTGCTGCTCCAGAGCCTGCAGGATATCGGCCGGCAGTCGAACAGCTCGAGCGGCTTCGGCATGGGCGTTGGTATCAGCAGTACCGGCCCGGGGGGCTCGCTAACCCCGAGTCTGTCCGCCGGTACCGGCGGCGGCAACTCCGCGCTGGTGGATACGCGGACCACGCTCACCGCCAAGGGCGGCATGCTCGATGTCGAGGTCGGCGGCACGACCAGCGTGATCGGCGCGACCCTGGCGGCGCTGGACAGCACGGGCAAAAAGGACAGCGGTTTGTTGGCGCTCAAGACCGGGGAACTCGTCGTCGCCGACATCGCCGATCGGGCAAGCAGCGCGAACGGTGCGTTCAGCATCTCGGGCACGCTGGGGCTAGGGGGCAAGGACTCGGGCGTGGCCGGCGAGGCCAGGGCCGGCATCACGCCGGGAAGCCTGTCCGGCAGCTATGCCGACAGCAGTTATGCCGCGACGCAGGCGGGCACGATCGGGCACGGCCTGATCACGGTCGCATCGCCGGGCGGTACCCTGCTCGACCAGATCAACCGCGACATCACCAAGGCGACCATCGTCACCCGCGACGACCGCACCGCGTTTCAGGTCGATATCGATCCGGGCGCGACGAAGGAACTGGGCGCGCTGATCCGCGGCGATGCGGGCGGCAGCGTGATCCTGCAGGGTGCGCAGAACCTTGCCGACGATCCTACGAGGACGCTGCGCTTGGCCATTGGCGAGCTGTACGCGCCGTTCGACGGGCTGGTAGATAGCGGCGCGATCGACAAGCTGTTTTCCAACGTGACCAAGATGGTCGCCGGCAATCGCGGTGTGGAGCAGCATCAGTTCTCGGCGCTGATGAACGATCGCGAGTTGCAGGGTAAGAGCGCCGGCGAGATTGCCGACATCCTCAAGGATCGCCTGATTGGAGTGGCGGCCTTTGGCGAGAAGGGCGATCGCGAGAAGGTTCGCGTAGAGCTGAGCGATCCGACATCCCAGCTGTCGAAGAGCGTCGCCCTGCAGGGTGAAATGATCGCTTATGCGCAAGCACGAGGGATCAAGGACGCCGCTGGCTTGGT
>NZ_AGFU01000063.1 GCF_000226955.1 Sphingomonas elodea ATCC 31461
CCCCCCCCCCCCCCCCCCCCCCCCCCCCCCCCGCCGCTGACGCGGCGGCCCCTCCACCACGCCGCTGGCGCGGCGCGGTCCCCCTCCCCGTTCCGGGGAGGATCCGAACCTTACAGCGTCTTCACCGTCGTCAGCCCGGTATCTTCCACCTGCGCCAGCGGATTGCGCAGCGGCAGGGTGAAGGGCGCGGCCTCGATCTCGAAGGTATCGCCCACTTCCGTCTTCACCCCGTCGCTGAACGACAGCGTCGCGGTACCGAAGAAGTGGACGTGCACGTCGCCCGGCTGGCGGAACAGCCCGTATTTGAAGTGGTGATGCTCGAGATTGCCGAGCGTGTGCGACATGTTCGCCTCGCCCGACAGGAACGGCTTTTCCCAGATCGTCTCGCCGCCGCGCACGATCCGGCTGGTGCCGCGCACGTCCGCAGGCGCCTCGCCGACCAGCAGTTCCGGCCCGAGCGACGCCTGACGGAGCTTGGAATGGGCCAGCCACAGATAATTGTGCCGCTCGGTCACATGGTCGCTGAATTCGTTGGCAAGGCACAGGCCGATCCGCCACGGCGTGCCGTCCAGGCCGATCAGATAGATGCCGGCAAGTTCCGGCTCCTCGCCGCCGTCCTGCGCGAAGCCGGGCATTTCCAGCGCGTCGCCGGGGCCGACCAGATGGTGCCCATTGCCCTTGTAGAACCATTCGGGCTGCTGGCCGATCGCGCCTGCGCCCGGCTTGCCGCCCTCGACGCCTTCGAGGAACATCCGCATGGAATCGGTCTTGTGCTCGGCCGCCGCCGCATCGCGGTGCATCTTGTCGCGCCCCTCGGCCGAGCCGAGATGGGTGAGGCCGGTGCCGGTCAGTACCAGATGCGCGCCGTCCGGATGATCGATCGGTGCCAGCAATTGCCCCGCCGCCAGCGCCTCGGCCGGATCCACCGAGCCCTCGCGGCCCGCCGCCGCCACCGTCTCGGCAAGCGACCGGCCCGCCTCGATCGCCTGCAGCGCCAGGCTGCGCACGTCGGTCGCGCCGCGCACGAAGCCCGCGCCACTGTCGTCGGCGGCGATCACCCGCCGCACGCCATCGCTTCCCAGATACTGCATCAACCGCAACGTCATCGACATGCTCCTCATCCTCGGTTTAGTCCGACATATTCGGGTCCGCCCGGAATGGCAATCGTACATCGTTTGCGGGATGCGCCTGCTTCGCGCTACACATGAAAATATGCAGGAGAGCGAGCGGATGGCATTGGACGAACAGGCGGACGGCGTGGACGAAGCAGGCGTGCAGCCGATCACCCGCACGCCCAAGGGATCCGGTCGCCGTCTGCGCGGAGCAATCGCCCATTATCTCGGCACCCAGATCGTCTCCGGCGCGATCGCGCCCGGCGAGAAGCTGACCGGCGAAGTGGCGAATGCCGAGGCGCTCGACGTCTCTCGCAGCGCGTACCGCGAGGCGGTGCAGGTGCTCACCGCCAAGGGGCTGGTGGAAAGCCGCCCCAAGGCCGGCACGCGCGTGCTGCCGCGCAGCCGCTGGAACATGCTCGATCCGCAGGTGCTCGCCTGGGCCTTCTCCGGCGAGCCGGACACCGAGTTCGTCCGCGACCTGTTCGAGCTGCGCGCGGTGGTCGAGCCCGCCGCGGCCCGCCTGGCCGCCGAGCGCCGCGACCGCGACGATGTGAAGACGATGCGCGACGCGCTCACCAAGATGCGCCGCCACACGCTCGCGACCGACGCCGGCCGCGCCGCCGACCGCGACTTCCACGACGCGCTGCTGGAGGCGACGCACAACAATGCGCTGATCGCGCTCAGCGCCAGCATCGGTGCGGCGGTGAGCTGGACGACCAAGTACAAGCAGCGCGCCCGCGCCCTGCCGCGCGATCCCGTGCCCGATCACATCAAGGTGTTCGACGCGATCGCGGCGGGCGATGCGGATGCGGCGGCGGCGGCGATGCGCACGCTGGTCGATCTTGCGCTGGAGGATACGCGCCTGTCGATGTAGCGGTGCGAAGGCCCCTCCCCCCGAAGGGAAGGTGGCAGGCCGAAGGCCCGACGGAGGGGTATCCCCCGGCATGAAAAAAGGGGCGCCCCACCGCCACCGACGGGGACACCCCTCAACCATCGCCTTTAGCGACGGTTCCCCTCCCCCGTCCGGGGGAGGATTTCCCGGATCAGTCTTCCAGCGCGTTGGTGGGCTTGCTGCCCCACAGCGCGTAGAACAGGATGTACAGCTCGCAGATCGCGGTCAGCAGGAACGAGTTCTGCAGGCCGTACTGGTCCGCCAGCCAGCCCTGCACCGCCACCAGCGCACCGCCGGCGATCGCCATGATCAGCAGGCCGGAGCCTTCCTCGGTCAGCGGGCCCAGGCCCTTGATGCCGAGGGTGAAGATGGTCGGGAACATGATCGAGTGGAACAGGCCGACGAGGATCAGCGACCACATCGCCACTTCGCCGTGCGTGAACACGGCGACCATCATCACGACGAACGCGCCGATCGAGAAGGCCGCGAGCACGATGCCCGCATCCACCTTCTGCATGATCGCCGAACCGATGAACCGGCCGACCATCATGCCGCCCCACAACAGGGTGAGATAGCGGCCTGCTTCCTCGGTCGTCATGTTGCCGATCTCGGGGCGGCTGACGAAGTTGACGAACAGGTTGCCGACGCCGATTTCCGCGATCAGATAGATGAAGATCGCGCCGATGCCGAACACCAGGTTGCGGTGGTTCCACAGGCTGTGGTGCTTGCGCTCTTCCTTGGCGACGCGGCTGGTCGCCGAACCCATCGCGGGCAGCGGGAAGCGCGCGATGACGATCGCAAGCACCAGCAGCACGGCGGCAACCAGCACGTACGGCAGGATCACCGCATGGGCATCGGCCAGGCGCTCGGCCTGGGTCAGCGTGGCACCTGCTTCCGCCGTGCCGCCCTTGGAGCGGCCGAGGATCAAATAGGCCCCGAACAGCGGCGCAAGCATCGTGCCGGCCGAGTTCATCGCCTGCACCAGGTTGAGGCGCGACGAGGCGGTTTCGGACGGGCCGATCACCGCAACATAGGGGTTGGCCGCGACCTGCAGCAGCGTGATGCCGCTGGCGATGACGAACAGCATGAACAGCGTGACGCCGTAGGACGGCAGGCTCGCCGCCAGCGTCATGCCCAGCGCACCCGCCGCCATGATCAGCAGGCCGACGACCAGCGACTTCTGGTAGCCGATCCGCTCGATCAGCTTGGCCGAGGGGATGGAGGCAAAGAAATAGGCGATGAACCAGACGCTCTCGATCAGCGCCGCCTGGAAATAGCTGAGCTCGAACACGCTGCGCAGATGCGGCAGCAGCGTACCGTTGATCACGGTGATGAAGCCCCACATGAAGAACAGCGTCGCCAGCAGGGCCAGCGCACGTCCGTAGTTCGTGGGGGAAGAGGCTTGCCCGGCCCCCGCCGGAGCAGCCTTTGACGTAGGCATGACCGCCATACTGGTAAGATCCTCTCGATTTTTGCCACGAACCACGCGGCGGGGTTGCTCTTCGCTTTCTAGTCGGAGTATTCAACCCGACGTCCAGCGTCAACGGCCGCGTCGCCGCTCGCAGCAGCGATAGCCCAACGGGAGAGGTTTTGCATGAATTATCTTATCAAGGGCGCCCTGCTCGCCAGCGCGATGATTCCGCTGTCGGCGCAGGCCGGCGAGGCGACCCGCGCGGCCTTCGGCACCACGGCGGACGGCAAGCAGGTGGAAGCGATCACGCTCACCAACGGCCATGGCATGCGCGCCACGATCATCACCTATGGCGCCATTCTCCAGTCGCTGGCGGTGCCCGATCGCTCGGGCAAATCCGAGGACGTGACGCTCGGCTACAACGACATGCAGGGCTATCTGGTCGCCCCCAACTATTTCGGCGCAACCGTCGGCCGCTATGCGAACCGCATCAGGAACGGCACCTTTGCGATCGACGGCAAGACCTACACGCTCGCCAAGAACAACGGCCCGAACGCGCTGCACGGCGGCCTGAAGGGCTTCGACAAGCGCCTGTGGACGGTCGAGAAGGTGTCGGGCGGCGATACCGCCAGCGTTACCTTGCGCTATGTCGCGGCGGACGGCGAGGAAGGCTATCCGGGCCAGCTCACCGTCACCGCCACCTATGCGCTGAACGAGAAGAACGAGCTGTCGGTCGAATACACCGCGACCACCACCAAGCCGACGATCGTCAACATCACCAACCACAGCTTCTTCAACCTCGCCGGCGAAGCCTCGCAGCGCTCGATCTACGACCATGTCGTGACGATCCCCGCCGATGCGACGACCCCGGTCGACAAGACGCTGATCCCCACCGGCCAGCTCCGCCCGGTCGAAGGCACCCCGTTCGATTTCCGGAAAGCCACCGCGATCGGCACCCGCATCCGCGACGGCCGCGATCCGCAGATCGTGTTCGGCCAGGGCTATGACGAGAATTTCGTGATCGCCAAGACCGTGTCGGCCCAGCCGGTGCTCCATGCCCGCGTCGAGGACCCGTCGAGCGGCCGGGTGATGGAGATCCTCTCCAACCAGCCGGGCGTGCAGTTCTACACGGGCAATTTCCTCGACGGCACCGCGATCGGCAAGTCGAGCCACGCCTATCGCCAGGGCGATGCGCTGGCGCTCGAACCGCAGGTCTTCCCCGATACGCCCAACCAGCCGGCGCTCGGCTCGGCGCGGCTTAACCCGGGCCAGACCTATCGCAACGTGATCGTCTACCGCTTCTCGACGACCAACTGACCCTTTCCTCCCGCAAGGCTTTCCCGATGACCGACTCTGCTCCAAAACTGCGCAGCCGCGCCTGGTTCGACAATCCCGATAATGTCGACATGACCGCCCTCTATCTGGAGCGGTACCTCAATTACGGGCTGAGCCTCGAGGAGCTGCGCTCGGGCAAGCCGATCATCGGAATCGCCCAGACGGGCTCGGACCTGAGCCCGTGCAACCGCCACCACCTCGTGCTTGCCGAGCGGATCCGCGAAGGCATTCGCGAGGCGGGCGGCATCGCGATCGAGTTTCCGGTCCATCCGATCCAGGAAACCGGCAAGCGGCCCACCGCCGCGCTCGATCGCAACCTTGCCTATCTGGGTCTGGTTGAGCTGATCTACGGCTATCCGCTCGACGGCGTGGTGCTCACCACCGGCTGCGACAAGACCACGCCGGCCTGCCTGATGGCAGCCGCAACGGTGAACATCCCGGCGATCGCCCTCTCGGTCGGCCCGATGCTCAACGGCTGGCATCGCGGCGAGCGCACCGGCTCGGGCACCATCGTGTGGAAGGCGCGCCAGCTGCTGGCGGCGGGCGAGATCGATGACGAGGGCTTTATCCGCCTGGTCAGCTCCTCGGCCCCGTCGACCGGCTATTGCAACACCATGGGCACGGCGACGACGATGAACAGCCTCGCCGAGGCGCTGGGCATGATGCTGCCGGGCTCGGCGGCGATCCCCGCCCCCTATCGCGACCGGCAGGAAGCAGCGTACCGCACCGGCAAGCGCATCGTCGACATGGTCCGCGAGGATCTCAAGCCCTCCGACATCATGACGCGCGAGGCGTTCCTCAACGCGATCGTGGTCAATTCGGCGATCGGCGGATCGACCAACGCGCCGATCCATCTCGCCGCCATCGCCCGCCATGTCGGCGCCGAGCTGTCGCTCGACGACTGGCAGACCCACGGCCACAAGGTGCCGCTGCTCGTCAACCTGCAGCCGGCCGGCGAATATCTTGGCGAGGATTATTACCGCGCGGGCGGCGTGCCGGCCGTGGTCGCCCAGCTGATGGAACAGGGCCTGATCCACGAGAATGCGATCACCGCCAACGGCAAGACCATCGGCGAGAATTGCCGGGATGCGCAGATCGAGGACGAGAAGGTCATCCACCGCTATGCCGAGCCGCTGGTCGAGGAGGCCGGCTTCGTCGTGCTGCGCGGCAATCTGTTCGACGCGGCGATCATGAAGACGAGCGTGATCGGCCCCGAATTCCGCGACCGCTATCTCTCCAACCCGAACGATCCCGATGCGTTCGAAGGCCCGGTGGTCGTGTTCGACGGCCCCGAGGACTATCACCACCGCATCGACGATCCGGCGGTGGGGATCACGCCGGACACGCTGCTGGTGATGCGCGGCGCCGGCCCGATCGGCTATCCGGGCGCGGCGGAAGTGGTGAACATGCGCCCGCCGGCCTATCTGATCCGCGAAGGCGTGCATGCGCTGCCGTGCATCGGTGACGGCCGCCAGTCGGGCACCTCGGCCTCGCCCTCGATCCTCAACGCCTCGCCCGAGGCGGCGGCGATGGGCGGGCTGGCGCTGCTCAAGACCGGCGACCGGGTGCGGATCGATCTGCGCAAGGGCACCGCCGACGTGCTGATCCCCGACGACGAACTCGCCGAGCGCCGCCGTGTGCTGGCCGAGGCGGGCGGCTATCCCTATCCGGAATCGCAGACGCCCTGGCAGAAGATCCAGCGTGCGATGGTCGGCCAGATGAACACCGGCGCGATCCTGGAGGGCGCCGAACAGTTCCAGCGCATCGCCCAGACCCACGGCATCCCGCGCGACAATCACTGAACCAAGCCATATCCTCCCCCGTCCCGGGGGAGGATAGGATAGGGGCGGCCTCATGTTCACCCACCGCCTCGCCCGCCCCGATGACCTGGATGCCCTGCGCGCCGTGATGGGCCGGGCGATCGCGCGGCTCCAGCACGGCTTCCTCACGCCCGAACAGGTCGCGGCAAGCCACCGGGTGATGGGCCTCGACACCCAGCTGATCGCCGACCGGACCTATTTCCTCGTGGAAGACGCCGACGGCACCATCGCCGGCTGCGGCGGCTGGTCGTTCCGGGCGACGCTGTACGGGGGCGATGCGAGCATCGTCGCCCGCGAACCCCAGCGGCTCGACCCCGCGCAGGACGCGGCCAAGATCCGGGCGATGTATACCAACCCCGATTTCACCCGCCGCGGCATCGGCCGGCGGGTGCTGGGCCTTTGCGAGGAGGCCGCGCGGGCAGCCGGCTTCAGCCGCGCCGAGATGATGGCGACCATGGCCGGGGTGCCGCTGTACGAGGCGTGCGGATACCGCCCGGTCGAACCCGTCCTGTCCGCACCGATCGGCGGCGTGCGCGTGCCGCTGGTGCGGATGGAAAAGCATTTCTCTTAGCCGCCCCCTTTACCGAAAACCCCTTAGGGGGATCGAAACGTTATAGTAACAACCCCATTGCTAGTCGTACGCTCGCGGTTCGAAGAAATGAACTCAACCGCCAAACATCAAACAATAAATTGCCCTGGATAGCCGCTTGCCATGTCTTGGTACGCGCCAGTACAGTTACGCCAATATAATAAATGTCCTGAAAAAGCAGAAACTTTTCGTTTCATTCGAGCATCATCAAAGAAACCCTGTCCTATACTGAAACTCTGTTGCCCTTTCGGCAACACAGTATCAACGAACAGGGTTGTCTCGATGAGAAAGAACTATCTGGCGGGTGCGGCTTTGTCCGCGCTGCTGTTCGCTACACCGGCACTGGCGCAGAGCACGCCCGGGGATCAGGCCGAACTGATCAAGCTGCTGAAGGCACAGGCGGAAGAAATCGCCGCGCTGCGCGCGCGCCTCGACCGGATCGAGGGAACGCAGGCCGCAGCACCGGTCGCGCGCGCAGCCACGGCCGCCACGGCCGCCGCCGCGCCGGTCCAGCAGGCCGCGCAGGTGCGCCGCGCCGACGTCGCCAATGACGAGACGATCTCCGGCAGCTTCGCACCGCAGCTTGCCGCCGCCGATCTGGCCGACCAGACCGTCGCCCAGGCCCGCGCGCTGCAGAACGTGTCGAACGTCACCACCGAATGGCGCGGCGGCCTGCCGATCTTCCGTTCGGCCGACGGCAAGTTCCTGTTCAAGATGCGCGGCCGTATCATCAACCACGTCAACTCGACCTTCGGTTCGAACTATGACGCCCGCAACATCACCACCACCGGCGCCCGCGCGCTGCGTATCGGTATCGAGGGCGCGGTGGGCCCGCACTTCTTCTACCAGTTCGAAAACGACTTCGCCGACAACACGTCGGACGTCGGCACGATGTTCGTCGGCTGGCGCAACGACGTGGGCAAGGTTTCCTACGACGTCCGCTTCGGCAACATGTTCAACGACCGCACCTTCGAGGGTTCGGGCGGGTCGGACGCGCCGCCGTTCCTGGAACGCAACGTCGTTGCCACCTCGATCATCCCGCAGCGCGGCTTCTACGGCATCGCGCTGATGTCCCGTCTGTTCTGGAAGACCGGCCACACATCGTTCACGATCAGCGGCGACACCGTCGATGCCAGCCAGGCGGTCAACGACAGCCGTACGATCATGGCACGCGCGCACTGGAACCCACTCAAGAGCGACCGGTCGCTGGTCCATCTCGGCCTGTGGGGCTTTGACGAGGCGCTGTCGTCGCGCGGACCGGGCACGCTTACCCGCAACACGGTGATCGGCGGCCGCTTCAACGGCAACCTGCGCGTGCAGACCGGCACCCTCGTCGGCGGTACCGGTACGACCGGCTATGGCGCCGAAGTGGGCGGTTATGTCGGCTCGCTGTGGGTGATGGGCGAAGCAGGCCAGCGCGTGGCACACCTCAATGCCGGCCGTCCGGACTTCGAGAGCAAGGCCTGGAGCCTCTCCACCGGCTTCTTCGTCACCGGCGACCTGCCGCCGTACAACCCGCGACTCGGCACCTTCGCCCAGCCCCGCGTGCTGCGCCCGGTGTTCAACGGTGGACCGGGCGCGATCGAGATCCTCGCCCGCTACGAGAATCTCGAATATTCGGGCATCCCGACCGCGACCAAGGGCGAAGCCGCAACGATCGGCACCAACTGGTATCTGGACAGCATCATGCGCCTCCAGCTGAACCTGATCCACTGGAAGACCAACAACCGCGCCGGATCGTTCACCGGCAAGGACAGCGGCCAGACGATCAGCGCCGGCTTCGGTATCACCTTCTGATCCCAAGACACGACCGACCGGCTGCCGCGCTTTCTGGGGCGGCAGCCGGCTCGGCGTTCTTGCACACCGCTCCCCTCGCGCCTAGAATGGCGCCGTCCCTGGGAATTCTCGACATGGTCCATCGTCACCGCTGAGGCGGCAATCCGAACCTGGCGCGGCCCGCCGCCGTGCCCCCCCCCGGACCCTGATTTCGAGAACTTTATGCAACGCCTGACCAACAAGATCTGCGTCGTCACCGGCGCAGCCCGCGGCATCGGCCGCGCCATCGCCGAGCGCTTCCATGCGGAGGGCGCACAGGTCTTCCTGACCGATATCGACGAAACCGCCGGCTCCGCCGCCGCAGCGGACCTCGGCTGCCGCTTCGTGCCGCTGGACGTGGCGCAGGAGGCCGACTGGGCTCGCCTCGCCGCGCTGGTCCCCACCGCCGACGTGGTGGTCAACAATGCCGGGATCACCGGGTTCGAGCACGGCATGGTGGCGCACGATCCCGAACATGCCGCGCTGGAGGACTGGCGCGCCGTCCACCGCGTCAACCTGGACGGCACCTTTCTCGGCTGCCGCTATGCGATCGGGGCGATGAAGGCGACGGGCACGGGCGCCATCCTCAACCTCTCCTCGCGGTCGGGCATGGTCGGCATTCCCGGCGCGGCGGCCTATGCCGCCTCCAAGGCGGCGATCCGCAACCATAGCAAGACGGTGGCGCTCTACTGCGCGCAGCAGGGGTGGAAGATCCGCTGCAACAGCATCCATCCCACTGCCATCCTCACCCCGATGTGGGAGCCGATGCTGGGCAATGGTCCGGACCGGGAGGTGCGGATGGCGGCACTGGTCGCCGATACCCCGCTCCGGCGCTTCGGGCTTGCGGAGGAAGTCGCCGCCGTCGCCGCAATGCTCGCCTCGGACGAGGCCGCCTATATCACCGGCGCCGAGTTCCAGATCGATGGCGGGCTGCTCGCCGGATCGGCAGCCGCGCCGGGCTGAGGCTTGCCATGCCCCGCCCGATCGGCGATCCCGAGGGGCACGCCGCGCCCGCGGCCGGGAGAGATGTACCGATGACGACGCCTTTTTCGCTGGTCGACGTGTTCCATGACGGCCCGTTCACCGGCAACCCGCTGGCGGTGGTGCAGGGCGGCGGCGATCTCGATACGGCGACGATGCAGGCGATTACCCGCTGGTTCAACCTGAGCGAGACGGTGTTCCTGCTGCCGCCGAGCGTTCCGGGTGCCGACTATCATGCCCGCATCTTCACGCTCGACCGCGAGCTGCCGTTTGCCGGCCATCCCACGCTGGGCGCCTGCCACGCCTGGCTGGCCGCGGGCGGCGTCCCGGCTGGCGAGCAGATCGTCCAGCAATGCGGCGCCGGCTTGGTACCGATCCGCGGCGACGACGATCGCCTCGCCTTCGCCGCGCCGCCGCTGCTGCGCGGCGGGCCGGTGGATGCCGAGACGCGCGCGACGCTCGCACGGGCGCTGCGCATCGATGCCGCCGCCATCGTCGAGGCTGCCTGGGCGGATAACGGCCCCGGCTGGATCGCGGTACTGCTCGACTCGGCCGAGGCGGGGCTGGCGGTAGAGCCGGTGCGGCACTGGGACGGGCGGCTCGAGATCGGCCTGATCGGCGCGCACCCTGCCGGCGCCGAGGTCGCCTGGGAGATCCGCACGCTGTTCACCGATGCGTTCGGCGGGATCATCGAGGACCCGGTAACGGGCAGCTTCAACGCCTCGGCGGCACAGTGGCTGCACGCCACCGGCCGCGCCACCGCCGGCTATGTCGCCGCCCAGGGCACCCGCCTCGATCGCCGCGGCCGCATCTTCGTGGATTATGATGCCGGCGGCCAGGCGTGGATTGGTGGCCGCAGCATAACCGTCGCCGAGGGCAGCCTCCCCGGCCTCAGCGCCCTCGCCTGACCAGCCGCGCAACCAGCGTGGTCGCGGTCACCTGGCCCGTGACGCTGGCGGTGGTGATAAACATGTCGGGCACCGCAGACACTGCGATGTAGAGCGGAATCATCGCCAGCGGCGCGCCGAGGATCTGCATGCCGGGCGCGTCGCAGGCATAAAGGATTGCCGCGCCGGGCAGCCCCGGCGTCGCAATTCCCGCGATCACCGCGGACAGGCCGGCCAGCACCCATTGCACCGGCGAGGCCTGCACCCCCGCCGCATGGGCTGCTAGGAACACCTCGATCACGGTCACCCCGGTGGTCGCCAGCCGGAAGGTGGAGATGGCGAGCGGCAGCGTTGTCCCCGCCACCTCCTGCGGCAGCTGGAGGCCGTTCAGCGCTACCTCCATCGAGACCGGCGCGGTCGCCATCGACGAGCAGGTTCCCGCCGCCGTCGCCTGCGCGGGCACGATGCCCCGGGCGAAACGGCCGAGCGGCATCGCCCGCAGGCCCCAGACCAGCAGATAGCACATGGCGATCGCCGCGAGGCAGAACAGGATCTCTGCCGCCACGTCGCGCGCGAGCACGCCGGCGACGCTGGCCCCAGCCGCCTTGCCCGCCCCCATCGCCAGCACGAAGATGCCGATCGGCGCGGCGAGCAGGATCCAGTCGACGATCCGCGTCATTGCGCGAGCGAGTTCCTCGATCACGCCGGCAAGGCCGGTGCCGCCCGTTCGCGCGATCGCCACGCCGAGCAGCACCGCAAACACCACCAGCGGCAGCATCTGCCCGCCGGCCGCCGCCGCGATGGGGTTTTCGGGCAGGATGGCGAGGATCTGCTCGGCCGCGCCCGGCACGTGCGGCACGGCGGGCGGTCCGGCGGCGAGCAGCCCGGCAAGCGGGTCGGGGCCGAGCGGGAACAACCACAGCACGGTCTCCAGCGATGCCCAGGCGAGCAGCGCAGCCAGCACCAGCATCGGCAGGAACACCGCGAAGCTGGTCGCCAGCAGCCGTCCGCCCTGGCCGTGACGCACCGCGTTGACCACCCCGGTCACCACCAATGCGAAGACCAGCGGTACCAGCGTCATGGTAAGGGCGCGGATCCACAAGGCACCGATCGGCGCCACCAGGTCGATCCAGGGGACGAGAAACGCACCCGCCGGCCAGCGCGCGGTGAAGCCCAGCCCCACGCCAGCCAGCAACGCGCCCAGTACCAGCGCCGTCTTCCCCATCATCCCTGCCCTTCGCTTCGTTTCGCGCGGCATGGCCCGGATGACGGATTTGTTCCAGCCCCGGCCTGCGTCGCCTCAGGCCAAGCGGCGCTTGGGCCGCGTCACCATGTCGGCCAGCGCCGAGGCGCCGCCGACCACCACATGGGCGGCCAGCATCAGTGTCGCGACGAACAGCACCGCGCCGGCCAGGCCCGCCGAATCGCCGAGAAGCGCGACGATCAGCGGCGCGAGCAGCGCCTCGCGGGCCGGAATGAACGGCAGGCGCGACAGCATCATCCGCAACGTGCCCACCAGGAACAGCGCCGCCGTCGGCACCGAGGGGAGCAGCAGCTTCCACAGCAGCGCGGTCAGCACCAAGCTCAGCAGGATACGCGCGGTGTGGATCACCATCGTCATCACCAGCTGGCGCGGCGGCAAGGCGAACACCACGCGGCGGAAGAAGAAGATGGCGAGCGACGACAGCACGATCGTACCGGTCGAGATCAGCAGGGTGTTGAACAGCGCGCCCTTGGCGAGGCCGTGGACGAGCGGCGCGTGCAGCACCAGCATCGCCAGCGTCACCAGGTTGCCGGCCAGCGCCGAGGTGACCGCCACGTCGCGCAGCGTCTCGAACGGGCGACCGTCTGGGCCCAGCGTGCGCCGCGCCCAGACGTAGAGCTGCGCATCGCCCGAATAGCCGAGCACCACTTCGTTCGCCGCCTGTTTGCGCAGCAAGGCCGGGAAGGCGGCGATGCCGATGCCCCAGATGCGGCGCAAGATCAGCCAGTCCATGAACGGCGCCAGCGCATAGGTGGCGACGAAGCAGAGCCAGAACAGCGGACTGGTCGGTGCCTGGGTGAGAACGCTGAAATCGAGCCCGTCGAGCTGCCAGAACACCGCCACCAGGATCGCCGCGGAAAAGGCCAGACCGACGGCCGCCAGCAACCGTTCACGCGTCGAGGGCGAAAGCGAACCATAGGCGGAACGTACCGCCCGTACGGGAGAAATCATGCATGCGCCTCTTGATCCAGCCGCACGGGCTGGCCGGTGGTGCGCGCCGCCGCCGCTTCGACGAACAGCGCGAGATAGTCCTGAGCGGAGCGCTCGATAGTGAACCGCCGCAGCGAGGCAAGCAGTGCCGTCCGCTCGGGCGCCACAAGCGGCGCCGCACGGATCGCCGCGGCCAGCTGCGCTTCGTCCTGCGGTACGATGGTGCCGAACCGCCCCTGGCCCAATAGGCTGCGCAGGCCGGCGCCGCAATCGGTGGAGACGACGGCGAGCCCGGCGGCCAGCGCCTCGATCACCACCGCAGGCACACCCTCGTAACGGGACGACATCAGCAGCACGTCATAGGCGCCGAGCAGCGACGGCGCATCGGCGACATGGCCCGCGAACCGTACCCGATCGGCGACGCCGAGCGCCGCCGCCTGCGCTTCCAGCGCCGCGCGTTCGGGACCGTCGCCGAAGAGGGTAAGCGTCTCGCCCGGCTGCACCGCCTTGGCGAAGGCCCGCAGCATCAGGCCGAAATGCTTCTGGTAGACCATCCGGCCGATCGCGACGAAGCGGCGCGGTCCCTCTGCGCGGGGTCCGCGCACCGGTACCAGCTGGGTCGCGCAGATCGCGGGATCGTGCACCACCCGGCCACGCGCGGCCATCACCGGCGGGAGTTCGGGCGTCATCGACTCGTCCATCACCACCCAGTTGCGTGCACACCGCGCCTGAATGCGCAACCAGCTGCGCCAGAAGAAGCGACCGAGCGGGTTGAGGTCGCGCCGGGCGAGGTCGTTGCTGATCTTGACGACGATGGGCGGGCATTTACGGCCCAGCAGCAACGTCATCGCGACGGCGACGACGGTATAGGTGGATCCCGCGACGAACAGGACGTCCGGGCGCAGCCGGCGAACGACCGCGGGCAGCGTGAGGATCATCCACAGCGTCTCCCAGCCGGCCTGGCTGCGACGCGGCTGGCGCGGCACCACATAGTCGATGTCGGCGAACTCCGCGCGCATCGCGCCGTCTTCGCGCCCGAGGAACAGCGGTGCATCCACGCCCATTGCCCGCCAGTGCCGCACCAGCCGCAAGGCGACTCGCTCCACACCTCCGGGATGGAAGCTGTGAAGGAAGGTCAGAACGCGGACGCGCCCGCTGCTAGATTGTGGCGACATTGCCCGATCCCCTGTCTTCGTTGCGACGTCGTATCGTCATCATGAAGGCTTTTCTTGCCGCCGCAAAGTAAGGTGCATTCCGCACCTGACAGGACCTTATGCCCACTTGCTCATGACTTCACGATAGAATTGCACATCCGTAAGACGACGCCGACCGGCCACACCCACACCGCCTGGAGAAAATTTTTCGGGAAAGCTGCGCGGCCGACTTCGAAAGGGCACTCGAATCGACCGTCTGCCCTGCTCCACCGCCCGCCGATCGCGTCGACGCATGCGCGCCCCGCAGCCACGGCAAGGCAACAAAAAACCCCGCCAAGCCGGTAGCCTAGCGGGGTCTTTGATGGTGGGCGCGGCAAGGATTGAACTTGCGACCCCTGCGATGTCAACACAGTGCTCTACCACTGAGCTACGCGCCCGAAACTCGGGAAGCGCGCCTCTAGCGGGGGTCCGCCCCCCGCGCAAGCGCTAATTTCAATTCTGGCTCACATTCTCCGATTCGAACATGCGATCCACCTCCAGCACCAGGTCGCGCAGGTGGAACGGCTTGGACAGCACGCGCGCCTGCGGCACCTGCTTGCCCGCCCGCAGCGTCACCGCCGCAAAGCCGGTGATGAACATCACCCGCATGTCCGGCGCGATCTCGGCCGCGCGCTGGGCGAGTTCGATCCCGTCCATTTCCGGCATCACGATGTCGGTGAGCAGCAGGTCGAATCGTTCGGTCTCGAGCAGCGGCACCGCCGCCGTCCCCCGGTCCACGGCGCTGACCGCATAGCCCGAGCGCTCGAGCGCGCGCGTGAGATATTCGCGCATCACGCGGTCGTCCTCGGCCAGCAGAATCCGGATCATCTTCACCCCATCGGTACCAACCGCCCGCTCCTTATGCGCGAAGCCCTTAAGATTTTCCAGCAGCCCGGCGTGATCGCGTTGCCCGCGGGCACGGCAGCGCCTAGTTTCCGCAGGTGACTCGCGCTCCCAGCTTCGACCGATACGGGCCGGTGCCGCCGGAAACCCCGGTCGTGCTGTCCGCCCCCCATGGCGGGCGGGACTATCCGGCGGCGCTGATCGAGGCACTGCGCGTGCCCGCGGCGGCCTTGCGGGCGCTGGAGGATCGCCACGTCGATTCGCTGGCGCTGCAGGCCCGGCGCGAGGAGACGCTGTTCGTCGCCACCCGCGCCCGCGCCTGGATCGACCTCAACCGCGCCGAGCATGACCGCGATCCCCAGATCGACGACGGCGCGCATCTGCTCGGCCGGCCGCTCTCCACCAAAGTGCGCAGCGGCCTGGGGCTGGTACCGCGCCGGGTGGGTACGCTCGGCCAGCTTTGGCACGGGCGGTTCTCCGCCGACGACATCGCCGCTCGCATCCAGGCGGATCACCGCCCCTATCATCTGGCGCTCGGCGAGGCGCTGGCTGCGGCCCGCGCGCGATTCGGCGTGGCGGTGCTGCTCGACATTCACTCGATGCCGCCGCTGGGGGCGCCGGACAGCGCGCCCCGGCTGGTGGTCGGCGACCGGTTCGGCCGCTCCGCTGCCGCCCGATTCGGCGCGCGGGTGGAGGCGGTCGCGCGGCGCCACGGCGTCGCCACCGCGGCAAACGCCCCCTATGCCGGCGGCCATATTCTGGAACGGCACGGCGAGCCGCGTCGCGGCGTACATGCGCTGCAACTGGAGTTCGACCGGTCGCTCTATCTCGATTCCGCGCTCGACGCGCCGGGGGCGGGCGAGCCGGCGATCGTCGCACTGCTCCGCGCGATCATCGACGCCGCAGCCGACGAGGCGCTGCCGAACGCCCTGGCTGCCGAGTGAACCGCACATAAAAAACCACCTCGTGGGATACCCACGAGGTGGCCAAGGTTCAGGGAGGAGACACGCCCGGAGGCGCGTCGCACGGCATCGCGAAAGGGGGGACACGAGCCGTACCTTAGAAATATAGACACGCGGCGACCGAGTTCAAGGCAACTCATCGCACATAATCTTCGATTGAACGGTGGCGCGGTTTTCAGCCTGCAAAAGGTGCGGCGGGGGACCGGCGGCCCGGGTAGGAGGCAAGCCCCTCCCCCGGGGAGGAGGGGCTTGCAAGAAGGGGGCGAGGTGCGCGCCCGGCTCCCGTTCAGCCGACGAGCTGGACTTCGGGCTGCCAGCCCGCGCGCATCTGGCGGGCGAACAGCTCGCGCATCTGCGCCAGCGAGAAGAGGTGGGCGTAGATCAGCGGGAGCATGCCGTTCTGGACGATCTTGCGCAGCTGGTCGCCGCGCATTTCGTTCAGCTTGTTCTCGTCGACCATCATGAAGCCCCGATAGATGAAGGGCTGCGCCGCGCCGTCCGGCTGGATCGAGACTTCGCCGTCGATCAGCAGGCCCAGTTCCTTCAGCTCGCGCATGAACTGGCTGGTGCGCGCGCCGGCCGTCTCGAACTGCTCGTTGAACTGCAGGATGTTCTTGGTGACTTCGCTCGGCTCGGTGCCGTCGAACAGCTTCTCGCCTTCCTCGAAGTTGCCGACCACGTCCGAGGTCGGATCGAAGCACAGCGACAGCTCGTCGCTGTCCGGACGCAGACGCGCGAGCAGGAACGGATAGCGGCGGATATAGGCCGGCACGTAGAAGTTCGGATCGACCAGCTTGCCCTCGGCGTCGAAGAAGGTGTTCACGCCTTCGTTCAGGCCCATCAGCGCCAGCGGCACGGGATCGTCACCGACCGAAAACACGATCGGCATGAAGCGCTGCACCAGCGGGAATTCCTCGACGGTGACCGGCACGGCGTGCTGGCTGGCGAGGAACGGCGCACGATCGGTCGAACGCGTGCGGAAATCGGCATGGACCTGGCTCGAAAGCGGCTCGAGCTGGTTGTAGAACAAGGGAAGCGACTGCTGCGGCGCGCTGGCCATGAGGATCTCCTGAGAACTTTTTTCGTCGAAATGCGTTTCAACCGCTGCGCGGTCTATGTGCTGGCGGGTGCCGGCGCAAGCGCGACCAGCTTTCCCGGATTGAGAATCAGCTTGGGATCCAAGGCACTCTTGATCGCCCGCAACGCGGCGATGCGGGCCGGCGGGGACAGGCGGGCGAGTTCGTCGCGCTTCATCTGACCGATGCCGTGCTCCGCCGAAATCGAGCCGCCGGCCGCCACCACCATGTCGTGCACCAGCCGGGTGATTTGCGGCCCCTCCTCCGCATACCAGCGATCGCGGTCCGCCCCCTTGGGCGCACGCACATGAAAATGGACGTTGCCGTCGCCGAGATGGCCATAGGCGATCGCGTGCGTGCCGGGAAAACGCGCCTCGGCCTCCGCGCCGCCTTCCACCATGAAGCGCGGCATGTCCTCCACCGGCACGGAGATGTCGTGCTGCACGGCAGGGCCCGCGGCGCGCTCGGCCTCGGAGATGGAATGGCGGATGCGCCAGAAGCTCTCCGCCTGCGCCTCGCTCGCGGCGATCACCGCATCCTCGGCCAGCCCGGCCTCGAAAGCACCCGCCAGCATCCGCTCCAGCACCGCCGCCGGGGCCTCGGCGCCTGCATCGCTCGTCACCGCCTCGATCAGCACGTGCCAGCGATGGCTGCCGGCCAGCGGCACGCGCGTGCCGGGCACATGCTCCAGCACGAGCGCCACGGTATCGTCGGGCATGATCTCGAAACTTTCGATCATGTCGGTCGCGGCCTGGAGGCGACGCAGCAGGGTGAGCGCCTTGGCCGGGCTCTCCAGCCCCACCCAGGCGACCGCCCGCGCCGCCGCCGCCGGCACCAGCCGCAGCGTCGCGGCGGTGACGATGCCCAGCGTGCCCTCGGCGCCGATCAGCAGCTGGTTGAGGTCGTAGCCGCGATTGTCCTTCTTGAGCGCCGACAGGCCGTCGTGCACCGAACCGTCGGGCAGCACCGCCTCGACGCCGGCGACCAGCGCGCGCATCGTGCCGAAGCGCAGCACCTGCACGCCGCCCGCGTTGGTGGAAACCAGCCCGCCGATCGTGGCACTTCCCCGCGCGCCGAGGTCCAGCGGGAAGCGGCGCCCTGCAGCCTCGGCCGCGTCGCGGAAGGTGGCGAGGATCACGCCCGCCTCGGCCACCGCCAGGTTCGCCTCGGCATCCATCCGGCGGATCGTGTTCATCCGCCGGGTGGAGAGCAGCAGTGCCGATCCGTCGACCGGCGGCACCGCCCCGCCGACCATGCCGGTATTTCCGCCCTGCGGCACCAGCGGCTGACCGAGATCGTTGGCCAGCGCCACCAGCGCGCTGACTTCCTCAGTCGAGGCGGGCGAGAGGATGGCGGGCGCGGCGCCGTGATAGCGGCGGCGCCAGTCGGTGAGCCAGGGTTCGATGTCCTGCGGATCGGTGGTGACGGCCTTGGGACCGAAGCGCTCGGCGGCGAAGGCAGTGATGCGGTGCTGCGCGGGAGTCATGATGCTTGCGCGATAGCATGGGCTGCGGCAGTTCATCCACCGTTCAAGCCGATGTTCCTACCGTCTCGTCCCAATATGCCGAATCTTCCGATCGCCGCTGCCGGCCTGATGCTGATGCTCGCCGTTTCCGCGGCGAGCCCGGCCGTGTCCGCCGATCCGGCCATGCAGCAGCATATGACGATCCATGTGCCGCGCATGACGATCACCAGCACCACGGTAATCGTTCGTCGCGAGGCGCCGGCCGCGCTGGTCGAGCGAAAGGCCAAAAGCTGCGTCGACATGGATCGGATCCAGGGCTTCACCGTCAACGCCGGCGACAGCGTCGACCTGATCCTGGAGGACGGGTCGCTGCTGCGTGCCAAGCTGGGATCGGAATGCCCGGCACTCGGCTTCTATTCGGGCGCCTATCTGAAACCCACCAAGGACAGTCGATTCTGCGCCGGTCGGGATGCGCTCCATTCGCGATCGGGACGAATCTGTCCCGTTCAGGCCTTCAAGAACCTCGTTCGCGCACGCTGAAGCTTGACTTTTGCGGTTGAATCCGCAAGCGCGATGCCTTCTGCTGCGGCGTAGTGAACGCCCTATTTCCGGACACATGCATGAGCTTTGCCGATCTCGGCCTTTCTGACGAACTCCTCCGCGCGGTGACCGACGCCGGCTATACTGAGCCGACTCCGATCCAGCGTCAGGCGATCCCGTCGGTGCTGATGGGCAAGGACCTGATCGGCATCGCCCAGACGGGCACCGGCAAGACCGCAGCCTTCGTGCTCCCGATGATCGATGTGCTCGGCGAAGGGCGCACCCGCGCGCTGATGCCGCGCTCGCTGATCCTGGAGCCGACGCGCGAACTGGCGGCACAGGTCGCGGAGAATTTCGAGAAATACGGCCTCAATCACAAGCTCTCCATGGCGCTGCTGATCGGCGGCGTGCAGATGGGCGACCAGGTCAAGGCGCTGGAAAAGGGCGTCGACGTACTCATCGCCACGCCGGGCCGGCTGATGGACCTTTATGGCCGCGGCAAGATCCTGCTGACCGGCTGCAGCCTGCTGGTGATCGACGAAGCGGACCGGATGCTCGACATGGGGTTCATTCCCGATATCGAGGAAATCTGCACCAAGCTGCCGAAGAACCGCCAGACGCTGCTGTTCTCGGCGACGATGCCGCCGCCGATCAAGAAGCTGGCGGACAAGTTCCTTACCGATCCCAAGACGATCGAAGTGGCGCGCCCCGCCACCACCAACGTCAACATCACCCAGCGCATCGTGCAGGTGCCCGCCACCGCGCATGTGAAGCGCGACGTGCTGCGCCGCCTGCTGCAGCAGGACGAGGTGTCGACCGCGATCATCTTCTGCAATCGCAAGACGACCGTGCGCGACCTGAACAAGAGCCTGAAGAAGCACGGCTTCCGCTCGGCCGAGATTCACGGCGACATGGACCAGTCCGCCCGCATCGCCGAGCTCGACCGGTTCAAGAATGGCGACGTCAACATCCTCGTCGCCTCCGACGTTGCTGCGCGCGGGCTCGACGTGAAGGGCGTGAGCCACGTCTTCAACTTCGATGCCCCCTGGCACCCGGACGATTATGTCCACCGCATCGGCCGCACCGGCCGCGGGGGTGCTACCGGCACCGCCTACACGCTGGTGACGCCGGAGGACGCCGAGAACATCGCCGAGATCGAGAAGCTGACCGGCCACAAGATCGAGCGCGTGCCGAGCCCGGTCGCGATCGATGGCGCGGACGAGGCGCCGGCGCCGAAGCGCGCCCGCGGCGGCAAGCGTGACGCCAAGAAGGCCGAGCCGCGTCGCGAGGAAGCCGTCGCCGAGGCGCCCGCGAAGCCCAAGTCCCGCCGTGCAGCCGCGCCGGTCCGCGAGGAAGGCCCGGCGCCCGCCCCGCGCGAGGAGCAGCGCAGCCGTCCGCCGCGCGAGGAACGTCCGGTTCGCGACGACCGCCGCCGCCGGCGCGACCAGGATGACGGCCCGGACGAGGGCTGGAACGGCCCGATCCCGGACTTCCTGAACTACACCATCGAAGCCTGAGCGGCGCGGACGCGGCCCGGCCGCACCGCCCGTTCAGGGGGCGCCCGTCACGATGCGGGCGATATGCTCGGGCGGGTCGGGCGTCGTGCCGTTCCGCCGCACGCGCCGCAATCGGGCGCGCCCGCTGAAACTTCGCGCGGCACCCGGAGCCCCCGGCTTTCGCTGGGGTGACGACGAACGGAGGGCGCGACGGCATCGCCAATCGACGCCGCCGCCGGTCAGAACTTCGCGCGGGCCCGAATGCCGATCGTGCGTGGCGCGATCGGGACGATATAGGTTCGCTGCCCGCACGAGCCGCACTGCTGGAAACGCGACAGCTGCCCGCGCTCGTCCGCGATATTGGTGACGAACAGCTCGATGTTGAAGCGCTGGAACTCCATGCCGGCTGCCAGCCCGACGGTGGTGAACGCCTCCAGCCGCCCGAGCTGCTGCGCGGGGCTGACGATCGCGCCCGTGCCGGTCTGGAAGATCGCGGTGCGGATGTCCGATGCCGCCGAACTCTGATGGGCTAACGTCGCCTGGCCATAGGCCTTGGCCGCACCCACCGGCACCGTGTAGCGGGCGGTGCCGCTCAGCTTCACCTGCGGGGTTATCGGCAGACGCGTGCCCTTCGGCGCCGAGACGATGTTGCCCGTGGCGGTGCAGGCATAGGTCGGATCGTCGAACAGGCAGAGATTCTTGGTCGTCTTGGCGTCGGTATAGCTGCCCGCCGCGGTGAGCGAGAGGCCGCCGCTGGTGAACGCCGCATCCGCTTCAACGCCGCGGATCCGGGCGTTCCGGCCGTTGTGGATCTCGGTGAAGCTGTTCGCGCCGAGGAAGGCGAACTGGAACTTGTCCCAATCCTGCTGATAGATCGCCGCGTTCAGCCGCAGCGCGCCGCCCATCAGCGTGGTCTTGGCTGATGGATGTCGTTCGACTGGCGCTGGTAGAACAGCCCGGCGACAACCCGCAGTCGCTCGCTGGACGGCGACGCGACGCGCAGTTCCTGGCTGGTCTTCTTGAAATGATCGCTGGCGACGATCTGCTGACGCGGATCGATGGAGTTGCCGGCATTGTCCGAGAAGTAGAAATAGCCGGCGAGCCCGCCGACCGAGGAATAGAGCGAGTCATACGCCTCGGCATAATCGGTATAGTCGCTCGACTGTGCCGCGCGCCGATCGAGATAGTCCCCTGCATAGGTCAGGTCCCAGTTGCCGAGCCGCCCCTCGATCGTCAGCGCCGCCTGGATGAACCGGTCCCGGCGATATTCCGGGAAGAAGTGCTGTACCTGCAGGTCGCCGACACGGGCGTCATAGCCATAGGCACCGTGGCTGCGCGTCTCCTGGTAGATCACATTGGGGGTGACGGTCCAGTTGTCGTCCAGGTCCACCTTCAGCGCGGCCCGCCCGCCCCACAGGTCCGTATCGTTATGGTCCTTCTTCACGAAGGCCTTGTTGTCGACGACCACCCCGCCCTTGTTGACCGTGTTCACCTCGCCGTCGACGCGACCATAGGTGCCCTTGTGGTCGGGCTGGTTGGTGATGATGCGGATCGTGCCGGCTTCCGACGAGGCGCCGTAGAGCGTGCCCTGCGGTCCCGACAGACTTTCGATGCGCGCGATGTCGTAGACATGCACATCGAGATTGCCGCCGATCGTGGTGACCGGCTGCTCGTCCAGATACACGCCGACCGACGGCAGCGAGCCCGAATGGTTGCCGTCACCGCCCGAGGCGACACCGCGCATGTAGATCACGTTGGTGCCCGGCGTGCCGCCCAGTGCCTGGAACGACACCGAAGGCAGCTGCTGGACATAATCAGTGAAGTTGCTGACGTACAGCTGGGTCCAGCTTTTGCGTGCCGAGCGCCTGGATGCTTATGGGAACGTTCTGGAGGCTCTCGCTGCGCTTCTGTGCGGTGACGACGATCTCGTTCGAATCCGCGGGCGGGGCGGCCTCGGTCTCCGGCGCCTGTTGCTGGGCCAGTGCCGGGGCAGCGGCGAGCATGGTGGAAGCGAGCAGCAGCGAACGGACGACGCACCGGTTGAGCGGCATGGCAAACCCCCGTTGTTGCGTTGCAGCGTCTTGCGCCGCGAAGTTCGCGTCAAGCAGCCGGGCAGCCGGGCAGCCGACATGCGAGGATTGTTCACATAGTGTGACAATCGAGCAACGAAGCAGCAATTTCCTAGGAAAGCGCAATTGCGGCCGGCGGGGTCCTGTCAGGACGTCGGGAAGGCCGGCACCGCCGGATAGGCCGTGAGCACCTCGCCCAGCGCCGCCTTGAGCGGATCGAGCCAGGGGTCGAACGGCTTCCAGCCCTCCACGCCTTCGCGGAAGATCGGGCGACGGACCTGCTCCGAGCTGGCGGTGCGTACCGCACGCTCGGTCCGGTAGAAAGCCAGGCAGGCCGGTTCGAAGGCCAGCCCGCAGGCGGCGAGCAGCGCGCGGACCTCCGCCTCGGTATCGTCGACCATCGCCTCGTAGAAGACGCGGTGGACCCGGCCCGGTGCCACGGCATCGACATGCGCCATCAGCCGCACATAGTCGGCATAATAGCGCCCCATGTCGTCCAGCGCATAGCTGAAGCCCTGGCCGCGGGCGAAATGCTGCTTGAAGTTGGAGAAGCAGCAGCCGAGCGGATGGCGGCGCGCATCAATGATCCGGGCATTGGGCAGCGCCAACAGGATCAGCGGCACATGCGCCCAGTTGTTGGGCAGCTTGTCGATGAAGAAGGGGCGGTCGGTACGGCGCTGGATGCGCGTGCGCCGCAGATAGGCCTCGCCCAGCGCGCGGAGCTGGTCGCCGTCCAGCGCAGCAAGCCCGGCGGGATAGCCGGCGGTGTCGCGGGCGAGCACCGGCAGGTCGGCGAGTTCGGCGGTGCCTTCGACCTGACTGTCGCTCGCGAGAATCTGCTCGACCAGCGTCGATCCGGCGCGCGGCATGCCGAGGATGAAGATCGGGTCCGGCGCGCTGCAGCCCTGCCCTGCGCGGGCGGCGAGCAGTTCGGGGGTGAGGTGCGCGACATGCGCATCGACCAGCCGGGTGGTATCCTCTGCCTCGTAGCGGAGGGACCGGCGGCGCAGGGCATTGCCGGCGGCGTAATGGGCAAAGGCCAGCGCCGCCTGCCCCCGCTCCTCCAGCGCCTTGCCGAGCGCGAAATCGAGGTGGAAGCGGTCTTCCTCCGCCAGCGCCGTGCCAGCGAGCGCCGCCTCCATCGCGGCGAGATCGGCATCATCGAAGCGGACGGTCTTGAGGTTGGCGAGACTCCACCACGCCTCGCCCAGCGCCGGCATCAGCGCGATCGATCGGCGATAGGCCGCGATCGCATCGGCCTGGCGCCCCACCGTCTTGAGCATGTGGCCATAGCTCATCCATACCCGCGGCTGGTTCGGCGCCTGTTCCAGCACGCGCTCGTACAGCCCGATCGCCGAATCGAAGTCGCCGAGCCTGGCATTGACCGCCGCCTGCAGGTTGGTGTGGGTGGGATTGTCCGGCTCGTCCGCCAGCACCCGGTCGAGCTCGGCCAGCGCTTCCACCGGGCGATTCAGCCGATACAGCACCAGCGCCAAGTTCGCCCGTGCCGGCGTGAAGCCCGGCGCCAGTTCCACCGCGCGGCGGAGCAGCGACTCCGCGTCGCGATAGCGGCCGATCCGCCCCGCCAGCTCCGCGAACATGCGGATCGCCGCCACGTCGAACGGATCGCCCTTGAGGTGCGCGCGGAGCAGCGGTTCGGCGACGTGCAACTGATTGTCGTGCAGCGCCAGAGCCGCGTCGATCAGTCGGGGCGGATAGCGCCCGGCATTGGCGATCCAGCTTTGCGGTGTCGACGCCGCTTTTTCGATCCCGACAGCGCCGCCCGGCCCGGAAGGCCCGCTCATGCGCCGGCGCTCCGCCAGAAGACACTCGTCCTCCCCGCCTTCGCGGGAAGGACGTTCGGCCTCGACGACCCTCGGCGTCTGAACTTCGCTGTACCGCTCACCCTGACAGCATCGGCGAGCGGGGCGTGCGGATCAAACCGGTTCGGCCGCCGGCTGCAGTTCGGCGACGAGCGCATCGTCCATCGCCCAGGCGCGCTTGTACGCCTCGCGGCTCTGCACGCGCTCGACATAGGCCATGAACGAGTCCCGCTTGGGCAGCATGCCGAACATCGTCAGCCAGCCGATCTGCGAACCGAGATAGACGTCCGCCGCGGTGAAGCGCACGCCGGCCGCATAGGGCCGCGACGAGAGCAGGCCGTCCAGCACCTCGACGACCAGGTCATAGGTTCCGTAGCCGAACATACGGCTCTTGTCCTCGCCCGCCACGAAAGCCGCGGCCTGATTGGTCGCCGCCTGCTCGACCGGACCCGCCGCATAGAACATCCAGCGATAATAGTCCGCCCGCTCCTCCGGCAGCGGCGCCAGCCCGGCATCGGAGTACGCATCGGCAAGATAGGCGCAGATCGCGGCGCATTCGGTGACGACCTTGCCGCCATGGACGATCGCCGGCACCTTCCCCATCGGGTTGATCGCCAGATACGCTTCGCCCTTCATCGTCGTGGCATAATCGAGCACGTCGACGCGGTAGGTGGCGCCTACCTCCTCCAGCATCCATCGCACGATCCGTCCGCGCGATTGCGGGTTGGTGTAGAGTATCAGTTCATCCGTCATGCCCGCATACCCCTCTTACCCCCGCCTCGATTGCCGGAGAACACGAGGGGAACACGAAACCGATGGCAGGTCAATTCCCTAGAGGCTGCCGAAAGTTGCGAGCAATCGATCCCACGCACGATCGGCCTGCGCCGCGTTGTAGGCCCGGCTGTCGGGCGGGCACCAGCCATGCATCGCCCCGGCATAGACCTCGATCTCGGCAGGCACCTTGGCGGCGACAAAGGCAGTGCGCAGCGCCTCCTTGTCGCCCGGCGCACGGGCATCGTCATTCTCGGCGACGGCGAGCAGGTACCGCCCCTGCATCTGCGGCACGAGCCGGTGCGGGCTGTCGGGCGCATCGGTGACCAGCGGCGCACCGTGGAAGCTGCCGCCCGCCTTCACCCGGCCCGGCAACGCGGCGGCGGTCCGGAAGACGAACGGCCCGCCCATGCAATAGCCGGTGCTGCCCATGCCGCGTCTGGTATCCACCTCGGGCTGGGCATCGAGGAACGCGGCGAACGTCTTCGCGTCGGCGGTAATCGCCGTGGGGGTCAGCGGATCGCGCCACGGCATGATCATCGCGCGCACGTCGGGCTGGTCGAACGACTGGCCGGGCTTGAGGAACGGCGCCTTGGTCGAGCGGTAGAACTGGTTGACGGTCAGCACCGCATAGCCGGACTGGGCGAGCCGATCGGCCATCTGCCGGAAGGCGGGACGCAGCCCCATGATGTCCGGCCAGACCAGCACCGCTGGGTGCTTGCCGCTGGCAGGCGCGACGAAATAGGCGTCGGCCGTCCCGTCCGCGGTTTTGATCGTCACGTCGCGGCCCTTGACGGTCGCGGCATTGGCGGGGCTCGGCAGGATCGCCATCATGCCCGTCGCGGCGGCAGCAGCGGTGAAGCCGCGGCGGGTAATCCCGCCTGCCACACGATCATTGTCGGCTGCGGTATGCTCGTCACACATGGCGATCCTCCTCCTCGGGGGCCCCGCCCCAGTGCCGGTCTAGCCGAGCGCAGCGCCGCCGCAAAGCTTCCCCAAGAAACAGAACGGGCCCCGGCGCTATTGCGCCGAGGCCCGCTCGTTGACGCCCGGGAAGGCGATCTCAATGCTTGAACAGGCTCTCCGCCGTATGCTCGATGGGGGCGCTTCCGGCCTCCTGCACATGGCTGGCCGCGTAGCGCTCGGCGCGCAGCTGCTCGATCAGGGCCTCGCGGTCGCCCTCGAGGCGGGTGTCGGTCGGCGCCTCGATGCCGGCGGCCTTGGCAGCCTTGGCGACCAGCGCATCCAGTTCGCGCTGCGAACACAGGCCAAGCGTCACCGGATCCTTCGGTACGATGTTGCCGATGTTCCAGTGGGTGCGGTCGCGGATCGCCGCGATGGTGGTGCGGGTGGTGCCGATCAGCTTGCCGATCGCGCCGTCCGACACTTCCGGATGGTTGCGCAGGATCCAGGCGATGCCGTCCGGCTTGTCCTGTCGCTTCGAGACCGGCGTGTAGCGCGGGCCCTTGGTGCGGCGGACCTGCTCCGGGCCCTTCTGCATCTTGAGGACGTAGTTCGGGTCCTTCTGGCCCTTCTCGATCTCGTCCATCGTCAGTTCGTGCGCGCGCACCGGATCTCGGCCGGTGAGCTTGGTAGCGGCGGTATCGTCGGCGATCGCCTGCACTTCGAGGATGTGGAGCCCGCAGAATTCGGCGATCTGTTCGAACGACAGCGACGTGTTGTCGACCAGCCAGGAGGCGGTCGCGTGCGGCATCAGCGGCTGGGCCACGGTGGATCTCCGGAACTTGAAACAATAAGGGCCGCCCATCACGGGCGGCCACACATGGTCTTGATGTAGGGGAGCTTGCCCGCTTGGGCAAGCGTTTCCGCGATTCAGGCGGCAGCCTTGTCGCAGCCGATCGGCACCAGCGCGGTGAGGAACTGCCGCGCACTCGCCTCCCAGGTGAAGCTGCGGCCATAAGCGGCGCAGACGGCGCGATCGAGGGTGAGCGCCTGGTCGATCGCCAAGCCCAGATCCTCGTTCATCACCCCCGTCTCGGGCGTCAGCACGTCCACCGGACCGGTGACCGGGTAGGCGGCGACCGGCGTGCCACAGGCCAGCGCCTCGATCATCACCAAGCCGAAGGTATCGGTGCGGCTGGGGAAGACGAACACGTCCGCCGCGGCATAGGCGGCGGCAAGATCCTCGCCGAACTGGGCGCCGAGGAACATCGCCTCCGGATATTTGGCTTCCAGCATCGCCCGCGCCGGGCCGTCGCCCACCACCACCTTGGTACCGGGGCGATCGACGCTGAGAAACGCTTCCAGGTTCTTCTCGACTGCCACCCGGCCCACATAGAGCATCACCGGCCCGGCGAGCCCCGTCATCTGCGGGTGCGGGGCGATGCCGGGATGGAAATGGCCCAGGTCCACGCCGCGCCCCCAGTGCCGTACCTGTGGCAGGCCATGGTCGACCAGCGACTGGCGGATCGACGCGGTGGAGGCGAGGATCGTGGCACTCGGCGTGTGGAACCAGCGGATATAGCGCCAGATCCACTCGGCCGGCACCCCCGAGCGCGCGGAGACATAGTCCGGGAACTGGGTGTGGTAGGCGGTGGTGAAGGGGCGCTTCTGGCGCAGGCACCAGCGCCGCGCCGCGACGCAGAGCGGTCCTTCGGTCGCCAGATGGATCGCGTTGGGGGCGAAGTCCTCCAGCATCGCGCCGACGGCTGCGACGCTGGTGATCGCCAGCCGGATTTCCGGATAGGTCGGGCAGGGCAGCGAATAGAATTTGTCGGGCGAGACGACCAGCACCTGATGGCCCTGGCTCTCCAGCACCCGCCGCACCGACTGGAGCGTGCGGACGACCCCGTTGACCTGGGGCTCCCAGGCATCGGTCACGATGGCGATACGCACGGCTTCGATCTCCGTCGCTACCGTCACGCCGCCGCCAGTCTGGCCTCGGACTCCGGCGGCGATTCGCGCGCTGCCATTTCGTCGGCCCAGTGGAGAATTTCCATGGACCCGTCGTACTGCTCCACCAGCGCCGTGCAACCCTCTACCCAATCGCCGTCGTTATAATATGCGATGCCGTCGATGGCGCGGATCTCTGCCTTGTGGATATGCCCCGCGATCACGCCGTCCACGCCCCGGGCACCGGCCTCGCGCGCGACGATCTCTTCAAACTTGGAGATGAAGGACACCGCGTTCTTCACCTTCTGCTTGGCGTATTTGCTCAGCGACCAATAGGGCAGGCCCATCCAGCGGCGCACCCGGTTCAGCCAGCGGTTGAGCGTCATCATCATCTCGTAGGCCGCATCGCCGAGATGGGCGAGCCAACGGTGCGACAGGGTGATCGCGTCGAACTCGTCCCCGTGCAGCACCAGGAGGCGGCGACCGTCGGCGGTCGTATGGATCGCCTGGCGCTTGATCTTCACCCCGCCAAAGTCGAGCCCCGTGAATTGGCGGAACATCTCGTCATGATTGCCGGGAATATAGATGATCTCGGTCCCGCGCTTCGCCCGCTTCAGCACGCGCCAGACGATGTCATTGTGCGTGGCGGGCCAGTAGAAGCGCTTCTTCATCGCCCAGCCGTCGATGATATCACCCACCAGATACATGATATCGCTGTCGACATGGTCGAGAAAGTCGATCAGCATTTCGGCATTGCAGCCCCGCGTACCGAGGTGGACGTCCGAAATCCAGATCGCGCGATATTTGCGCCGCCTGTCGATCGGACGCTCCGGAATGGTCGGCGTTGCCGCGTGGAAGTCCGCGAGACCCGCGACATCGAACGAAAGCCTGGTAATTGTGGCCATGCCCCAAGTCCCCGTGCAGCTACCCCAGTGCAGAGACTCGTCTATGCCGCAGCATTGTTACAAAACGAATCCTCCGGATTTCATGCAATTGTCACAGTCCATGGCCGGAACACGGTGTAGGACGACGCCGCGCGTCCGCCCCTCATTTCATCCGCACAACAACCACCCGCGGCCCGAAACGCGGCTAAAATGCGAACAGGAAGGAACCTGATGCCAAACCTGTCGCTTGCAACCTGTACCCAAGACCTTCTGACGGCCGTTCACGCGCTCGTGCCGCTCGCGCGCTCCACCCTGACGGCCGCAGCGCTGACCGAGGCGCGCGACGCCGCCGATCGGGCGCTTTCTGCGCTTCGCACCGCCAAGGAACGACAATTGCTGGCCACGTTGCTGGAGAGCGACGACGGCGTCCACCACGCCATGGCGCGGCGCGCGCTGCTGCAGGACCGCGAATGGCGCGACCTGATGGTGGCACATACCGCAGCGTGGCCGCTCCCGGCGATCCGCGCCGATCTCCAGGGCTATCGCGCCGCCGTGCAGCAGGTGCTGCGGATGGTCGAACGTCGCATCGCCCATCAGGAGCAGGTGCTGGAGCCGTTGGCGCGCGAGGCACTGGCCGGGCAGCGCCGCGCCGCCTGAACCGGCGTCAGGCGGGCTGGTCGCCGATCGTCAGGACGATCTTGCCGACATGCTCGCCCGCCTCCATCCGGCGATGCGCTGCGGGCGCCTCGGCCAAGGTGTAGGTCCGATCGATGATCGGCTTGAGCTTGCCCTCCTCGACCAGCGGCCAGACGTTCCGGCGCAGTTCGTCGGCGAGGAGCGACTTGAATTCCACCGAGCGGGGCCGCAACGTGGAGCCGGTGAGCGTCAGGCGCCGTCGCATCACGTCCCATACGGGAATCGTCGCCGTCGCCCCGCCCTGCACCGCGATCGACACATGGCGGCCGTCCTCGGCCAGGCACTGGAGGTTGCGCGCGACATAGTCGCCGCCGACCATGTCGATCACGATCTCCACGCCCTTGCCGCCGGTAAACGCCTTCACTTCCTCGACGAAGTCCTGGGTCTTGTAGTTGATCGCGAGGTCCGCGCCGAGGTCGCGCGCCGCCGCGCATTTCGCGTCCGATCCGGCGGTAACCAGGATGGTCAGCCCGAACAGCTTGGCCAGCGTGATCGCCATGGTGCCGATGCCGCTGGTGCCGCCATGGACCAGCACGGTCTCCCCCGGCTGCGCCCAGCCGCGATCGAACAGGTTCGACCAGACGGTGAACAGCGTCTCCGGCAGCGCGGCCGCTTCGACCATGCTCAGCGCCGCGGGTACCTCCAGGCACTGACCGGCGGGTGCGACCGCATATTCGGCATAGGCGCCCCCCGCGATCAGCGCGCAGACCGGCTTGCCGAGCAGCGATTCGTCGACACCTTCACCGAGCGCGACCACCGCGCCGGCGATCTCCATGCCCAGGATCGATGGCGCCCCCGGCGGCGGCGGATATTTGCCCTGGCGCTGCAGCACCTCCGGCCGGTTCACGCCGGCCGCCGCGACTCGCACCAGCACCTCGCCCGCCCCCGGCTCGGGGATCGGTCGCTCGACGGGGACAAGTACTTCGGGGCCGCCCGGCGCATCAGGGTCGATGGCCAGCATTTTCTCGGCTGCGATCATTCGGTTCGTCGCTTTTTGGACTAAGGGGAACTCCGGCGCCTTATTGACATCGCCCCCCTCAGGGTCAACGTTTCGTCGCATGGACGCCGACGAAAATCTTCCCCGTCGATCCGACGATCTCGCAGGCAAGCTGGCCGGGCAGGACCTCGACCCCTTTTCGGTGGCCGAACTCGAAGCGCGAATCCAGCTCCTCGAAACCGAAATCGTCCGATGTCGAGAAAAGATTCAACGCGCCGTTCACCATCGTGCAAGCGCTGACGCTCTATTTAAGAGATGAGCGTCAAGGCACCGGAATTGGGGCGATACGCCACGATCCTCCGGTGCGGGGCCGCAGCGCTTGATGCGGGGCCTGCCACTCCCGACATAGGGGAAGACGGGCTCAGCACCCTTTCGGCCCGACTGGAGTTGTATCCGAATGCCTAGTTTCGCCTCCGCTCTCGAAGCCACCCTCCACAAGGCGCTCGAGGCTGCGTCCTCGCGCCGGCACGAATATGCAACGCTCGAGCATCTGCTGCTCGCGCTGATCGACGACGAACATGCCTCGAAGGTAATGGGCGCGTGCGGGGTGGACCTGGGCGAACTGAAAACCACCGTCGCGCATTATCTCGATACCGAGCTGGAAGCGCTGAAGGTGGAAAACGCCACCGATCCCTCCCCGACCAGCGGGTTCCAGCGCGTCGTCCAGCGCGCGATCCTGCACGTCCAGTCCTCGGGCCGCGACGAAGTGACCGGCGCCAACGTGCTGGTCGCGCTGTTCAGCGAGCGCGAGAGCTATGCGGTCTATTTCCTGCAGCAGCAGGACATGAGCCGGCTCGATGCCGTCAGCTTCATCAGCCACGGCGTCGGCAAGGGCGGCACCACGCCCACCGAGGCGAGCACCCCCAAGGGCGCTGCCGAGGAAGACAAGTCGAACAAGCAGGAGGCGAAGACGGGCAAGGGTGAGAGCGCGCTCAAGCAATTCACCGTCGACCTCAACGAGAAGGCGAAGATCGGCAAGGTCGATCCGCTGATCGGCCGCGCGGCCGAGGTCGACCGCACCGTCCAGATCCTGTGCCGGCGCAGCAAGAACAATCCGCTCTATGTGGGCGATCCCGGCGTCGGCAAGACCGCCATCGCCGAGGGCCTGGCGCGCAAGATCGTCGAGGGTGAAGTGCCCGACGTGCTCAAGGAAGCGGTGATCTACTCGCTAGACATGGGCGCGCTGCTTGCCGGCACCCGCTATCGCGGCGACTTCGAGGAGCGCCTGAAGCAGGTCGTCTCGGAGCTGGAGAAGCTGCCCCACGCGGTGCTGTTCATCGACGAGATCCACACCGTGATCGGCGCGGGCGCGACGAGCGGCGGCGCGATGGATGCGTCGAACCTGCTGAAACCCGCACTGTCCGGCGGCTCGATCCGCTGCATCGGCTCGACCACCTACAAGGAATTCCGCAACCACTTCGAGAAGGACCGCGCGCTGCTGCGCCGTTTCCAGAAGATCGACGTCAACGAACCGTCGGTCGAGGATACGGTGAAGATCCTGGCCGGCCTGCGCTCGGCGTTCGAGCAGCACCATTCGGTGAAGTACACCCCCGACGCGATCAAGTCGGCGGTCGAGCTGTCGGCGCGCTACATCAACGACCGCAAGCTGCCGGACAAGGCGATCGACGTGATCGACGAAGTCGGCGCGATGCAGATGCTGGTGGCGCCGTCCAAGCGCAAGAAGGTCATCACCCCCAAGGAGATCGAGCAGGTCATCGCGACCATGGCGCGCATCCCACCGAAGACCGTCTCGTCGGACGACACCAAGGTGCTCGCCAATATCGAGCAGGATCTGAAGCGCGTCGTGTTCGGTCAGGACAAGGCGATCGAGGTCCTGTCCTCGGCGATCAAGCTGAGCCGTGCGGGCCTGCGCGATCCGGACAAGCCGATCGGCAACTATCTGTTCTCGGGCCCGACGGGCGTCGGCAAGACCGAGGTGGCGAAGCAGCTGGCCAACCTGCTCGGCATCCCGCTCCAGCGCTTCGACATGTCCGAGTACATGGAGCGCCACTCGGTCAGCCGGCTGATCGGCGCGCCTCCGGGCTATGTCGGCTATGACCAGGGCGGCCTGCTGACCGACGCGGTCGACCAGAACCCGCATTCGGTGCTGCTGCTCGACGAGATCGAGAAGGCGCATCCGGACCTGTTCAACATCCTCTTGCAAGTGATGGACAACGGCAAGCTGACCGATCACCACGGCAAGACCGTCGACTTCCGCAACACCATCCTCATCCTGACCACCAATGCCGGAGATCGGAAGAGCGGGTCAGCAGGAATGCCGAGACCGATAT
>NZ_AGFU01000062.1 GCF_000226955.1 Sphingomonas elodea ATCC 31461
CCAGCAGCAGGAGGAGCGGCTGCGTGCCGCCGGTTGAGCCCATGTAAGGGGACACGAGGTTCTTCCAGAGAATTGAATTCCGGGATTTCGTTAGATTACCCGGAATTTTGCGGGTGAGAATGGCGGAAATCCGGGATTTTCTCGCCTTCGGCGGGGGCTCGCGGGCACCGATAGCTGGTTCTGCGTAAAGTGGGCAAAACGGCCAACCCGCCCACTTCTGGGGCGTTTTTGACCGCATCTCTCAGCGGGGGCTAAAGCGCCTCTGAGAAGCCTCTGAGTGGCGGTTTTCCGTCGTTTCTTCGGAACGCGGGACAGCTCCCACTGCATGGAAAAACGCCTCGATTCAATTTTTCGGGCAAAAACGCCGATTGCGGAGGGGCTAGAAGTGGGCACTTATTGATATTGCTACACTTTCCGGCTGATCTCCGCCTATTTGCCACGCCTCAGATCAGGCGGAAGTGGGCGGTTTTTCCGTCGCGCTGACTTCCCCGTGTCGGCCGCACGCGCGGCAGGTCAATTGCCTGAAGCTGAACCCTTCGTCGTTGTCGATGAAGCCTTCCACCGTCCGGTTGAACCATTCCTTCGAGTAGGGCTGATCGTTCTCCGCCGTCCGCAGGACGCCACGGTGACCGCAGGTGCAGACCAGATACGTCGTGGTTCGGGTGGTCATGCTTCACTCTCCGCGCAGGAAGGCCATCACACTGCCACCGTGGCCGACTTGAAGGCAAATCGGCGCCATTCTATCAATTTGGCGAGGCCGCGCATCGTGGCTGCCGGCCGATAACCGGTGACGTTCCGGACGTTCGCGCGGGGGCGGTCTCACCATGCGGTGAGAAGCTGCGCCCGCCCCGAGATCTTCAACCGAGGTTCATGCCTCGTTGATTGTTCACGTCATCGTAGATGTCCTGGACGAGTTCGATGACGAGCTTCGTCGGCACTGCATATTCCATCACGATCGTCGCCATGGTTTGCAGCACCGCTTCCCTCGGCTCGTATCGGGACCTGTCGAACCACCTGGCCAGTCGTTCTCGCATCTCACGTCGCTTGGCTCGCAGCTGCGCAAGATCTGCCGCTCGGTAGAGGGCCAGCGAGGCGGGGTTCTGCACAATGTCGAGAAGGTGCTCGGTCTCGGCAATTATATCCGGTGTCACAAGCTGCGCGTCGTAACGCAGAATGGCCAGAAGCTGGCGCTCAGACGCCTTCAGGACACGTGCCTCGGTGTCTGCTTCCTTTTCGCCTGGCATCCGTTGCCGCCCCGGCTCGATGATATTGCGTCGGACCTCGTTCAGATCGTCAAGGACTTGCTTTTCGGGTCCGGTGTCAGGGTCGACCGTCCGACGTCCAGTGAGGATGAAAAGCACATCCGCCCCCGCTTCGGCCCAAGCCGACAGAGCTGGCGCAGTCGGTGCGGAAGTCCCACGCTCCCACTTAATCTGAGCGCTTTTCGTAGCGCCCGCGAGATCGGCGAAGGCTGTCTGCGACAAGCCGAGCCGCTGCCGCTCTTCCTTCAGCCTAGCCGAGATCGACAAACGAATCCCTTTCCATCTTGACGGGAAGTCATACGTACACCACAAGGTTGCCATATGGCTACCATTGTGGAGGATCATATGACAACCAAAGCCCATCTGGAAGAGGCTAGGTCACGTTTGTCTCGCATCGGGAAGACGGCGGCCGATGTCGCGGCCGATCTCGGCGTGTCGACCGTGGTTGTGCGCGGGGTACTCGACGGTAGGCTGAAGGGTGCCCACGGCGACGCGCACAAGGTGGCAGTCGCCCTCGGCCTCAAGGACGGCATCATCGTCGCAGACGGCATGACGATCGCCGAGGCGATCAAGGCCGCCGCCGCAGCATGACGGACCGTCGCGCCATCATGGGGCTGCCAATCGCCAGCATCGCGGTTGGCCCTCGTATCGGCTTCTACAATCCCGAGCATGCCGCGCGCCTCGGCGCCAGCATCGCGGCCGAAGGCCAGCACGACCCCATTCATGTGAAGCGCAATGGCAACGCTGCGAAGCTGCCCTGGACGCTGGTGGCGGGCTTGCACCGGATGCGTGGCGCCGCGCTGGCCGGGCTGACGACGATCGACGCAATTCAGGTCGCGGAGGCCGGCGCAACCGAACTCACGTTGCGCAAGCTGGAGCTGTCGGAAAACCTCGACCATTCCGAGCGCCGGCCGATCGAGCGCGCAATCCTTATGATCGAGCGTGCGCGCCTGGAAGAGGCGAACGACCATCCGGGACACGTCGGCGAGCCTTCCCAGGTGCGGGCCGCGCGCGCGCGATGGGATGCGTCCATCACGATGATGGACGCATCGGGTTGGCGAGATCGGGCGGCGGCGGCGATGGGCTGCTCTGTCCCCACACTTGAACGCTACACGCGCGTCTATCGCCATATCGTCGAAGGCCTCCCCGATCTCGCGGAGGCCCTGAACTTCCACCCGCTGGGGGAAAGCCTGTCCGCGATGATGCGGCTGGCGTCGCTGAACGAGACCGCTCGCCGGACGGCAGCCGAGACGATCCTGTCGCGTCCCGACTGGGGATCGATGGATCAGGTCCTCGCTGCCGCCGGTCTCGCGGAAAGCAAAGGCAGCCGTATCGACGCGGACAAACTTGGCAACGTCATGGTTAACACCTGGGCGAAAATGCCGATCTCGGCGCGTCAAGCACATGTCGAATGGCTCGTCGACAACATCACACCGTCCATGGCGAACGACATGGTTGTCGGCTTCAAGAAGCGGGGGCTTCTCCCGTGACGATCCGGCTCGCTACCGACAATAGCACCGTCGCGGGCCGCATGCGCACCGAGCGCGAGCGCATGGCCCTGTCCGTCGAGGCGCTGGCCGGTCAGGCGGGCGTATCAGCACATGTCTGGGGTCAGTGGGAAGCTGGCGACGAAGTGCCGGACGCGAACGCTCTGGCGCGGTTCGCTAGCGCCGGAGCGGACGTGTTGTTCATCGTGACGGGACGCCGGGAAGTTCCCCACGACGCAACACTCCACGCGCTCCGCGACCATATCCACCTCGAAGGTCAGCTGGCGCTGATCGCGATGAATGCGCGGACGAGCTTCCTTGAACAACTCGTTGGAAGGTGGCCCAAGTGACGCAGCCTGGGGGCAAGCAGTGGTACACGGCGGCCGAGTTCGCCGAGCTGGGCCTCCCAGGTGTCCCGGACAGCAAGCGCAGGGTCAACGATCGGGCCGCCGCTGAAGGCTGGGCGCATCGTATGGCAGCCGATGGAACGCCGCTGGCACGCCGCCGCGCCGGGCGGGGCGGTGGCACCGAGTTTCATGCCAGCGTCCTTCCGCCGGAAGCGCAACAGGTTTTGTTCAATCGCATGGCGTGGGCTTCGCCCCTTCCCGAGCCAGTGAACGACGATACGTCTTGTCAGTTTGCCGATCGCTGGGCGTGGTTCGATGCGCAGAGCTGCGCCACTAAGGCACGCGCTGAGCAACGCCTTCGCATTCTTTTAGAGGTCGAAGCGAATGTGCGGTCGGGGACCGGAAAAACGGCAGCCATCGCGCTTGCCGCGAACGCGCATGGCGTGTCACCACGCGCCGTCGTCGCCTGGTTTGCGGATGTGGCGGGCATCCCGAACGCCAATCGCCTCCCTTTCCTCGCTCCGCAGTACAAAGGCGGCGGCAAGGAAGTCGAGATAGACGCCGACGCCTGGCGCATTCTGAAAACCGACTATCTGCGTCCCGAGAAGCCGAGTTTTTCCGCCTGCTATCGCCGCCTGGTCGAGGGCTATGCACGCCCGCGCGGCATCGAACTGCCCGCCGCCAAGACGCTTCAGCGCCGGCTGGAGCGCGAGATCGGCACGGACCTGAAGAAGTCGAAGCGTGATGGGCGAGAGGCGCTGCGCCGCACGGTGCCGCCGATGCGCCGCACGATCGCAGACCTTCACGCGATGCAGGCGGTCAATGTCGACGGCCACACCTTCGACGTGTTCGTCCAGTGGGAAGACGGCCGGATCGGCCGGCCGGTGATGGTCGGCTTGCAGGACGTATTCTCGCGCAAGCTGCTGGCCCACCGGATCGGTGAGACGGAAAGCACGCTGCTGACGCGGATGGCGTTCGCGGACCTGTTCCGCGACTACGGCATCCCCTGCGAAGCGGTGATGGATAATGGTCGCGCCTTCGCGTCCAAGGCACTGACGGGCGGCGCGCTCACCCGCTTCCGGTTCAAGATCAAGGACACGGATGCCACGGGCGTCCTGACCGCGCTATCGATCCGCGTGCACTGGACGCTGCCGTACCGCGGTTCCTCCAAGCCGATCGAACGTGCCTGGCGCGACCTGTGCGAAGACATCGCCAAGCACCCTGCCGTCTCCGGCGCCTACACCGGCAACAAGCCGGACGCGAAGCCGGAGAACTATCGCGAGCGCGCCATCCCGATCGCCGAATTCCGCGCGCATGTGGCGCGCCAGATCGCAGCGCACAACGCGCGGGAAGGCCGTCGCACCGAGGCTGCCAAGGGAACGAGCTTCGACTTGGCATTCGCCGCGTCCTACGCGGTGTCGCCGATCGGTCGCGCCACGCCCGAGCAGCTGCGCCGTGCGCTGCTGATGGCAGAGGATCGCCGCTGCAACCGCGACAATGGGTCGGTCACCCTGGCCGGGAACACCTATTGGTCGCCGGAGATGATCGAACTGGCGGGACAGCCCGTCACGCTCCGCTTCGACCCCGACAATCTGCACGGCGAAGTGCATGTGTATCGCCGGACAGGCGAGTATTTCGGCGTTGCGCCGGTGATCGCGGCGACCGGGTTCTTCGACAAGGCTGGTGCGGAACGGCGCGGCAAGCTGGAGGCCGATGTCCGCCGTAAGGTCCGCGCGGCCGAGGAAGCCGCCGAGCTGCTGCGCACCGACCAACTGGCCGAGCTGTTGGCCGAGCCTTCGCACCCGGCGCCCGTCCCGGAGGCCGCTGTCGTTCGGCCGGTACGCCATCGCGGCCAGACCGCCGCCGCCCTCAAGCCCATTCAGCAGGCCGTCGCCGAGCCTGTTGCCCCTGACTTCACCGACCACTTCGCCGCCGCCGTCGAGCGCCGGTTCCGGGTGGTCGAATGAAGAACGGCCGCGCCGATTTCGAAGCCCGCGCGGCCGTCCGCCCCACTGCAAGGAGCAAGGAGACACGTATCATGGAAGTGGTAGTCGACAACAGCACGACCGAAGCCGAGGCCCGCGCCTGGCTGAACGAACACAAGGCCGAGGAACAGCTGAGCTGGCCGCAGCTCGGCAAGCTGACCGATGTTGCGTCCTCGACGCTGTCGCTGTTCTCCACTGGAAAGTATGGCGGCAACAATCAGGCCGTCGCCACAAAGGTAATGGCCTATCGCGATCGCCTGGCCACTCAGGCCGAGATCGCGGCCGACGTGCCGACTGTTCCGGAGTGGTATGAAACCGCGACGGCAACGCGGCTGACGCAGCTGCTGCGCTGGGCGCAGTCGGGCAAGATCGTGCTGATCGTCACCGGTCCCGGCATCGGCAAGACGCGGACGGCCGAGCGCTTCGCCGCGTCCGATCCGAATGTCTGGCTCGCGACCATGTCACCCTCGACCTCGGGCGTCGCCACGATGGCGATCGAAGTCGGCGAGGCGATCGGCCTGGGCGAGATCAAGGGCAGCCCGCAGCAACTCTCCCGCAAGATCAAGGCGCATGTGCGCGGCAAGAAGGGCCTGCTGATCATCGACGAAGCACAGGAGCTGACGGACAAGGCGATCAACGAATTGCGCGGCTGGCACGATCGCACCGGCGTGGGCATCGCCCTCCTGGGCAACGAAACCGTCGTCGGCCATATCGAAAGCCGAAAAAGCGCGCTGGCGCAGGTCTCGTCGCGCTTCTCCTACAAGCACGTCCAGGCGGTGCCGATGGTGGGTGACCTGGACGCGCTGTTCGCCGCCTGGGGCATCAAGGACGCCGATCAGAAGACGTTTCTGTCGCGCATGGCCGCGCTGCCCGGCGCACTCCGGGAAGTGACCAACACGCTCGAAATCGCGCTGATGGGCGCGATGGGCGCAGGCGAGCCGTTAACGCTGGCGCACCTCCGGGACGCGGCCAAGCAGCGCCACACCAAGGTTGGGGTGGCGTGATGCGCGCGACCGCACACCGCGCCTGGCGCGTGCTGCGCGCCGAGCGACCGCTTCACCGCGTCGCACTCGACCTTGCCGGCGCACTGACGCTGGCGGGCGTCCTGTCGGTCTGCGGATGCCTGTTCCTCTTGCTGGAGCCGCTGCCATGATCAGCACCACGAACGCCCAGAGCGTCGCCGGAACGCTTTCGGTACCCAACCCCGCAAAACCGCGCAGATGCACCTCTTACACCCTCTTAAAGCCTCTTAACGGGGCATTCGAGGCACGCCGCGCCCCCCAACACCTCGGAGGGCCGCAGTCATGATTGAGGTTGTAGTCGACAACACAGCGCCCAAGGCGGCGGCGGAACAGCGGCGCGTGCTGCTGGCGAAGGTGCATATCGGCCGCAAGGCGATCGGCATCGCCGAGGATGATTATCGGGCGCTGCTGGTCCGCATCACTGGCGCGTCCAGCGCCAAGGATTGCGACGCGGGCCAGCTCCTCCAGGTCCTCGCCGAATTCGAGCGGATGGGCTTTCGCAGCGGCCCAGCGGTGATGCGCCGCGCGCCTGCCGGCAGCGCCGTAGCTCGCAAGGCGCGCGCCATGTGGATCTCGCTCTACCAGCTCGGCGCGATCACCGACCCTTCGGAAAAGGCGCTGGAGGCGTTCGGCCGGCGGCAGCTGCACGTCGACCGTCTCCAGTGGGCGGATGAACGGCAGGGCTTTCGCCTGATCGAAGCCTTGAAGGCGATCGCGGATCGGAACGGCTGGGACCAGGCGGTCCCGGCGCGCGTGCCCAGCGCCGAACGCATCCGGGTGCTGAAAGACCGCCTGGTCGCTGCCCAGCTCGCGCGGCTCGCCGCTGTCGGAGCGCCCGCGCGCGGCCCGATCGCAGCCGATCGCGCCGACTGGTCGACCAAGCGGCTGGAAAGCGCAGCCGCCGAGCTGGCCGAAAGGATCAGGGACGCCAGCGCTTCGCCGTGATCCCGCACGGGTCGCGTCTCCCCTCCATTCTGAATTGAAGCCCCGCACACAGGAGCCTTCGAAATGGCCCACATCAACGACCTCTTCGTCAAAGATGCCCCCCGCACTGACATCGCCTCGGAAATCGAGGCCCTCGCCACGGATATCGATCTCGCCTTCTACCATGTCGGCCACATCGTCCTTCTCATGCAGGAGAAGCTGATCGGTTCGTTCGAGGAGGGGGATCAGGATCGCCTCTACGGCACCTGCGCCGCCCTGCTGGCGTATCTCGAAAAGACCGGGGCGAAGGTCGACCGCCTTAACGAGGCCAGCTCGACCATCGGCCGGATGTTGCGGCAGTGACGCGCGGTCGTTCAATCCTTGCCCGCGTAGCGAAGGCGCGCGCGGCCAGCGCTGAGCGAGCGGCGGAAGCTGTGGCTCAGCCGCCAGCTTCCGCCGAGGCCGTGTTCGCCACGGCGATCGGCGCCGAGCGCGCTGCTGCCCTTATCGCCGGCAAGGACATATCTCGCGCCGGGCTCGCGGCCGAGCGACTAGAGGAAGTCGGCCGCCTCAGTCGTGCCGGCCTTCCGGTCAAGCAGATCGCTGCCCAGGTCGGCCTCAGCTGCAACCATGTGGTGGCACTGCGCGCCAAGCTCGGCGTCGGCCGGCGTCGGTGAAGGCGCCGCGCCCCGTCGCTGGCGAAGAAGCCATGGCCGAGCTGGTGACCGCGCTCGGCCATGATGCTGCGCATCTTCTCGCGCGGCGGTTCGGCGGTACGACCCTCTATGTCCCCCGGCTGATCGGCGAGCATCATCCGCTGCGCGTTCTCCTGGGCGATGATGCCGCCGATCGGCTTGTCCAGTGGTTCGCTGGCAGTCGCCTCAGCGTGCCCAAGCAGCCGACCCGCCGCGCGCGCGTGGTCGAGCTGCGCCGGGGGACGGCATTGACAATTCCCCAGATTGCGATCGAAACAGGCTATTCCGAGCGCCACGTCTATCGCCTGCTGGGCGCTATTGATGCTGACCAGCTCGACTTATTCGACACCGCGCACAATCAGCCCTGACGCCCGTCAGGGCGAGAATGCGCACGACCAGCCCCATACCTGACCAGCGCATCCACGGCACCGCCCGCCTGTCCTTTCCGAACGGCGCTGCGGATGCGCAACTCAACTCGGGGCATCATTATGCAGATTTCTGAAGCAATTGCAGGCTTCGCGAGTGTCGTTGAGGCTGCGCGTGCCAAACTGGCGGATGTAGACGCCAAGATCGAGGCAAAGGAGGAGGAGCATCGCGCGATCTTCCGAGCCGATCCGCACACTGACGATATCGTCGCGGTTTTCCTTGGTGAGCTGGAGCGGGTGGAGGACACGTTCTCTGAACAGCTTCGGACGCGCCTGAATGACACCTATGTCGGTGAAGGGAGCGCAAAGGCCGTTGCCCTAGGCAGGTCGATGAATATTCTCCTGCTGGAGCCGGAAAAGCCCGATCAGCAGGCGCTGATGACCCGCTCTCTTCGTGGTGAAACGTCTCCGCCGCTGAACCTCACGATCCTGACTTATTTCCTCCGGCACCGCATCGCGCTGGAGCTGCCGAAGCTGATAGACGAACTCTGCCCGGCCGCGCGCGACGGCATCCGCGGCGCAGACCGTGCGTTCAAGATCCGCCAAATCGAAGAGGAACTACGCGAGCTCCGCGCAGAGAGAGAGCGTATTTCGACCGACCTCCAGGCTGCCCGCTCTGCGGTGCAGCTGTGATCGAACTTGTCCCAGTCGGTGCTGCACGGACTTTTCACCGTGTAGCGCCTTACGTGCTGGGATCGTGCGACGTGGAGGGATCTATCCGCCGTGGCGTTCAAAGGGCGCGATATGGGCAGTGATGGGCTCGAAGCCGAAATCGTTCATCTGATCGGGGCGGAAGCGGCGGTAGCCCTTGCGAACGCATTCGGCGGAACCCGCCTTTATGTGCCTGCCCGCGTCACCGAACGACAGGAATTGTCGCAAGTGATTGGCCTGTCAGCAGCGCGCAAATTGTCCGCGCGCTTCTCTCCAGACATAATCCGAGTTCCGCTGATGAGGGAGCTTCGCGCGGCGCATTTCCTAGCCGACGGTCTCAGTGTCGCGAAAGTCGCTGTCCGGCTCGGCATGACCGAGCAGGGCGTGGATGGTCTGATCCGAAGATTGAAGGATGGCGGCGCGCTGGTCGATATTGCCCTGTGCGAGCTTCGCGGCGCGGTAGGTGCAAGAGCTGCTGACGTGCTGGTATCCGCTCTCGGGGGGAAATGGGTCAACCTGTTAACCGTTGATCACGAGGACCATCCCATCGTCCTGTGGACCGGGCGTGAGGTCGCACAAGCCTTAGTTGCGGCCTATGGTCCGCGCGTCGTCCGCATTCCAGCAGCTCAAGGCGCATCCAGATGACGCTGCGAACCGGCCTGATCATCACCGGTGACACCGAGGGCGCCCAGAAGGCGCTCCGCGATCTCCAGCTCGACATGAACAAGACCGGGGTTGCGGCAAAGGACCTGGGCGCAGCCGAGGCGGTCGCCGAAACCGCGACCGAGTCGCTTGGCGCCGAGCTGCGCAAGGCGGGCGCGGCGGCCGACACGGTGGCCGCTGAGCTGGAGCGAGCGGGCCTCACCGTTCAGCAGCTCACCGGCAGCGTGTCCGGATTGAGCCGCGAAGCGCAGCAGCTGACAATCGCCGAGAAGAAGCTGGAAGCAGCGGCGCTGGCGTGGGCGCAGGCGCAGGAGCGCGCCGCGCAGGCCGCGACCGCCAGCGCGACCGAGCAGCAGGCCGCCGCTCGGGCGCTGGCGTCGGCCGAGGGGAGCCTGGCAGCCGCAAAGCTGGGCGTCGTGCAGGCGCAGGAACGGGTTGAACGCGCCGGTGGCGGCAATGTCCGCAGCATGGGCGAGCAGGCGCTGGGCGCGCGCATGCTCGGCCAGCAGTTCCAGGACATGAGCTTGATGGTCTCGATGTCGGGACTGACGGCAGAGAGCGTGCTTCGCGCCTTCTCCGTCCAGGCCGGTCAGACCGCGATGGCTGTCGAGCAGATGGGCGTGAAGGGCGCGATCGGGCGCACCGCCGCGTTCCTCGGCTCGCCCTGGGGCTCGATCGTGCTCGCCGCCGGCATGGTGCTCGGCCCTTTCATCCTGCAACTGCTGGATGCCGGGAAGCAGGCCGACGAGCTGAGTGACAACCTGGAGAAGGCCGCCAAGTCGGCCGATTCCTTCGGCAACGCCCAATCCTTGCTCGGCAAGGTCATCGACCTGAACACCGGCAAGTTCAAAACCCAGAATGTAGAACTGCGCGAGATGATCCGCCTCCAGGCGGAGGCGATGCTGCTGAGCGGGCAGCAGGCCGAGGGCAAGGCGCGCGAGAAGATCAAGGGCATCGCGGGCGAGACGTACGGCGCGCAGAGCGTCGCGATCGCGGGGGGCTTCGGACAGCGGAGCGAGTTCAACTCGGCCGCTCAGGCGCAATTCAATCAAGCAAAGCAGGTAGGCGTCCAGGCGGCGCCGCTACGGGCGCTGCGCGATGATGTGCTTGCGGGCAATCTCAACGCGACCCAGATCCGGCAGCGGGTCGATGCGATGGCCCAGGCCGGACAACTGGCGGACTATTCGGCCCAGAAGATCATTGAGCTGAAGGAACAGCTCTACACGCTGCCTCAGGCGCAGAATGATCAGAAGGCCGCGCGCCTGGCGATCGATGCGCTCGACGGCAAGGGGGTGGCCGCTCCGCTCAAGCCGTACAGCTCCGCCAAGCCGAAGAAGCCGAAGTCCACGGCATCGCTCGACGAGTTCGGCCGCGATACCGCCGATCGCATCGCCTCGATCACGGAAGCGTTCAGCCAGACGCCGCCTGCTGTGCAGCAAGCAGACAAGGCCGTCCGCCAGCTCGATGACCTGATCGACGATCTCAGCCGGAAAAAGCCGCCGAACTTCGAGGCGCTGATCGTCAGCGCCAAGGATGCAAAGCAGACCGTGGAGACGGGCCTGCTGCGTTCGATCGGGGAGGCGTTCGCAGCACCGGAGACTCTCGCCGACAAGGCTGCCAAGGCGATTGGGGCGCTGGATGGCATCCTCGGCAAGAAGAAGGGGATGCTCTCCGCCGGCTTGATCGATCAGGCCGACTTCGACGCATTCGGAAAGCGGCTCGACGAGGCGAAGGGCAAAATCGAAGCAGGCCTGGTTCGGCCATACAACGACTTTATCATCGGGCAGCAGCAGTCCCTCGCAATCCTCCAGCTCCAGGCACGGGGCCAGACCGACCAGGCCGAGGCGCTCCGGACGATATATTCGCTGGAGAAGAACCTTCGCCCCCTACGTCAGGACCAGAAGGATGCGATCCTCGCATCCGTCCAGGGGCTTCGCGCGCAGCAGCGCGAGGTCGACATCCTTCGCCAGAATACGCAGAAATACGTCGACGCCCTTAGCTCGATCGAAGGCACCGTCCGGGACGCAACCCAGGCTTTCGTGCGAGGGGACCTTGGGCAGCTGATCAAAGCCCCTGGCAAGATCCTCGATACCTTCGCCACGCTCAAGGGGCAGAAGCTGTTCGACGACATCTTCTCGAACATGTTCCGCGACCTGAAGGACGAGGTGGACGGGACAACGATCGTCAAGGATGCGTCGGCCAAGATGGCGGCAGCGGTTGACCAGGTCACCGCTTCCACTGGTCGCACGACGCAGGCACTGGACAGCCTGGCGCGCTCTGCATCGTCGGCCGCAGGCGCAGTCGGCTCCGGCGCTGGCGCCGCCGGGACGGTCCAGATCGGCACCAAGATCGGCGATGCCATTGCCGCGAACCTCAATCCCGCGATCGTTGTCACCGGCAAGCGCAAGGAGGCGATGACGCCGGACACCCTGATTGCGAAGGCGATCGGGGGCATCTCGACGTCGATCGCGGGCGTCCTGACCGACAAGGAAACCGCGAAGAAAATCGGCGGCCAGATCGGGAAGTTCGCAGGCGACAACATCACGAAGGGCCTGTCCGGTGCAGCGACCGGCTCGATGGTGGCCGGCCTGGGGAATGCTCTCGGCATCAAGATGAGCGGCACCGGTGCCCAGATCGGCGGCGCCATCGGCAGCTTCATACCGATCCCCGGCGGCGACATCATCGGTTCGGTGCTTGGCGGCCTGGTCGGCAACCTGTTCAAGTCGACGCCGCGCGGGTCGGCGCAGATCACGGGTGTCGACCAGAAGGCCAACGTCAGCGGCAACTCGGCCGAGGTGAAGACGGATCTCGGCAACCTCGCCGGCAGCGTCCAGGGGGCGCTGAGCAAGATCGCCAGCACGCTCGGCGCTGACATCGGCAGCTTCGCGGTTAGCATCAACAAGTACAAGGACAGCTATCGGGTCGATCCCTCGGGCGGCACCAGCGTCGGCGGGAAATATGGCGACCGCGACGGGGTCCTGAAGTTTGACAACAATGATGCCGAGGGCGCGGTTCGAGCGGCCATCGCAAACGCCATTTCCGATGGCGCGATCAAGGGACTGTCCGGCGCGGTGCAGAAGGCGCTGAGTTCCTCGCCTGACATCGACAAGGCGCTCCAGGAGGCATTGAAGGTCGGCAACCTTGAAGACCTTCTGGGCGGTGTCAGCGGACAGCTGACCAAGGCGTTCAAGAGCTACGAGAAGGAAGCGGCGGATCGTCTCCGGATCGCCCGGCAATACGGCTTCGACATCGTCAAGGTGGAGGCAGCGAACGCGAAGGAACGCGCAGCGCTGACGGACAAGCTGATGGATCAGCAGGTCGGGTCGCTGAAGCGCCTGGTCGAGGAAATGACCTCCGGGTCGCTGTTCGAAGGCTCTGCGGTTGATCGCCGGTCGGCATTGCTCGACTCGATCACCAAGGCCCAGGCGGACGTTCAAGCCGGTGTCGATGGCGCCACTGACAAGCTGGCCAGCCTCTATGAGCAGCTGAACAGCGTTTCGAAGGACGTGTACGGCACGACGAGCGGTTTCGCCGCAGATCGTAGCGCGATCATCGACCAAGCCCGCGCGGAGATCGCGAGGCAGAACAGCGCGATCAAGGACGCACAGCAGCGCGCCAGCGATCCCGCGCTGACGCAAACCAATCAGTCGCTCGATGAGAATAACGATCAGAATTCGAGGCTGATCGCACAGAACGACGAGATTTTGGCCGAGCTGAAGAAAAACAATGCGCTCCTGGCAAAAAGCGTCTCCGCCACTGACGCGGCGAAACTGCTTCAGCTAGCGCGAACCTCGTGATTGGATGATGTCCTTGCGATCGACACACGCAGCAACCGCAGGTGCCGCTCCCGCTCCAATGTGGGTTCACCTGCTTCCGGCCGGCAACATCCGCACGACCGACGGTCGAGGCCCCTATCGACTGAGCGACGCCCAAAGCGTGGTGGTCACATCCATGCGTGTCGGTAAGCTGGTGATTGACGAGAACCATTCGACAGATCTGGCGGTCCCGGAGGGCCGACCCGCGCCAGCCTGTGGGTGGATTGTCGAACTTCAAGGTCGCCACGACGGCATCTGGGGGCGGGTAGAGTGGACGCGGCGAGGGCACGCCATGATGGAGGATCGGCAGTATTCAAGCATCTCCCCTGTCATTCAACATCGGCGGGACGGAACGATCACGGCCATCCTACGAGCTGGTCTCACCAATGCCCCGAACCTAGTCGGGCTTGCGGCCCTTCAGGCCGCACAAATGACCAGGGCGCCCACCCGCGCTGGGCTTCGGTCGACCGATCTCCACATCATCAGTCTCATGGGCCTTGATCCGGCGGCGTACGCGCGGACCAGCGAGGCAGCTAGACGACAGGACGATAGCGCCGCTGCCTCTTCGGTTGCTCCGGTCAGCTATGACCTTTCTACAGCGGATCAGCGGATCATCGCGCTGATGGGGCTCGACCCAGACGCTTACCTGCGCACGAAGGGCCGGTTCTGAGGGGGCTCTAAAACGGCTCTTGCCGGGCGCTAAGAGTTGCGCAAAACCTTGTGTCCCAAAAACGCAGAACCTTGTGTCCCGCTACAGCCCATGCAGGAAGCAACGCCCCCCAACACCGTCCCCTGGGAC
>NZ_AGFU01000061.1 GCF_000226955.1 Sphingomonas elodea ATCC 31461
CCGCCGGCACGATGCCGTCGATCGCCTCGCGGGCATGGTCCGCCGCCTTGTTGGCGCTGTCGCGCACCCGGATCAGCGTTTCGATCAGATCCGGCGCGGCATCGCTGGTGAAGCTCTTCGCGTGGAGGATCGCGGCGTCGACCGCCTGGCTGAGCGTCGCGGCCTGTTCGGTGGCAGTGATCAGCGTCTCCGCGAGCGCCGCACGCCCCTTGTCGAGGATCGCCTGCTGCCGGGTGACCGCAGCGGCGATGCCCTCCACCGCGTCATGGGTGGATTCGGCGGCGGTGACCAGGCCGAGAAGCTCGAGCTTTGAGGCGGCGATGCGCTTGCGGGTCGCGTCGATCCGGCCGTCCAGCCGCTCGAGCGCACCTGGCATCGTCTCGTCGATCTCGCGTGCGGCGGCATCGAGCGCGGTCAGCAGGTCCTCCGAGGTGGCGATCACCGTGCGTGCCGTGGCCTCGCCGGTCCGCATCGATTGGGTCATGCCGTCCATCGACTGATGAAGACTGTGGATGGCGGTTGCCAGCGCCTCGGTGCGGCGGGTGCCGGCGGCGTGGAGCACCTCAAGCTCGCGATCGAACTCGCTGGCACCTTCGGAAAGCCGGGCGAACAGCGCGTCGCTGCGGCGCTGCTCCTCGCTCAGCCGGGCCGAGATGCGGATGATGGCATCCTCGATCAGGCCCATGCGCTGCGCCATGGCGGTGCTGCTGTCCTCGCCGGCCCGTTCGAGTGCCGCCTGGTTCGTGCCGAGCATCGCGAGCATCGCTTCGCCCTGGGCGGCGATGCTCTGGCGGGACTGGTCGACCGCCGCGGCGGCGCGCTCGAGCACCGCATCGACCTGGGTCGACATCTGGTCGGTGACCTGCTCGAGCCGGCTGCTCGCCGCCTCGCTGGTCGCTTCCATCCGGGCGATATGGGCGGCGAGTCGTTCGGCGGCGCCGCCGGCGAGACGATCCGCCTCGCGCCCGCGCTCGGCCAGCGCGCTTAGCTGGGTATCGAGCGCGGCGGCGGTCTGCCCGGCCTGGAGACCGGCGGCATCGACCCGCTCCGCCAACCCGCGCATCTCGTCATGCGCCTTGGGCAGCGACGCCAGAATCACCGCGACGCTGTGCTCGGCGGCGCCTGCTGCTTCGCTCAGGCGCTGGGTGCTGGTGGTGATCGTCTCCGACTGGCGCTGGGCACCGGCAGCGGCGTGGGCGAGCCGCTCGGCGGCGGCGTCGCTCAGAACCGAAAGACTGGTTTCCTGCTCCGCAAGCGCGGCGCGCTGGGCAAGCAGACGCTCGGTGAGCGCGGCGGTGCGGGCCTCCAGCGCGACGGCGGCCTCCTGCATCGCGCGCGCGGTATCGGCATAGCGGCGCGCCTCGGCATGGCTGGTGCGCACCAATACGAGATAGAGCAGCGCCACCACGCCGCCGGGGACGCACAAGGCGGCAAGCAGCTGGACCCGAACGAGGTCGCTCGTCGTATCCTGCCAGGCCGGTACCGCCAGTGCCGCCATGGCGTAGGTGGCACCCACGCCCGCCAGGATCGCGACCAGCGGCGCGATCCACGCCGTGGGCGAGGCAGCCGGCTCCTCGTCCGCGAACGCAGCATGTGTCGGCGGATCGACAACCAGGCTTTCCGACAGCACAGGCGGTTCGGCGCGCAGCGGTTCGGATGTCGCAGCGGATTCGGCGGTGGATCCCCCAGTCATCCGGCCACTGTACCAGCTTTGCCGCCCGGACCAAGTCGCGAGGAACGAATGGTTAACGTTTCGGTGCTAGGCATGCGGCCATGCTGTACGATCACGCCGTTTTCGATACGAGCCTGGCCACCGCGGTGGAGCAGGATCCTGCGCTGATCGCGGAGCTGCAGCGCGCGTTCCTGGAAAGCATGCGTCGCGCCGCGGACGTCTCGGGCAAGGAAGGCGATGCCGCGCACTGGGCGGGGGCGGCGCTGCACCTGCAACGCCTAGCGGGCAGCTGCGGGATGCCGGGCGTCGACGCCGCCGTTCGACAGACGCTGGACGGGGCGCTGATCGGACGCCGTTCGAGCGTCGACTGATCAGTCGGCTTCGGCCGATTGCGGCTCGAACATGTCGGTATCCCAGTTCCGGACAAAGGCGGAGCCGGTCGGTGCGTCGATCAGATGCACCCAGCTGTCGTCGACATTGAGCACGCTGCCGAGCGAAACGCATTCGACCGGGCGGGCCCCGATCGCTTCATCCTCCAGCCCGCGATAATCGCCACGGATACGCCAGCCGCTATCGGGCTCGTCCGCCCCGATCGGCGGCAGCGGCAGTTCGCGGTAAAGGTAATGGACTGCGGCGCGATCCTCCAGCACGCAGGCGTCGACCAGGCAGCGCGCGCCATAATGGCGGCGGGCGGGGGCGGAGGGCGGCCGCACGGGATGATTGTCGCCCCAGCGCAGGTCGATCACGTCGCCGCGACGAAGGGCGACGGCGCGGCCGGCGCGCAGCTGGGGCATGTCGAGCGGCTCGTTGTCGAGTTCGCCCCAGAGCCGCTCACCCTCCATCCGGGTGACGCGTACCCACATCCGCTCCGCCGCATAGGCGCGGGACACCGGGGTCGACTGGAAGATCAGCTTCACCAGGTCGCCGGGCCGCAGCGCGAGCAGTTCGTTCTCGCTGGGCAGGAAAAAGGTGTAGGGCGCGGCCTCCGCCAGAGGCCGGGGATCGGCGATCGTGTAGCTGCCGAACCAGCGCCGGCGCCAACGGTAGAGCATGTCGCGGATCGTACTCATCGCTTTCGACTCAACTCGCGCATCGCCGCATCGATCCCCGCAATCGTCAGCGGAAACATGCGGTCACGCATTAGCTCGCGGATCATCGTCACCGAGTGCGAATAGCCCCATTGCGCCTCGGGCAGGACGTTGAGCCACACGGTGGCGGGCCAGGTATCGGTCACCCGCTGCAGCCAGATGGCGCCGGCCTCCTCGTTCATATGCTCGATCGATCCGCCGACATGGGTAATCTCATACGGGCTCATCGACGCATCGCCGACGAAGATCACCTTATAGTCCGGGCCGTATTTGTGGAGAATGTCGGCGGTACGGGTACGCTCGGTAAAGCGGCGGCGATTGTCCTTCCACACGCCTTCGTAGAGGCAGTTGTGAAAGTAGAAGAATTCCAGGTTCTTGAACTCGCTGGTCGCCGCCGAGAACAGCTCCTCGCAGAGCTTGACGAACGGGTCCATCGATCCGCCGACATCGAGGAAGAGCAGCAGCTTCACCGCATTGTGCCGCTCGGGGCGCATCTTCACGTCGAGCCAGCCCTGGCGGGCAGTGCCGGCGATCGTGCCGTCGATGTCCAGCTCTTCGGCGGCACCTTCGCGGGCAAAGCGGCGGAGGCGGCGGAGCGCGACCTTGATGTTGCGGGTGCCGAGCTCGCGGGTGGAATCGAGGTTGCGGAAGTCGCGCGCCTCCCACAGCTTCACCGCGCGCTGATGCTTGCCTTCGCCGCCGATCCGCACGCCCTCGGGGTTGTAGCCGCCATTGCCGAAGGGCGAGGTGCCGCCGGTGCCGATCCACTTGCTGCCGCCCTGGTGGCGCTCGTGCTGCTCGGCGAGCCGCTGCTGGAGCGTCTCCATCAGCTTTTCCCACGAACCGAGCGCCTCGACCTGCGCCTTTTCCTCCTCGGTCAGATACTTCTCGGCGATCGCGCGGAGCCATTCGTCGGGAATCTCGGCCGGCGCGACGCCGGTGTTGCTCGCGATCCCCCGAAACACCTTGGCGAAGACCTGGTCGAACCGGTCGAGCAGCCCCTCGTCCTTCACATAGGTGGCGCGGGCGAGGAAATAGAAGGCCTCGGGGGTCGGCTCGATCACCTGGGCGTCGAGCGCCTCGAGCAGCAGCAGATGTTCCTTCAGGCTGGCAGGAATGCCGGCGGCGCGCAGTTCGTCGAGAAAGGCGAGGAACATGCGGCTAATCTACGCCCGGCGCGGAGACAGCGTCCATTACGTTGACCGCCGGAGGTGGGCAGCTCGGCGCATCATTTCTGCCGCCGGGCCATGAAGGCGAGCCGCTCGAACAGCATGACGTCCTGCTCGTTCTTGAGCAACGCGCCGTGGAGCGGCGGGATCGCCTTGGTGGGATCGCGCGACTGGAGCACCTCCAGCGGCATGTCCTCGTGTAGGAGCAGCTTCAACCAGTCGAGCAGCTCGCTGGTCGACGGCTTCTTCTTTAGGCCGGGCACCTCGCGAATCTCGTAGAACAGGTCCATTGCGCGGCTGACCAGCAGCTTCTGGATGCCCGGAAAGTGGACGTCGACGATCGCCTGCATCGTCTCGCGGTCGGGGAACTTGATATAGTGGAAGAAGCAGCGGCGCAGGAACGCGTCGGGCAGTTCCTTCTCGTTGTTCGAGGTGATCACGACGATCGGCCGTTCAACCGCGCGGACATTCTCGCCGGTCTCGTAGACATGGAACTCCATGCGATCGAGTTCCTGGAGCAGATCGTTCGGGAACTCGATATCGGCCTTGTCGATCTCGTCGATCAGCAGCACGGGCAGGACGGGGCTGGTGAACGCCTCCCAGAGCTTGCCCTTGCGGATATAGTTGCCGATGTCGTGCACGCGCGGATCGCCGAGCTGGCCGTCGCGAAGCCGCGCCACCGCGTCATATTCGTACAGGCCCTGCTGCGCCTTGGTCGTCGACTTGACGTTCCATTCGATCAGCGGCGCGTTCACCGCCTTCGCGATTTCCGTCGCCAGCACGGTCTTGCCGGTGCCGGGCTCGCCCTTGACGAGGAGGGGACGCCGCAGCGTGACCGCGGCATTGACCGCGATCTTCAGGTCAGCGGTCGCGACATAGCTCTGGGTGCCTTCGAAGCGCATGACCGCAAGGTGGGCCGAACAGTGGCGGGATGCAACCCATCCCGAGGGGCAGGTCAGCCCCGTCTGCGGGCGCTCGCACGCGCTTCGAGCAGGTCCCACAGCCCGCGATGCTGGGCGAAGACCTGCTGGGCGCCGAACAGCATCGCGCGTTCGTGTGCGGGCTCGCGGGCGAGCGCATCGACAACGCTCACCGTCTCCTCGGGGATGGGCAGACGGGCGGGCAGGGCATCGAGTCCGAAGCTGGTCGCGGCGCGATCGAGCACCGATCGGATCGAGACCCAGTCGATCGCCAGCGCCACCGCCGCGCCGGTTGCGCAGCCCGCGCGATCGGATTGGGCAAGCATGTCTAGCGCGTGGCGCTGCGCGGCGGCGGCGGCCTCGCTCTCCGCATGACCAGGGGTGCTTGGCAGGGGGCCGGCAGCGGCCACCAGCCGCACCAGATAGGCGCGTTCGGCGACGAAGGCCTCGGCCGCGGCTTCAATCCAGTCGCATTCCACCGGGCGGCGGGCATGCGCGGTCGCATAGTCGATCAGGCCAGGATGGCGGCCGTGGAGCCGGGCGATGTGATGCACCGCGTCCGCAAGATCGCGGTGGGGCAGGGCGCCGGCACGCAGCGCGCGCAGATGCGGATGCAGTGCGCTCCCGTCCGTCCCCGCGAGCGCGCCCATCGATCCCCAAGCACCCGAGAAGGGTTCGAGCTGAGCGGTTTCGAAGAGCATGACCTTCTTCCTCTGGGCAGCGCCGTCGGCAGCGGACTGGCAGGAAGACCTTTGCATTCGGGAATATACCGAAGCGCATAGAAAGATGGTTACAGCGAAATTAATCTTGAAAAGAGGCTGTTTTCATCCTCGTAACGATATCTCAAAGAAAAACGGCCCCGGCAGGTGCCGGAGCCGTCTTCCGTCTGGATAGGTCGCGCGCGCTTACTGGTCGAGGAAGCTGCGCATCTTGCGGCTGCGGCTCGGGTGCTTCAGCTTGCGCAGCGCCTTCGCCTCGATCTGGCGGATACGTTCGCGCGTCACCGAGAATTGCTGGCCGACTTCTTCCAGCGTATGATCGGTGTTCATGCCGATGCCGAAGCGCATGCGCAGCACCCGCTCCTCGCGCGGGGTGAGGCTCGCCAGGACGCGGGTGACCGTTTCCTTGAGGTTCGCCTGGATCGCCGCGTCCACGGGAATGATCGCGTTCTTGTCCTCGATGAAGTCGCCCAGGTGGCTGTCTTCCTCGTCGCCGATCGGCGTTTCGAGGGAGATCGGCTCCTTCGCGATCTTCATCACCTTGCGCACCTTTTCGAGCGGCATGCTCAGGCGCTCGGCCATTTCCTCGGGCGTGGGCTCGCGGCCCTGCTCGTGGAGGAACTGGCGGCTGGTGCGGACCAGCTTGTTGATCGTCTCGATCATGTGCACCGGAATACGGATGGTGCGGGCCTGATCGGCGATCGAGCGGGTGATCGCCTGACGGATCCACCAGGTCGCATAGGTGCTGAACTTGTAGCCGCGGCGATATTCGAACTTATCCACCGCCTTCATCAGGCCGATATTGCCCTCCTGGATGAGGTCCAGGAACTGCAGGCCGCGATTGGTGTACTTCTTGGCGATCGAGATCACGAGGCGGAGATTGGCCTCGACCATCTCCTTCTTCGCGATACGCGCCTCGCGCTCGCCCTTCTGCACCATGTTGACGATGCGGCGGAACTCGGTGAGCGTCATGCCCGTCTGTTGGGCGATCTCGCTCATCTCGGTGCGGATGCGATCGACCGAGCTGCTCTCGTTCTCGACGAAGTTCTTCCACTTCTTGTCGATGCCGACGACCGACGGCAGCCAGTTCTCGTCCAGCTCGTGATCGACATAGCGATCGAGGAAGTCCTTGCGGCTGACCTTGTGGCGCTCGGCGAGACGCAGCATCTGGCCGCCCAGTGCCGTCAGGCGCCGGTTGAAGCTGTAGAGCTGGTCGACGAGATATTCGATCTTCGCCTGGTGGAACTGGACGCTCTCCACCTCGGCGGTGAGTTCCTCGCGGAGCTTGTTGTACTTCTTTTCCTCGGCGGCCGGGAAGTCCTCGCCGGCCGACATGGTGTCGAGCCGCTGCTGCTGGACCTTGCTGAACTTCTTGTAGATCGCGGTGATGTTGGCGAACTTCTCGAGCGCCTGGGGCTTGAGCTGCTCTTCCATCTGGGCGAGCGAGAGGGTGTTGTCCTCCTCTTCGTCGTCCGAGGGGCGGCGGGCGCGGCGTTCGGTCAGCTCGTCATCCTCGTCGGACGCTACTTCCTCGGGCTCTTCCTCTTCCTTGAAGCTCGGGCCGGTGCTCGATTCGCTGATCTCGCCATTGTCGTCCTCGGCGCCCTCGACCTGTTCGGCCGACGGACCCTTGGAGAGCATGGCATCGAGATCGAGGATCTCGCGCAGCTGCATCGTGCCTTCGTTGAGCGCGGTCGACCAGCCGATGATCGCGTTGAAGGTGATCGGCGACTCGCAAAGCCCCAGGATCATCGTGTCGCGGCCGGCTTCGATGCGCTTGGCGATCGCGATTTCGCCCTCGCGGCTGAGCAGCTCCACGGCGCCCATCTCGCGCAGGTACATGCGCACCGGATCGTCGGTGCGATCGACGGTTTCCTTCTTCTTCGCAATCTCGAAGGCGGGCGCCGAATCGTCGCTGCTGTCCGCGGTTTCGGCGTCGTCGGCCGAATCGTCCTCGGACTCGGCGTCCTCGCCGGCGTCTTCGTTCTCGACGACGTTGATGCCCATGTCGTTGAGCGCGGCCATCACGTCCTCGATCTGCTCCGAGGACATCTGGTCCTGCGGCAGCATCTCGTTGAGCTGGTCGACGGTGATGTAGCCGCGCTTTTTCGCACGCGCGACCAGCTTCTTGATCGAACCTTCGTTCAGATCGATCAGCGGCGCGTCACTCGTGTCGCTCGTGTCGGTGACGTCTGCCATGTTCGCCTTCGCCATCAAATCCCTCGAAACTCAGATGGCGGCAATTTTACACCGCCTCTATTCCTCAAATTCGCCGTCTTCCGCAAGCATCAGATTGGCAAGCCGATCCAAAAGCTCCTGCCGTTGCCGCGAAAGCGCCACCTGGCGGGCGAACGCTTCCTCGGTCCCGTCGCGCATCAGGGCGGCGGTCGCCTCGGCGAGCGCCACATCGACGGCGGGCTGTGCCGCCATCACCGCGATCGCCTCGCCCAGATCCTCGCGCGCCTTCGCCACGTCGGCCGCGGGCCGCGTGAAGGAGAAGGGGAGCGTATCTGCGCGAAGCAACTCGCTTGCCACTGAATCGAAACCGGACCGGGCCAATATGGTGAGGAAATCCTCGCTATCAAGTTGACGCAGGCCGGGATTGGTAAGGGCGACCTCGACAACGGCTTCGAATAGCCGGCCGAGCGCGCCCGAGGCACTCCGCAGACTCCCCAGTATCTCCATGTGGCGGGCGATCTCGACCGGATGGCGGATCAGCCCGGCGAGCACCGCGCGTGCCAATATGGGATCGAGCCCGCTCGCCTGCACGCCCTTGATCAGATGCGAGGGCGGGGCTTCGGGCGGCTGCCAGCCGCCGCGGGCGTTGCGGGTGCCGCGTGGCTGCTGGCGGGCAGGGGCGGCCCCGCGCTGGTCCTTGCGGAACTCGCGCGGACCGCGGCCGAACTGCAGATCGGCACGCGCACGAAATTCGGCGATATACTCGTGCTTTACGTTCGGATCCTGAATCTGTTCGGCAAGTTCCGTCAGGCGGCGCTTGAGGCCCGCGCGCTGCTCGGGCGTGTCGAGCGGGCCTGCCGCAACCTCGCTTGCCCATAGCCGATCGACCAGCGGCTCGGGCTTGGCCAGCAGGGCCTCGAACGCGGCCGGGCCCTGCGCGCGGACCAGATCGTCCGGATCGAGCCCCTGGGGCAGCGTCACGAAGGCCAGGCTGCGGCCCGGGGCGAGCATCGGCAGCGCGCGGTGGGCGGCGCGGAGTGCGGCCTTCTGCCCGGCCGAATCGCCGTCGAAACAGAGCAGGGGCACTTCGGACAATCGCCACAGCCGCTCCAGCTGGTGTTCTGTCAGCGCGGTGCCGAGCGGCGCGACGACCTCGCCGAACCCGGCCTGGGCGAGCGCGATCACGTCCATATAGCCCTCTACCGCGATCACCCGGTCGGCCTTGCGCGCGGCGGCCTGGGCGCGATCGAGATTGTAGAGCGTGCGGCCCTTGTCGAAGAGCGGTGTTTCAGGCGAATTGAGGTACTTGGGCTCGCCTTCTCCGATGATTCTTCCGCCGAACGCGATGGTGCGCCCGCGCACGTCGCGGATCGGGATCATCAGCCGGCCGCGGAACCGATCATAGGGCTCCTTGCCCTCGACCGCGATCAGCATGCCGGATTCGACCAGCATCGCGTCGCCATACGCCTTCAGCGCTTCCTTGAGCTTGCCGCGCGAATCGGGCGCGAAGCCGAGGCCGAAGGCACGGGCGGTCTCCGCCGTGATCCCGCGGCGCTGGAGCACGGCGCGCGCCTCGGCGCCCTCGATGCCGTTCAGCCGATCGGTGAACCAGGTCGCGGCGTCGCCCATCAGCTCGTGCAGGCCCTTGGCACGTTCGGCCTTTTCGGCGGCGCGGCGGTCCTGCTCGGGCATGTCGAGCCCGGCGGCCTGGGCCAGTTCCTTCACCGCATCGATGAACGGCAGGCCGCGCTGGTCGGTCATCCAGCGGATCGCATCGCCGTGCGCGCCGCAGCCGAAGCAATGGTAGAAGCCCTTGTCATCGTTGACGTAGAAGCTGGGGGTCTTCTCGTTATGGAACGGACAGCAGGCGCGGAACTCCTTGCCGGCGCGCTGCAGCTTCACCGACTTGGCGATCAGCGTGGACAGCGTGGTGCGGGCGCGGAGCTCGTCGAGAAAGGCGGGGGTGAGGGACATGGGGCTATTTGCTCCCCCTCCCGCGAGCGGGAGGGGGCTGGGGGGTGGGCCCCCGCTCCATACTGGGCGAGGCAGCCGTAAGGATTGCCTGCAACACGCCCTCCATGTTCGACGTTAAGTCATTATTCCAAAAGCGAAGTACACGGTAGCCTTCAGCCTCGATCCGCCGCGTGCGCTCGGCATCGGCGGCGCTCATCTCGATATGCTGGCTACCGTCCAATTCCACGACGAGCTTCGCCTTGCGGCACGCAAAGTCCGCGAAATGCCCGGCGATCGGCATTTGCCGGCCGAACTTCAGCCCGGCCAGCTGCGACTTCCGTAGCTTCGACCACAGCAGCTCTTCCGCTGCCGTCGGATCGTTCCGCAGTTCGCGCGCCCGCTCGGTCGGCCTGTCCAGCCGGAAGCGGGGGCCCACCCCCCCCGGGCCCCCTCCCGCCTGCGGGAGGGGGAGCGCAGAGCGGTCCCCGTCGTCCATTTACGACAGCGCCGCCTTCACCAGCGCGCTGGCCTTGCTCATGTCGAGCTGCGCCGCATGGCGCGCCTTCAGCTCGGCCATCACCCGGCCCATGTCCTTCATGCCCGACGCGCCCAGCTCGGCCTTGATCGCCTCGATCGCTGCCGCCGTATCGGCTTCGCTCATCTGCGTCGGCAGGAAGCGCTCGATCACCACCACTTCGGCGGCTTCCGCGTCGGCGAGTTCCTGGCGGTTGCCCTTCACGTACATCTCGATCGATTCGCGGCGCTGCTTGACCATCTTCTGCAGCACCTCGACGACCAGCACGTCGTCGTCCGCCGGCGCGCCGCCGGTGCGGGCTTCGATGTCGCGGTTCTTGATCGCGCTCTGGATCAGGCGGATGGTCGCGGTGGTTTCCTTGTCGCCGCCCTTCATGGCGGTCACCAGCGCAGCCTTGATGTCGTCGCGAATCATTCGTGGTCTCTCGATCTTGTCCGGGAAAGCGCGGAGACATAGCTGATCCCCGCAAAACTTAACAGATTGACGCACCCGCCCATGGGGTCTAGCGGGCGGCCCTTAGCAACATCGCAAACCCAAAGCAGGAGTGCCCGCCCCAAATGGCCGACGCCAAACCCTTGTCCATGCCCGTTGGAGCCACGGGCGTTCTGGTTCTGGCGAGCGGCGAGATATTGTGGGGTCGAGGATTCGGTGCCGAAGGCGATGCCGTCGGCGAGGTGTGCTTCCACACCGCGATGACCGGCTATCAGGAGATCATGACCGACCCGAGCTTCGCCGGTCAGATCATCAATTTCACCTTCCCGCATATCGGCAATGTCGGCGCCAACCCCGACGACATCGAGGCCGACGATCCCCATGCGCTGGGCATGATCGTCCGCCAGGACGTGACCGAGCCGTCGAACTTCCGCAGCACCGAGCATCTCGATGCCTGGATGGCGAAGCACAAGCGGATCGGCCTGTCGGGCATCGACACCCGCGCGCTCACCCGCCGCATCCGGCTGGGCGGCGCGCCGAACGGCGTGATCGCGCACTCGAAGTCCGGCAATTTCGACCTCGACGCGCTGCTGGAGAAGGCGCGCGGCTGGCCGGGGCTGGAGGGCATGGACCTCGCGATCACCGTGTCGTGCGAGACGCATTTCGGCTGGGAAGGCGGCGTGTGGAAGCTCGGCGCCGGCTATGACACCAGCCGCGGCGAGAGCAAGCGCCCGCAGGTCGTCGCGATCGACTATGGCTCGAAGCGCAACATCTTCCGCAATCTGGTGCAGGCCGGCGCGGACGTGACCGTGCTGCCCGCCACCGCGACCTTCGAGCAGGTGATGGCGTTCAATCCGGACGGCTTCTTCCTCTCGAACGGCCCGGGCGATCCGGCGGCGACCGGCGAATATGCCGTGCCGGTGATCCGCCAGCTGCTCGAGACCGGCAAGCCGCTGTTCGGCATCTGCCTCGGCCACCAGCTGCTCGGCCTCGCGGTGGGGGCGCAGACCACCAAGATGTTCCAGGGCCATCGCGGCGCCAACCATCCGGTCAAGCGGCTGGAAGACGGCGCGGTGGAGATCACCAGCATGAACCACGGCTTCGCCGTCGAGCGCGAGAGCCTGCCGGCCAATGCCCGCGAGACGCATGTGTCGCTGTTCGACGGCTCCAATGCCGGCATCGAACTCACCGACCGCCCGGCGTTCAGCGTGCAATACCACCCCGAAGCCAGCCCGGGCCCGCAGGACAGCCTCTATCTGTTCGAGCGGTTCGTGGGGATGATGGCGTGAAGGAACTATCGGGTCATTTTGCCGGGATTACGAACCGGTTAAAGACCAGTAGCGCGGTTGTGCCTGCAATTCTTTTTCTGAGCCTCTGCGCGTTATTGGGGTTTTCTGGTTTAAGGTACGCTCCGCCGCAGTATGCGACACTATTTGTTTTAGTGATCGCGGTGGGCGTGTTTGTTCCAGCCTTTCAAATAATATTTTTTACCTTTGTGGATCGAGATAGGTTGCATAATGAGGAGCATCTAGAGCGCAAGATCATGCTTGCACACATGAAGCCTGAAATAGGAGATTCTTCTAGTGTTAAGCAGATTCCGGCCGAGATGACCTCGAACTTGACAATCAATCACGCTGCTTCGGCAGGTGGCGATGTATAAAACCTATATGCTTAGCTACGATCCGCTGATGACGGATCCCGCGCCGCACAGGCTTGTAGAGTTTGTTCGGTCTAACTCGCTAACCTATCAATATTTGAACCTTTTCGCAGGGACGATATACATAAAATCGTCGGCTGGCATGGATCAATTATTGAACAGTATTCAGCCATTTATAAATCCAAATAGCTTTGTAATTACTCCGGTTTCATCTGAGGCTATTAATGGGTTTCTTCCGCAGGTATATTGGAACTGGATTAATGATCAAAATCCAACCCCTCTACTGGGGCAATCATAATGCCTAAGCGCACCGACATCTCCTCCATCCTCGTCATCGGCGCGGGGCCGATCGTTATCGGTCAGGCGTGCGAGTTCGATTATTCGGGCACGCAGGCGATCAAGGCCCTGAAGGAAGAGGGCTATCGCATCGTCCTGGTCAATTCGAACCCGGCGACGATCATGACCGATCCCGAGCTGGCCGACGCGACCTATATCGAGCCGATCACGCCCGCGGTCGTCGCCAAGATCATCGAGAAGGAGCGGCCCGACGCCGTCCTGCCGACGATGGGTGGCCAGACCGCGCTCAACACCGCGCTCGCGCTGTTCCGCGACGGCACGCTGGAGAAGTTCGGCGTGACGATGATCGGCGCCGATGCCGATGCGATCGACAAGGCCGAGGACCGGCTGAAGTTCAAGGACGCGATGACCAAGATCGGGCTCGAAAGCGCCCGCTCGGCGATCGCGCATACCGAGGCCGAGGCGCTGACCGCGCTAGACTATGTCGGCCTGCCCGCGATCATCCGCCCCAGCTTCACCATGGGCGGCTCGGGCGGCGGCATCGCGTACAACCGCGAGGAATTCATCGCGATCGTGCGCTCGGGGCTCGACCTGTCGCCGACCACCGAGGTGCTGATCGAGGAATCGCTGCTCGGCTGGAAGGAATATGAGATGGAGGTCGTCCGGGATCGGAACGACAATGCCATCATCGTCTGCTCGATCGAGAATATCGATCCGATGGGCACGCACACCGGCGATTCGATCACCGTCGCACCGGCGCTGACGCTGACCGACAAGGAATACCAGATCATGCGCAGCGCATCGATCGCGTGTCTCCGGGAGATCGGCGTCGAGACCGGCGGTTCCAACGTGCAGTTCGCGGTCAATCCGAAGGACGGCCGCCTGATCGTGATCGAAATGAACCCGCGCGTCAGCCGCTCCTCGGCGCTGGCGTCCAAGGCCACCGGCTTCCCGATCGCCAAGGTCGCGGCCAAGCTCGCGGTTGGCTATACGCTCGACGAGATCGACAACGACATCACCGGCGCGACCCCCGCGAGCTTCGAGCCGACGATCGACTACGTCGTCACCAAGATCCCGCGCTTCGCCTTCGAGAAGTTCAAGGGCGCCGAGGCGGTGCTGGGCACGGCGATGAAGTCGGTCGGCGAAGTGATGGCGATCGGCCGCTCGATCCACGAATCGATCCAGAAGGCGCTGCGCGGGCTGGAAACCGGCCTCAGCGGCTTCAACGATGTCGACCGGCTGGTCGGCGCGCCGCGCGACGTGATCGAGGCGGCGCTGACCGTGCGCTCGCCCGACCGGCTGCTGATCGCGGCGCAGGCGATGCGCGAAGGCTTCAGCGTCAAGGAGGTCCAGCGCTTCACCAGCTACGACCCCTGGTTCCTTCAGCGGATCGCCGAGATCCTCGACGCCGAGAAGGATGTCGCGACCAACGGCCTGCCGCAGGACGCGGTGGGCATGCGCCGCCTCAAGGCGATGGGCTTCAGCGACAAAAGGCTGGCCTATCTGGCGCTCAAGTCGGTCAATCTCCGCGCGGGCAGCGAGGCGATGGCGCGTAGCTCGGGCCTGATCGGCGAGATCGCCAACGCCATCTCGGGCGGGGTGACCGAGGCCGAGGTGCGCAAGCTGCGCCACCGGCTGGGCGTGCGCCCCGTGTTCAAGCGGATCGACACCTGCGCCGCCGAGTTCGAGGCGAAGACGCCGTACATGTACTCGACCTATGAGGCGCCGAGCTTCGGCGAACCCGAGAACGAGGCCGAGCCGAGCGACCGCCGCAAGATCGTGATCCTGGGCGGCGGGCCGAACCGGATCGGGCAGGGCATCGAGTTCGACTATTGCTGCTGCCACGCCTGCTTCGCGCTGGCCGATGCGGGCTATGAGACGATCATGGTCAACTGCAATCCCGAAACGGTGAGCACCGACTATGACACCTCGGACCGGCTCTATTTCGAGCCGCTGACCGCCGAGGACGTGCTCGAGATCCTCGAGGTCGAGAAGTCGAAGGGCGAGCTGGTCGGCGTGATCGTCCAGTTCGGCGGCCAGACCCCGCTCAACCTCGCCAAGGCGCTGGAGGATGCGGGCATCCCGATCCTCGGCACCAGCCCCGATGCGATCGACCTGGCCGAGGACCGCGAGCGCTTCGCCGATCTGGTCGCCAAGCTGGGCCTCAAGCAGCCGATGAACGGCATCGCCCGCAGCCGTGACGAGGCGGTGCGCGTGGCCGAGCGGATCGGCTATCCGGTGCTGATGCGGCCGAGCTATGTGCTCGGCGGCCGGGCGATGGAGATCGTCGACAGCCTCCAGCAGCTCGACGACTATATCCAGACCGCGGTGCAGGTCTCGGGCGACTCGCCGGTGCTGATCGACCAGTATCTGCGCGACGCGATCGAGGTGGACGTGGACGCGATCGCCGACGGGACCGACGTCGTCGTGGCGGGCGTGCTCCAGCATATCGAGGAAGCCGGCGTCCATTCGGGCGACAGCGCCTGCTCGATCCCGCCCTACAGCCTGCCCGCCGAGATCATCGCCGAGATCGAGCGCCAGACCGTGGCGCTGGCGCGCGCGCTCAAGGTCAAGGGGCTGATGAACATCCAGTTCGCGGTCAAGGACGGCGAGGTCTATCTGATCGAGGTCAACCCGCGCGCCAGCCGCACGGTGCCGTTCGTCGCCAAGGCGATCGGCGCGCCGATCGCCAAGATCGCCAGCCGGGTGATGGCGGGCGAGAAGCTGGCCAACCTGCCGAAGATCGACCGCGACATCGACTATATCGCGGTGAAGGAAGCGGTGTTCCCCTGGGCGCGCTTCCCCGGCGTCGATCCGGTGCTGTCGCCCGAGATGAAGTCGACCGGCGAGGTGATGGGCATCGACAAGGACTTCGCGACCGCCTTCGCCAAGTCGCAGCTCGGCGCCGGCACGGTGCTGCCGCAGGGCGGCACGGTGTTCGTCAGCGTCAAGCAGGGCGACAAGGCGGTGGTGTTGCCGGGGGTGAAGATCCTCGCCGATCTCGGCTTCAAGATCATCGCGACCAGCGGCACGGCGGAGTTCCTCGCCGCCGAGGGGATCGCGGTGGAGACGGTGAACAAGGTGGCCCAGGGCCGCCCGCACATCGTCGACCGCATCCAGGACGGCGACGTCGCGCTGATCTTCAACACCACCGAGGGCTGGCAGTCGCTCAAGGACTCGATGAGCATCCGCGCCTCGGCGCTGGCGCAGAAGGTGCCGTATTTCACCACGGCACCGGGCAGCGTCGCGGCAGCGCGGGCGATCGCGGCGATGCGTGCGCAGGCGTTCGAGGTGCAGCCGATCCAAGCGTATTTCGCCACGCGGGGGTGAGGGGCCTCACTTAAGCCCCTCCCCTTCAGGCGCATCAGGTCGGCGCTGCTCCCAGCAGCGCCTGAACAGCGCGGGGCGCTGTTCACCTGATGCGGGGTTTGGGGTGGGGCAGGGTCTCACCGAGACCAACCAATGGTCTGGAATCCCTCCACCCCAACCCCTCCTCCGAGGAGGAGGGGCTAAAGGTTCGGCGAAGAACCAAATCTTGCGTTTTCCTCCCCCCGCCTTGATGTTTTTCGCCCTGCATCTTACTATTTGCGTTCGCACGATGGATTTCCCCAACCGATGTAAGTGTGCGGACGTCGTTTTCGGGCGACGGTCGGTACCGGGGGTGTATTGAAGGACAAGGGCGTTATGGCGACCGTCGAGAAGATGCCGATGCTGGCGGAAGGCTATCAGAAGCTCAGCGAGGAGCTGAAGCGGCTGAAGGCCGAGCGGCCGTTGATCGTGGACGCGATCGAGGAAGCCCGCGCGCATGGCGACCTCTCCGAAAACGCCGAATATCATGCCGCCAAGGAGCGGCAGGGCCAGGTCGAGGCGACCATCGCCGACATCGAGGACAAGTTGAGCCGCGCCCAGATCATCGATCCACGCGAGCTTTCGGGCGACAAGGTCGTGTTCGGTGCGACGGTGACGTTGCTCGACGAGGACGACAAGCCGGTCACCTACCAGATCGTCGGCCAGACCGAGGCGGATGCCAGCAAGGGCCGCATCTCGTACAATTCGCCGATCGGCCGCGCGCTGATCGGCCGCAAGGTCGACGAAGAGGTCGAGGTGTCGGTGCCGGCGGGCGACCGCTATTACCTCGTCTCCAAGGTCGAGTTCATCTGAGCCAGCCGATGCGGAAGGTCAGCGCCACGACGGTGATCGTCGCCGTCACGGTCGCGGTTAGCCTGATCGCCAATTTCGCGCCGAACGTGGCGCAGATCCAATATGCGGCAGGGTTCATTCCGGCACGCGTTTCCGGCGGGCTGCTCCTGCCCGGGCCGCTGGTGCCGGTGTGGGCGACGCCGCTCAGCTCCGCGCTGGTCCATGGCGGTCTCGCCCATCTCGGCATGAACATGCTGATGCTCGCCTTCACCGGACAGGAAACCGAGCGCGCGATCGGCGCCAAGGGGATGGTGACGCTGTACCTGATCGGTGCCTATGTCGGCTGCGCCGCGCAGTGGCTCGCAGGGCCGATGTCGACCGCGCCGATGATCGGGGCGAGCGGGGCGAGTTCGGCAGTGGTCGGCGCCTATTCGCTGCTCTATGGCCGCCAGCGCGCCAAGGCCGTCGGGCCGATCCCGGCGCAGCTGGTCCATATCGCCTGGCTGGCCGCGGCCTGGATCGGCATCAATCTGCTGATGGGCTTCGCCTTCCTCCAGGGTGGCATCGACGTCGCGATCTGGGCGCATATCGGCGGCTTCCTGATCGGCCTGGCACTGGCCCGGCCGATGCTGCTCTGGCGCTGGCGCCACGCCTGAGGGGCGGGAACGGACCCACCTTTTCCGCCGCCATCCCGGCGAAGGCCGGGATGACATTTGGGCTGTAGGGCACCTCAAGCCTTCCGCTGCGCGATGTGCCGGTCGATCACATGGCCGAGCACCGTCATCGGCACGTTGCCGCCCAGCAGCAGCGCGTCGTTGAACGCGCGGAAGTCGAACCGGTCGCCGAGCGCGGTCTTGGCTTGCGTCCGCAGTCGGTTGATCGCGGTGTGGCCCACCTTGTAGCCGCAGGCCTGGCCCGGCCAGGAGCAGTACCGGTCCACCTCGCCCTGCACCTCGTCCTCCGACGAGCCGTTCGCCTCGACGAACCAGCGGATCGCCTGTTCGCGCGTCCAGCGCTTGGCGTGGAGCCCGCTGTCGACCACCAGCCGGCACGCGCGGAAGCCCAGCGACTGGAGATAGCCCAGCTTCGCCGCCGGGTTTTCGGCGTAGACGCCCAACTCGTCGCCCAGCTGCTCGGCATAGAGCGCCCAACCTTCCGAATAGGCGTTGAACTGGAGAAGCGAGCGGATCAGCGGCATCTTGAACGTGTACTCGCCCTGCCAGGCATGGCCGGGGATCGCTTCGTGATAGGCGAGGTCGGGCAGGCTGAACCGCGTCCAGATGCCGGTCGAGCGCAGGTTGATCCACAGCCGACCGGGGATCTTGCCGTCGATCGTGCCCGGGCCGCCATAGGCGCCGGCGGCACCGGCTTCCTCCACCACCGGGATCCGCTTCACCTCGACATTGCCGGGCACCAGCGTGTGGAACGCCTGCGGCATCCGGCCGCGCATATCGTCGATGCTCTTCTGGAGGATCTGGATGATCTCGGCGCGGCCGGCGTCGTTCTCGGGGAAGGCGAAGCGCTTGTCGGTAGCCAGCCCGCGCATCCGCGCGCCGACCGAACCTTGCGTATAGCCGAGCGACTTGAGGATCGTGTCCATCTCGGCCTGGAGCTCGGCAAGCTGGGCCTTGCCCATGGCATGCACTTCGTCAGGCGACATCGTGGTGGTGGTACCGGCGCTCAGCGCCCAGGTATAATAGGCGTCGCCGTCCTTGAACTTCCACACGCCGGCGTCCGAGGTGGCGCGGGCGCGCTGCTTTTCCAGCTCGGCGATCTGGCGGTCGAGCGCGGGGCCCACCTGCTCTGCGGCGATCCTGGCCGCACGGGCTTCATATTCGCCGGGCATGGTGGCCGTGCGCTTGGCGAGCGAGGTCACCACGTCCCATTCGGCCGGATCGCCGCTGCGGGCAAGGCGGATCTGCTTGAGGCACTTGTCGAGCAGGAAGTCCGGCGCGATCACGCCGACGCTCGCGGCCTGCTTCAGCCGCTCGGTCTCGCCGTCCAGCGCGCCCGCATAGGCCTGGAGCCGGTCGCAATAGGCATCGGCATCGTCGCGCGTCGCGATCTGGTGGTCGCTGTCGAGCGTCTTCGGAATGTCGATATAGGCGCCGACATTCTGGATCACGACATAGGGGGTGTTGCGCCAGCTCCCTACCGCGACGTCGCCGTACGGGAAGGCGATGCCCTTCAGGCCGTTGGCATAGGCGGTCTGGATCACGTCGAGATGGACGCGCATCTCGGGGCTTACCGCGTTCACGTCGATCCGCTCGATCTCGGCCAGGGTGGCCTTCAGATGCGCCGCCATCTTGGCGATCCCTGCCGGGGTGCGATCACCGAGCTTGTGCTTGAGCGCGGCCCGCGCGCCCGTGTCGATGCCGAGGCCGGTCGCACCCTCCGGGTTCAGCACCAGCAGCGCCTCGGCCGCGCGATCGATCAGCGCCTGGGCCTGGGCTTCGGCGGCGGGCGCGGCGGCAAGCGCGGGCCACGCGCCCGCGCCGGTGGCCAGCAGGGCGCTCGATCCGAGCAGCACGTCGCGACGGGTGGTACGCATCAATTCGACCTCGATTGGTTTCAGTCTTGGGGAAGGTACGGGAGCGGCTCGACCAGAAGGGTCGTACCCTTGGCGCCGGTGATCCGCACGCGGGTACCGGCGGGGCTGTCAGGTCCGCGCGCGGGCCATTCGCCATCGCCGACGCGGACGCGGCCGCCATGGTCGCTGATCGGCTCGACCACGGTCACGACATCGCCGATCAGTCGGGCGACGCGGTCGTTGAGCAGCGGGTCGGCGCTGGCGATCGGAAACTCGCGGTACCAGCGACGCCCCAGCAGGACGGTCACCGCCGACCAGGCAATGAAGCCGAGGATCTGGCCCGCGGGCGCAAGATCGGGAAGGAGCAGCGTGACGACCCCGGTAAGCGCCGCGGCGATGGCGATGAAGACGAGGAATACCCCCGGCACGATCAGCTCCGCGATGCCCAGCACGGTCGCGGCGATCAGCCATAGAAGAGCGGGATGCTGCAGCCAGTCCACCGGGGCGATCAGCCCTGCTGGTCGAACGGACCCGGGCGCCGGGCCTGGGGCACGGACGGGGCGGAGGGCTTGGAGGCACCGCCGGACAGCGCGTCCTTGGCCAGTTCGCCGATGCCGCCCAGCGTACCGATCAGCTGGGTCGCCTCGACCGGGAACAGGATCGTCTTGGCGTTGGGCGAGGTCGCGAACTTGCCGACCGCCTCCACATATTTCTGCGCGATGAAATAGTTGAGCGACTGGCTGCTGCCGGATTCGATCGCATCGGAGACCAGCCGGGTCGCCTCTGCCTCGGCCTGGGCGGCGCGCTCGCGGGCCTCGGCGTCGCGGAAGGCGGATTCGCGGCGGCCTTCGGCCTCCAGGATGCGGGCCTGCTTCTGGCCCTCGGCGCGCAGGATCTCGGACTGGCGGGCGCCTTCGGCCTCGAGAATGTTGGCGCGCTTCTCGCGCTCGGCCTTCATCTGGCGGCCCATGGCGTTGACGATATCGGCCGGCGGGCGGATGTCCTTGATCTCGACGCGGGTGATCTTCACACCCCAGGGCGTGGTGGCGTGATCGACCACCGAGAGCAGCCGCGCATTGATCTCGTCGCGCTTGGACAGGGTTTCGTCCAGGTCCATCGAGCCCATCACCGTGCGCAGGTTGGTCGTCGTCAGCTGGAGCAGCGCGACGTACAGGTCCGACACTTCATAGGCGGCCTTGGCGGCATCCAGCACCTGGAAGAACACCACGCCGTCGGTGGAGATCATCGCATTGTCCTTGGTGATGATCTCCTGGCCCGGAATGTCGATCACCTGCTCCATCATGTTCACCTTGCGGCCGACACGGTAGAAGAAGGCGGGGTAGAAGTTGAAACCGGGCGCCGCGACGGTGGTGAAGCGGCCGAAATGCTCGATCGTGTACTGATAGCCCTGGGTGACGATCTTCACGCTGGCCAGCAGGTAGAACAGCACCAGCACGGTCAGCCCGGCCAGAAACACGAAAAGCACGTCCATACGCCCGACTCCCCTCGCAATCGGCAGTAGTGCTAGCATAGAGAAGGGCCATGACCAGCATGGCTCTCGCCCCTCGCACCGCCTTGTTCCTCCCCGCATCCAATCCGCGCGCCGTTGGCAAGGCCCGCACGCTCGATTGCGACATGGTGATCCTCGATCTCGAGGACGCGGTGAAGCCGGAGGACAAGGATGCCGCGCGCGAAGCCGCCGTGGCCGCGGTGGCGGAGGGGTTCGGAGACCGGATCGCGGCGATCCGGGTCAATGCGGCCGATACCGCGGAACATGGCCCCGACCTGGCGGCGATCGCGCGATCGGCGGCGGCTCTGGTCGTGGTGCCGAAGGTCGAGGACGCAGCCACGGCAGCGCGCGTCGCCGATGCCGTGGGCAAGCCGATCCTGGCGATGATCGAGACGCCGGCCGGCGTTTTGGCGGCGGTCGCGATTGCCGCCGAGCCCGGCGTCACGGGGCTCATCGCCGGGACCAACGATCTGAAGGCGAGCCTCGGTATCCCGGCCGCCGCCGGGCGCGGCGGGCTGTCCCTTGCGTTGCAGACGGTGGTGCTGGCGGCGCGAGCGGGGAATGGCTGGGCGCTGGACGGCGTGTTCAACGCGCTCGCCGACCTCGACGGGCTTGCCGCCGAGTGCAGGGAAGGGCGGGCCCTCGGCTTCGACGGCAAGACGCTGATCCATCCCGGACAGATCTCCACCACGCGGGCGGCGTTCGCACCGACGGCGGAAGAGGTCGCCGAGGCGCGCGCGCTGGTGGCCGCGGCGACCGGCGGTGCGGAACGCTTCCGTGACCGGATGATCGAGGCGATGCATGTCGCCCAGGCCCGGCATATCCTGGAACGGGCCGGCAACGTCGATTAAATTGCCGGCGAGGGCGTCGGTGTTGCTCTCATCTTCTATGGTTAAACCATGGAGAATATGCACGAACTCGATGGCACGCTGCTCCAGGCACTCGGAGAGATCGAGGCCCTGCTGGCGCTGCCCTGCTGCAACGTGGCGGAGCTCTCCCGGGTGCGCTATCAGATCGCCCGTGCCGTTGCCGCACGGCGCAAGGCGATCGACCTGCTGGTCAATGCATCCCTTCTCGAAGGGGGCGCCAGGGCGGAGGGTGCGAAGTCGCTGCCCGGCGGCAGCCTCGACATGCGCATGTTCTATACCGATCACATCAGCGCTTGGCCCACCGCGCGGGCGGTCGAGAACTGGCCGGCCTATGTCGTGGCATCGCGGAAGCTGGCTGGCATCATCCGCAAGCAGGTGCAGATCGAGCGCGACCTGCTCTATCCGGGAACACCCCCGGTCCACGCCTGAACCTGCCCCCTAGCGCATCCGCACCCTTGCGGTTACATGGGCCGCCAACATTCGACTCAAGGATTTGGCGCACCCCCATGGAAATCCCACTCGGCCTCACGTTCGACGACGTCCTCCTCTATCCGGGCGAATCCGAAATCGTGCCGAGCATGGCGGATACGCGCACCTTCGTGACGAAGAACCTGGCGCTCAACATCCCGATCCTCTCCTCGGCGATGGATACCGTCACCGAAGCCGACATGGCGATCGTGATGGCGCAGCTCGGCGGCATCGGCGTGCTCCACCGCAACCTGGAAGTGGACGAGCAGTGCGAGGCGGTCCGCGCGGTCAAGCGGTTCGAGAGCGGCATGGTCGTCAATCCGATCACCATGGCGCCCAGCGGCACCCTCGCCGAGGCGCAGGCGCTGATGGCGAAGCACCGGATCAGCGGGATCCCGATCGTCGAAGCCAGCGGCAAGCTGGTCGGTATCCTGACCAATCGCGACGTCCGCTTCGCCGAGAACCCCAACCAGCTCGTCTCCGAGCTGATGACCCACCAGAACCTCGCCACGGTGAAGGTCGGCGTCGCGCAGGAAGAGGCGCGTCGCCTGCTCCATCAGCGCCGGATCGAGAAGCTGCTGGTGGTCGACGACGCCTATCGCTGCGTCGGCCTGATCACGGTGAAGGATATCGAGAAGGCCGTCACCTATCCGCACGCCACCAAGGATCCCAGCGGCCGGCTGTGCGTCGCGGCGGCGACGACGGTGGGCGACAAGGGCTTTGCCCGCACCGAAGCGCTGGTCGATGCCGAGGTCGACCTGATCGTGATCGACACCGCGCACGGCCATAACAAGGACGTCAGCCGCGCGGTCGAGCGGGTGAAGAAGCTCTCCAACCGCGTGCAGGTGATCGCCGGCAACATTGCCACCGCCGAAGCGGCGCGCGCGCTGATCGATGCAGGCGCGGATGGCCTCAAGGTCGGCATCGGGCCGGGCTCGATCTGCACCACCCGCGTCGTCGCCGGCGTCGGCGTGCCGCAGCTCACCGCGGTGATGGATGCGGCCGAGGAAGCGGCCAAGTCGGGCGTGCCCGTGATCGCCGATGGCGGCATCCGCACCTCGGGCGACATCGCCAAGGCACTGGCCGCCGGTGCGAGCGCGGCGATGATCGGCTCGCTGCTCGCGGGCACCGAGGAAGCGCCGGGCGAGACCTTCCTCTACCAGGGCCGTGCCTACAAGTCGTATCGCGGCATGGGCTCGGTGGGCGCGATGGCCAAGGGCTCGGCCGATCGCTACTTCCAGCAGGATATCAAGGATCAGCTGAAGCTGGTGCCGGAAGGCATCGAAGGGCAGGTGCCGTACAAGGGCCCGGCGCGCGACGTGATCCACCAGCTGGTTGGCGGCGTGAAGGCGTCGATGGGTTATGTCGGCGCGGCGACGCTGCCGGAATTCCAGGAGAAGGCGCGCTTCGTGCGCATCACCAATGCGGGTCTCAAGGAAAGCCACGTCCATGACGTGACGATCACCCGCGAGGCGCCGAACTACCCGACGCGCTGAATCCGGTTCCCTTCCGTCGCGGGCGACCGCGCCCGCGACGGGGAGACCGGCTCGGCCGCCGGATCGATCCGGCAAACACGATCGCGACCGTCCCGCTTGGCGGCATAGAGTGCGCGATCCGCATCCCGATATAATTGGGCAAAGTCTGCACCCCCGCCGGCCTCGGCGATACCGATGCTGACGGTAACGCGCTGGTGCCCGATCTCGGCGCTGTGATCGCATGCCGCGATCTCCTGCCGCACATGATCGGCGAAACTGGCCAGCGCCGTGCCGCTGCGATGGGTCAGCACCATCGCGAACTCCTCGCCCCCCAGTCGCGCGACGGCGCAGCGCGGCCCCTCCCAGCGCGCCAGCCGCGTCGCGATGGTGCAGAGCACCACGTCACCGACGTCATGGCCATGCTCGTCGTTGATCGCCTTGAAGCGATCGATGTCGATCAGCAGCAATCCCATCGCCGCCGCGTCCTCGCTCGCCGCATGGGTGAGCGCCTGCGCCGCTTCGACCAGGCCGCGGCGGTTCCGGATCGCGGTCAGCGGGTCACGCTCGGCCAACTCGCTTGCCCGGGCTTCGGCGGCGCGCGCCATGTCGCGTTCGGTGCGCAAGCGGGAGAGACGGCGGCTCGCCGCGATCGACAGCCAGATCGTCTGCCAGGCGGAGGTGAACAGCACCAGGATCTGCGGCCCGCCGCCCCAGAACCGGCTGCCGATATCGACGACCTGGGTCAGCGCTAGGGCTGCCATGGGAACCGACCAGGCAGCGAGCAGATCGCGCGCCTCCGGGCTCCCGCGCCGTATCCCATAGATCAGGCACAGCAGCACGACGGCCAGGTTCGCCAGCACTGACACGCCCAGAATCGGCACGATCTGCTCGATCATGGTCGTGCGTGCCAGCGTGGCAGGCACGCCCAGGACCGCGACCGCGAAGCCGAGCAGCAAGGCCAGCAGCCGCAGCGGCTGCGGCACGGTGCCGCCTGCCAGCGCGGTCGTCGTGCTCAGCGTGGCCAGCAGCACCGCCAGAGCGGAAAGCGCGGTGCAACTCTGCGCGGCGACGGTGCCCGCCATGCCGGGCGCGACCAGCAGGCCGAACTGGGACCAGATCGCACCCCATAGGAACATCGCCACGGCCCAGGCACCTTGCCAGGCGAGATATTGCCGCCGGATGCCCAGCGCGAGCGAGAAATTGTAGAGCGCCCCCGCCACCAGCAGGGTCAACGCGGCACCGATCAGCGCGGCGAGAAGGCCGTTCTCGATATCGGCTTCGCCCGCGCTCACCAGGCGCAGGCGCAGCAACTGGTAGCTGGTCAGTCGATCGACCCGCAGGGTGATGGATTCGAGCGCGGCGGATCGATCGTTCGGCGTGAAGGCGATCTGGGCACCTGGGCGCCAGTGATCGCCGAAGCCGCCGCTCTGCACCTGCTGCCACTCGATCGTCCCGTCGGTATAGCGGAACGCCACGGCAAGCCGGTCGAAGCGGGTGTGGTGGACCAGCAGCGTCACCGCCTTGCCTTCCGGATCGTAGCGGTGCGGATCGATGCGCACCCACAGGCTCGCCTGGTCATAGGCGGAGAGCGGACGGCGGCAGGAAAAATGGTTGCGATCGGGGACAGCGTCCGGCGTGGCGATCGGCGTCACCGCAAGGCACAGGCGCGAATCGAGCGGGACTGGAACCGCTCCGGCGGCCACCGGCGCGAACAGCACCAGCAACACCGCCATACAGCGGAGCAGGGACGTGGTTGCCACGCCGCGCACCAGACTCCCAATCCCCATCGTCACGAAATGCATCCAGAATGATTTACGATACCTTACCGACAAAGGCTATCTTCCTGAATATGCATCTTTGTCGGTGCCAACTTTGCATTCGGACGCGGTTCGGCCTAGCGCACGGAGCATGACTCCTGCCGCACGCGTCCAGATGGCGATCGACCTGCTAGACCTGATCCTGGGGGCGGCGCGCAACCGGGGGGCAGCCGCCGACGTCCTCCTTGCGCGCTGGTTCGCCGAACGTCGCTTCGCCGGATCGAAGGATCGTCGCGCGGTGCGAACCCTGGTCTATGACGCAATCCGGCATTGCGGCGAGGTGCCGGTGTCCGGCCGTGCCGCCATATTGGCGCTTGCGCAGGGCGATCCTGCTCTTGCTGCCCTGTTCGACGGATCGCGCTATGGGCCGGCTGCGATCGTGGCGGGCGAACCGGTGGCCGCGCCGGGCACCGCCCCGGTCTGGCTGGAAACGGCGTTCGAAGCGTCCGGCCTCGACGCGGCGGAGCGTTCGGCGCTGCTCGATCGGGCCCCCCTCGACCTGCGGGTCAACCGGCTGAAGACGACGGCCGGGGATGTCGCGGCCCTGTTCGACGGCGCGGCCACGCTCCCCTTCGCGCCAGACGCGCTGCGGCTTCCGGAAGACACGCCGGTGGACCGCACCCCTGCCTATGCGGAGGGGCTGTTCGAGGTGCAGGATGCCGGCAGCCAGCTCGTCAGTGCGCTGGCCGGTGCGGCCCCCGGCATGACGGTGATCGATCTCTGCGCCGGCGGCGGCGGCAAGACGCTGGCTTTGGCGGCGTGGATGGAGAATCGCGGCACGATCCTCGCCTGCGACGTCGACCGGCCGCGGCTGTCCCGGCTGATGCCGCGAGCCGAGCGCGCCGGCGTCACCATCGCCGAGACGCTGCTGCTCGATCCGGGCCGCGAGGCCGAGCGGCTGTCGCCGTGGCGCGGGCGTGCCGATCTCGTGCTGGTCGACGCGCCTTGCTCGGGCACGGGCACGTGGCGCCGCAACCCGGAAGCGCGCTGGCGGCTGACCCCGGCGCAACTGGATCGCTATGTCGATACGCAGGCGCACCTGCTGGACGTGGCGGCGCAGCTGGTACGGCCGGGCGGCGCGCTGGTGCATGTCGTCTGCTCGCTGCTCGACCGGGAAGGGGCGGGGCAGGTGGAGCGTTTTCTCGCAGCCCAGCCAGGCTGGACCGCCGAACCGCTCGATCCGCCGGCCGGGCGACCGCGCGGGCAGGGCATTCGCCTTACGCCGCGCTATGATACGACCGACGGGTTTTTTGTCGCGAAGCTGGTGCGGCAATGCTAGCCCCGGGCAATGGAGTTCTGGAGATGTTGATGCGGTTCACGACTCTCTCGGTGGCGGGTGCGCTGCTGGTACTGACGGTGTCGAGCGGGCTGAGCGCCCAGCGGCCGGACAGCCAGCTCGATCCGCGCTCGGTGGAACTGGTCCGCCAAGCGCGCAGCGCGCAGGCTGCCGGCAATCTCGGCGGTGCCAACGACCTTCTGGAAACCGCGCTGGCGGTCGACCCGCGCAACCGCGAGGCATTCGTGCTGATCGCCGATATCGCGCGTGTGCAGGACCTGCCCGGCAAGGCGATCCGCGTCTATGGCGAGGCGCTGAAGCTCGATCCCAATGATCTGACCGCGCTTCGCGGGCAGGGGGAGGCGATGGTTTCCAAGGGCGCGATGACCCGCGCGAAGGACAATCTCGCCAAGATCAAGACGATCTGCAAGGCGGGCTGCGCCGAAGCGACGACGCTGGCCGCGTCGATCGCCAAGGGGCCGCCGCCGGCACCGGCGCCTGCACCGACCCCCGTCGCGGCCAATGCGCCTGCGAAGGAAACGGCGAAGCCCTGATCGCGGATTAGCTGGGCGCGATCGCCGCTTCCAGGGTGCGCGCCCGATTTTCCTCGGCAGCGACGATCTCGGCGGCGCGGCGGACGGCGGCCTGCAGCGCAGGATAGTCCGGCTGGCCGCTCTGTGCCCGCTCGATCCGCAACTGGTCGAAATCGCCGAGCGTCACGCCGGCCCGGGCGCGCAGGCCATCCAATACGCTCAGCGCGGTCTGGGCATCGAGCCACGGGCTGCTGCCTGCCGCGAGCCCGCGCGCACGGGCGACTTTCGTCTCCGCATCCTTGGCCGCCTTCTGGAACTCGCGATCGATGACGTCGAGCGTTACCGACAGCGTGGTGATCCGGGCATCGAGTCCGGCATCCGGAGTCGCCTGGGGCGCGGGCCGTGCCGGTTCGGTGAAGTCGAGCGTCTCGTTCGCCCTGGGGAGCAGCGAGGGATAGCGCGTGCTGGTCTGGGCGCAGCCGGCAAGCAGCGCAGCGCCTGCGACGAGAAGGGGGAGCGATCGCATGGCCCCGCCATATGCTTGTGGAAAACTTGGTGCAACGGGCTTGCGCTGTTCCGAAACCGCCCGTAAAGGCTGCCCTCCACCAGGCGCCCGTAGCTCAGCTGGATAGAGCATCAGACTACGAATCTGAGGGTCGGACGTTCGAATCGTTCCGGGCGCGCCACTCCCCCGCCAGAGCCCAGCTCGGCGGGGGTTTGTGTTTCTGTGCTGCTCAGATCCCGGCGTCGATGCTGTCGAGGATGCGGCCCCCTGCCATGAACACCGCGATCGGGCATACCGCGAACAGCAGCTTGCCGCCGAGTCCCGGGTACAGGCTCATATAGTGAAAGCCGCGCTCGACCGCGCCGTTGGCGAGGCCGAAGATCACGAGATAGGCCTCGAACTTCGACTTGATCACGAAGAGACGGCCGATCCGGTACAGCATGGCTGGCGCGCAGCAAGCCGCGTGCCAGCCCCGGATTTCCGCCGATCTTTCTCTTCGGCTTATGGTAAAGTGTAAGTTAACTCGACAATGTCGAGCGTCTCCAGCAGCGCGCGGCGGGCGGCTTCGATGCGTGCGACCAAGGCCGGATCGGCAATGGCGGCAGGATCAATCGCCTCGGGCCAATATGCCTCCACGACACCCGCGATTCGATCGAGCTTGGCGTCGTCGACCAGAAAGCGCGGATCGACCGTTGCCGGATCGGCCACGACACGAAGGCGCAGGCAGGCTGGCCCGCCGCCGTTCGCCATCGATTCGCGCACGTCCACCACCTCCAGCCGGCGTATCGGGCCGTTGCCGGCGACGTGCGCTTCCAGCCAGTGCCACACCGAAGGCGTGTCGCGCGCCTCGCTCGGCAGCACCAGGCTGGTCTCGCCGCCGGGAAGCGTCACCAACTGCGCGTTGAACAGATAGGAGGCGATCGCATCCGCCAAGCTTACCTCGGCCGCCGGCACCTCCACAATTTCTACCTCCGGCATCATGGCGCGGAGGCGATCGTAGAAACGGTCCTTGTCGGCGAAGGCATGTTCATGCGCGAACAGGACGCGACCGTTCGCCAGCGCCACGACATCGTTGTGGAAGGCGCCGGCGGCGATCGCCTCTTCCGATTGCTGGACGAACAGGGTGCGTTCCGGATTGAGCAGATGGCGCCGAGCGATCGCGGCGCTGGCGTCCGGGTGCTGACGCGCCGGGAAGGGGCCGCCCGCAATGCCATAGACGAAGATCTCGACGCCGGCTGCGTCGTGCGAGGTAGCAAGCCGCATATGGTTGGCGGCACCTTCGTCCCCGAACGGGGCAGGCACGGGGCCGTGCACCGCGAAGGCGGGATCGGCGAAGGCGAGGCGCAGCTGCGCCAGCGTCTCGGGCCATTCGTGGCTACGATGCGGCATGGTCACGAGATTGGCGACGCTCAGATGGCAGCGGCCATCGGCGGTGTCCGGCGCAGGAGATATGGTCGCCGCGTTCGCCGCCCACATCGGCGAGGCGGAGAGGGCCTGGGCCTGGCTGTGCAGCGGCGCACGGTCATATCTCAGGCCGAGTTCGGCCAGCCAGCGATGATCTGGCCGGGCGTGGGGGAGCAGGATTCCTTGCGGTAGTCCGAGCGCGAGATTGGCGCGCATCTTGGCGATGCCCTGCAGCGCTGCGGTGCGTGGGTGCGAGACTTGGCCGCGGTTGCGTGTCGCGGCGAGATTGCCGTGGCTCAGTCCGGCATAATTATGGCTGGGGCCGACGATGCCGTCGAAGTTGATTTCCATCAGCATCATCTAGCTACCCACAAGAGTTCATCTCCGATCTGAACTCCAAGCGCTTCCGCCGAAACCGGATCCAGCGAGATACCCCCATCGTTCGGGGCCACTTGCGCAAGCGCTGCCTGAAAACTGGCGAGGCGACCGGTCGCGACCAGCGCCTGCTCCCCGCCCGGCGCGATCGCGGCGATGGTCGAGCGCTGCGCCTCGCGGACCGTCTTTACCTGGTCGGTGCGGGCCGTCATTGTCGGGCCGCCATCGAAGATGTCGATGTAGCTTTCGAAGGCAAACCCTTCGTTTTCCAGCATTCGCATCGCAGCACGTCCCGATGGATGGGGCAGGCCGATGACTGCCCGAGCGTGTTCGGACAGCATGGCGGTATAGACGGGATGCTTGGGCATAAGATCGGCGATGAACTGGTTGCCATGGGTGGCGTTGAATTCGTCCGCCTGCTGAAAATTCATCCCGAAGAACCTTCCGGCAACCCCGTCCCAAAAAGGGGAGCCGCCGGCCTCGTCGATCACGCCGCGCAGTTCGGCGAGAATGCGATCGGCGAACCGGGCGCGGTGCTGGGCGATGAACAGATAGCGGGCACGAGCGAGCAGCAGGCCCAGGCCCCCGGCGCGCTCGCCCGGATGCAGGAACAGGCCGCCGACTTCGCTGCAACCCTCAAGATCGTTGACCAAGCTGAGGATCTCGGCACGGAAGGTCCGCTTCAGTTCCTGGCTGTGCTTGGTCACCGTGCCCATGCGATAGCTGTAGAAAGGCCATTTCATGCCGACCCGGGTGAAGATCTGGCAGGTGCCGCGAACTTCGCCCGTTTCGACATTTTCGAGGATCAGCACGAACAGGTCGTCGACTTCCGTCTCGTCCTCGGTGCGGGCGAACGCTTCGTGGCTGCGGTCCAGCTTGGCGCGGAGGGCAGGTTTGTCCGGCGGCAAATTCGTGAAACCACCGCCGGTTAACTTTGCCATCTCATACAAGGGCTGAAGGTCTTCGTCGCGCGCCGCGCGGATGCGAAAGCTGCTCATGGGCGGCCACGCTCGACGAGGCGCAGAATGGTGAGGACCGAGAGCGCGGCGCGCTCGGGCAGGCTGTCGGGGATCAGATATTCCTCCGTGGAATGAATGGCGCCACCGCGCGCGCCCATGGTGTCGACTACCGGGACGCCGCACGCGGCGATGTTGTTGCCGTCGCATACGCCGCCGGTTGCCTTCCAGGCGATCGGCAGGCCGAGATCTGCACCCGCATCGCGGACCAGATCGAACAGGCGTGCGGCTTGCGAATCAATGGGTTTGGGCGGTCGGTTGAAACTACCATGCAGGTGGACATGAACGTCCTGCTCGGCGCTGACCGCGGCGATGGCATCGTCCAGCGCGGCCTGGGCCAGCGCCGTCGCCGCGGCATCGCCGGGCCGGAAGTTGACCCGCAGGATGGCGAGATCGGGGACCACGTTGTTGGGACCGCCGCCGTCGATGCGCGCCGGGTTTACCGAGAGGCCCGGCGCCTTGGCGTCGGCCAGTCGTACCGCCAGTTCTGCGGCGGCGACCAGCGCGTTTCGGCCGTCCTCCGGGTTGCGGCCGGCATGGGCGCTTCGGCCGTGGACGACGAGCGAGAAATTGCCGGTCCCCCCGCGCGCGCCGGCAAGGGTGCCGTCCGGCAGCGCCGGTTCATAGGTGAGCGCCGCCGCCTTGCCCTGTGCTGCCCGTTCGATCAGACCGCGCGAGGATAGCGACCCCGTCTCCTCGTCCGAGTTGATCAGCACGGTATAGCCGAGACGTGCGGCGGCGGCGCTTGCTTCCACCGCTTCCAGTGCGGCCAGCAGCAGCGCGAGTCCGCCCTTCATGTCGGCCGCGCCGGGCGCGTTCAGATGGCCGTTTTCCAGCCAGCGCGTCTGCTGGAAGGGGTGATCGACGTCGAAGACCGTGTCCATATGGCCGGTGAAGAGCAGTTGCACCGGCGCGCCGGGGCGTACCGTCAGCAGCAGGTGCCGGCCATGGTCGAGCGGTTCGATGGCGCCGGCTGCCGTTACCGTCTCGACCGGATCGGGCGCGACGAGTTCCAGCGTTCCGGGCAGCGTCGCGAAGGCATCCGCCAGCGCCTCCGCCATCCGCGCTAGCCCGGCAAGATTGCGGGTGCCGCTGTTGATCGCTGTCCAGCCCAGGGTCCTCTCCAGCATCGGCGCGGCCTGGGCACGCTCGATCGCCGTCCGTTCTATCGCGGATAGCTTGTTCATATCGTGAGGGTAGACCGGAACGGGGGCGGTTGAACACCCCCGCCGACGCGATCAGAAGTCCAGGACGAGCGCGGCGCGGCTGGTCGTGTCGGTGGTGACGCGGCCGATCGGCGGCGCGCTTTCATACTGCACCGTGTAGCTGAGCTGCGCCGAGAGCGGGCCGATCAGGCGTGCGAGCAGCGCGGACTTGCTCGCCACCGTGCTGTTGTCCTTTTCGATATAGGCCGAGGCGGTCTGGGTTACCGACATGCCACGCGACAGCTTCCAGGCGAAGTCCACCGATCCGCGCGCGGCGATGTTGTTCTCCGCCGGCGCACCGATGAAGCGGGTATAGCGATAGGCGGGGCCGAGCTCGAGATCGAGCTTGATCGTGGAGTTCTTGATCGCGCTGTACCCGGCCCCGGAGGAGAGCGATACACGGTCGCCGAAGCCCGAGAACCGATCGCTTTCATACTGGGCCGCGCCGTACATATAGGCCCGGCTGTCGAACTTCCAGTTGGGCTCGTAGGCGGCGAGGTAGCGTTCGCGCGTGGTGACGCCCAGGCTCTCCTGGAAATCGGCCTGGACGCGCAGCTTGTGCCGCCATTCGATGCCCTCGCGTTTCACTTCGGCAGTGGCGGTGACACCGATATTTTCGGAATTGCCGGTGGTAACATAGCCGCCGAGTTCGATATGGCCCTTCACCAGTTGCAGGAAGCGCGCCTCGCGTAGTGCCTGCTGGGCGACTTCGCGTCGCTTCGAGCGCCAGTCGCCGGCGATCCTCGCGACGAGCGGTGCGCTCGCCGGGTCGGCGGTCTTGGCGTATTTGACGATCACCGCGACATCGGCCTCGTTGCCGGAGCTCATCGCCGCATCGAGCATTGCCTTGATCGTCGGGGGGATCGGGGGATCTTCCGCATTCGCGAGCAGCAGCGGAAAGGCAAGAAACAGGGCGCGCATGTCGCGTTTGTCCTAGCCATAGTTTCGGGGCGCAAAAAGGGCAGGCTGTCGCATCTGCACAACGCACGGCCTCAGCCGCGGCCCGCAGGACAGGTTGTCGCGGCATGCCGTAGCGCCGAAAGCCTCATCGGAAGCGAGGAGGATGCGATGGCATTGCGGGCGGTGATCTTCGGCGCATCGGGCGGAATCGGCGCGGCCGTGGCGGCGCGGCTGGCCGAGGATTCCGGCGTCGAGCGGCTGTATCTGGGAAGCCGCGCGCCGCTCCCGCAGACCGATGCGCGTCTGGTGCCCTTTGCCTTCGACCTGACCGACGAGGCGAGCATCGCCGCGGCCGCCGCCGGCGTCGATAGGCCGGTTGATCTGGTCTTCGTTGGCACGGGGATGCTCCACCGCGCCGGCGGGCCGGCACCCGAAAAGGCCTATCGTGCGCTGGATGGGGCGGCGATGGCGGAGCTGTTCGCGATCAACACGATCGGACCGGCGCTGATCGCCAAGCATTTTCTGCCGCTGCTGCCGCGTGACCGCCGGGCGGTGTTCGCGGCGCTTTCCGCGCGGGTGGGCTCGATCGCGGACAACCGACTGGGCGGCTGGCACAGCTACCGTGCCTCCAAGGCGGCGCTCAACATGCTGCTGGTCACGCTGGCGATCGAGCTGCGGCGGACGCACCCGCTTGCGATCGTCGCAGGCTTGCACCCCGGGACGGTCGATACCGGGCTTTCCGCGCCGTTCCAGCGTGGCGTTGCGCCGGAAAAGCTATTCTCACCAGAGGTTAGTGCCGGATATCTACTGGACGTCATCAGCAATCTGAGTCCTGCGGAGTCGGGCGGGATCTTCGCTTGGGACGGCGCGCCCGTCCCCTATTGAGCGAGCCGCGACGCGACGAGGCCGCGTAGCCCCACCCGCGCCTTCAGCCGAGCCGCGAGCAGCGCCATGCCGCTGATCTTGCGCTGGACGAACAGCGTGTTGGCCGGCGGCACATGCCAGACGGCGCGGTCCTCCACCATCTGCATGCCTTCGCCGCGTACCGCCTGGAGGAAGCTGCGGTCGCCGAAGTCGAAGTCGTCGGCACGGTCGGTCTGCTCGAGGATAAGTCCGATCATCCGGTCGATCACCGCGGGGTGGCGATCCAGTGCGGCCTGACTGAAGAAGCCCAGGTCCAGCGCGGCTGTGCGCACCGCGGCGGTGTCGCTGTTCAGTCCCGCTTGCAGAAGGCTGTGATATCCTTCGGCGATATCAGCCGAAACGGGCATCGCAGCGCCGAAATCGAGCAGCACCAGTCGGCCGCTTTCGGGTTGGTAGCGATAGTTGGCGAAATTGGGATCGGTCTGGATGAAGGCGAAGTCGAATACCTCGCGCAGCACCAGATCGATCAGCGCGGTGGTCACACGGTTGCGCTCGTCCTCGCCGGCGGCCTCCAGCGTCTCGATCGGCTTGGCGGCGATATAGTCCATCGCAAGGACATTGACCGTGGAGAGCTCAGGAACCGGGCGCGGCACCAGATAGCGGTCGTCGCCGGCGAGATGATCGGCATAGCGCGTCATCATCGCGGCCTCGCGGACATAGTCCGCCTCGTCGTGGAGCTGGCGCTTGGCCTCGCCGAGCAGGGGCGCGATGTCGAGGCCCTTGGGCAGCAGGCCCGAGAGGCGGAGGAGGGTCGCGACATTGTCGACATCGGCGTCGATGCTCTCGCGGACGCCGGGATACTGGACCTTGATCGCGAGCATCCGCCCGTCGGGCAGCCGGGCGCGGTGAACCTGGCCGATCGATGCGGCGGCCATCGGATGCGCCTCGAACAGCGCGAAGCGGCGGCGCCAGTCGGCACCCCATTCCTTGGCCAGCACCTGCTGGAGCTGGGCGGGCGGCATGTGGTGGGCGCGGTCGCGCAGCCGGGCGAGGATCTGGGTCAGCTCGTCGGGCAACACGTCGCCGGCGTCGAGCGAGAGCATCTGCCCGAGCTTCATCGCCGCACCACGCAGCTGCGCCAGCTGCTCGGTCGCGCGGGCGACGTTGCCGGGGGTGAGCACGAGGTCGCGCAGTTGCGGGCGCTCACCGGCGACAAGGCGCTTGGCTCCTTCCGCCAGCACGTTGCCGGCAACGCCCCCGGCGAGACGGCCCATCACGCCGAAGCGTGAAAGGCGACCCTTCGGGACGGCGCGGGCGCGCCCGTCATATGCATTGTCATCCGCCATGCCGTTCCCTTTCGCGCATCCAGCGCTGGAGTGATGGCCGAACGCGCAAGAAAGCACGATATAGCCGTTCGAGGATCCAGGTCATGCCCGGCAGCAGTGCCAGCAGCCCCAAGGGGCGCAGCAGGGGGACAGCGCGCCACATCGCCGCGAAGGCGGCCGCGCCGCTGTAGAACCGCCCGCGGGCGTCGCTGACATGGAAACGGGCGAGCAGGTCGGCCCGATCCCGCGGGCAGGTGGCGGCGCCATCGCTGACATCGACGAAGCGGAGGGCGCTGCGCCGGTCCAGCCGGCGCATCAGTGCGATCTCCCGCGTACATAACGGGCAGCCGCCATCGTACCAGACGGTGAGCGGCTCAACCATTCCAGCGGCTCCCAGCTGGGATCAGCGCGTCGAGGAAGCGGGCGGAATCGGTCCGGATCTCCGCCTTGCGTTCGGCGGTCATGCGATCAAGGTTGCGGACGATCGGGCCCATTCGCTGGTTGCGGACGAAGCGCTCGCGGTGGCGGTCGATGAAATCCCAATAGAGATAGTTGAACGGGCAGGCGTCCGGACCCGCCTTCAACTTCACCTTGTAGCGGCAGCCGGCGCAGTAATCGGACATCCGGTCGATATAGGCGCCGCTGGCCGCATAGGGCTTGGAGCCCATGATCCCGCCATCGGCGAACAGCGCCATGCCGATGGTGTTGGGCATCTCCACCCATTCATAGGCATCGGCATAGACCGCCATGTACCAGACATGCACCAGATAGGGGTCGATACCTGCCAGCAGCGCGAAATTGCCGGTGACCATCAGCCGCTGGATATGGTGGGCATAGGCATGGGCGCGGGTCTGCTCCACCGCGTCGCGCACGCAGGCCATGTCGGTCTCGGCGGTCCAGTAGAAGTCGGGGAGCGGGCGACGGGCCTCCAGCGCATTGGCATCCGCATAGCGGGGCATGTGGAGCCAGTAGATGCCCCGCACATATTCGCGCCAGCCGAGGATCTGCCGGATGAAGCCCTCCGCGGAGTTGATCGGCACCCGTCCGGCGCGCCATTCGGCCTCCGCGCGGCGGCACAGGTCCAGCGGGTCGAGCAGGCCGATGTTCAGATAGAGGGCGAGGTGCGCGTGGAACAGCACCGGTTCGCCGCGGCGCATCGCGTCCTGATAGTCGCCGAAACGGGGCAGGGCATGGGCGAGGAAATGGTCGCGCGCCTTCTCGGCGTCGGCGCGGGTGACGGCGAGCGCGAAGGGACGGAGGTCACCGAAATTGTCGGGGAAGCGCCGCTCGACCAGGTCGAGCACCTCGAGCGTGATCGTATCCGGTTCGAACGCCGGCAGCGGCGGCGCGCTGGTGCCGGGGGGCGGGGTGCCGCGATTGTCATGGTCGTAGTTCCACTCGCCGCCCGCGGGTTTGTCTCCTTCCATCAGCAGGCGGCTACGGCGGCGCATGTCGCGATAGAAATATTCCATCCGCAGCGTGCGGCGACCCTGCGCCCAAGCGCGAAACCCCTCCGGATCGATCAGGAAGCGCGTGTCCGGCAGCAGGGTTAGGCCGGGGACGGCGGCCAATGCCTGGCGCAATCGCCACTCGCCCGGCTCGGTGCAGAGAACCTCGTCCACCATCAGGTCCGCGCGAGCCCGCTCGATCTCGCCCGTCAGGCTGCCGCTGTTCTCGGGATCCTCGAGCGTCGTGTAGCGCACCTGCCAACCCGCCGACCGCAGTTCCTCGGCGAAATGGCGCATGGCGGCAAAGACGAAGGCGAGCTTCTTCCGGTGGTGCGGAACATAGGTCGCCTCCGCTGCGACCTCCGCCATCAAGACGACATCCTCGCGCGGGTCCGCCTCGGCCAGCGAGGAAAGGTCGGTGCTCAGCTGGTCGCCGAGCAGGAGGATGAGGCGGGGCATGGCCAGCATGTGGGGCAGGGGGCGAACCGGGGCGCGATGTCTTTTCGGACAGGTTGAGAGGCGGCAGGGCGCGGGCGATGCCGCATCCATGGAAACCGCACCGGCCCCGCTTGCCCCCGCCGTCCGCCTGCTCGGCTATGCCGGGCTGCTGCCGCTGGTCGGCTGTGCCGCGGGCCTGTTCCTTCTGCCAATGCACCGCGCGTTGCTGCTGGAGATCGGCTTCGGCTACGCGGCACTGATCTACAGCTTTCTCGGAGGGCTGTGGTGGGGGCAGGGGATCGCGCATGCCCGCGGCTCGGCATGGCTGTTCGGCGTTGCGGTGCTTCCGTCGCTGATCGGCTGGGGGCTGCTGCTTCTCCAGCGCATGGGCTGGACCACGGCGCAGGCGTTGCCGGTGCTGGGCGCCGCAATCCTGGCGTCCCCGCTGGTCGATCTGGTGCTGCAGCGGAGCATGGGCGCCGTGCCCGGCTGGATTGCGCTGCGTGTGCAGCTGTCCACCGGGCTCGGCCTTCTCACGCTCGCGCTGGCGATGCTTTAGGCCGCTTCCGCCGCGCTGCCGATCATCGCGCCGAGCCGATGGCCGGAAAGCCAGGCCAGCTCGACGCGCGGACCCTGCAGCCAGTCGCCACAGGCACCGAGCCGCAGCGCGCCGTTCCACAGGGCTCCCTTATCGACGCCGGGCGTCATCGCGAAGCGCCAGCGATGTGCCGCGAGATAGCGGACCGGCGGCACCGGCCCGTCCGCATGCACCAGCAGCGCATCGAGCAGCGCCTGCGCGACCGCTTCCGGCGTATCCTCGAGGTGGAGGGCGGACCAGGAGCCATGCGCCTGCACCACCCAGGTTTCGCCGTCGTGGCGACCCGGCTTTGCGCCGTCGCGCGCGGCCCAGCCGATGATGCCATGCTGGCGGATGCTGTCGGCGGCGATCGGCACGCGGTTCTCGAAGGCCATCATCGCCGTCCAGCACGGCTGGGACCGCGCGGCCATGGCGTCGGCGGCCATCATTAGGTCGTGCGAGCCGAGGAACGCGGCGGCCTGCTCCGCCGGCAGTGCCACGATTGCGGCGTCATAGGGGCCGTGCTGCCCTTCCTGAAGCCGCACGTGCCAGCCGGCGATGTCGCGGGTCAGCGCCACGACATGGTGGCGGAAATGCACGCGGTGCGTCTCCGCCATGCGGCGCACGGGCGCGTTCATCGCAGGCGTGCCGACCCAGGCATCGGGCCCGGCTTCCTGCCACGGGCTGGCAACGCCCTGGGTCTGCCAGTCCTGCACCTGGCGGCGAAAGCGATCGTCGCGGACGGTGAAATACTGCGCACCATGATCGAACTGGAGCTGTTCGCCGTCCAGCTCGACCCGCCGGGTGGACATCCGCCCGCCGGGCCCGCGGCCCTTGTCGAACAGCGTCACCTGGTGGCCGGCGGCCCGCAACTGATCGGCACAAGCCAGCCCTGCAATACCGGCGCCGAGGATCACCACGTCCATCGCAACGATCCCGTTCAATAGCCCATCAGCGACATGAGTTCGGCACGGCTGCTGCGATCCTCGAGGAAGCAGCCCAGCATCCGGCTGGTTACCATGTTGACACCGTGCGTCTTCACCCCACGCCCGGTCATGCAGCCATGCTGCGCCTCGATCACCACGGCGACCCCGGCCGGCTTCAGATGTTCCCAGATCGACTGGGCGATCTCGGCGGTCAGGCGCTCCTGAATCTGCAGGCGACGCGCATAGCCATGGAGGACGCGGGCAAGCTTCGAAATGCCGACCACACGGTCCTTGGGAAGATAGGCGATGGAAGCCTTTCCAGTGATCGGCGCGAGGTGGTGTTCGCAGTGCGACTGGAACGGAATATCTTTCAGCAGGACGATCTCGTCATAGCCGGCAACCTCCTCGAAGGTGCGGGCGAGATGCATGCCGGGATCTTCCTCGTAGCCGGCGCAATATTCCCGCCACGCCTTGGCGTGGCGCTTCGGCGTATCGACCAGCCCCTCGCGTTCCGGATCTTCCCCTACCCAGCGGAGCAGGGTGCGAACGGCCTCCTGTACTTCCTCGGGCACCATTTCGTGCCCAGATTCGTTGTCGGCCCGTTCTATGTCGTTGCAGAAGAAGTTCATCGGGCCTACCTTTCGTTTCACCGGCAGCGTTTGCTTGGCACGCCGGCATCGAGTGTCCTCCACATGAGGAGCCCGGCTGAAACCGGGAACATGGACAAAAGGGTATCCGCTTGCGCGACCCCATAAGGATGCAGAAAGCCGACCAATGCCATTGACCGACATGATCGCCGGAAGTGCCGTCGCCGCGGTACTCAGCAACCCCCGCCTGCCGGACAACCCCATCATCGACTGCAACGAGGCGTTCATCGCCCTCACCGGCTATCAGCGCGACGAAATCGTCGGCCGCAACTGCCGGTTCCTGTCGGGCGACAAGACGGAGCCGTGGCTCAGCGAGGCACTGAGCGCCGGCGTCCGCGAGAAGCGGCCGGTGATGGTGGAGATCCTCAATTACAAGAAGGACGGCACGCCGTTCCGCAATGCGGTGCTGGTTGCGCCGATTTTCGGCGAGGATGGCGAGCTCGAATATTTTCTCGGCTCGCAGATGGAAGTGGAGGGGCCGAAGGAGGGCACCGCCCACCGCGCGACCATCGCCCGGGACAAGATCGACGCGCTGTCGCCTCGGCAGCGCGCGGTGCTGATCGCGATGGCGGCCGGCAAGCTCAACAAGCAGATCGCCTACGACCTCGGCCTGACCGAGCGCACGATCAAGATGCACCGGGCGGCGATGTTCAAGGCGCTCGGCGTGCGCACCGCGGCCGACGCGGTGCGAATGGCGATCGAAGCGGGCTACTGAGCCATCTGCAACGGCGCTGGCGGGTCGCCGATCAGGCGTGCCCGGCCGTGCCGATCCGCTTGGCCTGATGGCGGGGCGTAACGGCGCCCTTGCCTTGCCGCACAAGAAGAAGGGGCGCCCTCCGCTGGGAAGACGCCCCGATCCGGCCCGGCCCCGTGCGGCGGCCGGTCAGTTGCCGTTGGCAGCAGGCGCGTCCACGCCCTCTTCCGGCGTGGCGTTGCCGATCATCGCTTCTGCCTCCGCATTGGCGCGATCCTCGGCGTCGTTCTGGTAGATCATCGCATTGGCCTCCGGCGCGAAGTTCGCGCCGTCCGCCATGTTGGCTTCGCCGCCGCCACACGCCGCGAGCGGCGTCAGCAGGGCTGCCGCGGCCATCAGGCGAAGCTTGGTCATCCGGGTGCTCCCAATCCATTCCATTGTTGCGCAGGCGAACCGAGCCGCCTGTCCGAACCCGTTGCATGGGGCAGGACAGGCATGCCGTCAAACGCAAATAGGCCGACCCGCCCCAGCTTTGCCATGTTTCCGCCCGAATTCGGGACGGACGGTCACTCGCCCTTTTCGGAGGGCACCGGCGCGATATCCTCGGCGGCGTTGGCGGCGATCGCCAGCATGGCCGCCCAGGCGGCGACGTTCTGGCGAAGCTGGGCGGGATCGATCTTGTCCAGCGTGTCGTCCGGCGTGTGGTGCAGATCGAAATAGCGGAGCCCGTCCTGCTCGAGGCCGATCGTGCCGACGCCTAGCGCCAGGATCGGCTCTACGTCGGTGCCGCCATGCGCCTTGGCGCGGCCGCGCTCGATCCCCAGCGGGTAGAGCGCTGTCTCCAGGCGATCGCCGATCGCCTTGGCGCTTTCCGGCAGGTTGGTGTCGAACTTCCAGACGCGATCGGCGCCGAAATCGGATTCCATCGCCAGCACATGGCGTTCGCCGCCATGTGCTGCGGCATAGGCCTTGCCGCCAAAGCCGCCGACTTCCTCCGCGCCGAACCACACGACGCGGATGGTGCGGCGGGGCTGGCCGAGCTTGGCCGCCTGGAGCGCCGCTGCGGTGGTGATCGCCACGCCCGCGCCGTCGTCGATCGCGCCGGTGCCGAGGTCCCAGCTGTCGAGATGGCCGCCGACGACGATGATGCCCGCCTTGGGGTCGCTGCCGGGGATATCGGCGATGACGTTGCCGGATTCCGCCTCGCCCTTGAATTGCGGCGTGACGGTCAGGCGCAGCTTCACCGGGCCGCGCTTGACGAGCCGGAGCAGCTGCTCGGCATCGGGCACCGACAGCGCGGCGGCGGCGATCGGCGAGACGCCCTTGGCCCAGGTGGTGACGCCGGTATGCGGGTTGCGATGATGATCGGTGCCGATCGAGCGGATCAGCACGGCCGCCGCTCCCTTGGTCGCGGCGATGCTCGGCCCGGCACGGCGAACGGCGCCGTAATAGCCATATTGCGAACCGTCCTGCGTCGGCACCATCGCATGGTCGATAAAGGCGATCTTGCCCTTCAGGCTGCCGACGGGAGCTGCCTGGAGCTCGGCGAGCGAGGCGAAATAGACGACGTCCGCTTCCAGCGGCTGCGCGCCGGTCGAGCCCGAATAGCCGAGCGCGGCGATGGTCAGCTTCTGCGCCGACGGCCCAAGCACTTCCGCGGTTTCGGCGCCGCGCACCCAGACCGGCATGCGGTAGGTTTCGACATGGACGTTCTTGAAGCCGAGAGCGGTGAGCTTCTGCACGCCCCAGGCACGCGCACGGGCCTCCGCCTCCGTGGCGGCGAGGCGCTGGCCGACCTCGGTGGTGAGCCCCTCCACCACGTCCCAAGCGACATCGTCCTTGAGCGCGGCGTCGCGCACGCTCGCCACCTGGGCTGCGGTCTGGGCGAAGGCGGGGAGGGGCAGGGCGAGCGCGGCAGCGGCCGCAAGCAGGAGGCGCTTGGTCATGCTGCGGATGCTAACCAGAGACGGACCGATTGCAACGCGATTCGAATGCGACGAGAAATGGTCGTTCAACGCCTGCGCAGTCGTTCGGCCAGTCGCAGAAAGCGGTTCAGCAGCCAGCCCAGTGCCGTGGCGGACGCGGCGATCGCCCCGAACCCCTCGATCAGCGCCAGCAGCGGGCTCGTACAATTTGCCTCGGGGTCTCCGCAGACGAGCACGGTGCCGAGGTACACGAAGGCGCACCAGGCCAGTACTGCAGGAATGGCCAGCATGAGCCCGAGTGCCACGCCCGAGTTTATCGGGCGCTTATTGCGATATGCCATGGCGACAGCTTCCACGGATTGCCGTGCCGCGCAAGCTGGGCGAACCGCAGCCCCCGCGTTGCCAAGCCGGGCCCGCATCGCTACATGCCGCACGACCTTTCCAGCATCCAGAATTCTCGCAACGGAGATCCGCCACCGTGGCTGCGCAGTACGCCTTCGTCATGAAGGACATGACCAAGACCTTCCCCGGGGCCCCCAAGCCGGTGCTCAACAACATCAACCTGCAATTCTACCAGGGCGCCAAGATCGGCATCGTGGGCCCGAACGGCGCGGGTAAGTCGACGCTGATGAAGATCATGGCGGGCATCGACAAGGATTTCGCCGGCGAGGCATGGCCGGGCGAGAACATCACCGTCGGCTATCTGCCGCAGGAGCCGCAGCTCGATCCCACCAAGACCGTGCTCGAAAACGTCAAGGACGGCGCGCGCGAAGTGGCGGACATGGTCGATCGCTTCAACGCCATCTCGGCCGAGATGGGCGATCCCAAGGACGATACCGATTTCGACGCGCTGATGGAGGAGATGGGCGACCTTCAGGCCAAGATCGACGCGGTCGACGGCTGGACGCTCGACAACCAGCTCGAAGTCGCGATGGAAGCGCTGCGCTGTCCGCCGTCCGACTGGCCGGTCGAGAACCTCTCGGGCGGTGAAAAGCGCCGCATCGCGCTCACCCGCCTGCTGATCCAGAAGCCGTCGATCCTGCTGCTCGACGAGCCGACCAACCATCTCGATGCCGAAAGCGTCAACTGGCTGGAAAACCACCTCAAGGAATATGCCGGCGCGGTGCTGATGATCACCCACGACCGCTACTTCCTCGACAATGTGGTCGGCTGGATCCTCGAGATCGACCGCGGCAAGTATTTCCCGTACGAGGGCAACTACTCGACCTATCTCGAGAAGAAGGCCAAGCGCCTCGAGCAGGAAGACCGCGAGGCCACCGGCCGCCAGAAGGCGATTCGGGACGAGCTGGAGTGGATCCGGCAGGGCGCCAAAGCCCGCCAGACCAAGTCGAAGGCGCGTATCGCCAAGTTCGAGCAGCTGGTCGCCAGCCAGGAAAACCGCACGCCGGGCAAGGCCCAGATCGTCATCCAGGTGCCCGAGCGCCTGGGCGGCAAGGTGATCGAGGCCAAGAACATCTCCAAGGCCTATGGCGACAAGCTGCTGTTCGAGAACCTCTCGTTCATGCTGCCGCCGGGCGGCATCGTCGGCGTGATCGGGCCGAACGGCGCAGGCAAGTCGACGCTGTTCAAGCTGCTCACCGGCCAGGAAACGCCGGATTCGGGCGAGATCGACATCGGCTCGACGGTGCGTCTCGGCTATGTCGACCAGAGCCGCGATCATCTCGACGACAGCAAGAACGTCTGGCAGGAAATCTCGGACGGCCTCGATTACATGAAGGTCAACGGCCACGACATGTCGACGCGCGCCTATGTCGGCGCGTTCAACTTCAAGGGTGCGGACCAGCAGAAGATCGTCGGCAAGCTTTCGGGCGGTGAGCGCAACCGCGTCAACATCGCCAAGATGCTGAAGCGCGGCGGCAACGTGCTGCTGCTCGACGAGCCGACCAACGACCTCGACGTCGAAACGCTGGGCGCGCTGGAAGAGGCGATCGAGAATTTCGCGGGCTGCGCCGTGGTGATCAGCCACGATCGCTTCTTCCTCGATCGTCTCGCCACCCACATCCTCGCCTTCGAGGGCAACAGCCATGTCGAATGGTTCGAGGGCAATTTCGAAGCCTATGAGGAAGACAAGCGCCGCCGCCTGGGCGACGCCGCCGATCGTCCCACCGCGCTGGCCTACAAGAAGCTGACGCGCTGATTGCAGTACGCCGGGTGGTGCCGCAGGGCGCCCCCGGCGTTTCTTTTGCCATTGGTGTATTATTGATATAGTACGGACTCCCATTCGAGGGGAGGCGTAGAATGCCGGGATGGATGCTGCTGCTGGCCCTGCCGCTGCCGGATGCGGTCGTGCCCGATGGCACGAAGCTGCAGGAGGGAAGCAGCTGCTACACCCTCACGCGCGGCGACAAGCCGATCGGCCAGACCTGGCAGCGGGTTCGCGCTGCGAATGAGGGCGGGGTGCCGGTGTGGGACGTGATCGTCCACCAGCGCGTCGGCGACGGCCGCTTCGACATGCGCGACCATTTCGTGTTGCGCCGCGCCGACCTGCGACCTCTTTCGATGGACAGTCGTCGCAATGGCGCGGAACATGTCCGGGTCCGCTATGACGGAAGCGCTATTGAGACGACCAAGGCAGGTCAGACGCCGACCCGCATCACTGCGCCCGGCGCGGTGTGGGATGGAAATCTCTGGGGGCTCACTTTCGCCGCTCTGCCGCTGGCCGAGGGCGGTTCCTACGAACTTCCCTATTACCAGTATGACAAGGGGCTCGGCCGCTTCCTGCTGAAGGTCGTCGGCACTGCCGAGGTGGCCGGGCGCGCGGCCTGGATCGTCGAGGCGGACGCCGGCGACGGCCGCACGGTGCGCTACCAGATCGGGAAGAAGCCGGCCGAGGAACTGGGCACGGAAAGCCCGATGTTCGGCCAGCGCCTGGGCGGCGACTGCAGCGCGCTGGTGGAGCCCTGAGCGCCGAGCCGCCGCTCAGGCGGTAAAGCGTTTGGTGAAGCCCTTGTGCGCCTTGTCCTCGGGCACCGCCTCGCTCTCGACATGCTCGACGCGCGAGAGCGGCGGCCCTTCGCGGCACGCCTCCACGAACAATGCCAGCGCGGTGTCTTCGCCCGCGGCGAGAACCTCGACGCGGCCGTCGCGCAGGTTGCGCACCCATCCGGTCAGGCCGCCGCGCTGCGCGGTGCGCACCACCCAGTCGCGATAACCCACCCCCTGTACCCGACCCGAAACCAGGATTCGTTGCTGCGCCATACGCTCCCTTTGTACCCGCCCGACCATCCGGGCCACCTGTATCTGTAGCAGTCTGGCACAGATCGGCATCGGGGCGCGCGCACGGTTCGCCGCAGCCCGGGCAGCCCCCGCCGCGTCAGGGATAGGTGATTGTCATCACCTCATATTCCCGTTCGCCCGCGGGCAGGTTCACCCGGCGCAGATCGCCCACCCGGGCGCCGCGCAGCGCGCGGGCGAGCGGCGCGTTCCAGCCGACCAGCCCCTTGCCGGCATCGGCCTCGTCGTCGCCGACCAGGGTGAGGGTGCGGTGGTTGTCGTCCTCGTCGGCGATCGTCACGGTGGCGCCGAAGAACACGCCGCTGCGATCCTCCTGCCGGGTCGGATCGACGACCTTCGCGGCCTTCATGCGGCGGGCCAGGAAGCCCAGCCGCCGATCGATCTCGCGCAGCCGCTTGCGGCCGTAGATATAGTCGCCGTTCTCGGAGCGATCGCCATTGCCCGCCGCCCAGGAAATGGTGTCGACCAGCTTGGGCCGTTCCTGCCCGAACAGCTGATCATATTCGGCCTTGAGCGCGGCATAGCCGGCGGGGGTGATGTAGTTTGGACGATCGGACATGGGTCCGCGCGCTATCAGCCCGGCTGGGTCTTGCCCAGATACCAGCTGAGATTGGCCGGACCGGGGCTGCGCGCATGGGGCGGGTTCAGCAGGTCATACACCACCGCATTTTCCAGCACGCGCTGGACGTAGTTCTTCGTCTCGAAGATCGGGATCTGCTCGATCCAGCGGACCATGTCGCCGCCGGGCATGCGCGGATCGCCGTAGGCCGCCAGCCACTTGTTCACATTGCCCGGCCCGGCATTGTACGCCGCCACCGCCAACGGATAGCAATTGCCGTAGCGGACGAGCAGCTTCTGGAAATAGCTGGAGCCAAGCTCGATATTGTAATCGGTATCGGCATTGAGCGCGCTCGCGTCGTAGCTCATGCCCAGCTTGGAGGCGACTTCGCGCGCCGTGCCCGGCATCAGCTGCATCAGGCCGCGCGCACCGGCATGGCTCACCGCGTCGCGGTTGAACTGGCTTTCCTGCCGCGCGATGGCGTGGATGATCGTCCAGTAATCGCGCTGGCCCTCCGGGATCTTCACCGAGGGATAGCCGGCGGCGGTGTAGGAAGAGAGGCCGTTCTGCAGCGCGCTGCGGCCCACCATCACGCCAAGGTCCGGCCGGCCGAGCGTGCGGCTCAGCTCGGCGGCGAGCAGATGATCGTCATCGGTCGTCGCGTCCTGCGCGATCTGGCGGAGGAACAGGCTCTGGTCCATCCGGTTGCCCATCTGGCCGAGCAGCTGGGCAGCGCGCACCACCTCGCGCGCATAGAAGGCCGTGCGGACGGCGGGAGCGGCGCTCTTGCCGCTCAGGTCCGGCGGACCCTTGAGCGGCCGGCCGATCCGTTCCACCGCGAGCTGGCCGTAGAACAGATCCGGATAGCCGCCGGCGCGGGTGTAATAGGTCTGCGCGAGCGCGCGGTTGCCCGCCGCCTCGGCGGCGCGGCCCGCCCAGTACAGGCCCTTGGACTGGGTCTGCGGCGTCTTGGAGCCGCGGCCGTAGCGATCGAACATGCCGACCGCATCGGCGGGCCGGCCGAGATTGTAGAGCGCCACCGTGCCGGCCAGCCAGGTGAGGCTGGTATAATCGTCCCGCTCGCCCAGCGGCATGTCGCTGATGTCGGTACCCGGCGGGATACCGTCGTCCACTTGCGAGGCGATGCGGTAGGCAAGGTCGTACTGGCCGTCGGCCGCGGCACCGCGCGCGGCGGTGAGCAGCACTTCGTACCATTTCTCCAGGTCGCCCGGATAGCCGGTCAGCCGGCGCGGCTGGGCCAGATAGGCGCGCATCGCCGGGGTCTGGCCGTTCTCGCGCAGCCAGCGTGCGCGGTCGGCGACGTATCCGGGGTCGGACTGGCCGCGCAGCTCGGCGATGCCGGCCCTTGTCGCGGCGTCGGCGGCGTTGGTGCGATAGGCGATCCGCGCCTCGAACACCGGCCGGCGCTCGGGCGAGGTATAGGCGAGCTGGCGGGTCGCGATGCTGGTGGCACCCTGCCAGAGCAGCATGTCCTCGCGCGCGTCGTGATCCATCGGGCGCAGCGCGGCGCCGAAGCTGGCGAGCAGCCGGCTCTCGTCGCTGCCACGCAGCATGCCCGCACGCCACGCCCGGCGGGCCTGGTCCTCCGCCTCGGCGCGGCGTCCGGTCGCGGCCAGCGCCTCGGCATAGCGGAGGCGCCCGGCCGGTGTGATCGGCGGGAAGCGGGTGAAGAAGCGGACGGCCAGGTCCGGCATCGTCGCGCCACTGTCGAGGATCGTCTCGGCGGCGGCGCGCCGGCTCTTCTCGCCCGGCCAGCCGGGATGGGCGAGCAGGAAATTGGCATAATCGGAAAAGGCGTAGTTGTCCGATTGTCGCAGGCGATTCCATTCGACGATCGCGCTGCTCACCGGATCATATTGTGCCTGCGCTTGCGGCACGACGCCGTTTGCCAGCGCCGCCAGCATCGCAGGGGTCACCTGCGAGGAAGCAGCCAGTCCCGAAACGCCGGCGAACAACAACGCGCCTTTGACTACCGTACCGACCATGCTGGACATGATAGGAGATCACACCGTATCTGCCACCCCGTTTCTACCGAAAAAGAGGATGATTCCGCGCGATGTTTTCTGGATCGATTCCTGCGCTGGTGACGCCGTTCCGTAGCGGCGCGTTCGCGGAGGAGGATTTCCGCGCGCTCGTCGAATGGCAGATCGGCGAAGGCTCCGCCGCGCTGGTGCCCTGCGGCACCACCGGCGAGGCCGCTACCATGCCCAAGGACGAGCATTTCCACATCGTGCGGGTCTGCGCCGACCAGGCGAAAGGCCGGGTGAAGATCCTTGCCGGGGCGGGCTCGAACGACACCAAGGTGGCGATCGACAATGTTCACGCCGCCAAGGATGCTGGCGCCGACGCCGCGCTGATGGTGCCGCCCTATTATAACCGCCCCAGCCAGGAGGGCATCTTCCGGCACTTCGCCGCCGTGGCCGAGGCGACCGACCTGCCGATCGTGCTCTACAACGTGCCCGGCCGCACCGTGACCGACATCCAGCCGGCGACGATGGCGCGGATCGTGCAGGCCTTCCCGGAAACCTTCGTCGGCGTGAAGGACGCGACCGGCAACCTCAGTCGGGTGTCCGAGCAGCGCGCCGGTTGCGGCACCGGCTTCGTCCAGCTCTCGGGCAATGACGAGACGGCGCTCGCCTTCAACGCGATGGGCGGCGTCGGCTGCGTGTCGGTGACGGCGAACGTCGCGCCGAAGCTGTGCGCCGATTTCCAGGCGGCCTGGGCAGCCGGCGACACCGCCAAGGCGCTGGCGCTCCACGACAGGCTGTATCCGCTCCACATCGCGATGTTCACCGATGCCTCGCCCGGGCCGGTGAAGTACGCCATGGGCCGGGTGCGTCCCGGCTTCCCGCAGGAACTCCGCCTGCCGATGACCGAGGCGGGCGAGGCGAGCCGCAAGGCCGTCGATGCGGCGCTGGAATTCGCCGGCCTGCTCTGACGAACGGACCGGGGCGCCAACAAACGGCTGGCGCTCCGGCCTGTCCCTCCCTACATCCCGCGCTCTTATGGCCCGTCCGCGTCCCGCAACCTTCGACAAAGTGAAGACCGTCGCCGAGAACCGGCGCGCGCGCTTCGATTATTTCATCGAGCAGACCTACGAGGCCGGCCTGGTGCTGACCGGAACCGAGGTGAAGTCGCTGCGCTTCGGCGAGGGCTCCATCGCCGAGGCCTATGCCGAGGTGAAGGACGAGGCGGTGTGGCTGGTCAACGCCAACATTCCCGAATTCAGCCACGGCAACCGCTTCAACCACGAAGCCAAGCGGCCGCGTAAATTGCTCCTTCACGAGCGCGAGATAAACAAGCTGCACGGCGCCGTCGCCCGCGAAGGCATGACGCTGGTGCCCCTGTCGGTGTACTTCAACGGCAAGGGGCGCGCGAAGGTGGAGCTGGCGCTGGCGAAGGGCAAGAAGACGCATGACAAGCGCGAAACCATCAAGGAACGCGACTGGAAGCGCGAGCAGTCGCGCATCCTCCGGGACCGCGGCTGAGATGGCGAAGACGGGCCGCCTGCGGCGCCTGGCGGACAAGGCGGTGCCCAGCCGCGAATCGATCGAGACCAATCGCTGGCTCAAGCCGGTCGCGGGCCGTGTGATGCACTCCTCGCTTTGGCGCTTCACCCGGCGATCGGTGCCGCGGGGCGTGGCCCTGGGCATGCTGACCGGCATCCTGGTGCCGATGGGTCAGATTCCTGCCTCGGCGGTGCTGGCACTTCCGCTGCGGGCGAACATTCCGGCGGCGGCTGCGACGACTTTCTTCACCAACCCGTTCACGACGCCGCCGCTTTGGGTGGCGGCCTATTGGATCGGCAGCCGGATCCTCGGCCCGGCGACTGCGCGGGAAGCGTCGGCGGCGGTGCCTTCGTGGATGGACTGGCTGCTGCACGATGCCGGTCCCGCGACGCTCACCGGGCTGGTGACCATCGCGGTGGTACTGGCGGTGCTCGGCTATTTCGGCAGCGCGCTGCTGTGGCGCTGGTGGATTGCCGGCAAATGGCGCCGGCGGCGCCAGGCGCGGAGCGGAACCGCCGCGAACGTCTGAGTTCCGCCCCGCGCACCGGTCACGCCTGCTCGGTCGCGGCGAGGCGGGTGCCTGCTGCCGCCTTGCCGGACTGCTGCGCCGTGATCGGATAGGGCAGGGCGCTCGTCGTGATCCCGAAGAACTGAAAATACTGCCAGACATGGACCATGAAGAGCATGGTCTTGAAGGTCGGAATGTCCGTTACGGGTGCGGGCGGCAGACTGTAGCTCGCAAAGGCCTGCGTGGCCGCGTTCCAGTAGGAAATCGGGAAAGAGGGCTGCAGTTGCTGCACGTTCGGCAGCTTCGCAATCAGCGCGCCCTCACCATTTTGCTGCGCGGCGCGCGCCGCCAGCGCGACGGGCGGCGCGAGCAGCCCGCCAAGCTTCACCGTCAGCGAGCCCAGCGTCGGCGGGATGAGCGTGCTGTCGAAGAAATAATAGGGATCGGACGGATCCTGCGTCTCGGCGAAGATGTTGGTCCAGGCGTGGGGCACAAGATCCACGGCATCCTCGATGGGGACGTTGAGTGCCGTCACCTGGTTGGCGGCCGCGGTGCCGGCCACCGGTACCGGCTGTAGCTGGCTGGCCCACAGGTTCGAGAACAACTGGTTGCCCGGCGTCGGCGCGGCGGTGGGCATCGCGTCGACCTTTCCGCCCTGTGCCGTCCACGCCCAGTCCTTGATCGTCGCCAGCACCTGCAGCGGCAGGGTGGCGGAAAGCGCACCGCCCAGGCTGTGGCCGACGAACAGGATCGTCGACGTTCCCGCGATGCCGGGCGTCAGCCCGGACAGATAGTCCAGCAGGGAGACGGTGACGCCGTTCTGGTCGACCATGTTGACGAGCAGGTCGTAGATGCCCTGCGCCGTGCCCAGCGACACCTGGGGCACCGTGCCGTTGGCGGCGCCGCCCTTCGGGGGGGTCGCGAGCGAAACAGGGAAGTCGACCATTGCGTTGGGTCCGAGCGGCAAATCCTCGCGGAACCAGTCATAGATGTCGTCCATGTTGGTGCCGGCGGTAGCGACAACATGCAGGTCCAGCGCCTTGCTGTAGAGCACGGCCATCGCGTTGGCGGCGTACCGCGTATTGGCGGGCTGGTAGACGGCGGGTCCCCACGCCACTTCCCAGTCTCCGCCGTACAGCTGCCCGCCGATCTCGTTCAGCAGGCCGCGAACCGCATAGGTCTGCGTACCGTTACTCCAGCTTCCGCCCTGGTCCAGCGCGAGCCCGAGAAGCCCGGCCAGCTGGGGCGCAGTTCCCTCGATCGACGAGGCAGCATTGGCGTAGACGGAAAACAAGAAGCTCGTCTGGGTAAGATCATACATGATGTATCCCCTCCGCTATTGTCCTTTCAGAGATGCAAGATCTCGATTGCGACATTTACGCGATCGGGAGGCGCGGGTGTGGCGGAGATTGGTTCATAATCGTTTCACAACGGATATTTGGCGCGACGCACAAGCGGCCCGCCGGTATACTTTGCATCGTCTTGCGGCCATCGTGGGGCGAAGTTGCCTCGCGATGCGGCGCCAGCAACGCTCCCGCACGGTGACGAAGAGCGCAAGGGCCTTGCACAATCGCAGCGGCGGGCGGCGAGTATCGTTCCCGCACGCTTGCCGGAGCGATCGCCGCTTGACGCTGAGGCAGCGACCGAACAACGGTGGCTCATGGCCAGTCTGCCCGATGCCGAGCTGCCAAAACCGTCCCTGCTGCTGCCGCTCGCGGCGGTGGTGGTCACCGGCGTCCTCGCGGCGGGCGTGATCCTGCTGAGTATCGGCGACCGCACCGTCGCCGCCGGCTTTCTCGGCGCTGCGGTGCTCGCCGCCGGATTGATGCTCGCCAGCGCCCGGTTGTTTCGCACGCCCATGACGGTGGAGCGGTATACGGACTGGGCGATCGCCCATGCGCTTGCCTCCGCCAGCGATGACGCCCTCGCCGTGACCGATCGCAGCGGCCGGTTGGTTTGCGCCAATTCCCGCTATGAGGCGCTGTTCGGCGGCTGGCCGACTCCGCCCAACCTTCCGATCGGCGAAGAAGGCAATCGCGCGCTCGGCGCCTGTGCACGTGCCGCCTGGCGGGACGGCGAAAGCCGCTGCGGCGACGTGCAGGTGTTCGGCGCGCAGGTGGCCGTCCGCGTCGCGCGGGTGGGGGATGAATCGCTCGTCTGGCGGTTCATCGGCATTCACGCACTCGATCTGGCGGTGCAGGTGCAGGGGCTGCTCGCGGGCCAGACCGGCGACCGGCTTGGCGGGGCCGGGGTGATGGTGGTGCTGGTGGCGCCGGATGGCCGCATCCGTTCGGCCAACCGCGTCTTCCGCCACCGTGCGCTGGGCAGCGCTGATATGATTGCCGACGGGCGTGATTTCGCCCGGTTGCTGATCACCGATTCGGTCGGCCAGGTCCGCTTCGAGCGTGAGGGCATCGAGGGTACGCCGCTGCGCGTGCTGCAAATCCCGTTCCTGGAAGGCGACGAGGCCCCGCTGCTGGTGGCGCTGCTCGACGAGGAGCCGGCGGTGATCGCGAGCCCCGCGCTGGGCGGCAGCGCTTCCCACCATGTCCGCTCGTTGATCTCGATCCTGCCGACGGGCCTTGCGCTCATCGATCGCGACGGCCGCTTCCTGATGATGAACGACGCGTTCGTCCGCACCGCGCGCGTCAATTCCGCCGCGCCGCCGCTGTATCCGGGCGACCTCGTCGTGCGCGAGGACAAGGCGACGCTGGCCGATGCCGTGCGCCGGTTCGCCGGCGGCGCGCCGCAGTCGCTCGAAATCACCGTGCGCCTGAAGGACGTGTCCGAAGAGCCGGTGGCGATCACCATCGCCGGCGCGCGGGGCCTCGGCGACGCCGCCGTGCTCCTCAGCCTTCGCGATTCCGGCGAGGAGGGCAAGCTCAAGCGCCAGATCGCCCAGGCGACCAAGATGCAGGCGGTGGGCCAGCTCGCCGGCGGCGTTGCGCACGATTTCAACAACATCCTCACTGCGATCATCGGGCACTGCGACCTGATGCTGATGCGCCATTCGCCCGGCGACAGCGATTATGACGACATCCAGCAGATCCGCGCCAACTCGAACCGCGCAGCCAGCCTGACCCGCCAGCTGCTCGCCTTCTCGCGCCAGCAGACGCTCCGTCCGCAGGTGCTGCAGCTGCCGGACATCATTTCCGAAGTCTCCAACCTGCTGAAGCGGCTGCTCGGCGAGACGGTGTCGCTCGACGTCAAGCATGGCCGCAACCTGGGACCGGTGCGGGCAGACCCGGGCCAGCTCGAGCAGGTGGTGGTCAACCTCGCGGTCAATGCGCGCGACGCGATGCTCAGCAAGAACCCAAGCGGCGGCGGCTCGCTTACCATCGAGACGTTGGCGGTCTCCGCCGCCGAGGTCCGGCGGATGGAGGACGACGTGCTGCCGGTGGGCGACTATACGGCGCTGCGCATCTCCGACACCGGCACGGGCATCCCGCCCGAGATCCTGCCCAAAATCTGGGAGCCGTTCTTCACCACCAAGGAAGTCGGCAAGGGCACCGGCCTTGGCCTGTCGACCGTCTACGGCATCATCAAGCAGTCGGGCGGCTATATCTTCGCCGAGAACGTCCCCGGTGCGGGCGCGGCCTTCACCATCTATCTGCCGGTCCATGCCGCGCCCGAGGCGGCGGTCGCCAAGCTGCCGGTCACCAAGGAAAAGCCGGCCGACCTGTGGGGCACCGGCACCATCCTGGTGGTGGAGGACGAAGATATGGTCCGCGCCATCGCCGAACGCGCGCTCAGTCGCCAAGGCTATTCGGTCGTCACCGCCGAGAATGGCGAAGTCGCGCTTGAAACGATCGAGACGATGGACAAGCCCGACTTGCTCGTCTCCGATGTGGTCATGCCGGTGATGGACGGCCCCAGCATGGCCCGCAAGGTTCGCGAACGCTGGCCCGACCTGCCGATCCTGTTCATGTCTGGCTATGCCGAGGAACAATTACGGCGCTCGATCGATCTCGACAATGTCGCCTTTCTGCCGAAACCCTTTTCTGTGCAACAACTTGCAGAAGCGGTTCAGGAGATCCTGGTGGCCAAATAAGTGCTTGGCACGAAACCATTTTTCCTGCAAAAGGGGGCTATATGCAGGGTCCGCGGAACATTCTCATCGTCGAAGACGAACCATTGATCGCCATGATGCTCGAGGATTTCCTCGACGCGCTGAACCGGGTGGCGGCCGGCACCGCCGATACCGTGGCCGAGGCGCTCGATCGCATCGGCGCGGGCGGCATCGACGCCGCGATCCTGGACGTGAACCTGCGCGGCGGCGAGCAGAGCTGGCCGGTGGCGGACAAGCTGGCCGAACTCGGCATTCCGTTCGTGCTGGCGACCGGCGGCGCGGACGACAGCATCGCGCCGCTCCACCGCGATCGTCCGGTGCTTTCCAAGCCGTTCACCCTCGACCGCGTCGACAAGGTACTCAGCACGCTCAGCTGAGCTGATTTGAGTGGACGGCCAAGGGTTGTGCGCAGGGCAGGGGCGACGCTAAAGCCCCTGCACCATGACCGAACTCCCCAAGACCTTCGACCCCGCCGAAATCGAATCCCGCTGGTACGCCCATTGGGAAGACGAAGGCCTGTTCCGCCCCGAGCGCACCGGCGCCGAGCCCTGGACGATCGTCAACCCGCCGCCCAATGTGACGGGCAGCCTGCACATCGGCCACGCGCTCGACAACACGCTGCAGGACATCCTGGTCCGCCATGCGCGGCTGAAGGGCAAGGACGCGCGCTGGGTGGTCGGCACCGATCATGCCGGCATCGCCACGCAGATGGTGGTCGAGCGCCAGCTCAACGCGGCCGGTAGCAAGCGCACCGACTTCACCCGCGAGGCGTTCGTCGACAAGGTGTGGGAATGGAAGGCGGAGAGCGGGGGGCAGATCACGCGCCAGCTGCGCCGGCTCGGCTGCTCGATGGACTGGGCGAACGAGCGCTTCACCATGGACGAGGGCTTTTCCAAGGCCGTCCTCAAGGTGTTCGTCGAGCTCTACCGCCAGGGCCTGGTCTACCGCGACAAAAGGCTGGTGAACTGGGATCCGGGCCTCGGTACCGCGATCTCGGACCTCGAGGTCGAGACCAAGGAGGTCCGCGGCAATTTCTGGCACCTGCGCTATCCGCTGGCGGACGGCTCGGGCTACATCCAGGTCGCGACGACGCGGCCGGAGACGATGCTGGCCGACATGGCGGTCGCCGTGCATCCCGAGGACGAACGCTACAAGGCGCTGATCGGCAAGCAGGTGCGCCTGCCGATCACCGACCGCCTGATCCCGATCGTCGGCGACGAGCATGCCGATCCGGAACTCGGCTCGGGCGCGGTGAAGATTACGCCGGGTCATGATTTCAACGACTTCGAGGTGGGTGTTCGCGCTGGTATTAAAGCCGGCGAGATGCTCAACATGCTCGATGCCAAGGCCGCGATCTGCCAGACGCAGGACGGGCTGGTGCCCGCCGAACTGATCGGGCTCGACCGGTTCGAGGCGCGCAAGGTGATCGTCGCGCGGCTGAAGGACGAGGGCTTCCTCGTACCGTGGACCGACAAGGAAGGCGCCGAGCACGACGCCGAGCCGCGCACCATCCAGACGCCCTATGGCGACCGCTCGGGCCAGGTGATCGAGCCGTGGCTGACCGATCAATGGTATGTCGACGCCGCCACCCTCGCCAAGCCGGCGATCGAGGCCGTGCGTTCGGGCGCGACCAAGATCGTGCCGAAGAGCTGGGAAAAGACCTATTTCAACTGGATGGAGAACATCCAGCCCTGGTGCGTCAGTCGCCAGCTCTGGTGGGGGCACCGGATCCCGGCGTGGTTCGATGCCGAGGGCAAGCCCTACGTCGCCGAGACCGAGGAAGAGGCGCAGGCTGAGGCTGGAGAGGGCGTTGCGCTCACCCGCGATCCCGACGTGCTCGACACCTGGTTCTCCTCGGCGCTGTGGCCGTTCGCGACGCTCGGCTGGCCGGAGAACAGCGACCCGACGCTCGGCGGGCGCTATTCGAACGACGTGCTCATTTCGGGCTTCGACATCCTGTTCTTCTGGGATGCGCGGATGATGATGCAGGGCTTGCACTTCATGAAAGAGGTGCCGTTCAAGACCCTGTATCTCCATGGTCTTGTCCGCGCAGCCGACGGCCAGAAGATGTCCAAGTCCAAGGGCAACACGGTCGATCCGCTGGGGATGATCGACAAATACGGCGCCGATGCGCTGCGCTTCTTCATGGCGGCGATGGAGAGCCAGGGCCGTGACATCAAGATGGATGAGAAGCGGCTGGAGGGCTATCGCAACTTCGCGACCAAGCTGTGGAACGCCGCACGCTTCTGCCAGGCCAACGGCATCGCTGCCTCCAAGTCTCTTGAGGCACCGACTGCGGAACTCGCGGTAAACCGCTGGATCATCGCCGAAACCATCGCGACGGTGCAGGCGCTGGACCTCGCGCTGGCGGACCTGCGCTTCGACGAGGCGGCGAACTGCATCTACCAGTTCGTCTGGAGCCGCTTCTGCGACTGGTATCTGGAACTGATCAAGCCGGTGCTGCAGGGCGAGGGCGTTGCCGCCGCCCAGGCGGAGGAAACCCGCGCCGTCGCAGGCTGGGCGCTCGACCAGATCCTCGTGATGCTCCACCCGTTCATGCCCTTCATCACCGAAGAGCTGTGGTCGAAGATGGGCCCGCGCGAGCATGACCTGATCGTCGCCAAATGGCCGATGGCCGATGCCCGCGCGCTCGATCCGTCGGCGGCGCAGGAGATCGACTGGCTGATCCGGCTGGTGAGCGAGATCCGCGCGGCCCGTACCGAGCTCAACGTGCCGCCGGGCGCGCGGCTGCCGCTGCACGTCCGCGATGCGTCCGCCGAGACGGCCGCCCGTCTGATCGGGCAGGAAGCGGCGCTTGCCCGTCTCGGCCGCGTCGATCAGGCGCAGGGCGATGCACCGGCGGGCGGGGCGCTTCAGCTCGTCGTCGATGAGGCTACCTTCGTGATGCCGCTCGGCGACGTGGTCGACCTCGAGGCCGAGCGTGCCCGCCTGACCAAGGCGATCGCGGCGGCCGAGAAGGAGCGCGACGGCTTGGCCGGCCGGCTCGGCAATCCGAGCTTCGTCGAACGCGCCAAGCCCGAAGCGGTCGAGAAGGCGCGGGCCGATCATGCCGAAAAGGCGGCCGAAGCCGAGCGGCTTTCGGCGGCGCTGGCGCGGCTGGGTTAAAGCGAACGCCCCGGCGCAAACCGGGGCGTTCGTCCCGTCAGGCGGCGTCGGCGGGCACCATCACGTCGATCACCGCGGGCGCCACCTTCGCCATCACCGGCGTCATGGCCAGCACCTCGCCGTCGATCGAGATCGGCAGCGGGGGTTCGGTGGCGACGCGGAGCGATTGCCCGCGGAAGGCGACGGTATCGTCCTTGCGCGCCTCCAGCCGCAGGATCGAGGCCGCCCAGTTGCGCACCAGTCGCGACTTCACATGGCCCTTCACCACCTGCACCACGATCTCGCCCGAGGCGATTCCGGCCTCGTCGACCAGTTCGGTCCCGCCATGGAAGGGGCCGTTGGAGATCCGCACCTCCACCGCGCGCAATCGCTGGGCATCGGCGCCTTCGCCGACGATCACGGTGAACGGCTTGAACTTCAGGAACTGGAGCGAGGCCCAGCCGAGATAGCCCATCCGGCCGAACCAGCGCTTCACCTTGTGCGGCACCGTCTTCGCGATCTGCGGCGAGAGGCCGATCGCGGCGGTGCTGGCGTAATAATCGTCGTTGATCATGCCCAGGTCGATGCGTTTCGGATGCCCCTGCAGGATCGCGTCCACCGCGCCGTCCACGTCCAGCGGGATGCCCAGCGAGCGGGCGAAGCTGTTGGCGGTGCCCAGCGGCAGCACGCCGAGCGTCACGCCCTTGCCGACCAGCTTGTCGACCAGCCCGCTGATCGTGCCGTCGCCGCCGCCCAGGATCACCAGCTCCGGCTTCTTCGCCAGTGCCTTGGCGAGCGTCGCTTCCAGTTCGTCCGGGTTGTCGACAGCATGGGCATCGACCTGCATCGCCTGGCCGTGGAACCGCGCACAGGCGCGGTCGAAGAAGTCCTGACCATGGCGGGACTTGGTATTGACGATCATCGCCGCCGAACGGAATGACATGGGGACCCCTTGAATGATGACGGGTCCGTAACGCATGGTTTTGCCGATCGGGTCCCTCGCCCCTGTTCCTCGGGACAGGTCGCCAGCGACGGACCTTGTGCGTTTGTGGCGGCATGTCCGCCCCCGTCCTTCTCTGGTTTCGTCGCGATCTCCGGCTCGCCGATCAGCCCGCACTCGCCGCCGCGCTCGCGGCCGGCACGGTTATCCCGGTCTATGTGCTCGACGACGAGACCGCGAAGCATCGCGCGATGGGCGGCGCCTCGCGCTGGTGGCTGCACCACAGCCTGGCGTCGCTCGATGCCGACCTGCGCGAGAAGGGCTCGCGGCTGATCCTGCGCCGCGGCAAGAGCGACGAGGAACTCGCCAGGCTGGCCGAGGAGGTCGGTGCGGCCACCGTCCACTGCATCCGCCATTACGAGCCCTGGTGGCGCAATGCCGAGCGCGCCGTCGCGAAGCGGCTGACGCTCTGCTGCCATGACGGCAATTACCTGCTGCCCCCGGGCGCGGTGACGAGCGGGGCGGGGACGCCGTACAGGATCTTCACGCCGTTCTGGCGCAGCTTGCGCGATCGTCTGCCGCCGGCCCCGCCGCTCCGGGCGCCGGCGCGCATCGCCGCGCCCGCCACATGGCCGGCGAGCGACGCGCTGGACGACTGGAAGCTGCTGCCCACCAAACCCGATTGGGCGGAGGGCTTCCGCGCGGAATGGGAGCCGGGCGAGGCGGGGGCGCACAAGCGACTGCGCCGGTTCAAGGACCATGCCGCGCGCTACGACGACACCCGCAACCTGCCCTCGATCGAGGGCAGTTCGCGCCTGTCGCCGCACCTGCATTTCGGTGAGGTCTCGCCCGCGCAGGTGTGGCACGCGCTGGAGGACGCCGGCGGGCAGGTGGAGGAATATCTGCGCGAGCTGGGCTGGCGGGACTTCGCGCAGAATCTGATCTGCCAGTTTCCGGACTATGCCGCGAAGAACGGCCGCCCCTCCTTCGACGCGATGGCATGGCGCAGCGGCAAGGAGGCCGAGGCGGATCTCCGCGCCTGGCAGCGGGGCCAGACCGGCTATCCGATCGTCGATGCCGGCATGCGCCAGCTCTGGGCGACCGGCTGGATGCACAATCGCGTCCGGATGATCGCGGCCAGCTTCCTGATCAAGCACCTGCTGATCGACTGGCGCGAGGGCGAGCGCTGGTTCTGGGACACGCTGGTCGATGCCGATTACGGCAGCAACGCGGTGAACTGGCAATGGGTGTCGGGCTCGGGCGTCGACTCCAGCCAGTGGAGCCGGGTGATGGCACCGCTCTCCCAGTCCGAGAAGTTCGACGCGGCGGGCTATATCCGCCACTGGGTGCCGGAACTGGCCAAGCTGCCTGATGCCGCGATCCACGATCCCGAGGAGGCGGGATGCCGCCCGCGCGACTATCCGCGCAAGCGCATCAGCCATCGTGATGGCCGCGAACGCGCGCTTGCCGCAGGCCGGGCGATCGGCTGAGGGCTTGCCCGGCGCGATCAGCCGTGCATGTTTCGGCGGATGAACGCTCCGGCGCAGGATACCGTACGAGTCGCCGCACGCGGCTCGGGGCCTCTGGCTCTTGTCGGCCCCTTCTTTCATCGCCAGCTCGACCGGCTTGATCGCGGCATTGCCGAGGGAAGCCTCGAAGTCGTCACCCCCGACGGTCAGGTGCGGCTGCTCGGCGGCGGGGCGGTCGGGCCTGCGGCGGTGGTCACGCTCCACAGCTGGCGGGCATTGGTACGGCTGGCGACCGGCGGATCTGCGGGCTGGTACGAGGCGTGGGAGAAGGGCGAGTGGTCGAGCCCCGATCCCGTGCAGCTGTTCGCGCTGTTCAGCCGCAACCGGGCGGGGCTCGCCGCGCAGGCGCGGTCGCGGGGGCTGTCGCTGCTGCCGCGGCGGCTGATGCACTGGATGCGGCGCAACCATCGCGGCGGATCGCGCAAGAACATCGCCTTCCACTATGATCTCGGCAATGATTTCTACACGCGCTGGCTCGATCCCGGCATGAGCTATTCCAGCGCGATCTTCCGCGACGCCGACGAGGCGCTGACGGTGGCGCAGGATCGCAAGCTGCAGGCCATCCTCGACCGGACCGCGACCGGCCCGGGCGACACGATCCTGGAGATCGGCTGTGGCTGGGGCTCCTTCGCCGAACTGGCGTTGCGGGAAGGACGCAAGGTCCACGGCATCACCCTCTCCACCGAGCAGAAGGCCTGGGCCGAGGCGCGCACCGCCGGCATGGACGGCGCCCGCTTCAGCCTCACCGACTATCGCGACGTGACCGGCCGGTATGACGCCGTCGCCAGCATCGAGATGGCCGAAGCGGTGGGCCGCGAATACTGGCCGGCCTACGTATCGGCCATCGCCAGGGCGCTGAAGCCGGGCGGGCGGGCCGCACTCCAGGTCATCACCTTCGACGACGCGATGTTCGAGGGCTATGCCCGCAATGTCGACTTCATCCAGACCTATGTCTTCCCCGGCGGCCTGCTCCTCAAGGAAAGTGAGCTCCGCGCGCTCGCCGAGGCCGAGGGGCTCGAATGGCGCGATGCCCATGCCTTCGGGCTCGATTATGCCGAGACGCTGCGGCGCTGGCGCGAGACCTTCGACGCTGCCGCAGCCGCCGGGCTGCTGCCGGCGCAGTTCGACGATCGCTTCGTGCGGCTGTGGCGCTACTATCTGATGTATTGCGAGGGTGGCTTCCGGGGCGGTGGGATCGACGTGATCCAGCTCACCCTGGTCAAGCGGGGCTGACCCCGCCTCAGCCGCAGCGCGCGTCGGTGATGATGCCGGTCTTGTCGACGTGCAGGTTCAGTCGGTCGACGCGGAAGTCCATCGTCACCGCCGAGCCCGGCTCGATCCAGCGCAGGCGCCGGGCGCCCGAATGGCGCAGCGCTTCGCTCTCGTCGATTGCGGCGCGCTGCCTGCCCTTCAGGTAGAGCACCCGATTCGCATCGCACTCCACCATCGCCGGCAGCGGTTCGGCCTTCTTCTGCGGGGCGCAGCCCGCAGTGCCGGCAACCAGGGCGAGAAGGGCGATGCGCCCGATCATGCAGGGTCTTCGGTGCGGCTCATCTTGAGTTTGCCGTTGCGCACCGCGAAGCCGAGCTGGCCTTCCACCAGCGCCAGTGCGTCGCGGCCGAACTGCTCGTAGCGCCAGCCCTCGAGGATCGGCAGATCCTTGCGGACCCCGGCGGCGAGCGCCTCCAGGTCCTCGGACCGCGCGAGCAGGCGCGGGGCGACGTTCACTTCCTTGGCGCGGATCTTGAGCAGTAGCTTCAAGAGATCGGCGACCAGCGCGCCGTCCTTGCCGAGCGCCGGCTTGCGCTCTTCGCGGCCGGGCATCTCGTCAGCCGGCATCGGCTTCGAGTCGGCGATCGCCGCCATCATCCGCCCGCCGATGTCGTTGCCCGCCCAGGCAGCGGAAAGGCCGCGCACCTTGGCCAGGTCGCTCTGCTTGCGCGGCGGGTTGGCGGCGATGTCGGCCAGCGTCTCGTCCTTGACGATGCGGCCGCGCGGCAGGTCCTTGCCCTGCGCCTCCAGTTCGCGCCAGCGGGCCAGCGCCTTGAGGCGGCCGAGCACCTCGGGCTTGCGGCTGTTGATGCGGACGCGCTGCCACACCTGATCGGGATCGTTGCGATAATTCTCGGGGTCGGAGATGCGCTCCATCTCCTGGTCGAGCCAAACGCCGCGACCGGACTTGCGCAGCTTTTCCAGCATCTTGGGGAAGATCTTGGAAAGGTGCGTCACGTCGGCGATCGCGTAATCGATCTGGCGCTTGTCGAGCGGGCGGCGTGCCCAGTCGGTGAAGCGCGCGCCCTTGTCGACGACGATGCCGAGATAGGTGTCGACGAGGTTGGAATAACCGATCTGCTCGCCCTGGCCGAGCGCCATCGCGGCGACCTGGGTGTCGAACATCGGGTGCGGGGTCTTGCCGGTGAGGTTGTAGACGATCTCGATGTCCTGGCCGCCGGCGTGGAAGACCTTGAGCACCTCCTCATTGTCGGTCAGCAGGTCGAGCAGCGGCCCCATGTCGAGATCCGGGGCCTTGGGATCGATCGCCGCGGCCTCCTTGTCGTTCGCCACCTGGATCAGGCAGAGCTCGGGCCAGTAGCTGTTTTCGCGCATGAACTCGGTGTCGACCGTGATGAAGTCGGACTTCGCGAGGCGTTTGCAGAGATCGGCGAGGGTGACGCTGTCTTCGATCAGACCATGAATGTGCATCTGACGCCCATATACCGGTCTTCGGGTTGACAAAAGTGGGGTGTGACCGGAATGCGCGCGGTCATAGTGTTTCAATATCGTCGCGCCGGCCCGTTCCGGCACCGCCAGCCCTGGCGGGGATGACGACAAGGTGAGAAGATCAGCCACATGCACGCCTATCGCACGCACACCTGCGCCCAGCTCCGCTCCGCGGACGTGGGGCAAACCGTCCGCCTGTCGGGCTGGGTGCACCGCAAGCGCGACCATGGCGACCTGGTGTTCGTCGACCTGCGCGACCATTACGGGATCACCCAGATCGTCACCGATGCGAGCGGCCCGGCGTTCGAGGCGATCGAGTCGCTCCGCTCCGAATCGGTGATCACCGTCACCGGCACGGTCGTCGCGCGTGATGCCAGCGTGGTGAACGCGAACCTGCCGACCGGCGAGATCGAGGTCCGCGCGGCGGAGGTGACCGTCCAGTCGGCCGCCGCCGACCTGCCGATGCCGGTGTTCGGCGATCAGGAATATCCCGAAGAGATCCGCCTGCGGAACCGCTATCTCGATCTCCGCCGCGAGAAGGTCCACAAGAACATCCTGCTGCGCTCGAACGTGATCGCGTCGCTCCGTAGGCGGATGATCGACCAGGGCTTCACCGAGTTCCAGACGCCAATCCTCACCGCGTCGAGCCCCGAGGGCGCGCGCGACTATCTGGTCCCCAGCCGCGTCCATCCGGGCAAGTTCTATGCGCTCCCGCAGGCGCCGCAGATGTTCAAGCAGCTGCTGATGGTCGCCGGCTTCGACCGCTACTTCCAGATCGCGCCCTGCTTCCGCGACGAGGATGCCCGTGCCGATCGCAGCCCAGGTGAATTCTACCAGCTCGACTTCGAGATGAGCTTCGTGACGCAGGACGACGTGTTCGCTGCGATCGAGCCAGTGCTGCACGGCGTGTTCGAGGAATTCGCCGACTGGGAGGGCATGGGCCGCACCGTCAGCGCGCTGCCGTTCAAGCGCATCCCGTACCGCGAATCGATGCTGAAATACGGCAACGACAAGCCCGACCTGCGCAACCCGCTGGTCATCACCGACGTGTCTGACTTCTTCAAGGGCTCGGGCTTCGGCCGCTTCGCCGCGATCGTCGAAGGCGGCGACGTCGTCCGCGCGATCCCGGCACCGGGCACCCATGAGAAGAGCCGCAAGTTCTTCGACGACATGAACAGCTGGGCGCAAGGCGAAGGCTTCCCCGGCCTCGGCTATGCGACGCAGAAGGACGGCGTGTTCGGCGGCCCGATCGCCAACAACCATGGCCAGGACGGCATGAAGGCCATCGCGGAGGCGATGGGCCTGGGTCCGAACGACGGCATCTTCTTCGCCGCCGGCAAGGAAGCCCAGGCGGCCAAGCTCGCCGGCCTGGCGCGCACCCGCGTCGCCGACCAGCTGGAGCTGATCGACAAGAAGCGCTTCGAGTTCTGCTGGATCGTCGACTTCCCGATGTTCGAATATGACGAGGACGCGAAGAAGATCGACTTCAGCCACAACCCCTTCTCGATGCCGCAGGGCGAGCTGGAGGCGCTGGAGACCAAGGATCCGCTCGACATCCTCGCCTATCAGTACGACATCGTCTGCAACGGCATCGAGCTGTCCTCGGGCGCGATCCGGAACCACAAGCCGGAGATCATGTACAAGGCGTTCGAGATCGCCGGCTATACGCAGGCGGATGTCGACACCAACTTCTCGGGCATGATCAACGCCTTCAAGTTCGGCGCGCCGCCGCACGGCGGTTCGGCCCCGGGTGTCGACCGCATCGTGATGCTGCTCGCCGACGAGCCGAACATCCGCGAGGTGATCGCCTTCCCGATGACGCAGAAGGCCGAGGATCTGATGATGCACGCGCCGTCGGCGGTGAGCGACAAGCAGCTCAAGGAACTGCACATCCGCCTGGCGCCGGGCGTGGACGGCCCCAAGGCCGGCTGAGCGGAGGCCGGCGGTCATGCGCGTCGCGGTGTTCAACACCAAGGCCTATGACCGCCGCTTCCTGGCGCAAGCGAACGCGCGCTTCGGCCACGACCTGACCTTTCTCGAACCCCGCCTCGATACGCTCACCGCCCCGCTGGCGGCGGGCCACGAGGCGGTGTGCGTCTTCGTCAACGACGGCGTCGACGGGGCGGTGCTGGAGGCGCTGGCCAAGGTTGGCGTCCGGCTGGTGGCGCTGCGCTGCGCGGGCTTCAACAATGTCGATCTCGTAGCGGCCGAGCGGCTGGGCATCGCCGTGGTGCGGGTGCCCGCTTATTCGCCCCATGCCGTGGCGGAGTTCACCGTCGGGCTGCTGCTCGCGGTCGACCGCCAGATCCCGCGTGCCTGGTCGCGGGTGCGGGAGAATAACTTCGCGCTCGACGGGCTGATCGGCCGCAACCTTCATGGCCGCACCGTCGGCGTGGTCGGCACCGGCAAGATCGGCGCGCTGGTCGCCCGTGCATTATGCGCCGGCTTCGGCTGTACGGTACTGGCGAGCGATCTCCATGCCGATCCCGAGCTGGAGGCGATCGGCGTCCGCTACGTGCCGCGCAACGAGCTGCTGCGCACCGCCGAGATCGTCACGCTGCATTGCCCACTCACGCCCGATACCCACCGGCTGATCGACGCGAGGGTGATTGCCGAGGCGCAGGACGGCCTCACTATCGTCAACACCAGCCGCGGCGCGCTGATCGACACGGCGGCGCTGATCGACGGCCTCAAGGCGCGCAAGGTCCGTGCGGTCGCCCTCGACGTGTACGAGCAGGAAGCCGACCTGTTCTTCGAGGATCTGTCCAACGAGATCATCGCCGATGATCTGTTCCAGCGGCTGCTCACCTTCCCCAACGTGCTCGTGACCGGCCACCAGGCGTTCCTCACCGAAGAGGCGCTGTCCGCCATCGCGGAGACGACGCTGGCCAGCATCGCCGAGTTTGAAGCCGGGCGGCCGCTCGCCAACCGTGTCGATGCAGCCTTGGTCGCCATACCGCGTTGAGCAGCGCCATGACCATCGATCTTTCCGACTACGAGGCCGGCGACCGTTTCGACGGCGAGTACGAAGCCGAACTCGCCAAGCTCCAGAAGCGGCTGAGCCATATCCAGACCGCCCACATCATCCACAAGCGCCGCGCGATCATCGCGCTCGAGGGCTGGGACGCGGCAGGGAAGGGCGGGGTGATCAAGCGACTCACCGCCGAGTGGGATCCGCGGTACTATGAGGTCTGGCCGATCTCGGCGCCGACCCAGGAGGAACTGTCGCACCATTTCCTCTGGCGGTTCTGGCAGCGGCTGCCCGCCCAGCACAACATCGCGGTGTTCGATCGCACCTGGTACGGCCGGGTACTGGTCGAGCGGGTCGAGGGCTATGCCAGCGAGACCGACTGGCGGCGCGGCTATGCCGAGATCAACGATTTCGAGGCGCAGCAGGTCAATAACGGCGCGACGCTCATCAAGATCTTCCTGCACGTGACCCAGAAGACCCAGGACAAGCGCCTGCGCGACCGGCTGAGCCATCCGTGGAAGCGCTGGAAGACCGGCATGGACGACTTCCGCAACCGGGCGCGCCGGGCGGACTATCTCGACGCGATGCACGAGATGTTCCACGAGACCGACACGCCGCATGCCCGCTGGACGGTGATCGACGGGAACAACAAGAAAGCCGCGCGGATCGCGGCGCTGACCGCCATTGCCGAGCAGCTGGAAAAGCACGTGCCGATGGTCCCCCCGGAACTCGACCCGGAAGTGGTGAAGGTCGCCACCGAAGCGCTGGGCAAGTTCTAAGTCTCAATTCCTCCCCGGCACGGGGAGGGGGACCATGCGCAGCATGGTGGAG
>NZ_AGFU01000060.1 GCF_000226955.1 Sphingomonas elodea ATCC 31461
CCCGCCAGCGAACTGGTGACGCTGGCGGTGCTGGCAGCGGGCGAAATCGCCCGCTGATCGCGGGAGGACCGGCATGATCGACGCTATCGACCATCTGGTTCTCACCGTGCTCGATGTCGAGGCGAGCCTCGCCTTCTACGCCCGCGTGCTCGGCATGGTGCCGCAGCGCGTGGGCGCGGGACGCGGCGCGCTCCATTTCGGCGTCCAGAAGATCAATCTGCAGCAACTGCACGTCGGCGTCGATCCGAACACGCGGCATCCGTCGCGCGGGTCGGGCGATTTCTGCCTGCTCACCAGCATGCCGATCGAGAACGTGATGGCGCATCTCGCCGAAGCGGGCGTGGCGATCGTCGAAGGGCCGATCGAGCGGACCGGCGCGCAAGGGCCGATCCGCTCCGTCTATTTCTACGACCCCGACGAGAATCTGGTCGAGGTCGCCAACCAGTGCTGACCCGGCTCAGCCGTCGATGCTCGCGCCGAGCGCGGCGTTGACCAGCCCGCCGTCGACCGTCACGGTTTCGCCCACCAGATAATCCCCGGCACGGGCGGCGAGGAAGATCGCCGCGCCCGCCATGTCCTCGGCCACGCCGATCCGCCTAGCGGGGATCGCCTGCGCCACCGTGCCGCCATGGTCACGCGCGGCCTTGTTCATGTCGCTGGGGAAGGCGCCCGGCGCGATCGAGGTGACGTGGATCTGGTCGCGCACCAGCCGCGCCGCCATCCGCCGGGTGAGGTGGATCAGTGCCGCCTTGGAGGCCTGGTAGCTATAGGTTTCCCAGGCGTTCAGCCGCTGGCCGTCGATCGAGGTGATGTTGATCACCTTGGCCGGGCGCTCGGCGCTGCCGCCGGCCTTGAGCAGGCCGTGCAGCGCCTGGGTGAGAAAGAAGGGCGACTTGACGTTGAGGTCCATGACCTTGTCCCAGCCCTGTTCCGGGAAGCTCTCGAACGGCTCACCCCAGGCCGCACCGGCATTGTTGACCAGAATGTCGAGGCGCGCCTCCCGCGCGGCCAGATCGGCAGCGAGCGCCCGGCAGCCTTCGACGGTGGAGACGTCATGGGGCAGCGGCACGGCAGTCGGACCCAGCGCGGCGGCGGTCTCCTCGCAGGCCCCGGCCTTGCGCGACGATACATAGACCTTCGCGCCCGAAGCGACGAAGCCTTCCGCGATCATCCGCCCGATGCCGCGCGAGCCTCCGGTGACCAGCGCGACGCGGCCATCCAGGCGAAACAGCGACGATACGTCCATGCCAAACTCCCTCTCCCGGCCCTCCACAGTGGGAACGGCCCTTGTTACCCGCCGCGCTTCAGCGTCTCGCGGGCGATGATCAGCTGCTGGATCTGGCTGGTGCCTTCGTAGATCCGGAACAGCCGCACGTCGCGGTACAGCCGCTCGATCCCGTAATCGGCGATGTAGCCGGCGCCGCCGAAGATCTGCACCGCGCGATCGGCGACGCGGCCTACCATCTCGCTGGCGAAATACTTCGCCGCCGCGGCCTCCATCGTGGTGTTCGCCCCGGCATCCTTCGCGGTGGCCGTCTCCAGCACCAGCGCGCGGGCGGCGAGCGCCTCGGTCTTCGAATCCGCCAGCATCGCCTGGATCAGCTGGTGCTCGGCGATCGGCTTGCCGAACTGCTTGCGCTCGCCGGCATAGGCGACGCAATCGGCGATCAGCCGCTCGGCGACGCCCACGCAGACTGCCGCGATGTGCAGCCGGCCGCGATCGAGCACCTGCATCGCGATGCGGAAGCCGTCGCCTTCGGCACCCAGGCGGTTTGCGACCGGCACGGCCACGTCATCGAACCGCACGTCGGCGACGCGGGCGCCCTTCTGCCCCATCTTCTTCTCGGGCTCGCCGATCGAGACGCCGGGCAGGTCGCGCGGCACCAGAAAGGCGGAAACGCCGCGCCCGCCCGCTTCCGCGCCGGTGCGCGCCATCACGGTGAAGAGCTGCGCCTTGTCGGCATTGGTGATGTAGCGCTTGGTGCCGCTCAGCCGGTAGACGTCGCCGTCGCGCACGGCACGGGTCTGCACCGCGCCCGAATCCGAACCTACGTCCGGTTCCGTCAGCGCGAAGCTGGTGATGATCGCGCCCCGGGCGATGCGCGGAAGCCAGTGCGCCTTCTGCTCGGGCGTGCCCGCGATCACCAGCCCCTGGCTGCCGATGCCCACATTGGTGCCGAAGGCCGAGCGAAAGGCGGGCGTGGTGCGCCCCAGCTCGATCGCCACCCGGCATTCCTCGCCCATGGTGAGGCCCAGGCCGCCATGTTCCTCGTCGATCGAGAGGCCGAACAGGCCCAGCGCCTTCATCTCCTCGACGATATGCTCCGGGATCGCATCCGCCGCCTCCACCGCAGCCTCCAGCGGGCGGAGCCGCTCGGCGACGAAGCGGCGCACCGTGTCGAGCAGCGCGTCGAACAGCTCTGGTTCGAGGGCCATGGCCATCCTCTCGGTTCTAATTGCGAGCAGGTATAGCGGCTATACAGCGCGTCGCAAGCCGTACCCAATCTTCCAAAGTGTTTTGTTTGCCGGGCGGTGACAGGGCCTGTATCGGGGGCATACGGGTCCGCAAAGGAGAAAAGATCATGGCTGGCAGCCCAGCCGAAACCCCGCTCGTGCCGCCGCCGCGGCGCGTGGCGACGCCGACGATGCTGGCCTATGGCTTCGGGGCGGCCGCCTATGGGGTGAAGGACTTCTGCTTCATCACCTTCCTATTGCTGTTCTACAATCAGGTGGTCGGGCTGCCCTCGGCCGAGGTCGGCTTCGTCATCATGTGTGCGCTGCTGCTCGACGCGTTCGTCGACCCGGCGATCGGGATGCTCTCGGACCGGACGCGGAGCCGCTGGGGGCGGCGGCACCCCTGGATGTATGCGGCCGCGGCGCCGATCGCGCTGGGCTGGCTGCTGCTGTGGAATCCGCCCGCCTGGTCGCATGCCGGGCTGCTCGGCTGGCTGTTCTGCACCGCGGTGCTGGTGCGGACGGCCGTGTCGGCGTTCGAAGTGCCTTCCCAGGCGCTGACCCCAGAGCTGTCCTCGGGCTATGAGGAACGCACGCGGATCATGGCCTATCGCTACCTGTTCGGCTGGGGCGGCGGCATGGCGATGCTGGTGCTCTCCTATGCCTGGTTCCTGGCCGAAGGGCCGGGCCGGCCGCACGGCCAGTTCGATCGCGCCGGCTATCCCGCCTTCGCGCTGGGCGGAGCGGTGCTGATGGTGGTGGCGATCCTGGTCTCGGCGCTGGGTACCCATCGCGAGATCCGTCACCTGCCGCCGGTGCGGGTCGAGCGCCAGCCGCTGCGCCGCAGTCTGGCCGAGCTGTTCGAGACACTGCGCAACCCGGCCTTCCTTATGCTGATGGGGGCGGGGCTCTGCTATTTCACCGCGCAGGGCATCAGCTTCTCGATGTCGAACTATCTCTATGCGCATGTCTGGCGGTTCGACAGCACGGCATTCGAGCTGCTGGGCGGAACGCTGTTCCTGGGAGTCCTGCTGGCCTTCGTCCTGGCGCCGCGGCTCGCCCGCCGCCTGGGCAAGCCGGGTGCAGCGACGCTGGCGCTGGTGCTGGCGGTGCTGCTGCTCACCGCCCCCTATCTGCTGCGGTTGGGCGGGGCCTTTCCCGCACCCGGCAGCCCGTGGCTGCTGCCGCTGCTGTTCGCGATCTTCACGGTCAACGCCACCTTCGCCGTATCCTCGACGATGCTCGGCGCCTCCATGCTGGCCGATGTGGTGGAGCATTCCGAGGTGACGACCGGGCGGCGTTCCGAGGGCGTGTTCTTCGCCGGCTTCTTCTTCGTCCAGAAATGCTCGAGCGGGCTCGGCATCTTCCTGACCGGGCTGATCCTTTCGCTCACCGGCTTTCCGGACGGCGCCGCGCCGGGCACGGTGCCGACACTCGTGGTGGACCGGTTCACGCTGCTGTTCTGCTGCGTCTATCTGTCGCTGGCTGGGACGGCGGCGTTCTTCTACCGGCGTTTTCCCTTCGGCAAGGCGGAGCATGCCGCCCGGCTGGCGCAGCTCGGCGCGCGGGCCGACTGACGCACGGGAAGTGCCCGCCGGGTGTGGACCCGGCGGGCATTTCTCTCTTCGGGGACGGCGTCAGGCCACGCGGCCCAAGCGGTGGTAGAGGTTGGAGAACTTCACCGATTCCGGCTTGTCCTTCACCGCCTGGAGATGGGCGCCGACGGCCTCGCGGAGCAGGCGGAAATCCTCGGTGGAAAAGACGGCGCGGCTGCGCTGCGGTTCGTTGGTCATGACTTACTCTCCTTACGCGGCTTCACTGGTGAACTGGGCTGCTTCGGTGCTCTCGGCGAGCGCGGTGGTGGAGCTGGCGCCCCCCGCCACGGTCTGGGCGATGGCGTCGAAATAGCCGGTGCCGACCTCGCGCTGGTGGCGCGTCGCGGTATAGCCCTCGGCCTCCGCCGCGAACTCGGCCTGCTGCAGCTCCGAATAGGCCGCCATGCCGCGATCCCGATAGCCGCGCGCCAGCTCGTACATGCCGTAGTTGAGGCTGTGGAAGCCGGCGAGGGTGACGAACTGGAACTTGTACCCCATCGCGCCGATCTCGCGCTGGAAGCGGGCGATATCGTCCTTGTCCAGGTTCTTCTCCCAGTTGAAGCTGGGCGAGCAATTATAGGCCAGCATCTTGTTCGGATGCGCGCGCTTGATCGCCTCGGCGAAGCGGCGGGCGTCGTCGAGATTGGGCTTCGACGTCTCCCACCACAGCAGGTCGGCATGGGGTGCGAACGCCAGCCCGCGCTGGATGCAGTGATCGACGCCGGTCCCCTCCTTGAGGCGGAAGAACCCCTCGGGGGTCCGCTCGCCGGTCAGGAATTGGTGGTCCCGTTCATCCACGTCCGAGGTGATCAGCCGCGCCGACTCCGCATCGGTGCGGGCGCAGATCACCGTCGGTACCCCGCACACATCCGCCGCCAGCCGCGCCGCATCGAGGTTGCGGATATGGGCCTGGGTGGGGATCAGCACCTTGCCGCCCAAGTGGCCGCACTTCTTCTCGCTGGCCAGCTGGTCCTCATAGTGCACCCCGGCAGCACCGGCGGCGATATAGGACTTCATGATCTCGAAGCAGTTGAGCGGCCCGCCGAACCCGGCCTCGGCATCGGCGACGATCGGCGCGAACCAATCCCGCGTCGCGCCGCCTTCCAGATGCTCGATCTGGTCGGCGCGCTGGAGCGTCGCGTTGATCCGCCGCGCCAGCTCCGGCCCGGCATTGGCCGGGTAGAGCGACTGATCGGGGTACATCTGCCCGGCGGTGTTGGCATCCGCCGCGACCTGCCAGCCCGACAGATAGATCGCCTTGAGCCCCGCGCGGACCATCTGCATCGCCTGGTTGCCCGACAAGGCGCCCAGCGCATGGACATAGTCCTCGGTGCGCAGCAGCTCCCACAGCTTGAGCGCGCCGCGGCGGGCCAGCGTATGCTCCACCGGCAGCGAACCGCGCAGCCTGGCGACGTCCGCCGGCGTGTAGGGGCGCTGGATGCCCTCGAACCGCCCGGTGGGGGCGGGGACCAGATCCTCGAAACCAAGCGACTGGGACATTGTGAATTCCTTGACTGACTGGCGATAGCTTGTGTGGCTAAGTTTAGGAAGTTCAGGCGTGGAGGGAATTCAACTTCGGCTTCGCACAGGGTGTGGGTGTGTGGTGGGTTGCGAGGTCCCCTTGTATGGGTGTAAACTATTTACAGACCGGTTGTTGTTCTTGGGTGAGAACGTAGAAAGAACGCGGAGTGTAGGACAGCGGCAAATTCCTCCCCGGAACGGGGAGGGGGACCGCGCCGCGCGAGCGGCGTGGTGGAGGGGCCGCCGCGCTAGCGGCGGTGCGGGCGGGGGATAGTCCGGGACTACCGCGCCTTCGGCGCGGCCCCTCCACCCCCGCCTTCGGCGGCGGTCCCCCTCCCCGTTCCGGGGAGGAATTTTTGAGGAGCGCGACGAACCATGGCCGAACGCAAACTCTTCGCCGGGCACGCCATCCGGCGGCTGCGTTTCCAGCTCGCCGTCACCCAGGCGGCGATGGCGGAGGCGCTGGAGATTTCGCCCAGCTATCTCAATCTGGTCGAGCGCAACCAGCGGCCGATCTCCGCCGCGCTGATGCTCAAGCTGGCCGAGACCTATGACTTCGATCCCCGCCGCCTCGCCGCGGCCGAGCCCGGCGGCGGGGCCGAGGCGCTGCGGCGGCGGCTGGCGGACCCGCTGTTCGCCGATCTCGCCATCGATCGCCACCAGCTCGAGGAATGGCTGGCCGGCGCGCCCGACGGCGCCGAGGCGTTCGCCCGCGCCTATGACCGGATGGGCAATGCCGCCGCGCCGCTCCCCGGCGCCGCGCAGGATCCCGGCCCCCAGGTCCGCCGCGCGATCGAGCGCTGGCGCAACCATTTCGCCGATCTCGACGCCGCCGGCGAGGCGCTGGCCGACGAACTGCGCATGGCCGGCGAGCCCTACGGCGCGATGGCCGAGCGGCTGCGGGTGAAACACCAGCTCGCCGTGCGCATCCTGCCCGCCGAGGTGATGGGCGATGCCCTGAAACGGCTCGACCTGCACGCGCGGCAGCTGCAGCTCTCCGAGGCTCTCGATCCCAGCGCGCGCGCCTTCGCGCTGGCCGAGCAGCTGGCGGTGGAGGCGCGCGACGAGATCGAGGCGCTGGTCCGCGGCGCCGGGCTGGACCGCGCCGCCGAACGCCCGTTCCGCCGCCACCTGACCGCCTATTTCGCCGCGGCGGTGACGATGCCCTATGCCCGCTTCCTGCGCGCGTGCGAGGCGAGCGGCTATGACCTGGAGCTGCTCCAGCGGCGCTTCGGCGCGAGCGCGGCGCAGGTCGCGCACCGGCTGACGACGCTGCAGCGGGTGGGCGCGCGCGGCCTGAGCTTCTTCCTGATGCGGTTCGATCGCGCGGGGCAGGTATCGAAACGCTATGCCGGCGCCAGCGGATCGGCGCTGGTCGAGGCGTCGGTGCCGTGCCCCTTGTGGAACGCCTATGACGCCTTTGCGCGGACCGACGAGACGGCGGTGCAACTGGTCGAGCTGGAGGACGGCGCGCGTGCCTTCACCATCGCGCGCTGCGTGCATCCGCATGGGGGAGCGCCCGGCGGCGTGCGCCCGCGCTTCGTGATCGCGCTGGGCCTGCCGGCGGCGGAGGCGGGGACGCTGGCGGCGGCGCGCGGCGTGGACCTTGCCGGCCGCGCCGCGCCGATCGGGCTGGGGTGCCGGGCGTGTACGCGGCTGGCGTGCCCGCAGCGCTCGGCGGCGCCGGCGGGGCGCGCGGCGGCGGGGAGCGAGCGGGAGCGCGGGGTTACGGCGTTTGGGTTTGCGGGGGATTGAGGGGTCGCCAGGGTGAAGTTGCCTTGACGTTCCTCTTCTACCCGGCGAGATTTTAAATGCGTTTTGGGAGGGGCATCATGAAAATTCGGCGCGACTTAGACGAATCGTTCTTCGATAATGGTTTCAATGATACCAATGACGTATTTCAAAGAGGTGATTTGGCGCGCCGGCTTACTGGGCTTTATGAAAATCTCGAGCAAGGTACGGTATCGATACTCGACGGGCGGTGGGGTACTGGGAAATCCGTCTTCGCAAGGCAGTGGAAATTCCACTTAGAAGCTAGAGGCGTCCCGTGTATCTACTTTGATGCATTTGCAGCGGACTATATTGACAGTCCTTTTCGAGCGATTGCAACTGCGTTCGTTAGAGAGGTGCAAGCAGTCCGGTCTAGCGAACGCGAGTTTTATGAAAAATTTGTCAGTGCGTTGTCCAAGGCTGCGAAGAGCATAGCTGCCCCGACCGCAAAGTTTGCTGTAAAGGCTGTTAGCTTCGGTCTTATTGGAGCTGCTGAAATTGAAAGCGCAAAGGAGATCACAGATGAGATTGCCTCGGGTCTCGGCGATATCTCTGAGGCATCTGTCAAAGCCATGCTCGAAGAGCAAGCGAATGACGAGGCTAATTTCCGCGCATTACAGGTTAGTCTAGAGCAACTTCCTAGCCTTCTGTCGAAGCCAGTGAAAGGCCTTGAGAAAGACGAATCAGAAACTCCTCTGATTATTATAATCGATGAACTAGATAGGTGCAGGCCAGATTTTGCGTTAGGTATATTAGAATGTCTTAAGCACTTCTTTAGAGCAAGAAGATTGCACTTCGTGTTGGTTACAAACGTGAACCATCTTCTGCTTTCGGTGCAGAGTAGATATGGAGTTGGTGATGCAGCATCAGAATATATTCAGAAATTTTATGATTTTCTGATTCCATTCGAGGTGGGTGGTCGTTCTCATGGAATGTCGAGAACGGGCCATTATGCCGTCAATCTTCTAAAGGAGTTGACGGGGGAAAGTCGTGGCGAGGCGCTGGAAATATTCAGTGAGGTAGGATACATCGTTAGTGCGTATGATCTTTCAATTCGTCAAGCTGAGAAGATCGTCATAACATTCATATTGGCGAGGATTGATTTTAAAAAAATGAACTGCGCCCTGCTATAATAATAGCCGTATTGGTTTGCCTCAAAGTGGTTAGGTTGGATATATATGTTAACCTAACGAAGGGCGTGATATCTTACCCAGAAATAAAATCCTTCCTCGATGCAGGGCGTTGGCCAGAAGAGTATCCAAAAGGCCACGTTCAAGGATTGATGCGATATCTCTGCGATGATTCGATAGATAATAATGACCCAGAATTTGCAAATTATGCAAACTTCTTTAGCAGATTCTATTTTAGAAACAGGCGTGATGTTTTGCCGTTGATGGCTAATTCGATGATTGATAGATATAGCTAGCTGCGTAGGTGGAGGGTCACCCCTCCACCCCCAACTGCCAAAGCACGAACGCCATCTCGTCGGCATATTCCCGCAGACTCTCCCACCGCCCGGACTTGCCGCCATGGCCAGCGCCCATATTGGTCTTGAGCAGCAGGATATTGTCGTCGGTCTTGGTCGCGCGCAGGCGGGCGGCCCATTTGGCGGGCTCCCAATAGGTCACGCGCGGGTCGTTGAGGCCGCCCGAGATCAGCATCGGCGGATAGGCCTGTGCCGTCACATTGTCATACGGGCTGTAGCTGCGGATCAGCTCGAACGCCGCCTTGTCCTCGATCGGGTTGCCCCATTCGGGCCACTCGCCGGGGGTGAGCGGCAGGCTCTCGTCGAGCATGGTGTTGAGCACGTCGACGAACGGCACGTCGGCGATCACCGCGCCCCATAGTTCGGGATCGGAATTGACCACCGCGCCCATCAACTCGCCGCCCGCCGATCGGCCGGCGATGGCGATCCGGCCCGGCGCGGTATAGCCGAGGGCGATCAGCCCCTTCGCCACGTCGACGAAATCGTGGAACGTGTTGGTGCGCTTCTCCAGCTTGCCCTCGTGATACCAGTGCTGGCCGAGATCGTCGCCGCCGCGGATATGGGCGATGGCGAAGGCCATGCCGCGATCGAGGAACGACATGCGGCTGGTCGAGAAGCCCGGCGGGATGGCGTGGCCATAGGCGCCGTACGCATAGAGATAGAGCTTGCCGGTGCCATCGCGCGGGAAGTCCTGCGGATAGACGATCGAGACGGGGACGGCGGTGCCGTCGCGCGCGGTGATGGTCAGGCGCTCGGTGCGGTATTTGGTGCCGTCATAGCCGCTGGGGATTTCCTGGACCTTCAGCGTCTCCAGTGCGCCGGTGGCGACGTCGTAATCCTGGACGGTGCCGGGGGTGACCATCGATTCATAGCCGAGCCGCAGCTTGGTGACGGCATATTCGGGGTTGTCGCCCAGGCCCGCGACATAGCTCGCCTCGGGGAATTGCAGGCGCACCGGGGGGACGCTCGCGTCATAGCGGTGCAGCTCGATCTGATCGAGCCCGTCCTCGCGGCCCTCGACGACGAAGAAATCGGCGAAGCAGGTGACGCCGGTCATGTAGAAATGGCGCGAGGGGGCGATGCGCTCGGTCCATTCGGACGGAGCCGAGATCGGCGCGGTGACGAGGCGCCAGTTGGTGTCGGTATCGTTGGTGTGGATGAACAGCGTGCCGTCATGCTCGTCCACGTCATATTCGCGGCCCGGCTTGCGCGGGGCGACGCAGATCGGCGTGGCGGCGGGGTTGTCGGCGGGGAGCAGCCAGACCTCGCTGGTCACATGGTCGCCGGTGGCGATGGTCAGCCACTTGCGCGACTGGGTCTCGCCGACGGCGACGCGGTAGCCTTCGTCGGCCTCGCGGAACAGCTCGATGTCGTTCTCGACCGGCTCGCCGAGCTTGTGCCAGCGGGCATTGTCGGTGCGCCAGTTCTCGTTGGCGAGGCCGTAGAGAAAGCCCTTGGAATCCGCGGTCCACACGATCTCGGAGAGCATGCCCGAGATGGTGTCGGGGAGGAGTTCGCCGGTGGTAAGGTCCTTGACCCGGACTTCGAACCGCTCCGAGCCGTTGTCGTCATAGGCATAGGCGAGCCAGCGGCCGTCGGGGCTGGCGGAGATCTCGCCCAGGCGGAAATATTCCTTGCCGGCGGCGAGCGCGGGTTCGTCGAGGATCAGCTCGTCCGGGCCGCCGGCGGCGGGCTTGCGCCACCAGCGCGGATATTCGCCGCCGACTTCGTAGTCGGTCCAGTAGATCCAGTCGCCGTCGCGCTGGGGGACGGTGGCCTCGTCTTCCTTGATCCGGCCGCGCATCTCCTGGAACAGCGTTTCGGACAGCGGCTTGAGCGGGGCCATCACCGCGTCGAAATAGGCGTTCTCGGCCTCGAGATAGGCGAGCACGTCCTTGTCGGTCACCTCGGGATAGCCGGGGTCGCGTAGCCAGGCCCAGGGGTCCTCGATGGTGATGCCGTGGCGGGTAAAGCTGTGCGGACGGGTGGCGGCGACGGGCGGCGTGGGGAAATCGGTCATGGGGATGTTGTAGGAAGTCGCGGGGGCTGGGCAAGCCCTAGATCCTCCCCCAGGAGGGGGAGGATCTTCGGGTTACTGCTGCACCGGCAGCGCGATGTAGCTGGCGTTGGGGCCGCTCACCGTCACCTTCTGCGTCGCCTTCACATAGTCCTTCGGCTTGGCGAACAGGATGTTCGGCACGAAGCTCTGGGGATTGCGGTCGTAGAGCGGGAACCAGCTCGACTGGACCTGCACCATGATCCGGTGGCCGGGCAGAAAGACATGGTTGGTGGTGGGCAGCGCGAAGCTGTAGTTGAGCGGCTTGTTCGCCGGGATCGGCTTCGGGCTTGCCAGCGACTCCCGGTAGCGGCCGCGGAAGATGTCCATCGCCACGGCGAACTGGTAGCCGCCCTGGGCGTGGTGGATCGGCATCTGTTCGGGGAACACGTCGATCAGCTTGACCACCCAGTCGCTGTCGGTCCCGCTGGTCGCGGCGTTGAGGTGGACCATCGGCTGCCCCGCGATCGTCACCGGGGCGGCGAGCGGCTCGCTCACGAAGCTCAGCACGTCCGGGCGGCTGGAGACGGCGCGCTGGTCGGTGGCGAGCCAGGCGGTCCAGTGATCGCCTTCATAGCCCACCGCCTGTACCGGGCGAGGGACGTAGGTGACCGGGTGGGCGGGATCGGAGACATAGTCCTCGCTCGCCGGTGCGCCGCCCGGCGCGTCGAAGCCCAGCTTGCCCTCGGGCTTTAGGAACAGCTTGGCGCTGGCCGGCGCGGCGGGCCAGCCGGGGAGGCGCTGCCATTCGTTGGTGCCGCTCTGGAACGCGGTGACGGGGGCGACGTCCATCGGCATGCCCTTGAGGAAGTGCGAAAGAAAGGGTGCCAGCACATGCCAGCGCCACCATTTCGCGGTATCCTGGTCCCAGCTGATCCCGGCGAGCTTGCTGCCCTCCTCGATCGCCATGCCGTGCCACCATGGGCCCATGGTGAGGAACAGCCTGCCCGCCGCCTCCGGCTTGTCCTTCAGCGCCGCATAGACGGCAGGGGCGCCGTAGATATCCTCCTGGTCCCACAGCGAGTGGACCAGCATGGTCGGCACGGTGAGCGGCTGGGCGGCGAGCACCTTGTCCATCGCCTGATCGGACCAGAAGGCATCATAGGCGGTATGCTCGACGATCTTGCGCCAGAAGCCGGTCTGCTCCAGCCCGTGCGCCTTCGCCAGCGCGCCGGCCGAGCCGCCCTCCATGTACAGCATGTATTCGTCGTAGAAGCTCGAGATCCACGGGCTGCTGTTGTCGCGGGTCGCATCCTGCTCCCAGATATAGGGCAGGTTCATCTGGCGGAAGGCGCCGTTGTGGAACCAGTCGTCGCCGCGCCAGCCATCGACCATCGGGTTCATCGGCACCGCCACCGCCAGCGCCGGATGCGGGTGGATCAGCGGCATCAGCGCGGTGAAGCCGTCATACGAGATGCCGAGCACGCCGACCTTGCCGTTCGACTGGGGGAGGTTCTTCACCAGCCAGTCGATCGTGTCATAGGCGTCGGTGGAATCGTCGGTATCGGTGGGGTTCCAGCGGGTGTGCGCCAGCGCCGGGTTCATCATGTAGACGCCCTGCGAGCCGTACTTGCCCCGAACGTCCTGGATCACCCGGATATAGCCGCCCGCGACGATCACGTCGGCGGCGTTGTCATAGCCGTCGAGCGCCGCAGCCATGCGCCCGCTCTTGACGTTTCCGGTCAGCGCCTCGGCATTATAGGGCGTGCGGGTGAGCAGGATCGGGGCGTTCTTCGCGCCTTTGGGCACCAGAATGACGGTGTGGAGGGTGACGCCGTCGCGCATCGGGATTTCGACCACGCGGCGTTCATGGTCCCAGTCGCCGGTCGGCAGATGCGCCGTGGCGGGGCGCTCGTCGGCGGAGGTTTGCGCCTGGGCGGGGAGGGTGCCCAGCCCGAGCAGGCACGCCGCAGCGATGGTCGATATGCGCATGATGATGTCCCCCCGGCGGGTT
>NZ_AGFU01000059.1 GCF_000226955.1 Sphingomonas elodea ATCC 31461
CCACATCGGCCACGACATAGGGCGCAAGCGTCGGCCGATCGAACCCCAGCGTGACCGCGGGGCCGCCGCGCGGATAGTCGACCCGGGTGCGCCGCTGATAGCCGCTGTTGACGAAGCGGTGCCAGCTGCCCCCGGCCCGCAGCACCAGCCCGTCCCCCAGCGTGCGATCGAGCGCCAGCCGCGCCTGCACATTGCTGTTGTCGATCGCGTCGTCGCGCGCATCGGCACGCATCAGCCGCCATGCCGCAGGATCGGCCGGATCAAAGCCGTAGCTATTGCCCAGCCCCTCGCCGGTGGAAATCGTCTCGAACCCCTGGTTGCGCGCCTGCAGGAACACCTTGTCGAACACGGGGCCCCGAAAGGCCGATCGGTTGAACCCGGCGGTGAGTTGCACCACCGTCGCGTTGCCGATCGGGCGACGCAGCGACAATCCCGCCTGGTCGAACCGGGTGCGGTCGACCGTGCGCTTCGCCTCGGTTCGCAGATCGACGCCGGAATAGCGCGCGCTGGTCAGCGTATCGCCGACGATCGTCGCGGACAGCAGCCGCTGGGTGCCGGTGATGGTGCCCGTGAGGCCATTGTCACCTGCCGCGGCGAGCGACATCTCGTGGCGGTGGTTGGTGAGCGCGGCATGCACCCATTCGACGGTGAGATCGAGCCCGTCCTCGCCCGCATGCTGGATCGCCGTGACGAGGTTGAGACGATCGAAGCGGTTGATCCAGCTCGAATAGGTCGAAGCGCGCGGGCCAAAGACCGGGCGCGCGGCCCCGTCGACCAGCCGGGCACGCTGCCATGCCGGGATGCCCGGGCCGAGATTGGCCGCACCGAAGGTGATCGGCGCCCAGTCCCAGTTGCGATAGCCGAACTCCGCTACCTGGTTGCGGCTGAACGCCGCGCCCAGCAACACGCCCCACCGCGCGTTGCGGCGGGATATCTCCACCGCCGCCTGCGGGGTGGTCGCCATGCCGTTGCCGCCGGAGCGAGCGCGGAGCGACACCAGCGTCTCGTCGCCCGGCCGGTCGAACGGCCGCACCGTCTGCAGCGCGATGGTGCCGCCGATCCCGCCGATATCGACGTCGGCCGCCCAGTTCTTCTCCACCACCGCCTGGGAGAGAAGGCTCGCCTCGAACACCGAATAGTCGAAGCGGCGATTGCGACTGACCGATCCGCGATTGTCGAAGCCCGATGCGGTGGTAGCAAGCGCATCGACACCGTTCAGGGTCGTGCGCGTGAAGAGCGGCCCCAGGCCGCGCAGCGCGATCTGCCGCCCCTCGCCATTGTCCCGGCTGACCGCCACGCCCGGCAGCCGCTGAAGCGCATCGGCGACGTTGCGATCGGGGAAGTCGGCAATGTCCTGCGCACGCGTCACCTCGCGGACGCCGACGGCGCGGCGCTTGAGGATGACCGACTGGCGTACCGCCTCGCCATAGCCGGTCACGACGACCAGCGCCGGCTCGGGCGTGGGCGATGGAGTGGATACAGGCCCGCGCATCACCGGCCCCGGCACCACCACCCATCCGCCCGCGGCGGGACGCGCGACCAGCGGCAGCCCGGCCAGCGCGCGTGCGATCGCCTGCTCGATCGTCATCCGGCCGCGAACCGGCCGGGCCACCCGGATCGCGCCAGGCTGTGCCGTGAGGATCTCGACACCCGCCTGACGGGACAGCGCGCGCAGCACCTCGGCCAGCGGGCCGGCGGGCACGTCGAAACGGATGCTCCGAGCCTCCGTCGCCGCGCGCGTCTGGCACGACGCGGCGACGGGCGACAGCGATCCAAGGATCAGTGCCGCCCCAGAAACCCACCGGTACGATGCCCCACGCCCGCGCAGACCCTTGCCTCCGGTCCGGCGGCTATCAGGGCATCGTGACAGAATCTTGACCTTGGTCCCCGGGGGAAGCGGCATCGCAGCCGCCCCCGGGGTGCAGGTTCAGAACGAGATGCGCACGCCGCCCATCACCGTCGTACCCGCGCGGGTGACGACGTAGAGGCGCTGGCTGCTGTCCGAATACTGCTTCTCGCGCTGGTTGGTCAGGTTGATCGCATCGAAGGTCAGCTGGATCTTGTCCGTCAGGCTGTAGTGCGCCGAGGCATCCACATAGGTGGTCGCCGCATAGCCGGTCAGATCCTGATCCTTGCCGAGGCTCGTCGACACCGGCGCGGCGCTGTAGACGTAGCCGCTGCGATAGTTGGCGGAGACGCGGGCGTCGAACTTGCGGTCCTGATAATACAGGGTCAGGTTCGCGTTGACGTGGCTCAGCCCCTCCAGCGTGGTGCGGATCGCGTCCGGACCATAGATGGTGGTGTAGTCGTACTTCGAGTCGAGATAGCTGAAATTGCCCGCCGCGCCGAAGCGATCGAACGGCGCGGGCAGGAAGGCGAAATCGGCCTGGCCGGCCAGTTCGATCCCCACCAGATCGGTGCCGCCCAGGTTGATCGGACGCGAGAAGCTGGTGATGTTCGTATTCGCCGTGAGGCCCGGCGACAGGGTCGTCGGCAGCCCGGTCTCGCTGTACCGGACGTCGTTGACGGTCTTGGTCGCGATGAAGCCGTCGAGATGCTTGAAGAACGGGCCGACCGCGATGAAGCCGACCTTGCCGAAATAATATTCCAGTGACAGGTTGAGATCGGTCGACTTGTACGGCTTCAGGTTCGGATTGCCGACCGAGACGCTGTACTCGTTGTTGTCGCCGAGCGTGACCGAGCCGTTGGCCGCGAGCGAGCTGAGCCCCGGCCGGTTGATGTTCTGCCCCGCCGAGAAGCGGACGAGCATCCCCTTTTCCACCTCGAAGATCAGGTTGGCGGCCGGCAGCACGCCGTCATAGCTGCGCTCGATCCGCGCCTCGGCGGCGCCGGACGCCGCCCGCGATCCGAACGAGGCGATGCCCGTCGAGATCACGTTGGTGCGATAATAGCGCAGGCCGATATTGCCGCGGAACGGCATCGCGCCCAGCAGGTGATCCCACTGATACTGCGCGAACGCCGCCTTGGTGCGCTCTTCCACCGCATAGACGCTCTGCGGCGCGGAGAGGTTCGCCTCGCGGCTGACGTTCAGTTGCGCCAGCGCCTTGTCGTAATCGACGACCACCCAGTCCTGCCCGCTATAGCCGGTATAGACCTGCGCATAGTTGGCGATGTTGGAACTCACCGTGCCGGCGCGGAATTGCGGCAGCAGCACGTCGTCGGCGATCCGTGAATAGCCGCCGTTCTTGAACCGGCGCCATTCGCCGCCGAACACCAGCGTATCGTTGGGGGTCAGCGCATAGTCGAAGCTCAGCTTGCCGGTGTCGAACGCCGATTCCTGGAAGTTGGCAACCATGTCGATTTCGCGGGCATGCCAGTTCTTCGGGTCGGCGACGTTCCACTTGTAGGTGTTCTTCAGCGAATAGGTGCCCCCGCGATAGTCGGAGATGACGTCGCCATAGCCTTCCAGGTAGAACTTGTCGCTGACCGGCACGTCGAAGCTGGAACGCTCGACGCCGCCCAGAAAGCGCATTGTCAGTCCTTCGGCCAGCTCGGCATCGCCGCTGAACACCAGCTCCTTGAACACGTTCTTGGTCTGCTGGTTGCGGGTCTCGGTCGCGGTGTTGGCGCCCGACACGTCGAGATAATCGACCTCGTTCTGGTCGTTCCAGTGGATCGCGTTGACCTTGGAGTTCCTGTAGGTCACGCCCGCGAAGGTCTGCCCCCCGCCAAGCCAGGTCGATCCGCCGCCACCGCGCGAGGCGAGGTGCGTCTCGAAGCGCTTGCCCTTGAACGTGCCGTACAGGCCGTCGAGCGCGAGGTTGATCTTGTCGCTCGGCTTCCACTGGATCGCCGCGGTCAGGCCCAGCCGGTCCTGCGTGCTGTCCCAAACCGAAAGGCGGTTGCCGCGGGCGAAGCGCAGTTCGCCGGAGTTGATCTTGGCCTGCTCGGCGGCGGTCAGCGCGGAGAGGTCGCTGCCATTGGCCCGGTTGCGACGCCAGCGATAGGTGTTGATGCCCTCTTCCCGCGTGTCGCGGTGGCTGTAGGCACCCGAGACGAGGATGCCGAAGTCGCCCCAGTTCTTCGAAAGCAGGCCGGTGAAGCGCGGCTGCGCGTCCTTGGTCAGCGAATTGGTGCCGAGCTGCGCCGAGACCACCGCCTTGGTGCCCTTATAGTCGAACGGGCGCGCGGTGTGCAGGCCGACCGTGCCGGCGAGGCCGCCCTCGGTCTGCGAGGCCTGGTAGGATTTCTCGACGTCGACCCGGTTGAACAGCTCGGCGGCGAACAGGTTGAAGTCGAAGGCGCGGTCGCGCGAGTTCTGGCCGCGGCTGTCCTGCGGCGAATCGACATTGCCCAGCACTTCCATGCCGTTCAGCTGCACGCGGGTGAAATCGGGGCCCAGGCCGCGCAGGCTGATGCGGCGGCCTTCGCCGGCTTCGCGGTTGATCGCCACGCCCGGCAGGCGCTGGATCGCCTCGGCAAGGTTGAGGTCGGGAAACGCGGCGATGTCGTCGGCGGCGATCGAGTCCTGGATGATGGTCGATTTGCGCTTGAGCTCGCGGGCCTGTTCCAGGCTCGCACGATAGCCGGTGACGACGATGTCCTGCGGTGCGTCGGCGGCGGCCTGCTGGTCCTGGGCGAGCGCGGGCTGCGCGACACAGCCGAGCGCCGTCGTCACCAGCCAAAGGGTGCGCTTGTTCAACATGATCTTCGGTTTCCCCCTGGAATGCGGTCGTGCATGTACCGCGCGGCATGCGCGGCTCGACCGTGTAGAGGGCGCCAGAGCGCAAACGGGGACAGAAGAAATTTTTCAAAGTTTCGTGACGATTGTTACTGTTCAATGACATCGGTCTTGAAGGGCCGACGCGTGTTGCACCGCGCAAGACGCGCCGGCACGGATTACTTGCGAATGAAAGCAAGCAGATCCGGGTTGATTGTGTCGGCATGGGTGGTGAGCATGCCGTGCGGATAGCCTTTGTAGACCTTCAGCTCGCCCTTCTTGACCAGCTTTACCGCGCGCATCGCGGAGTCGGTGATCGGCACGACCTGGTCGTCATCGCCATGCAGGAACAGCACCGGCACCTGGATCCGCTTGAGATCCTCGGTCTGGTCGGTTTCCGAGAACGCCTTGATGCAGTCATACTGGGCCTTTGCCCCGCCCATCATGCCTTGGCGCCACCAGTTCTGGATCGTCCCCTGCGAGACCTTCGCTCCCGGGCGGTTGAAGCCGTAAAACGGTCCGGTCGGCACATCGAGATAGAATTGGGCGCGATTGGCGGCCAGCGCGGCGCGGAACCCGTCGAACACTTCCATCGGCGTTCCGCCGGGATTGGCCGCCGTCTTCAGCATCAGCGGAGGAATCGCGCCGACCAGCACCGCCTTGGCGACGCGCCCCGGCTTCGCACGTGCAACATAAGCTGCGACTTCGCCCCCGCCGGTCGAATGGCCGATATGCACGGCGTTCTTCAGGTCCAGCGCCTCGGCCAGTTCCACCACGTCCGCGGCATAGGTCGCCATGTCGTTGCCGGTGTCCGTCTGGGTCGAGCGGCCATGGCCGCGACGATCGTGCGCAATCACCCGGAAGCCCTGCTGCAGGAAGTACAGCATCTGCGCGTCCCAGTCGTCCGACGAGAGCGGCCAGCCATGGTGGAAGACGATCGGCTGGGCGGTCTTGGGGCCCCAGTCCTTGTAGAAGATGGTGGTGCCGTCCTTGACGGTGATCGTCGCCATGCTCGCGTCTCCACGCGCCGTGCGGTCCGGCGCCGCAGCTTGGGCGGCGGGTCCGACCGCCGCGACGGCGCCTAGCGCGAGCGCACCCTCGAGCAGCTCGCGGCGCGTGACGCCTGCCCTGTCTTCCAATCCGTTCATCCCCACGCTCCCTTGCACTTCGCATCGGGCGCGTCCGACACGCCCGCTTGGACGCACCGGTGATGGCAGCAGCGTTACGGCCGCGAAATCGAACGGAGGTATAGGGGGGCCCCCGCGTGTGGAGGGGGCGGCGCGCGATGCGGAGGGTTCTGTGCCGGATCGAACGATAGGGCGCGAATGGGGGCAAGATCGCCCTTCCAGCCCTCAGACAAGGATCGCTGCCGACGATGTCGTGGAGGGGGGAAATGGTGGAGCCGAGGGGGATCGAACCCCTGACCTTCGCAATGCCATTGCGACGCTCTCCCAGCTGAGCTACGGCCCCATTCCCCGGGAAGGCGGCCCCTCTATAAGGGCCTCGCCGGGTTGGCAAGCGCCTTTTTCGCGCTTGCCAACTTTTTTCGAATTTACTGCTCGTCGTCGTCGCTGACGGTCTCGACGCCCAGGTCGTCGTCGCCGCCCAGATCGACGTCGTCGTCCGGCGAGGGCTCCTCGTCGTCCGCACCGATGTCCAGATCGTCATCGCCCACCAGATCCGAGTCCTCGGCTTCCGGCTTGTCGGCATTGGCCTTCACCGCCTCGAACGGCAGCGGCTGCTTCGATTTCAGGATCGGCTCGGGCTCCCAGGCATAGCCGCAGTTGATGCAGGTGACCGGCTCGTCCTTGGTCAGATCATAGAAGCGCGTACCGCACTTCGGGCAGCTGCGCTTGGTGCCCCATTCCGGCTTCACCATGTGTTGCCTCTTCGCCTTTCGCTGTGTTCGGAGATTTCGGGATGTGATCCCGGAAAGTGGGGCGCGCCTTGCCATGCCGCAAGCCGCCTGTCAAAGCCGCGCCCATGTCGAACACCGATCCCCGCCCTCTCACCCTCGCCGCCCGCGGTCCGCTGCGCGGCACCGTCACCGTCCCCGGCGACAAGTCGATCAGCCACCGCGCGATCATGTTTTCCGCACTCGCGGTCGGCGAAAGCCGGATCGAGGGGCTGCTGGAGGGCGAGGACGTGCTCGCCACCGCCGCCGCGATGCGGGCGATGGGCGCCGAGGTGGAACGCGGTGAAGACGGCATCTGGCGCGTCCACGGCGTCGGCGTCGGCGGGCTGCAACAGCCGGCCCAGGCGCTCGACATGGGCAATAGCGGCACCTCCACCCGCCTGCTGATGGGGCTGGTCGCCTCCCATGGCATCACCGCCACCTTCACTGGCGATGCCTCGCTCTCCGGCCGCCCGATGGGCCGGGTGATCGAGCCTTTGAGCCAGATGGGCGCCGAGATCACCGCCAGCCCCGGCGGTCGTCTGCCGCTGATGCTCCGCGGCATGTGCCCGGCGGTGCCGATCGCATATACCCTGCCCGTCGCCTCGGCGCAGGTGAAGTCGGCGATCCTGCTCGCCGGGCTCAACACGCCCGGCATCACCCGCGTGATCGAGCCCGTTCCCACCCGCGACCATAGCGAGCGGATGCTGCGCGGCTTCGGCGCCGAACTGACCGTGGAGGACTCGCCCGAGGGCAAGATCATCTCGGTCACCGGCGAGGCCGAGCTCAAGCCCCAGCACATCGTCGTGCCGGGTGATCCCTCCTCGGCCGGCTTCTGGATGGTGGCGGCGTCGATCGTGCCCGGCTCCGAAATCACCATCGCCAATGTGTGCATGAACCCGACGCGGACCGGCCTGATCACCGCGCTGCGGCTGATGGGGGCGGACATCGCCGAGACCAACGCCCGCACCGTCGGCGGCGAGCCGGTGGCCGATCTCGTCGTCCGCCATGCAGCCCTGAAGGCGATCGAGGTGCCCGCCGATCTCGCCCCGAGCATGATCGACGAGTATCCGGTGCTGTTCGTGGCCGCCGCACTGGCCGAGGGCCGCACCGTCGCGCGCGGCGCGCACGAGCTGCGCGTCAAGGAATCGGACCGGATCAGCACGATGCGCACCGCGCTGGAAGCCTGCGGCGTGGTGACCGAGGAGTTTGAGGACGGCCTCGCCATCCAGGGCTCGGGCGGCGCGCCGCTCGCCGGCGGGGGCACGGTCGCGACCCGGCTCGACCACCGGATCGCGATGAGCATGACCGTCGCCGCGCTTGCCGCCGCGCAGCCCATCGCCATCGACGACGTGGCACCGGTGGCGACCAGCTATCCCAATTTCTTCCCGACGCTGGAATCGCTTACCAAGGCCTGACACGTACAGGAACCGCAAGCGCCAGGCAGAGCACCCCCGCCGGCTCATTTTTGTTTCGACTTTACCTTGCGAGATCTTTAACAGATCTGGCCTGCAACTCCGCCTTCACCTGCGCCCCTGATAAAGCGCAGGCGAAGGCGAGATGCCCATAAAAATTCTTGCTGGGTCGCATCCAGAATCGATGCCGATTGACAGGAGAACTTTATGTCGACCCAGTCCATCTCCATTAGCCTGACGCCGGATACGGTCCAGGCGCTGGTCCAGAACGGCTATAGTCTGTACGCATTTCGCGGCGTCAACTCCAGTATCGCCTCGGCTTGTCCGACCCTGTGGTTCCGATCCCAGACGTTCGGCATGGCCACCCGGATCGAGTGGGCGAACGAATATGCGGCCTATGTGTCGCTGCAGACCGCGTTGCCGGACGGTGCGACGATTACCGCTTCGTCCAGCTACGACATCAGTCCGGGCTCGACGCTGCAGGTAACGGGCAGCACGGGTAGCGGCACGGTCCAGCCGTCGGGCACGCCGGGTGCGATCGGCATCGCGAACGAGACCGGCGAACAATTCACCTGCGGCATTTCGCAAGCCTCGTCGGGAGGATCCGCCCCCTTGTGCGCCGCGCCCCTGCTGGGCTGGAATCTCAATCTTTTCCAGCCGGCGAACACGGTGTTGCTGGCGTTCGAGGCGGCGTCCCGGAACGTGGGGAGCGTGACTCACCGGCTGCTGGCGCCGTCACTGTTGATCGACATGTCGGCCCCGGGCGCCGATTCCGCGTCGGTCACCTATGATATCAGCCACGGCTGGACCGGGGACGCTGCCACAACACTCTATCCTGCGGGCACGGACATAACGGCGCTGCTGATCCGGCAGAACCAGACCCTGGCGGCGGCCGGCGCCCTGGGCGCGCAACGCCTCCAGGGTGCCGCGATGCAGCCAATGGCGGATTGAGTGAGGCTCCGGCGATCGCGCGAACCGGCCGAGGCCGTGCGCTCGCCGGGGTTCGCCGCGCGCCGACCGCCCGGATCCGATCGGAGCGGGTGCAGGTCCGGCCGCGCGCTGCGACGGTGCCGCAAGGCCGCCGCCCCCGCCCGTCGAGAAATACTTGACGGACGGCATCCACACCGCGAACTGGCCGGATGATCATCGCTGTCGACGGACCCGCGGCTTCGGGCAAGGGCACGATCGCCCGCGCGCTCGCCCGCCATTATGGCCTGCCCCATCTCGATACCGGCCTGCTCTATCGAGCGGTCGCCGCCTCCGTCCTGCGAGAGGGGCTCGACCCCGCCCGGGAAGCCGATGCGGTTGCAGCCAGCGGCTTTGACGATGCCCTGCTCGCCGATCCGGAGCTCCGCACCGATGCGGTGGGCCAGGTCGCGTCGATCGTCTCGGCCCACCCCCTGGTGCGTGCCGCCCTGCTCCAGCGCCAGAAGAAGTTCGCCCAGCAGGCCGGCGGCGCGGTGCTCGACGGCCGCGACATCGGCACGGTCATCGCTCCCCAGGCCGATGTGAAGCTGTTCGTGAAGGCGACGCCGATGATCCGCGCCCAGCGCCGCCACCTGGAGCTGCGCAAGGCGGGGCAGAATGTCAGCCTCGACAAGGTGCTGGCCGACATCCGCGCCCGCGACGACCGCGACTCGCGGCGCAGCGAGGCGCCGCTGACCCAGGCGACCGACGCGGTTACGCTGGACACCAGCTTCCTGTCGATCGACGCCGCCGTGCAGCGCGCGATCGAGATCGTCGAGCGCCGCTAGGCGCGCTCGGCGGCACCCCGCTGCCGCGCGGCGAGCAGGAAGATGGCGGCGCCCGCCACCAGCGATCCCGCGCTCATCACCAGCGCGACGCCCGGCAGGGCATAGCCGAGCCCGAACAGCAATCCGGCGCAGGCCGGGGCGAGCGCCGAGCCGCCGCGGCCGATGCCGATGATGAAGCCGGTCGCGCTCGCCCGGACATCCGCCGGGAAGCAGCGCGCGACCAGCGCATAGAGCGCGACGACCCCGGCATTGGTGAACGCCCCCGTCGCCGCCGCGACCAGCGACAGCTGCGCCAGATCCTTCTGCCCCTGGCCGAACAGGATCACCGCGATCGCCGCGACCAGCATCACGCTGCCCGCCAGCGGCAACAGCCGCAGCCGCGTCGCCAGCACGGCGAACATCACCGATCCGCAAACCCCGCCGACATTCGCCCAGACCAGTACCGACGCCGCCGAGGATGCCGGAAAGCCCATGTCCACGACGATCTTCGGGATCCACTTCAGGATGAAGTAGAAGGTCATGATGTGCCCCAGATAGGCCAGCGTCAGCAGCACGGTCGGCAGGCGCAGGGTCCGTTCGAACAGCCGGGAAAGCGGGATGCGCGGCCGATCGGCCCGCCGCGGGGCGAGCGCGGCGATCGCCGGCTTGCCCATGCGCGCGAGGGCATGGTTGATCCGCGCGAGCGCGCCGTCCGGCCGCCGGTCGGCGAGGAAGGCCACGGTCTCCGGCACCCGCCACAGCACCAGCGGGATGAACAGCAGGGTCACCACGCCGCCGAACTGGAAGACGATCGGCCAGCCATGGTGCCGCAGCAGCACCGCGCAGATCGAGCCGCCGATGATCGCCCCCACCGGATAGCCGCCGGCCATCAGCGATACCGCGAAGCTGCGCCGCGCGGCATTGCCCGTTTCGGCCGCCGCCGCGTTGGTTGCCGCCAGCATGCCGCCCACGCCAAGCCCGGTCACCACCCGGCAGAGCGACAGGCTGGTCACGTCCCAGGATGCCGAGGCGCTGAACATGCCCGCTGCCATCAACACCAGGCACCCGAGCATCACCGTCCGTCGCCCGACCTGGTCCGCCAGCCCGCCGAGTATCAGCGATCCTGCCGCCATGCCGATCAGTTCCATCGACAGCACGATGCCGAGCACGGTGCGGTCCACGCCCCAGGCCGCGGAAATGCCCGGTGAGGCAAAGCTGATCGACAGCACGTCGAACCCGTCGAGCGCGTTGAGCCCGACCAGGATGGCGACGACCCACCACTGGAAACGCGACATCGGCGATTCGTCGATCAGCCGCTGCGGATCGTCAGGCATTGCGCTCTCCCGGAACTCGACATTATTGCTATATCTAATAACAAATTTATGTGGGTTCGAACGGGAACGCAAGCACACTCATCCGCCGTCGTAGAGGCGGCGGTGGGTTCAGTCAGCCTTCGCTGGAGTTTGGGATTACGCGGCCGGAGCCAACTGCATTACCTGCCAGCTTCCGGATCTTCCTTCACCGAACCGGAACCGTTCAGTCTTCGGCGGGGGAAAGCACTGCGGCGAGCGCGTCGGCGGTCTGGGCGCGGCGCTCTACGATGCTCGCGGTCATCCGCAGCACCAGATCGCGCGCGCCGTGCCAGTGGCTGCCGCTGCGGCGGGCATGCGGCAGTTGCGGCAGGCCGCCAACCGCGCTGCCCCAGCCGGTCGCCAGCGCCTGCACCCGTTCGGCCACCGCCGCGTCGGGCGTCTCGCCGCTCAGCAGCAGCGAAGGGAAGGGCAGTCGCGTCCGGGGCGAAGCGAAGTGCTGGGCGTCGCCCTCGCCCGCGATCGGATCGATCAGCAGCGCAGCGGCAACCCGGTTGATATAGTCGCGCGGCGAGAGCCGGGCCCACCAGGTCGCCGCGAAGCAGCTCGCGCCGTTCGCCACCAGCAGCACCGGCCGCTCGGCATGGAGGATGGCCGAATCGAGCTTCGCCGCCCACAGGCTGCGCTGCCGCAGCGTCGCTTCCGAATAATCGAGATGCGCATCGGTGCACAGCTGCGCCCCGAACAGCGCCGAAAGCGCACGGGCCGGGCCGCTGCCCGTGCTTATCACCGAAAATCGTTCGAGCGGGGTCGTCGCAAGCGTCATGGCGAGGCATCCCGATTCCAAGTTCGCCGAGGCTATATCCGAGCGCGAAGCTGTGCAATGCGGATTCGGTGGGCGCGTATCGCAGCGGGCGCACGGCCCGGCGCGGCCGGACAGGGAACAGGATGCGGAAGCGGATGCGGAAACGGACGGCCCGGTGGATGCTGCTCGCCGCGTCGCTGCTCGCCGCGGCGCCTGGCGCGGCGCAGGCGGCTCCCGCGGCCAACCAGGGCTTGGCCGGCTACAATCTGCGCGTGTGGAACCTCGTCGACGGCGCGCCGCCGGAAATCTGGGCGCTCGCCCAGTCCGCGGAGGGCTATCTGCTGCTCGGCACCGGCGCCGGCCTCTATCGCTTCGACGGGATCAATTTCGAGCGGATGCTGCCCAGGGTCGGCAGCTTCCCCTCGAACAACATCACCGCGCTGCTCGCGCTGCCGGACGGCGCGATCTGGATCGGCTTCTTCAGCGGCCAGGTCGCGCGATGGAAGAATGGGCGACTCGACTGCTTCCTGACGAGCAGCGCCTCGCCCGTCGAGCAGTTCGCGCGCGGCCGGGACGGCATGCTCTGGGCCGCGCGAAGCGGGCCGGAAGGCGGCCTGTTCCGCTTCGACGGCAAGGGCTGGACGCGCGTCTCGCTGGGCGAGAGCATGGCCGAGCGCCAGACGCGCAGCGTGCTCGCCGCCCGCGACGGCAGCCTGTGGGTGACCACCGATCGCCAGCTGCTCGTCCGGCGCCCCGGCGCAACCGGCTTCACGGCCGTGCGACCGAGCAGCGGGGCCGCCCGCCTGGCCGAGGCCCCGGACGGACGGATCTGGACCTCGGGGGCAGGCAAGGACACGCCCGAGCTGGCATCGACGCCGGTCCCCGCCGACCTTCGCGCGCCGCTGGCGGACCGGATGCTCTTCGGGCGCGACGGCACGTTGTGGCAGTCTGTATTCTCCGGCGGGGTGCTGCAGGTCCGCGGGCTCGATCGCGCTACGCCGAACTTCGCCCGGCTCGGGCCGCTGGAGGGCCTCCCCTCCCCGGTCGCGGTGCCGCTGCTGGAGGATCGCGAGCGGAACGTCTGGATTGGCACCAATCTCGGGCTGGTGCGGCTCCGGCCGGTCAGCGCGGTGACCGCGCTGCGGCTCGGCGCGAAACCCGCGGGCGTGTTCGAAGTCGCCGCCACCGACGACGGCACCGTCTATGCCCTGTACCGCCAGCAGCTCTATCGGGTGCGACCCGGCGCTCCGATCACGCGGCTGATGACGGTCCCCGGCCATGCCACCGTGATCGAGGCCGAGGGGCGCGACCTGATCATCGGCCTGCGCGGCAGGGTGCTGCGCCTGCGCGGAGATCGGCTGGAGCGGCTCGACATGCCCCCGCCACCGGGCGACGTGACGTCCTGGTCGCGCGATGCCGGCGGGACCGTCTGGATCACCATCGCCAATCGCGGGGTGTTCCGCCTGGTCGCCGGCGCGTGGCGGCCCGCGCCGATCGCCTCTCCGCTGGCGCAGCCGCAAGCGGCCCATGCGGTCTCCGGCCGGGGCGGCGGCGGGTGGCTGTTCGCGCACGACCTGCTGCTGCGCCGGGGCGGCGACGCCTTTCGCCTGCTGCCGCGGGACGCGCAGCCCAAGGTCGGCCACATCCACCTCCTCTCCTTCGGCCCTGCGGGGATGCTGGTCGGCGGCGAGACCGGGCTGGCGCGGCGGGTGGGCGACCGGTTCGAGACGCTGCCCCTCCGCAGCGCGCCGGACCTGGCCGGGATCAGCGGCATCGTCCAGGCGCCCGACGGTACCGTCTGGATCAACACCGTGCACGGCCTGATCCGCACCACCATAGGCGATCTCGATGCGGCGTTCGCCCGGCCCGGCATGCCGCTGCGGCTGCAGCTGTTCGGTGCCGGCGACGGGCTGCCCGGGGTCGCCCAGCAGGACGAGCATCGCTCCACCGCGGTGCGCGGCGGCGACGGGCGGCTGTGGGTCTCGAACACGCTGGGCTTCGGCTGGATCGATCCCGCGCGCATCGTCCGCAACGCGCTGCCGCCGCAGGTGGTGATCCGCAGCCTCACCGCGAACGGTACGGTCTATCCTGCGCCCGGCACGATCGCGCTGCCCGCCGGCACCGCCAATCTGCGCATCGCCTATACTGCGCTCAGCCTTGCCGAGGCGGAGCGCGTCCGGTTCCGCTACCGGCTGGTCGGCGTCGACCGGAACTGGGTCGACGCGGGCAGCGCGCGAGAGGCCTATTACGCCAATCTCGGTCCGGGTGAGTGGCGCTTCCAGGTGATCGCCGCGAACAATGACGGCGTATGGAGCGACGAGGGCACCACCGTGCACTTCACCATCGCACCACGCTACTACCAAACCACCTGGTTTCGCGTGCTGGCGATCGGCCTCGGTGCGGGGCTGCTCTGGCTGCTCTATGCGTGGCGACTGCGCGAGCAGATGGCACGTGGCCGCGCGCGGGCGGAGGCGCAGATCGCCGAGCGCGAACGGATCGCCCGCGAGCTACACGACACGCTGCTCCAAAGCATGCAGGGGCTGATGTTGCGCTTCCAGGCCGCGTCCTACGCCACCGAGCCGGGATCGCAGGCACAGGCCCTGCTGGATTCCGCGCTGGACCGCGCCGACGACGTGATGCTCGAAGCGCGCGACCGGGTGCTGGCGTTGCGCCAGATCCACGCACCTGGCGATCCCCAGCCGCTGATCGAGGAACTCGCCCGCTGCCTCGCCGAGGAAGGCCTGGCGGTATCGGTGACCCGCGAGGGCCCGCTGCTGCGCTACCAGCCCGCCCAGCTCGAGCAGATATTGGCGATCGTACAGGAAGCGCTGGCGAATGTCCGCCGCCATGCCGGCACCTCTGCTGCAACGGTGGCGCTGCGCAGCGGGCGGGAAGGGATCGCGATCGAGGTCCGCGATTCCGGGAGCGGCATTCCGCCTGCGATCGCCGCGCAAGGCGGCCGGCACGGCCACTACGGCCTGCAAGGCATGCGGGAGCGCGCCGAGGCGTTGCGCGGCACCTTGACCATCGCTCCGGCGACGCCGCACGGCACCATCGTGCATCTCATCGTGCCACGATAAGCTGGTACTTGCGTCTGCATTGTTTCTGAACGATGAGGAGTGCCGCCCGGCCCCTTCCCCGTTGGGAAGCCGCGTGTTCTTCATGGACGGGTCGGGGTTTCACGGGTGGCAATGACATCGTTTGATCGCACGCTGCAGCGCTTGCCACTACTCGCGGGACGGCGAGCCTTGGCCTATGCGATCACGCTGGGCTTCTGCGTCGCCGCCTGGTGGCTGCGCCTGGTGCTGGATCCGCTCTTTCCGCCGGGCTACCCGTATCTCACCTTCTTCCCGGCGGTGATCCTCGCCTCGTTCCTGTTCGGGCGCGGGCCTGGTATCGCGGCGGCGATCCTGTGCGGGCTGCTTGCCTGGTACTATTTCATCCCGCCGGCGCGCAGCTTTGAGCTGGGGCGGGGCACCCCGGTCGCCCTGTTCTTTTATGCGGGCGTGGTGACGGTCGACATCCTGCTCGTCCACTGGATGCAGGTGGCGAACGGGCGGCTGGCCGCCGAGCGCGAGCGTAGCGCACGCCTGGCCGAGCGTACCGAGATCCTGTTCGAGGAACTACAGCACCGCGTGTCGAACAACCTCCAGATGGTGGGCGCAATGCTGTCGCTTCAGCGGCGCACGATCGTCGATGGCGAGGCCAAGCGCGCAATCGGGGAGGCCGCGGAGAAGCTGCAGCTGATCGGTCGCATCCAGCGCCGTCTGTATGGCAACAAGGGCGAGCCGCTGGCGCTGGACGCCTTCGTGACCGCGCTGGTCGAGGATCTCGCCGCGAGCAGCGGCAAGCCCGGTATCCGGCACGAGGTAGAAGCGAACAGCGCGCTGATGCTGCCGCCGGACCGAGCGATCCCGCTGGCGCTGATTATAGCCGAGTCCATCGCCAACGCCGTCGAGCATGGCTTTGCCGAGCGCGAGACGGGCAGTATCCTGGTGACTGTCTGCGCTGCCGAGGCGCGCCTGTCGCTCACGATCCGCGATGACGGGCACGGGCTGCCCACGTCCTTCGACCTGGCGAGCGCCGACAGCCTTGGGCTGCGCATTGCCCGCAATCTCGCCCAGGGGATGGGCGCGGAGTTGCACATCGCCCCCGCAGCACCTGGCACGCTCGTCACGCTGCGCAACGTGCCCATCGACGCTTGCCCGCGCGCGGACTGATCGCGATCAAGGCTGCTGGTGCGGATCGGCCGCATGGAGTAGACTGATCGTATCGGAGGGCGGCCATGGAACAGCGTTCTAGCACCCCAATATCGGCGCGGCTGGGCTTCAAGCCCGGCATGCGGGTCTGGTTTCACGACATGCCGCCGGCGATTCGCGCAGCGATCGCGCCCGAACGGGCAGCCCTGGAAGAACTCGGCTGTGCCAGCGACGGCATCCAGGCAGCGCATCTCTTCGCCTCCCGGCGCGACCATCTCGAACGGGAACTGGGCGCACTGCGGGCGTTGCTCGCCGTCAATGGGTTCTGCTGGGTCTCATGGCCGGAAGCGCAGACCGGCGGAGACTTGGACGGGCAGGTCGTCGCGGACCTCGCCGCGGCGCAGGGCTGGGCCGAACGCGACCGCTGCGCACTGGATGGCTGGGCAGGGATGAAGCTGGCACCCATGACGCCTGCGACCGCCCGTGGCGGCTAGGCTCGCTTCCGCACAACAACCGAATGGACATGCACCGCGTAATCGGCGAGGTTGCCTGGCAACATTGTCATGAACTCGATTATGCGGCCCTGGATACCCGAAACCGATCTGCCCGATCATGAGCGGACGGCCCGTGCCGCCGCATTCTGCGAACGCATGGCGAGCCGCCATAGCTGCCGTAGTTTCTCGTCCAAGCCGGTGCCGCGTGCCGTGATCGAAGCGTCCATCGCCGCCGCCGGCAACGCGCCCAGCGGCGCGAATCGCCAGCCCTGGCATTTCGCCGCGCTCTCCTCCGCCGGCGCCAAGACCGCGCTGCGCGTGGCGGTGGAGGAGGAAGAGCGCCATTTCTACGGCGGCATCGGCGGCAGCGAGTGGCAGGGCGTGCTGCGCGACCTTGGCGCGAAAGCGGACAAGCCGTATCTGGAGATCGCGCCCTGGGTACTCGTAGCCTTCGGACAGACCCGGGCGAGCGAGACCGATCTGTTCCCCAATCCGCAAGTCACCGAGAGCGTCGGCATCGCCTGCGGTCTGCTGATCTCGGCACTGCACCTGGCAGGCCTGGCGACGCTGGTCCACACCGCCACCCCCGCGCGCTTTCTCAATCGGCTGTGCCGCCGGCCGGAGCATGAGCGCCCGATCCTGCTGATCGTCGTCGGCCATCCTGCTGCCGACGCCGCAGTGCCTGCGGCGGCGCTGGAACGCAAACCTCTCGATCAGATCGCCAGCTGGCTTTAAGCGCGGCGGGTGCACAGCCCCCCACCCACCCGCCTGCTATCCCTCGATCTCGTCCGGGGCGTCGCCCTGCTCGGCATCCTTCTGCTCAACATCGTCAGCTTCGCCATGCCCGAAGCCGCCTATTTCAATCCGCGCGCCTATGGCGGCTGGCACGGCGCGGACCGGATCGTCTGGCTGGTCAACTTCCTGTTCTTCGACGGGCGGATGCGCGGGCTTTTCTCCTTCCTGTTCGGCGCCTCGCTGCTGATCGTGACCGACGCGGCGGAGGCAGCGGGGCGTGCGCCTGCGCGCGCCCATTATGCCCGGATGGCCTGGCTGCTGGTGTTCGGCCTCGCGCATCTGTGGCTGGTCTGGCACGGGGATATTCTCGCCCATTATGCACTGGCCGGCATGATCGCCTACCCGCTGCGCCGTCTGCCGCTGCCGCAGTTGCTCGGCCTGGGCGGCGTGCTGGTACTGGCAAGCACCGCCGTCTTCGCCATGCTGGCGCACGATGCCTGGCGACTGTCGCTGCTTCCACCCGGCACCCACACTACCGCTTCCGCACTGGTCAACGCCTTCGGCACACCGCCGCAAAGCCGGATTGCCGCCGAACTGGCGGTGCATCGGGGCAGCTATGCCGGCGTGGTCGCACACCGGTTCGACGAATATGCCGGCACGCCGATCGCGATGCTGAGTCTCTATGGCTGGCAGACGCTCGCCTATATGCTGTTCGGCATGGCGGCGCTGCGCAGCGGACTGCTCACCGGCGACTGGCCCCGGGCCCGCCTGCTGCGCTGGTGGCGACGGAGCTGGGCGATCGCGCTGCCGGTCTATGCACTGCTATCCGTGTGGCTCATCGCGGCGCAGTTCAGCCTGTTCGCGGTGCTGACGGCGGCGGTCACCCTGCCCGAGCTGGTGCGCCCGGTTGCGATTCTCGGCTGGGCCTGCCTGATCCTGCTGCTCGCCCGGCCCGACGGCTGGCTGACCACCCGTATCGCCGCGGTCGGCCGAATGGCCTTCTCCAACTATATCGCCACGAGCCTGCTCTGCGTGCTGCTGTTCGACGGCTACGGGCTCGGCTGGTTCGGCCAGTTGTCGCGCTGGCAGCTCTATCCGGTGGTGGCAGTCGTCTGGGCGATGCTGCTGGCATGGTCGGCGCCTTGGCTGGCACAATTTCGCTATGGCCCATTGGAATGGCTCTGGCGCAGTCTCGCCCGCGGCCGCCTGCAACCCATTCGCAATAGCCTTGCGAATCGCTCGCAGTTGCACTAGGTCTTATGCAGCGAGAGAGTCGAGGGATTCCATGGTCGTCTGCGTGTGCAATGCCCTGCGGGAACGTGAAGTACGGGAAGCGGCGCGATCCGGCGCGCAAAGCGCCTGCCAAGCCTATCGCGCGCTCGGCTGCCAGGCCAAGTGCGGCCAGTGCGTTCCCTTCGCCCGCGCTATCATCGCCGAGGAACGTGCTGCCGCCTGAAATCACTTCGGCGGTTTCGTCCCGATCGTTTCGCGGCTAGATTGCCGCCCGAACGAAAAGGGATATGCACATGAAGGGCGACGCAAAGGTTCTCGAATATCTGAACGAGGTGCTCAAGAACGAACTCACCGCGATCAATCAATATTGGCTGCACTATCGCATGCTCGATCACTGGGGCGTGCAGAAGCTCGCGCAGTTCGAGCGCCACGAGTCGATCGACGAGATGAAGCATGCCGACTGGCTGTCGGAGCGCATCCTGTTCCTCGACGGGCTACCCAATTTCCAGCTGCTCGGCCGCCTTCGCATCGGCGAGACGGTAGAAGAGCTGCTCCGCGCCGATCTGGCGCTGGAAGTCGAAGCGATCGCCGTGCTCCGCGACGCTATCCAGCATTGCGAAACCGTGCGCGACTTTGTCAGCCGCGACCTGTTCCTGAAGATCCTCGAGAGCGAGGAAGAGCATGTCGACACGCTGGAGCGCCAGTTCGACATGATCGAGCGGATGGGCCTGGAGAACTACATCCAGCTCAACAGCAAGCCGACCGAGGCGGAATAAGCTGGTCCCGAAGGGGGGGGGGGGGGGGGGGG
>NZ_AGFU01000058.1 GCF_000226955.1 Sphingomonas elodea ATCC 31461
CGTCTTCACCCAGCCGCCGAACGTGCCCATCCCCGTCGTCGTCAGCCCGCCCGACCAGCTGTAGCTGGTCGCGGTCACATCGCCGGTATAGCTAACCTGGCTGACGACCCGGCCCTGGCTGTCATAGTCGGTGCGCTCCATGGCGGCGATGCCGTAGAGGCTGGTCCAGTGTTTGATCCGCTGACCGAGAATGTCGTAGACATAGTAATCGGCATTGCCGCTGGGCCGGGTGACCTGCAGCAGCCGGCCCATGGCATCATAGTCCATCCGGGTTTCGCGGCCGACTTCGTTGATCTGGCGACGCAGGTCGCCGAACCCGTCATAGAAATTCTGGATCGCGCCGCCGTCGGCATGCCATTCGATGGTGACCAGCGCCTCGCTGCCGCCATAGCCGGTGCCCGCCAGCAGCGCCCGCGTCGTGCGGTTGCCGTTCGCATCGATATGGCCGACCATGCGGCCGGAAAGGTCGTAATAATAGGTATCGGCCGGCGTGCCGATATAGCTGTTGCCGTCGCTGTTGGTGATCTGCACCGCCGGGCGCTGCACCCAGGTCAGCCGGCCCATCGTGTTATAGGCATAATAGGTCGTGCCGCCCCGGGCATCGGTGTCCGAGGTAACCTCGCCAAAGGCGTTGTAGCCGCGCGTCGTGACGATGTCGGTAAGCGTGTCGTCGGCCAGCTGGCGATTCTTCTGGATCGTCCGGACGCCCTGGCCACGGCGATCATAGGACGTCACCGTCACGTTGATCCCGTCGATGTACAGGCTGCCTGGGTTCCAGACCCAGCCGGCAGTGACGATGCCCAGAATGCCGTCGAGCGACAGGCCGCCGATGGCGCTGCCCTCGCTTTCGATCGCCGCGGTCTGGTTGCCCGCACCATCATAGAGATAGTAGCGCCACACCCCGTCGCCGGCATTGCTGCGATAGAGCTTGCCGCGTCCGTCATAGGCGAACTGCTCTTGCCAGCCGCCGTTGATCCCGCGCTGCGATATCTCGCCAAAGGCATTGTAGGCGATGTTCTGAATGTCGCCCTTCAGCCAAGCAGAGCCGTCCAGCGTCGCCGTCGTCTGCGAGGTGACCCGACCCGCCGCATCGCGGGTATACAGGATGCTGTCATAGGCGACGCTGTCATCCGATCGCGCACGCCTATATGCTTGCCGTAAAAGATTGCCAGCAGCATCGTAATAATACTCGTGAGCGTAGTATTCCGTACCCTGCTCGTTGGTATTGATCATGCCCACCATGCGCCCACCACGATCGTAGACGTAGCGCGTGACACGCCTCGCACCGTCCAGGGAGCTCGACTGCTCGGTTCGCGACAGATCGCCCAGACCGTCATATTGATAGGCCAGGACGGACTGAACCGGCGTACTGCCGTTCAGATAGACGGGACGAAATTCCTTCGCCAGCCGACCCGAGGCGTCATACTCATATGTCGTACGGTCCCCGGTCGCCTCGGTCTTCGAGGTCACCTGACCCAGCCCGTTGTAGGTATAACTGACCAACGACGTCGTCGGCACCGACTGCAGCGTGCCATTGGGGACGGTATACGCCACCACGTTCAGCCGCTGCTCCGTCAGCCGCCGGCCGTTGCGGTCATAGGTGAAGTTGGTGATCCGGTCCGCACCGGATTCGCCGACCCCGGGCTGGGACTGGACGCTGGCGCCGCCGGTCTGGTTCGCGTAGCGACGCTCCTGCACGGCATTGCCCTCGGCATCGAGCGTCCAGCGCGTGACATAGCCTTCGCGATCCACCTGGGCGATCTTGCGACCCGCCCGGTCATAATAGGTGAAGGCGCTGACGCCGTTCTGATCCTGCGACCGCACCAGATTGCCGACCGCATCATATTCATACCAGGAGGTGAGCGTGCCAAAGCCCATCTGGTAGCGCTGGCCGTCCCACCAGCCATAACGGATGTTCGCGACGCTCGTGGAGGTCAGCCGGTTGAGATTGTCATAGCCGTAGGTCGTCTCGCGATACTCGCCGCCCGGCGCCGCAGGCGGCGATCCGCCCGCCGTGCCGGGCTGCGCCACCGGTGTTGCCCAGCTGCGCTGCGCGATCAGGTTGCCGACCGCGTCGTAGGTATAGCTGGTCAGCGTGCCGACCGCGCTCAACTCGGCAATCTTGCGGTTCTGCCGGTCATAATAGAACAGCGTCCGCGCCCCGTTCGGGTCCACCGTCTCGATCAGATTGTCCCGCTTGTCATAGCGGTACGTCGTCGTCGGCGTCGTGTTCCACAAGGAGATGTGGTTGTCCTGGCTCACCACCTGGACCTCGCCCACCCGCTTCTGAATCAGCCGGTCTGCCTTGTCATAGGTGAAATAGGTATCCCGCTGCTCCGCCAGCCCCGACGCTTCGATCTGATGCACCACATTCCCGCGCGCATCATATTCGTACACGTTGCGGAAATAGCCCGAAGCGGTCATCGCGCCGCCATTGTTGAAGACCGGCGCCTCGACCCATTCGGTGCGCAGGCTGCCGCGGCGATCATAGGTGTAGCGGGTAATCCCCCCCAGCTTGTTCTGGACCTGGGTTACATTGCCGAACGCATCGTACCAGCGAACCTCGCTATAGCCCTCGGCATCGGTCGTGACCGTAGTCCTCCCGAGTTTGTCATAGCTGAAGGTGGTGGTGGCGTCGCGGCCATCGCCGTTCACGGCGGGCCAGATGCCGACACCGGCCTGGGCATAGGAGCGGTTGTAGCGACGCGTGACGGCGCGAACCTCGCCGAAGAGCGTGTAGCTGGTCTCGGTGACATAATCCTCACCGTCGCGCATCGCCACGACCCGCCCCAGCGTGTCGTAATAGCTGTAGGTAGAGACCCCGCGCTCATCCGTCGTCCGCACCAGATTGCCCAGTGCGTCATACTGATAGCTCTTCACGCCGCCGATGCCGTTGGTCTCCGAGACCACCCGACCGAGCTTGTCATAGCTGCGATAGCTGGTGATCCCGCGACCATCCGTTACCGACGTCTGGTTGCCGAGACCGTCATAGGTGTACCGCGTAACGCGCTGCTCGGGCGTTCCCCAGGCATCATATTGTTCAATGACTCGCCCTGCTCCATCATGAATATAGACGGTGCGTACTTCTTCTCCAGTTAGGTGTTGCGATATTTCCCAGTAGAGGTCACCGTTGGCCAAATATGAATAAGAACGAGTTCGACCTTCACTATCGCTCCGAACGATTAATCTGCCATCTACGTCATAATAACTCCAGTTGCCTGCCCAATCTCCGGTTACGGCCCCGTTTACCGTGGCCAGCGTCCAGCCATCGTTCGCAGCCACCGGCGCGTTCCAGCGCGCTCGGAAGACCTCGCGACCCTCGCCATCATAGTCGATGCGGGTGACATAGCCCTCGGGATCGATGGTGAAGCGCAGTTCGCCGCGCGCGGCATAATAGTTGCGGGTGATGCGGTTGGCGCCGTTGCCGGCATTGGCAGCCGCCCAGTTGTCCATCGTCTCCTGCGACGGCAGCGCGCCGGGCGAATAGGCCGCCGCGTAGCGCACTGTCCGCGTCACATGGCCCATCGCATCATAGCTGTAGCCGGTGACCGCGCCGCCAGCATCAATGGAATATTTGAGCCGCGATGCATTGTCGTAGACCGCATAGCTCACCCGGTTGGCCGGGTTGGTCGCCATCCCGACCACCGCATTCTTCACCGACGCAAAGGTATAGCTCGACAGCGCGCCGATCGTGCCGGCATACTGCGTCGTCGAGCGGACCGGCCCGAATGCCGACCATTTCCAGTCATCATATTGATAGTTATACTCGGTGACCTGCCCGAGTGCGTCGATGACGAAGCGCAGATGGTCCTGCTGATCGTAGACATAGCGCGTCGAGCGATCCCCGCCCGAACTGCCGACGGAATTGATCAGGTCCTGCAGCGTGCCCGATGCGCGAAGCGCCGGATTTGTTGCATTGGCATAGGCGATCTCCTGGACCTTGCGACCGCCCGCGTCATACACCGTTCGGCTTAGATATCCCTCGCCGTTCAGCGTCCCCAAGACATTGCCGTCCTTGTCGTAGAACACCTGCGACACCGGGTCGCGACCACTGCCAGCAGGTAGCACCATGTTCAGCGGTGAGGTGCTCTTAAAGCCATTTACCTGCTCGGCGGACAGCCTGTTAGTGTAACCCGTTGTCGCAACCAGCCTACCCGATCCGTCGTAATCGTAGCGCGTTACCGATCCATCGCCGGCGATCGCCTCAATCACCCGGCCCTCGGCGTCGTAGATCTTCCAAGTCCAGATATCGTAGGGATGTGCCGCGGGCCGTAACGACGCCATTTCGACGCTCGAGTTCGGATCGCTCAACCAACTGAGCTGCTCTGCTGACAGGATATTCGTGTAGTTGATCGTGGCCGCGAGACGACCATTCTGATCATAGCGATATTCTGAGATGTAACCCCATTGATTGGCATCTACTATTTTACGACCAACTTTATCGTAAAGATAATAGTGAATGTATCCGTTCGCGTTGGTTTTCTGTCGCAGCCGGCCAAGCTGGTCGTATTTATAGCTGCTGGTTCCGCCCGCCGTGTCGCTGCCGGATTCGGTAAAGCTGACGAGATCGCCCGCGCGGTTGTACGTCGAGGTTTGCACAAAGCCGTTGGCAAGTGTCACGATGGTCTGGAGACTCGCGTCGCTGAACGCGAAGCTCGTCACCATCCCGTTGAGGTCGGTCGAGGAAACTACCCGCCCCAGGCCGTCATACGCGTAGGTCTTCCAATTCTGTCCGGCAACGACGCTGGCCAGCAGCTGCCCCGCCTGATCATAGGTAAAGAACTCGTGCGTGTAGCCGTTCCACCCGTGGGGCGATCCAGGTGCGAAAGCATCTCCGTAGGAGATACGCTGGATTAGACCGCCACGTGCATCATACACAAATTGGATGTGGTCCACCTGCGTGGGATCCGCGAGAGAGTTTGACCAGTCTATCAACTGCGATTCAGCCGGCGATACGCTACTGGCCAACCCGTTCAAATTGTAAAATTGGCTAGTATACTCCATTTGCCAAACAAGCTGGCCAACGCCGTCGTAGCGATATTCCGTGACGCGTCCCTCGGGAGAGATGGTGAAGCGCAGGCGGTTGGCAGCATCGTACACATAGCGAGTGGTGTGCCATGCGCCGCCGCTGTCCTTGTCCGAACCGACGCGGCTTTCCGTCAGCACCTGGTTGGCGGCATTGTAGGTGCGCACCACCTGCTGGCCGGTGCGATCGGTCGTGGTCAGCACATTGCCGTTGCCGTCATACGTATAGCTGGTGGTCTTGCCGCTCGCGTCCGTCACGCTGGCGAGATCGCCGTTGCCGGTATAACCGAACCGCACCACCTGCTGTGCCGCCCCGGCATAGGCCGGCGGCGCGGTGATCTGGGTCAACTGCCCGTTCCCGTCGTACGACAGCGTCGTCGCCTGGCCGGCAGCATCGGTGATCACTGTATAGCCAGCGCCGTAGCCGATCGAGGTCGTGCGGCTCACGCCGTCGGCAACCGCCTGCGTCCAGTTCGTCACGCGGCCGGCGCCATCATAGCCGATCGTCACCGATGACCCGTCGGTCTGGCTGATCGTCTGGATCAGCTTCGACGTGCCGTAATAGCTGTAGCTGGTCGTGTAGACCCGTCCATCGGCGATGCTGTTGTCTTCCGGCGACAGATCCACCGTCACGCTCGACAGCCGATTGTACCCGTCATACCCATACCGCGTCCGCGTCAGGACGCGGTTGGTGTTGGTGCCATTGTCCAGATAGCCGGTAGTCAGCGTGGTGATATTATTGCCGGCCCATGCATATTCGACATAGCCACCATCGGCGGTGGTCGTCCGCCACAGCTTGTCGCCGCTGTAGCTGTAGGTCACCGAATTGCCGCTAGTATCGGTCTGCGACACGATCCGCCAATCGGCGCCGTACGCGGTGTAGGTCTCGCTCACCCGGCTGTCGCCATCGGTCCAGGTCCAGTTGCCGCCGCTATAGACCAGTGTGTCGTACGCGCCGGCGCCATCGGTAGCCACATAGGCCGAGCCGTTCCACCCGTAGCTGATCTCCGAGCCGTCCGCCGAGCGCCGCTTGACGCTGCTGCCGGCGCTGTTGACGCTACCGGACAGGCCGAACACCCGGCGGTCGGTGGACTGGCGCCAATTATCGCCATTCTCGTCCGTGAAATTGCCCAGGCTGTTGTAGGTCCGCGTAATCCCCACATCCGGACCGCGCCCCACCAGATACTCATCCCGGTGCGAAATCAGCAGGTTGCCGTTCGCCGCATTGAAGAACAGCTGCTCGCTGCCCCGGCCGAGCGATGCTCCGCCCAGCAGCCCCAACGCGCCCAGCATCGACCCCGATCCACGCTCGAAACCGGTTCCCGCACCCGTGAAAATCGCGACCATCGCCTGCCCCCCACAGCAGGCAGCATCAAACCATTTCGCCTGCTCATGCAGACTCAATCAGCAAAATCTCACATTTGTTTAGGCCGTAGACTCATAAGTTCGAAGCCAAAGCCGCATTGAGGCGAGCTGGACCATAGCGAGGAAGTTGGCGGCGAGTTTGTCGTAGCGGGTGGCGACACGGCGGAAATGCTTCAGCTTGGAGAAGAACCGCTCGACGAGGTCGCGCTCGCGGTAGAGCCGTTTGCTGAAGCACGGCTTCCCTCGCCGGTTGCTCTTGGGAGGGATGTTGGGCGTGGCGCCCCGGTCCTCGATAAGCGCTCGGGTATGCTTTGCACTCAGCCCATCTGCGATACTGTTCGCCTTCAGAAGGATACTTTCTTCTCTTTTACGACTCTGACACCGTCCGGCCAGGGTGAGGATTTCTGGCTGGTAGTCCGGGACAATAAGCAGCACATAAAGCTGAGAATGAATCTTCTAACTGCAGCCTCCACAAGGCATTTTGCCGGCTTCAAGCCAAACAGCCTTTCTCAAAAGATCACTGCCGGATTCGAACCGGAGACTGGCAAGTACGTCTTCGAGGACCTTGGTGGAAAGAAGTACACTTGGATCGCAGACCTCGATCAGCTCAAGGCCCAACGAGCGGCAAGTGAGATGGCCAGCGCTCTTGGGCGGGTTGGTCTCGATGAATATGAATGGCTTAGACGGGGCGGAAATCTCAAGGGGTAAGAGCTCATCGGCTCGTACAGCGCAACTAGGTAGCTGAACCTACGCTTCATTCGGGAGGGCGTCGGAAATGGGCTGAACCCGTGAAATCGGTTCTCAGCGGTTCCGCGCGCCTCCTGAACGAATGTCCGATTCCCGGCCTACGCTGCCTCAAAGCAGGTTGTTGGTAACCCGACTCTCTTTCGCGCAGACGCCAAACATCGGCTGGGGGAAGTGCTGGACGTCAGCTGTTGAGGAAAGCTGCCGTTGGAACCACAGCCTACGAACGGCGCATGTTGGTCGAAAGCTGCCCCAACAGTGGCGAGCTAACTGGGCCGTTTCCGCTTGAAGGCATAGCCGGCTAAGGGGCTGCACCCAGATAGTTCTGTAGCGTGCTGCAGTCGCGCTCCCAATTCACAGTGTCGGACGCATGATCCATCCGACCGCATCACCGCCGGCGCCACACGCAAAGCAATGCCAGACGCCGCTGGCGGTAAAGAGGCTTTCAGACGGATCTGGGTGCCACGGGCAAGCGCCGCGTTGCCGCACACCATCGGCACCGAAGGCGGTTAGCGAAGATGTTTCGGCAATGAGCGAGACCAGTAAATCCGCGGGTCCGGCTTGTAACCCAAGTCCCTCACTCATGCTTCGCATCCTCTTGCCAAGTCGAGGTCGGGCCAGAGGCTTCGTCCGCGCCTAGGGCTCAGGATGGGGCATCGATGCTCGCGGGGCAAGTCGTCCTAGCTCGTCGAGAGCAACCTGTACCCGCTCACCCTTGGCCAGCCTGCCCAGTTGCGTTTGGTTCGGAACCGAGGACGCCACCCGTAACGTCGGCCAACAGCGGGTGGGCGAAAATGATGCGGCGATCCTCACGGAGGAGATGAAGATCCTCCGGGTGCCAGGTGAACACAGCGGATCGGGCGATCTGACCGCGCTCGATGCGGGACAACTGCGATGCGGAAAGGCCGCTGCGCCGGGCGAGCTCTGCCAGCGTCCAGCCAAGCTCCCGACGCTCTTGCCGGAGAGCGGCGCAAAGGCTTGCCTGTTGCCCCTCCTGCCAGGTGTTTGGCGTTCTCGGATGCGGGCCAGGATTTTCCCCTCGCTCCGCCACCACTGGCCAATCGATCTCGAACGCATCCATGATGCGGGATAGCGTCTCGGGCCTCGGCCATGCCCGTTCATTTTCTATCCTTGATAATGCGCCCCTGCTGATCCCGATGTCATTGGCGAAGACTTTCGGGGGGATAGGCTCTCCCATGCCCTTCTCCCCGCGCCGATAGGCTCGGATGATCGCACCAAGGTCATCGCGAAGGCAGCGATAGCCGGCGGGCAATCGCATGCGACAGGGCTGTCGTTCTCGAAGCATTCCTTGCATCTAACAAAATTGTAACGTTGGTGCACGCCCCGAAGGCGTCATCCCAGAACGGCTGCATGGCCGTTGTCCGTATCAAATGGGTGGAAGACGAGAAGACGCAGCAGGCGCTGGCGGAGCTCGTTCGGCTGCTCGCCCGAGAGGCAGCGCGACGCCATCACGAAAGGACGCGGGATTCCCGCAAGCTCGAAGGTGTGAAACAATAAACCATGCTTACCAACGCTCCTCGCCGCATCGCTCTTTACGGCCGTCACTCCACGACGCTGCAGACCGCCACCTCCAGCGCGGATCAGGTCGCCTCGTGCTCGAACCTCGTTGCCTATCTGGGTGGGACCGTGGTCGGGACCTGGCTGGACCCCGAGGTCTCCGGCTATCGCCGCGACCGCGAGGGCCTGACGCGTCGGCTGGGGCAGCGGGATCGCTGCGACCAGAATGCCG
>NZ_AGFU01000057.1 GCF_000226955.1 Sphingomonas elodea ATCC 31461
AACATCATGGCAGCCCTGCCAAGCGTCATCGGAAATACAATCGGCAATCTCGTCGCCGACCGCGTCGGAAGTCTGGCTAGGCGCGCGCAAGACCCGCTAGCAGGAACGGGAGTGTGCGTTCTCGCCGCAGGCGGCCCACCAACGGCAATGGCCCTGCAAAGCGAAATCGCGGTAGTATCGGGTGGGAAGCCGCCCGAAAGCGTTGATGAAGCGCGTCAGATGCAGGATGCGGCTATCAAGAAAGTGTATGCCTCGCATGCCAGCAGAGAGGCTAAAGCTGACGCGGAGAGGCAAGTTCGTGCTGCATTTTCCGGTTATCTTGATGAGGGATACTATATAAAGCCCGCAGATCAGGTCCGCACTGATATCATCCAGGGAACTGGTGAATTCATCGGAGGGCTCGCAACCGGCTTATTCGACGTGGGTGCGGACCTTGCGCGGGGCCTCTACCATACCGTCACTACGAACCCGGTTACGACGCTTCGCGACCTGGAATTTGGAATTGCGGGCGCCGTTGACGGTGCACTCGAAGCCGAAAACACTCCCGCGCGGCTCCAGATTAGTGCGGCTGTCGACGAGCTTTCAAAGGCATCCGCCTACGATTATGGGCATGGCATATCTACAATCGTCGGCAACGTAGCCCTGTTGCTCGCACCCGAAGCGGTAGTTGCCAAATTCTCGAGCGTCGCGCGTTTGGGAAGCGGTGCGGATGCCGCGATAGCCGCAGAGAGTGTATCTGCGCGGCATATTGCTTGGAGTTCAGACCTTGGTGCAATCACTGATACCGTCGCTGCGCTAGGCCAACGTGCGTTGCGAAACTCGGGTGGAAACTGGTCACAATCTGAGGCGCTCTTTGATCGTTATCTCGCACTTGCGGATGCTCGATTAGCCCGTGCCGGGAGCGGATATGCGGTTGAACTGCAACCTGCTGCAATTGCAGGAGGTGAGCGCGTACCTAGCTTCATCTGGATGCATCGTGGCGATGCGACATCTCCGTTGATTATGGGAGCCGATGGAGCACCCCGCCTCTTCGCGTATCCTGGGTCGCGCCGCCTCGATGCAGGAATTATCGATATGAACGCAGCGCCAAACCAGTATGGCCTCAGGCCAGTTGTAAGCGGTTATGACATCACGCTAAATGCAGCAAAGCCACCCATCGGCGGATACTATCGTGAGCATTTTGGAAACATTCCTATAAATGATATTCGATTGAGATCAGGAAATTAGTATGGGGACTGCAAAAAAAATCGGCGATGTCATCGCATCTGACTTTCTTCAGCCAACAATCGAAAGACTTAGCCAACAGCTAATGAGAAATATTAGCCTGAGATTGAAAGTCGTTCTCGATGGCGACGCCACAGAATGTCGAATTTTTTCTTCAGAGAAGGCTGAGCTCGAATACCTTGAAGGTGAGGTCCGCGTGTTGGCTTCGGATACAGCGATCGCCGGTCGATACAAATACCATCTGCAATGCATTTTCTCAGAGCAAAGCGACCTCGAAGGTTTTTCTGGGATAAGGTTAAATGGAGCGGTGGTCATAGAAGGAAATTCTGGAAATAATTACTATTCTGGCTTCATGTACACCTACAACGAATGGGATTGGGGGGCGAAAATCAGGAGCTTATAGCCGCAGAGAGTGCACGTTACGGTAACAGTTTACTAAATACGCGCAATTCATAGCACTTCTACAATGACCCGCCTTCCACGCTTGGTGCTTCCCGGCTACCCGTACCACGTCCCCCAGCGCGGTAATCGGCGGCAGCAGACTTTGCTTCGAGGGAGAGAACTATGCGTTATACCGCGATCTGCTCGCCGAAGCGGCGAGGCGGGTGGGTTCGTCGATCTGGCGATCTGGCGATCTGGCGCTATTGCCTGATGCCGAACCACGTCGACATGGTGATGGTGCCGGCGGACAAGGAGGAACCGCGCCACACCTTCGCGGACGCTCACCGCCGCTATACCGGCTACATCAATGCGTGCCATCGCTGGACCGGGCATCGGTGGCAGGGGCGTTTCGGCGCGGTGGTGATGAATGAAGCGCATCTCGGCCACGCGATGCGCCAGGTCGAGCCTCTGACGAGTGCCGTCGCCCTGCTCGACCCAGAGGCCGGCGTTCTGGGTGTCGACTGCGACGACGGTGGCGACCCGGCCGTTCAGGCGGTGCGCGCGGTAGATGTTGCGGATGGCTGGAGCGTGTCTGCCGCTTCCGGCTTGCCCTTGCAGTACGCCCGGCTATGACATGACCGCACAAGACCTCTTCCGGCGGGGCGGTGGAGGACCGAGGGGGCAGGCATGGAAGGCGATCGCGCGCTAAATCTGCTGGACGACATGTTGTGGACCTGCGTGATCGTCGCCGGACCGCTGCTGGCGGCGACGCTGGTGATCGGGGTGCTGATCAGCGTGTTCCAGGTTGCGACGCAGATGCAGGAAATGACGCTCAGCTATGTGCCCAAGCTGCTGATCGCGGCGTTGCTGCTGATCACGATCGGCCCGTGGATGATGACCCGCGTGACCGATTTCGCCCGCGGCCTGTATCTGATGATCCCGACCCTCGCCGGATAGCCCGTGGAAGCGTTGACCGACCAGGCGGTCGCGATACTGCTGCTGAGCCTGCGGATCGTGCCGATGCTAGGCTTTTCGCAGCCGTTCACGCTGCTGCGCATCCCTGCGCTGGTTCGGCTGATCCTAGCAATCAGCCTGTCGGCATGGCTGGTGCACGGCGATCCGGAAGCGACATGGCGGGCGCCGTTCTGGCAGGCCGGGTTGCCCATGGTCGCCGCCGGCGAGCTGTTCCTGGGGATTTCGCTGGCGCTGGCGCTGCAGATTGCCTTCGCGGCACTGCTGACCGCCGGGCGGACGCTGGACATTCAGGCCGGGTTCGGCCTGGCAGTACTGGTCGATCCCACCACGCGCGCGCAGATGCCGCTGGCGGGCACGCTGTTCGCCTATGCCGGCGCAGCGATCTTCTTCGCGATCGACGGGCCGCAGAGCCTGCTCGCCGTTTGGGCCGCCTCGGTGGAGAAGGTGCCGCTGGGCAGCGCGAGCATGGGCGGGGATCCGGCGGTGCTGATGGACTATATGGCCTCGGTCTTCGTGATGGCGTTTGGCCTGGCGGGCATCGTGCTGCTTACCTTGTTCCTGCTGGACCTGATCGTGGCATTTCTATCCCGCACCCTGCCGCAGATGAACGTGCTGGTGCTGGGGTTTCAGGTGAAGTCGATTGCGACGGCCATCGCCCTGCCGTTCGCGCTTTCCTCGTCCGCGGCGCTGTTCGCGCAGGTGATGCGCGGGGCGCTCGACGCGATGTCGCGGCTCGTCTGAGATGGCGGAACAAGAACAGAATCGCAGCGAGGCGCCGACCCCGTTCAAGCTGCGCAAGGCGCGCGAAAAGGGAATGGTCGCGCGGAGTGCCGAGCTTGGGTTTCTGGGCGGGCTGGTGGCGCTGGCAGGTTTCGGGGCGGCTGCAGGGGACGCGACGCTGGCGAAGCTGCGCGAGTTGATGCGCCAGAGCTTCGCCGTCGGCATCGACCGGGCAAGCGAATCAGAGCAGCTGGGGGCACTGGTCCAGGACCTCGGTCGGGCGACGCTGGCGCCGCTTGCACTGCTGGGCGGGACGATCGTGGCGGTGGTGATCTTCCTGGAGATCCTGCAGCTTCGCGGCGTGATCTTCACCGCCCAGCCGCTGAAGCCGGATTTCAACCGGCTCAATCCGGCCCAGGGGTTGAAGCGCATCTTCTCGCTACGAATGCTGAAGGAAACGCTCAAGACGGTGCTCAAATCCGCCTGTTACGGGATCGCCGCATGGCTGGTGATCCAGGACTCGCTGGCACGGTTCGGACACGCGGCCGCGAACGGCGAGCAACTGGCCGGGGCTATGGCCGGCGCGGCTTTCCGGTTGATCTTCGTGTTCCTCTTGATAGCCGTAGCCTTTGTGATCCTCGACCAGGTGCTCGTGCGAAGCGAATTCCTGAAGCAGATGCGGATGAGCCGCCGCGAGGTGACGCGCGAGAACAAGGACCAGCAGGGCGACCCCAGGATCAAGCAGAAGCGCAAGCAACTGCACGCGGAGTTCGTGGCGCAGAGCAAGGGGCTGGAGGCACTGCCAGGTTCTGACCTCCTGGTGGTCAACCCCGAGCATTTCGCGGTGGCGCTCCGCTACGACCCCAAGACGATGCTGGCACCGGAAGTCTCCGCCAAAGGACGGAATCGCTTCGCCCTGGCGCTCAAGAATGAAGCCTTCCGGCTTGGCATCCCCGTTCTGGAGCGACCGCCGCTTGCACGCGCGCTCTTTCGCGGGTGCAAGACCGGCAGCCCGGTCCCTTCCACCGCCTACGAAGACGTAGCGGCGCTCTACATCGCGCTCCGTCGACGTTCCTCTGCTTCGAGAACCGCCTGATGCTGCCCAATATCCTTCGCAATCAGAAAGACCTGGTGCTGATCGCCGCGACGATTGCGATCCTCGTCATCCTGTTCGTGCCGATCCCCCCGGCGCTACTCGACCTTGCGATCATCGCGAATTTTGGGCTCGGGCTGACGATCTTGCTGCTCACCTTCTATGTCGGAAAGCCAGTGGAATTTTCCACCTTCCCGTCGCTGCTCCTGGTCGCCACGCTCTACCGACTGTCGCTGAACGTCGCGGCGACTAGGCTCATCCTCACTGGCGGTAACGCTGGCGACGTGATTGGTTCGATTGGCGCGTTTGCTGTGCAGGGCAATTTCGTAATCGGGCTCGTCGTCTTCTCGATCCTGATCGTGGTTCAATATGTCGTCGTGACATCCGGCGCCCAGCGTGTTTCCGAGGTCGCGGCACGGTTCACCCTCGACTCGATGCCAGGCCAGCAGATGAGCATCGATGCCGATCTCAACATGGGGCTGATCGACCAAAAGGAAGCGGTGCGGCGGCGCGAGGAACTGGAGAAGGAAGCCAGCTTCTATGGTGCGATGGACGGTGCTTCCAAATTCGTGAAGGGCGATGCGATCGCAGGCATCATCATCCTGCTGATCAACATCATCGCGGGCTGGATTGTGGGCGTCAGCCAGATGGGAATGGAATGGTCCGAGGCGCTGGCGCATTTTACGCTGCTCACCATCGGCGACGGCATTGCCACGCAGCTGCCGGCCCTGATCATCTCGATCGCGACCGGTATCATCGTAACCCGGTCCGCGGCAGACCGGCAGCTTTCCACCGAGCTCTTCCGCCAGCTTGCTTCAGAGCCGCGTATCCCACTGATCGTTGCCGCGGTCCTGCTCGCTCTGATGCTGATGCCCGGCATGCCCAAATGGCCGATCCTGCTGATTGGCACCATCGCGGGCATCGCCTGGTATCGCAACCGCAGGCGCAGCGACGCGGCCTCTGGCGAGGACGCAATAGAAGAGACCGGTACGAGGACCAACCAAGTGCCGGCGGTTGAAATTCGCCTCGGGGATGAACTCGGCAAGCGCTGGGAGAAGGAAGGCAGCCTAATTCTCGACCGCATTGCGTCGCTTCGAAGCGCGCAGGAACAAGAGCTGGGGATTGGATTTCCCGCCGTGAAGCTCGTCGACGGCAAAGGTCTTGGCGCACTCGAATATGAGATCCGGCTGTTCGGCGCACGCTACGGAGCCGCCGAGATCCGACCGGACGCGTTGCTGGCAATCGCAAGCAACGGCACAAGCGCCAGGCTTGATGGGGAGGAGGCCGTCGATCCTGCCTTTGGATTGCCAGCCTTCTGGATTGGGGTAGACCAGTCGGCCACCGCCCGCGAGCGCGGCTATACCATTGTTGACCCAGTCACATTGCTTATCACACACTTCAACGAGATCATGCGGAGCGAAACCGCTACCCTGATGACGCGCGCGACCGTGGCCAGCTTGCTGAACGAGGTACGCGAACGGCAGTCAGGTCTCGTCGAGGATCTTATCCCGAATACGCTCAACCTATCGGACGTTCAACGCGTTCTCCAGAACCTCCTTGGCGAAGGTGTCTCGATTGCCAATCTCGATCTGATCGTCGAGCACCTCGTTGATCTGGCCCGGACCCACAAAGACCCAACGGAACTCACCGAACTGGTTCGGCAGCGCATGAGCTACGCAATATGCCACCAGCTGCGAGGTGCGCACAATGACCTTGCAGTCCTAAGCCTGGACCCGCGGCTCGAGAACCAAATCGCCGCCAGCATCGCCGCAACCGGTGGTCAGGGCGCGATCGTCGTCGAGCCACGCCTGGCCGAACAGATACTCCGCCGACTGTCGCCGCTGAGCGATGCGATGTTCCGTCAAGGCCGCGCGCCAGTCTTGCTATGCGGCGGCGAGATCCGCCGTCATCTGAAGAATCTCACTCGCCGAAGCATTCCCAAGTTGTCGATCCTCTCGGTCAGCGAGATACCGACGCGGGTGAGCCTGACCTCGTTTGACGTTGTGCGTTTGGAAACCTAACCGCTCCTTCTATCGCACCCCCAACCGAACCAGCGTTTGGGCCAGCGTCTTCCCATTCTCATCGACCGGCGTGCTGAGCGCCGTCTCGAATATGCGGGTGGCGACGTCTGGTTTTCCGTCGCCGATCGCGAACAGCATCGCGGCAAATGCGGCAGAGAAGCTTCCTGGGTCTAGACGGCGCGCAATGTCGGCGCGTCGCCTAGCGGCGTCGGTCTTACCCTCCAGCAAGTCGAGTACCGCAAGGGAGCCTTGCGCGTCGCCAAAGCGGTCGTCGAGCGCCGCCGCCTTTTCGAAACGGGCACGCGCCGCAGTACGATCGCCGGCCAACAAGTGCGCCCAGCCGGCCGCGACCCACGACCCGAGATGAGTACCGAACAGCTCTGCGCCCCGATCGATGTCCGCCGCCGCCGCCGACTTGTCGTCGCCTAGCAGTCGAGTGAGACCCCGACCGATCAACGCGCGGGGTGCACTCGGTGCCCGTACCAATGCCGCATCGAAAAGTTCTGCGGCGGCCATAGGATCGTCTGCTTCCAGTGCCAGCGTCCCGCGCGTCGTCAGCGCGTCGGGGTGCTGCGCGCCCCTTTCCGCTGTGCGCCGCGCGAGTTCTATATCCTCGACGTCTATCGCGAGTGTCGAGATCGCGGCGTTGAGCCCGTGATGTACCGGGTGAAGCTTGAGTAAAGCCCCTGCGCGCTCGATTGACTGCTCGAGCTGGCCGAGTTGATGGCGCAATTGAACTTCCAGCTCCGCCGCCTGCGGCAACGCCGCACTCGTCGCCTCATCGAGTGCGCCAAGCGCAATCTCGAAATGCTTCGTCATCGCAAGGGACCAAGCAAGATTATACCGGATCGGCGGGGCATCATGACCTCCGTCGAGCATCTCGCGATACAGTGCGGCGGCTCGGGCCCAGTCCAGCTGGCGCATGGCAATTAGCCCGGCCAGATGCTGGCTTTGCGGCGAAAGCGGTTGAACCCGCGCCTGCCGATCGAGAAGCGCCTGTGCGGCATCGAACTGCGCTTCGGCGAACGCCGCCTCGGCTGCATCGGCCAGCAAGTTCAAATTTTCGGGATCCTGTTCCAACAGGCTGATCAAATAGCTATAAGGGGCGGCTGCCATATCGGCCTCGTCCTTCATCCTCGGACATTCCTTAACAAGTCGATGGCTCGGCTCAGCAGTTCGCGACCTTCGGGCGTCTCGCCGATGATACGGCTGACCTCGTCAGCGATCCGGATCATCGCAGCATCATTCGCGACCTCGTCGCCAAAGTGTTCCGTGATCAATCCGCGAACGACGGCGCGCCTCAACTCGTCTTCGTCAAGTGAGTCGAGCGCCGCCAGCGCGCGGACACGGTCCAAAGGTCGGTTGCTCGTCGCACCCGCTCGGGATGCCGTCGCCTTGGCAGCCGTTCGCGGAGCATGGCTTGCCCGTTCTAGCTGCTCGCGTAAGAGCAGTAGCACCTGATCAACGTTACCGATCCGCGACATGCTCAATGTTTGGTCCCACTGGCAAACTGGTCCAGCAGGAACGATGTGGCCGATGTCTCCTCGGTCTCTGCAACCAAGGACGCCTGCCCGGTTCCCTTTGCAATCCGATGGCATTCGTCGACGATCAGTTGGATGTCGTGATTAAGCGGCGGATTTTCCGTATTCGCAGCGATCCCGCGCGTTAGGGCCGCAATGGCGTCATCGAACGCGTCGCGGATCAGATGGCGCAGGCCTGTCACGAACAGCGCAAGATAGTGGTCGGCAGGCAGCCGATCTAGCGGTTCCCATGTCGCCAGCGCCCGCGCAGGCTCACCAGACGTCAACTCGAAAAACCCAAGCTGAAAGCGCGCTAGCGCGAATTCCGGTTCCAGCCCTACTGCTCGGCTGAGTGCCGCGTGCGCTTCGATCGCGCGGCCAGCACCGATAAGCAGCGAGCCTCGCAGGAAGTGAAGTCGTGCGTCATCAGGATAGGCGGCGATAAGGCGTTCAACCAGCCCAAAATGGTCGATGCCGTCACGCTGGATAGATGCCAGCAGCTCGTTCATTTCCTCATCCTTGCACAACGCCATGTACAATCTCTCCATCACCCGTGCCCGACTCTAGCACGAAGTTTCGCCAGCGCCGCCGCGTGCAGTTGCGATACCCGCCCCTTCGATATTTCGAGCATCTGCGCTATGTAGGTAAAGCTTACGCCGTGCTCATAATGCTGGCGAATGATCGCTTCTTCCCGCTCGGGCAACCGACTCACCTCCTGCGCAAGCCGATGCTGCAGGCTCCGCCAAGCCAAGCTTTCATAGGCATTCGGGCGGCGATCCGCGCCATCATCAGGCTCGATCAATCCGGTGCCTTCAAGAAGGAGGCCGATTGCCAGGTCCGCCGCCAGATTAGCGAGCGTTGCGAGCGCGTCTTGGCCTTGATCGTCCGCAATCGAGCGCAAGCGCTCCCGTTCGACTCTGCTGCGATAATGATGTTGGGCGTCAAGCTCGTTCATGCGGGCTGCGCCATCGACGACGTTTCCAAGAATCCGGCGACGAGCATAGGCGCCGAAGGGCACGCCGCGCAGTGGGTCGTACCTATCGATCGCCACCAGCAATCCCTCATAGGCGAACTGCTCAATATCCTCCAAGGTGACGCCGTTACGCGGGCGGCTCCGCAGGATACGCAAGGCGGTCGCCCGAGCCAGGCCGCGGTATCGAGTGAAGAGTAATTCCCGGCAACGCACCTCGCGCTCATAGCGTAAGCGACGCCAAAGTGACGCTTCTACACGCGGCGGCACCAGCAGCAACTTCAATCCGTGGGATGAGCCACCTCGCCGCGCCTTCATCGGAAACTGCCCAGCACGCCCTGTACGACCAGGCCCCAGCCATCGATGAGAACAAACATCAAGATCTTGATTGGCAGGGAAATCGTGGCGGGCGGTACCATCATCATGCCAAGTGACAATAAGATCGACGAAACAACCAGATCGATAAGCAGAAAGGGTAGCAGGATGACGAATCCAATTGTAAACGACACACGCAGTTCGTTCAGGATGAACGCGGGTGTTAGCTTGAGCAGGTCAACCTGCTCGGCGGTCTGTGGCACCGGTTCCTTGGCAATCGCGTAAATCGACTCAATGTCACTGTCGCGTGTCTGGGCTAGCATGAACTGTCGCAAAGGTGCACTGCCACGGTCAACCGCCTGTTCGACCGAAACGTCGCCTGCCAACAATGGCTTGAGGGCCTCGCGATTCACGACACTCAGCGTTGGTGCCATGGTGAATGCGGTCAGGAACAGGGCGAGGCTGATTAAAACCGGATTGGGTGGCGTTTCCGGCATACCGAACGCGTGTCGAACCATCGTCAGGACCACAATTGTCCGTAAGAAGCTAGTCATGCTCAGAAAGATTGCGGGCGCCACGCTCAGGAGGGTGAGCAGCACCATCGTTCGCACGAGGTCGGTGCTGATGATTGCTTGTCCAGGCGCAGCCATCGCCGGTGACGGCAGCAGCAATGCTGCTGTCACAACGCAACGGGACATTGTGGTTGATAACCTTATCAAGCCGCCGTCTCCCCCACTGGGGCGGTCGCCAAGCATTGCCGCTCTCGCAGCACAACCTGATGCTCGTGCGAACTCAGCACCAGATATTCTCGCTCGTCGCAACGGATAAGGCAGATGTCGGCGTGTTGGCTGGCACGGCGAACCTCAAGAACCTCGATACGTCGCTGCGCAGTCGATCCTCCGGCCCAGGTCCACATACGCTTGACGTCAAAACGACCGCCCGTGCGCTTTAGCGCCAACGCTGCCACAGAGGCGAGCATCAAGCATAGGAGCAAGGAGAGCACGATGCGGGTCAGCGACAAGTTCAGCGCCGCACCTCCTCCCAGCTTATGTCCCTGGGCAATCGCTGCAGGTGCGACGGTAACGCCCGCTATCAGGCAGGCCGAGAGTGTAATCAGGCGGGCCACTTGCTGATCTCAGTAAGGCGCACACCGAACTTCTCGTCTACCGCGACGAGTTCGCCGCGCGCCACCACGATGCCGTTCAGGCGTAACTCCACGGCCTGGTTCAGGCCCTCCTCGAGAGGTACGACGGCATTCGCCGTAAGGCCGGTCAGATCGGCTACGGTCATAGATGCCGACCCAAGAAAGGCCTCAATTCTAACTGTGACGCTTTCAATCAGCTTACTGCTGATTCGCGGCGTCTCAGCCTCGGCTAACGTGGAATTTGTTATCGATACATCAGTCACAGGACACTCACTTGCTTGGCGGCTCAACGATCTTCAAGGCGATGCCTTGCTGAGCCTGAACGACGGTGCACGTCCCCTTGCTCAGCTTCGCGCCTCCGACTGCTATGGGACGGGGATCGAGAAGCAAGCTATCGAGAACGAGCACGTCGTCGATCGACAGACCTGAAATGTCCGCGAGGCTGAGATCGCACCCGCCTAAAGCAGCCGACACGGCTATTGGCGTCCGCGCTAGCGCTCGCGTGCCGTCACCCAGAGGCCCCCGCAAGGCTGCTGGCGGTAGGGTGGCGCGAGCAAAGTCAGCAAAGCAGTTCGTCTCCAGCGTGATTGTGATTGTTAGCGCACGCGCCGCTAGCCCAATCTCGATCCGATAGTTTCTGCCGTCCATCGCGGTGGAGGACTGCCGCCATTCGGGCTTGTCCAACCTCAAAAGGCTCGACAACTGCTGCTTGAGGTCCTCCAAACACTCCGAGCCGAGTACCTCGAACAACTTTAAGTCGTCGATTGTGCGGGCAGCTGCGGTCGTCGAAACGTTGAGGACGAGCGCACCGAGCGCTGACATACCCTCCGATGGAAGAGCGATTTCCACGCTTTCACACTGAAAGCGAAACATCTTACGCAGCTCGGATCTGGGTGCATCGGCGCGCGCCAGTCGACCAACAACGCAAGCGGGAGCGCCGGCGAGCCACTTGCGCGCCCAGCCTTCGATCCGGGCTTCGAAGGCGCGTTGAGCCGCTGCCGGAGGAGCGGCGTTTGCGGGCAACCAGGGCGCCCAAGCTGATGTCATCCTTGACCCCGAATCCCGAAGAGCTGCTGGATCATGTCGTTGGATACGCTGACGATCTGTGACGATGCCTGGAAGCCCCGCTGGATAAGGATCAGATCGCCGAATTGCTTGGAGAGATCGACGTTGGAAGCCTCGAGCCTTTTCGACTTCACCTGGCCGACGCGCGGGTCACCACTACTAAGCAACGCGAGTTGATCCGTGCGAGTATAGGTGAAAATGCCCGCATCCTGCTCCTTGAGGCCTTGGGGGTTACGAAAATCTGCAAGGGCCACAGCCCCCAGATCGGCCTTCTGTTCGTTTGAATAGGCTAACTCGAGGTGCCCGGCGCTGTTGACGCTCACGGTTGTCAGCGTACCGACTCCATGCCCGTCGATCGATGCCGCACGGAGTGTCGAAACTGCACCCGCAGAAAAGGATTGAACCGAGGAAAAATCGAAACTGACGGAGAATCCGTTTGCGCTGTCTTCGACATCGATCTTCGCGTTGCTAGGGTCAACGACGCTTCCAATGAACTTGAGAGACTTGGTCGCAACCGTGGCACCTTTTTCGTCCGTGACCGTCATCGTCCAATCTAGTGCACCTGCAGTGCTCCCAGATCCCGAACTCGTAACCTTCTCGAACTTGGCGGTCCACTTGTGCGATCCCCCGGCTTTGTCATAGACTGTCATGTCCTTGACCGTCACGGCGTCCGTGGCAGAGGAGGAGAGATTATCGCTAAACTTGATCGCCGTCGTCGCGATTGGCGCATTGGTGCGCGACTGATCGATGGAAAGGCTAACGGGGCGTCCGGAGGAGTCGAGCGTTGCGAGCCGGTACTTTGTACCGGACAGCACGACGAAGCCCTGCGGATCAACTTCAAAGCTACCTGTGCGTGTGTAGAGCTGCCTATCGCCGTCCAGCAGCACCAGGAAACCAGCCCCATCAATCGCCAGATCCAGATCATTGCTGGTCTGTCGCAACTGCCCCGCGGTGAAATCGAGGCGTGGGGCCGCAATGCCTACGCCGTTGCCAGCACCGGGCGAACCCGAAGAATGAGAAAGTCCACCCTCACTGCCACTGCCATAAAAGTTTTGAAAACTTACTGTAGAGGCGCGAAATCCAGATGTGTTCAGATTAGATACGTTGTTGCTTACCTGCTCAAGGCCTCGCGAATACGCGTTCAGGCCGCTAAGACCGATGTAGATAGATCCGAACACGGCTTAGTTTCCTTTCCTGATCTGCGTGACGCTTGAAATCGCGAGATTGCTGATAATACGATCATCGCTTGTCTTGATCGTAATCCGCGGAGTCCCGCCATCGAAGGTGACAGCGGTTACGGTGCCGGTGAGCGTAGTGCTGCCGGCTGGAACGTCGACTATCGTACCCAGCAGATCAGTCGCTTGGTTAGTTGCCTGGGCAGAGACGAGCGATTCTAGGCGGTCGTTCATCGTTTGCCCCTGCTGGACTTGAGAGAACTGAGCAAGTTGCGAGACAAACTGAAAATTGTCCATTGGCTTCAAAGGGTCTTGATAGGTCAGCTGGGTAAGTATGATCTTCAACAGGGAGTCGAAGCTCAGCCCAAAAGCGTTTGTAGCCGCGCTCGAGGAAGCAGCAGTCTGTCCGGTATCTGCTGCACTGATAGCCGTGGTCTGTGCAATCATTCCTTTGTCCTCGAATTCGTCATGGCGTAGATTTGGACATCGCTGGCGCGAAGCCCGTGGCGCGCGAGTAGTGCTTCGATGGCGTCGCGCATTTGCTCTCGGTCCGGTTCAAACATTCTACTGACTTGGACGATCACGCGAAGACCTTGCTCTATCTCGCTCACGGCTACCCGCACCGGCGCCCCACCTCCCGAAGGGAGACGCGCCTGACGACGATCCGGATGGCTAGGGACCTCTTCGGTCGGAGCCTCGACTGCTATCAACTCCATTTTGTTAAGAGGCGTCAGCGCGACGGGCCGTTGTCGCTCAACAATCAGTGGTTGGTCAGACCTTATCGCTTCTGGCGAAGGCAGTTCTACAACGCGGGCATGCGACCCACTAGCGATCAAGCCTCTCACCGTTATTGGTGAACTCGCATCATCGGCACTTGTCGTGGGCACATGGTTGGATGGCGCAACCGCCGAGCGAGCTGTGACATTGTCGATCTCCGTCCCGCCCGCCCAGATTGCGTGCCCAAAGAAGCCGTTCTGGTTGAAGATTTGGGCCATAGGTGCGGCTATCACCGTGTCGGGTTCCCTGCCGTCTAGTGGGTCGTCATTTGATGGCTGGGCTGGTTGTTCGATCACGAAAGATAATGGCGACATCGCGTCGTTCTCGTCCCCGAGCAGACGAGCAAACATGTCTTGCGGCGTCAACGCAAGCTGAAGGTCTTCAGCTTGCTTGGTGTCAACCGGGGGAAAGGGACGCGCGGACAGAGGGGTAATCACGGGCGCCTCCAAAGGATTGTTGCCCGATCCGCCGAGGCAGCGGCCTGACGTTCGTCTCGATCTCGGCGCATAGCTCGCGCGCCGTTCTTAACTAGGCGCTCGGCGTGACTACAAAGAGCGTCGCAGCTTCGCCAAGCCCGTTCAAGCGCATGCGTCTCCGCACCGGCTTGTTTGTAGCGCTCAGCCAAATATCGCGCCTCGTCGCCGCAAGAAACCACCAATCCGGCAAGCGCGCGGGAATGGTCGGGTTGAAAATGGACGCCGGCCAAGTACAAGTCCCACGCGTGCTCGGCATCGTCCGCAGCCGAGCGTGCTTGCGCGGCATCAGTTTTAGCGGCAGTCTCGCGCCCACGTGCTTCCGTAAGTGCTCGAAATGCCGCACCTCGTTCGACACGCCTGAGGGCGGCGATTTCCTGCAATTGCCTTTGCCTGCTGCGGTCAGCCATTCGCCGCGATCCTGAGGGCGTTACGCAGGCCAGCGAGCGTGTTCGAAAAACTCGAGTTGTCATTCTGCGACTGGCGAAGAAAGTCCATCAAGCGCTCGCGCGTTTCGATTGCTTTATCAATCTCTGCGTTCGAGCCGGCTTTGTAGACGCCGCTCTCGATCATGATTCGGGCTTCTTCATAAACCCCCAATTGCGAAATGGCGCTACGCGCTACAGCCGCATGGCTGGAGTCCATGACCTTCGCAGCTTGACGACTGATCGAACGCGAAACATCGATCGCCGGGAAATGGCCTCGCTCCGCGAGCGTACGCGAGAGGAGAATATGCCCATCAAGCAATGACTTCATCACCTCGACGATCGGATCATCGAGATCATCGGTTTCACTCAAGACCGTCATTAGCGCGGTGATGGCACCACCCGCTTGAACCGCTCCGCAGCGCTCAACAAGCCGAGGTAGGGCGGCGAAGACATTCGGTGTATAGGCGCGCACTGTTGGTGGCTCTCCGGCCGCCAGCCCGATCTCACGCTGTGCCATAGCGAAGCGCGTGATGGAATCGATGATTAGAAGGACATGCTCGCCGCGGTCACGCCAGTATTCGGCGAGACTAAGAGCAAGGCGCGGTGCCCGAGCCCGTACTGCCGCCGTCTCGTCGGATGTCGCGGCGACAAGGGTGAACCGCGTAGCATCGGCGCGCGCCGACAGCACGCGCCACAGGCTCTCCACCTCTCGCCCACGTTCCCCAACGAGGCACAGCACACAGCGATCAGAAGCGATCTGTCGGGCGAACTGCTCGATCAGACTAGTCTTTCCGACGCCCGCGGCAGCGAAGACGCCGACGCGTTGCCCTTCCGTTAGCGTCAATAGCCCATCGATTGCACGCAATCCGGTCGTGAGCCGGCGGCCGGTGGCCACTCGCTCAAGCGGCCCCGGCATCGAGCCTGCGAGCGGCGCAAATGCATCCCTCGATACGGGGCCCTTGCCATCTATCGCCCGACCGAGGCCGTCTATTGCCCGCCCGGCGAATCCGTCACCCACCGCTGCAGCGCTACCGCCCTTTACCGGGTGGACGCGCATGCCTGGGCGTAGCTGGCGGCCCTGTTCCAGTGGCACGAGGGTCAGGCTCCCATCCTCCACGCCGGCCACTTCGGCCATCAAGACGCCGTCGTCGCATGCAATTTCACACAGGTCCCCCAGCGCGCAGTTTGGACCGGTGGCTTCGACATGGCCATGCCGTACCATGCGGACAACGCCGACCGGTCGAACCAGTTCGGCATCGTGCAACTGCTGCAGGAAGGGGTGAACGGTCACTGCGCCATCGCCTCGAATAGCGAGGAAAGCGTCTGCCATTGGTCGCGCACATCGACCTCGACTTGCCCGAGACGACATTCGATGCGGCTCGCGCCAGCCCGAAGGTCTGCATCGACGATCAGTTTCGTGCGGACGATCCCCAACCTCTCTGACATTGCTGCAAGAACCTCGGGATCGGGGAAGTCCCGTGCACTCACCCGAATATGCACGACGGCGGCGTCGCCGAGCGTGCGGAGTTGACGGGCGACTGCGGCTTCGGCCGGACCGCTCCACTCTTCAAAGGAATCGAACAGCTTGGCGAGGGCGCCGCGTACCAGCGCCGGTGCCAATTCATCAAGTATCTTCAGACGCGCCGCGAAGGCGGTTGACGCAGCCTCGATCCCGTCGCGAAGGGCCGCTAGCCGCGCCTCTTCCTGTGCCTGCGCCGCGGCCAACCCTTGTGCACGGCCTTCCTGACGCGCGGCATCGATCCTTCGAGTCGCTTCAGCTGCATCCTGCCTGCGAGCTGCTTCCAGGCACTCCAGTTCCGCGGCCAAGCGCGCGAGCTCCAGTTCGCGTGGATCCTCCGCGGCCGGAGCAAAACCAGGCAATGTTTCCGGTACGGAAGCGGCAACGAACCGTCGCACGGTCTGCCCCGAGCCCGCTTTGAGCAGCGGGCTCATGGGCGCCTCCCCCAGGAACGCAGTAATCCGCTCATGGTCTGGCTTAGCGCGCTACCACGTTCTGTTACTGGCATCTTTAGGCTGGCTGTCGGACGCAGGAAATTGGCCAGCGCCTTACGCCCCGCTTCCGTCAGAGTCGTATCTGCCGTCGCGATACGCTCGGCGATATCCGGAGAGTAAGGCGAGGCGGGCGCTTGCGCCAAATCGGCACCACGGCGCAGCCTCGCCCGAACCCGCTGGCGCTCGACATGCTCCAGCCGGGCAAGAATCGCCTCCCGGTCGGCACGCGCCATGGCTTGAAGTTGGCCGATAAGACGATCGAGGCCATCTTCAGGCAGCAACATCGTCCGCCTCTCCCGCCAAGTGCATCTGGCGCCGAAGTCGATCGGCAAAGGCTTGCTGCGCCTTCGAGTCCAATGTCGTCTGCGCGCTGCGGAAACGCCAAACTAGGACGCATCCCAAAGCTATGGCCGCAATCAGCCATGTCCAGATCGGCGGCCATGCAAAACCAGCGGTTTCTTTGCCGGCGGGCGCCGCATTCGGTGCCATCGGCGCGGCCGAGAGCGTCGGCTGATGCTGCACCGCTGATGCCGGAACCGGCGCGTCGACCGGTCCAGTCTCGAAAGCAACGCTGTCGCCTACCTGTTCGCTTAGCCCTGTCGCATTAGCGATGGCTTCGCGCACAATTTGTTGGTCCTCTCCGCCCAGCTGGGCCAACGTGACGACCACTACTCGCATACGAAAATTCCGCTGGGGGCCTTCGCCACTGGGAGCCCAATCCGCTGCTGTGGAACCGGTGCTACCATCCGCCGTGCCTGCTGCCGGGTTGCTTGGTAGCAGCAGCACGCGAAGCGTGAACCGCAGACCGGGAATTCGCCGCTCGATGGCGCCGCGGGCCCGGGCTCGATAATAGTCCTCCAGCGCAGCACGTTCCGCAATGTCTGCGGGCCGATCCCGGCCCTGCAACCCCGTGGGAGACCCTGCGGCAACGGCCGCGCTGATAACATGCCCGGCAGCATCGAGGACCACGACTCGCGCTTCGGGAAGATCCGGAACTGCAGCTGCGACCAGTTGCTGGATGCCCTGGACCCGGGCGGGATCAGCAGCCTCGCCCGGCTTAGTCGTGATCGTCACTGCCGCGCGCGGTTCGACCCGGTCGCCACGGAAGAGCGACTTTTCCGGTAGCGAAAGATGGACCCGGGCATTCTCGACCCCGTCGATCGCCATGATCGTTCGTACCAACTCCCCTTGCAGCGCGCGCTGATAGTTGATCTTCTGGGCGAAGTTGGTGAGCCCCATGTCCGACTTGTTGAATAGCTCGAAGCCAACTTGGCCGCGCGCCGCCACCTCGGATCCGGCAATCGCCACGCGCGTCGTATCGGCTTGGCCCTCGGGCACGAGGATGGTCGTGCCGCCATCGCGCAGCCGGTAGTTAATGTTATGCTTGTCGAGCTCGCCAACCAACGCGGCTACGTCCGCAGTTCGTAGGCCCTGCGCCAGTACCACATAGTCGGTGCGAAGGAAGAGGAAATAGCCGATGCCCAGCAGCAGAAAGAAAAGCACGACGGCACCGCCCAACACGATGCGCTGGACAGGCGGTCGGCGGATATCGGGGCGAGAAGACTCCATTGCGCGTTAATCGCTCACAGGGACATGTTCATAATTTCGCGATAACCTTCCAGCATTCGCGCGCGGACTTGCATCGCAAGCTCGACAGCGAGACGTGCCTGTTCAAGGGCAATCGTGACCTGATGCACTGGCACGCTGCCATCGATTGCGAACTGTTGAACCAGTTGATCGGCAGTTGCGATCTTCGCATCCACGTTCTGCAGCCCACGCAAAAGAATTTCCCCGAACCCTGGTGCGTGATACGGGGCAATGGGGGCTCCGGCCGCATCTCCGAGGCGAAGGGTGACTGGCGCGTCGCTAATTGCGCCCAGCGCCGCAATGCCGTCTGCGCCCGTCATGCCTGCTTCCCAAATTCAGCCGCGCGGGTGTACATCTGCTGTGCGATGCTCATCGCAGTGAGGTTGGCCTCGTAGGCCCGAGAGGTACGGATCAGTAGCGTCATTTCCGACGCATGATCGATGCCTGGATATGTGACGAAACCATCCGCATCGGCATGCGGATGGCCCGGCTCGTACACTCGCCGCGTGGTCGCGCCGGTCATCGGCTCGATGCCGAGCACTTCCACCCCTGCAGGCTGGCCACGCTCTCCTTTGGCGAGCTGCGCGAAATCGACCTGTGGGCCAGAAACCAGCCGCAGTGGCCGGTATGGGGCGCCGGCGGCGGTCCGGGTTGTGTTCATGTTCGCCAAATTCTGGGCAATAATCTGTAGGCGCTGCCATTCGACATCAAGGCCGGTCCGGCTGATCGCAATAGCATCCATGTCAGCGCCCTCCCGATGCGATGCTACGAGCGATTTCCATCTGCCGGCCTAGGATCGACAATAATGCGCCGTAGCGCATGGCTGTTTGGGATGCGGTGGCGATTTCGAGATCAAGCCGCATTTCCGTTGCTATGCGCGGTGGCGTTGCCAATTCAATTTGCGGTCGCACGCTCGCGACCGCCTCGGCTCCTTCCGCTGCCGCGCGCCTCAGACTTTCTTCGAACGTTACGCGAATTGGCCTGTAACCGGGCGAATTCACATTCGCGATGTTCTGCGCCGTTGCCTCGTACCGGGCGGTAAGCCCATCGAGTGCTCGTGCGATCAGCGCTGTAGAAAGACTGCCCATATCAATGTGCTCTACATTCACTCGACGACAATTTCTGCGTGCAGCGCGCCCGCAGTACGGATGGCTTGAAGAATGCTGATCAGCCGCCGCGTATCGACTTTCGCGCGCGACAGCGCCTGAACCAGATCCGCAACCGAGGTGTTCGGAAAGCGGAACGAGCGATCGGCCGAGCCCTGATCCACCTCCAGCTTGGTATTGGTAACAATGAGGCTGCGCGCATCGCTGGCGAAACCGGCAAGGAAAGTCGGCTGCGAGGCGTAATTCTCGGCAGTAACCGTCACCTTTATGTCGCCCTGGGCTATTACCACGCTGGAAATCATCACATCACCGCCGGCAACCACCGTTCCGGTCCGTTCGTTAATTACGATGCGTGGCGAAACGTCCGGGGTAACGGTGACATTCTCAAGACGTGCGATGAACCCCGTCAAATCGCTCGTATTGCCCGAGAAACGAATGCGAACTTCATCAGCGTTGCGCGCGACAGCTATACCATTACCGAATTGGTCGTTGATCCGCTCTGCAATACGATGCGACGTCGAGAAACTCGGCCGCGACAGTAGAAAGGAAAGTTCGTTACCGCTCTTGAGCAGCGCCGATTCGACTGCAGCCTCGATAGTAGCACCGCCTTGGAGTAGTGCCGTCGTTGGGTAATTGCGTTGCTGCTGGTTCAACTCGCTATCGAACCGGTAGCCGCCGACAAGCAGTTGCCCTTGTGCCAGCGCATATGCGTGCTGATCGGGACCGAGCAACGGCGTCATGATCAGCGTACCCCCTGCCAAGCTTCGAGCATCGCCAATCGAGGACACGGTGACGTCGATCCGGTCACCGATGTTTGCGGAAGGCGGCAAGACAGCGGTAACCATCACCACGGCGACGTTTCGACTGCTTATGTCCGAATCGTTCACGCTGGTTCCGAGCCGGCTAAGCACATTGCGCAGGGCTTGGCGCGTCACGATACTACGGCGGGTATCTCCCGAACCAGCGAGACCGGTAACGAGTCCATAGCCTACAAGTGCGTTTTCGCGCCACCCGTCGAACCGCCCAAGTCCTTTCAACGGCACCGATTGCGCGACGGCCGGCAACGGCAGCGAGAAGACAACTGCCAATGGTGCAAGTAGCCGAACGATGCAACGCATCAGCCGAGCCCCAAGATCGAGAACAGGCGGTTTAGCAATCCGGGCTTCGCGCTTCGCGAAACGAAACCCTTGCCGTCATAGTTGATTTCGGCATCCGCAATCCGTCCGGAAAGTACGCTATTATCGCTGCGAATGTCCTCGCGTCGAATTCGACCACGCACCGCGATCAGCGACTTCTCGCCATTCACATGAAGTTGCTGCTCGCCAACAATACGGTAGTCGCCATTGGGCAGTACATCGGTTATCGTGACGCTCAACTGCGCCACTAGCCTTTCGCTTCGACGTGCTTCACCGCGACCGCTGTACCCGCCGCCAAAAGAAGCCTGTCCCGCCTCATTGACACTGCCTGCCCGCCCGGACGCGGCCAAATCCGTAGACTTGCGCGTCGCGTTCTGCGTGGTGTTTGAAGCCTCCGCTGCCTGCTGGACGATGACGGTTAGCGTATCGCCTATTGCGCTGGCGCGGCGATCGGCCGCCATCGCAGTCCAGTTGCCACCTTTGTACAGGTCCTGCGCGCTGGCCGGCACGGCGACGACCGTGGCCGCCGCGGCGGCAAGGCACCGGAGCTTCATCGCGCGCTCCGTTCCGAAGCGAGGTCGAGCGGGGCAGCGAAGATTTCGCCACTTCCGCTCCGAACGAACAATCGTCCCCCAGAACGCGCGGGCTGAACGGCGACGACCGGGCGTTCCACCGTCACAGGGCCCGCGCTCGAACGCAAGGTTAGCGCCGCGCCTTTGCCGATGGCGGCATCGGGCAAACCGGCTAGCCGACCCAAATAGGTTCCGGCAGCGACAGGCTTGTTGGCTAAAACAAGCCCCCCTCCGCCATAGCGTAGGCGCGCCGCGCGCGACGCCTGACATGGCGTCTCCGCTACATCCGCACGCGTGACGACCGCCCCATCGGACATTGCAGCCTTAGCGACGAAGCAATGCATCTGAGTCCGGGGAGCAGGTGGAGAAATGACATCGATGCGCACGGAAGCGGAGCCCATAGCGACTGGTCCGAGACCAGGCACGCGCCGCCGAACCAAGTCCGCGACCGTTTTCGCAGAGAGCTGCAGCGTCGACCGCCCGGCCGGGAGTCGTGCAACGACCAGGCGAGCGACTTGTTCGGGAAGCCCTGTGCTTCCCCGATCAATCAAATCTCCAACACGCAGCACGCCATCCCGCACCGCGACATGTCGAGTGGCAGCACCAGAATCGGAGCTGGCAACGTTTGCCGCCAGAAGGGCAACTGCTACATTGGCGCTACCGATCCACATTGACAGGACCCTACCGCCGCAATCCGTTTGCAATGCCCATGAGCTGATCGGCCGCCTGCACGATCTGAGCGTTCGCCGCATAAGCGCGCTGGACTAACATCAGCCGCACCATCTCGTCCGTCAGCGCGACGTTCGACTGCTCCAGCGCACCCTGCACGAACGTTCCGGCGCCGTCTTCGCCTGCGACGGCTTCGGTGGTCAGGCTCGCATCCTCCATCCGGTAAATGCCGCCATCGAGGCGCGCCACCTTGGACGGATCGGCAATTTTCACGAGCTGGATCTGGCCGAGCTCTACCGCATCCGCGGTGTCCGGAACGGTCGCGCGGACAACGCCGTCGTGGCCGATGGATAGGCCGGTAGCATCGGCGGGAACGGTAATCGCCGCCTTGAGCGCGATCCCGCTGCTCGTCGCCAGCTGTCCATCCTCATTAACGCGCAAGGTACCGCCGCGCCACAGCAGGGACTGTCCCGCAGGACCCATAAGTTCAATGAAGCCGGCCCCGTCGATCGCGAGATCAAGCCGCTTCCCCGTGCGTTCGATCTGCCCCGGCTCGTTCAGCATGAACTGGCTGTCGAGCATCACGCCTGCGGTGTCGAAGGTCGTATCGGCGCGCAGCGCATCGGCCGGCAACACGTCGGCCGCCCTGCTCGCCACCACATCCGCGAAGCGAACCTGCACGCGTTTGAAGGCGGGCGTATTCACATTGGCGATATTGTTGGCGATACCGTCCAGCGCGCGCTGCTGCGCCTGCAGTGCGACCGCGCCGACATAGAATGCGTCGCTCATCGCGTTTGCCCCAAGCTGGACATGACCCGACCGATCAGGTCGTCATAGGTCTGCATCAGCTTCGCGCCGCTCTCGGATTGGCGCAGCGCCGTCATCATCGAGACCATCTCGTCCCCCAGCTCGACGTTCGAGCTTTCCACCATGCCCTGCCGGATAACCGGATCGGCGATCGGCTCCATCCGGGCGGCGCCGGCCGAAAAGCAGGATTCCCCCACCGGCGACAATGCGTTCGCGTCGGACGCGGAGAACAGCTCGATGCGCGCAATGGGGCGCCCATCGTCGAGAACGGTGCCATCCTGTGTGATCGTAGCGCCCGCCCGGTCGAGAACCAGGTCGCCACCGCCCTGCTGCTGCAACACATAACCCTGAGGGGTCACCAACCGACCCTCGGCAGATAGGCTGAACTGCCCTTGCCGCGAGTACAGAATGCGATCGCCAGCGCGGAGCTGGAAAAAGCCCGCCCCGCTGATTGCCAGATCGAACGGATTGCGAGTCTCGCTCAACTTTCCTTGCGCGAAGTTGCGATGGATGCCAATCGCTAGGGCAGGATCGCGCTCGCCCGAGGACTGCAAAAGATCGGCAAACCCGATCTGCCGCTTGAATCCCGGCGTCGAAATATTGGCGACATTGTGCGCAGCGATTTCAAGGCGCTTCTCGGACGCACCAAGAATAGCCGTCGCTGCTTCGACCAGCCCCGACATACTTCCCCCTCAACTAGCCCGAAAAGAGCAGGAGGAGCCGGTCTTCGTCAAGCCCTCTTTGCAACAAGTTGAAATATTTGGCGCCACCCCGCATGTTTTGATCCGCAAGGCGTTGAAAACCTGCGGCCACAGTTCGTTTCGGTGTCGACATGATATTGCCGGGCGTTTGCGGTGTAGGCGGGCCGCACCCGATAAGGCGCTTGAGAACGGGGCCGCGTCGGCGTGATTGCGCATGATGCGACTCGAGTCACTCCCGATTTCGCCTGCCTACTCGATGACACGGGCCCTGGTCGCGTCCGCGCTGGAGCGCGTGCTGCTTCATGCGCGACCACAGGCATCCGCGCAGCGATCACAGACCCGCTGGGCCCCAAACCAATTGAGTATGCCGTTCTCGGAACCCGAGCCTTATTACGCGGTGCGCGATTCCGGGGGCCACGAACCGTGCAGTCTTGCCAAGGCCGTATCATATCCAAGGGCAGCCTTCGCGGTAATTCGGTATTGTGTCCCCGGAATTCACCTTGTGTCCCCGGAATTCACCCGGCGCCACCTATCTCGCTAAAAAACGATGTGCAGACAATGACTTACCCCGCAGGGGGAGCCACTGCTTTTATCTTGCTATTCGCTGATCACGATACTGGAGCCCCCGAGTTTGGTCCGCACAGCTTCGGTCCGATCCGGTGAAACTTTCCACAGCCACAGATTATCCGTCAGGGCAAGAAGTTCGCTGTCCTGATCCGTTGCTATGAACGTCCTCAAGCTACGGCCATCGAGTAGTCCGTTCGCCAGATGGCCCGCACCAATCACGTTATAAGGAAAGATATCGCGAACGCGCTTGCGCCGTTCCTCAGGCTGATAGCAGGCATACCACTTTTCACCTCGACGGCGATCTTCCTCACTTTGTCGGTCCGATGCACCCCCAACCAAATATATGCCCGGCATGGAAAAAGCGTCGCGCTCAAAGCCGAACCCATAGTCCCATTGCCAAAATTCAGCGATTTCAGCGATGATCTCTTCGCACTCGCCACTCCCTATACGAAGGAAGCTTTCGTTGGCCGTCAGTGCGAGATATACTTCTTCGCCTTCCGGTCCGAAGGCAAAATCCATGCTCACAAAGCTGTCATAGCCGGGGGCGTCGCTGTCTGCCGGATTGGCAGCCAATCCAACACTGCGATAGCCCGCTGCACTTTGATTAAGTACACGCTTTTGAAACGCGCCCCCCACTTTCTTATAGCCACCGCGCCCAAAACCGTCATCAGCAGAAAAATAAGTGGGCTTTGCTCCCAATTTATTAAACACAGCTTCAATTAGTTCGTAACCCCGCATCATATCATCAGGCGTAGGCATGCGCTTCGTGTGACAGAAAAATCCGATTGCTGTGGTCTGCGTCATTTTTGATCCCTACTGTCCTCGGACCGGATAAACCACACGTGGTGGAAGAGGTGTATAGCCGTTAGCCCGTATCTGTGGGTCGAGGAATGTGTTTCGACTTCTCAGCAGATTGGGGTTGTCGGTTTTGGAAAACACCTCAACGCGATCTATCCTCCCATCAAAGTAGCGCGCCAAAACGTCAGGTCTGCGGTTCGGGCTTATCGTCTTAGGCGCAAGCTCCAAACCCGCGTTATATCCCCTATTGAGGTAGACGGCCTCGACCTCAGGGTTACGGGCGAGCAAAATGGCTTCGCGGTAACTCCTGAATGCATGTGCACCATCGTTGCCGGTCTGCTGTGCGGTCCCGAATATCTTGGCCCGAACCTCAGCGCGAGACAGTGACGCAAGCACTTCACTCTCTGCGGCGGTCCGCCCAAGTGCCCTTTCACCGATCCCGAAAACGGCTTTTTCGGCGGTTTTACCGAACGGGATAAGGCTGATTGCGAGTGTTCCACCTTCGACCCAGCGATTGACATGCTCGCCGGTGATGACATCGCGGCCGGAATAGATTTGAGCAGCGCTCTTGGCTGTGCCCACGATAGGGACGTTATCGTATACGAACGAACCGGCGCTGAGTAGCGGCGCCTTGATCAGATAATCCAGGGCCGTCGCTCGTTCGGTGGGCAGGATTTCATAGGTATATCCTGGGTGGCTGTCCTCATAAGCGTAGCGCTCGGCCTGGAGGTTGGTAGCCCAAGCAGTGAACCGGTCCCTGGTGGCGGTGTCCATCTGACGCTCGAAGTTCATCAGGATGCGATCTTCCGTGACCACGATATCGCCGGGTTCGCCCAACCCAGGCTGTATCGACGGTTGCGGAGCGGCGTCCGGCGCATTAGCCAGCAGCCGCCCCTCACTTTCGGCGATCCGGCGGGCGAGGAGGCTCGAACTGTCGCCGCCGGCTTGCCGCTCGATCAGCTTGAGGGTCGTCTTGTAATCGCTGCGGAACGACGCGAAGCGCTTCGGGTCGTCCAGGATCGTCGGATCGATCGCGCCTGCGAGCGCTTTTGCCCGCTCTGTCAAGCGCCCCGGCGCCGCCACGCGATCGGCGACGAGATTCCCGATTGTATTTCCGATGACGCTTGGCAGGGCTGCCATGATGTT
>NZ_AGFU01000056.1 GCF_000226955.1 Sphingomonas elodea ATCC 31461
TGACGACGACGGGGATGGGCACGTTCGGCGGCTGGGTGAAGACGACCAGCTACGCCAATGGCCGCACCTCGGTGGAAAACAGCGACATGTTCGGCCATGTCACCTACACCGCCGATCTGGGCGGCCCGACCGCGAACTTCGCCTATGATCTGGCCGGTCGCCAGGTGCTGCGCTGGGGCCGCGGTCCGACCATCGCCACCAATTATCTCAACACCGGGCTGGTGGGCTCGATCGTCTCCACCACCGGCGATCCGGCATCGGCGCCGAACAATGTCGGGCAAAGCTATCAGGTCGACCGCACCAGCTTCCGCTACGATGCGAACGGCAACCGCGTGCGCGAGGTCTATACGCGCGACAGCGGCCAGTGGGTCGACAACGGCTATTACAACGACCAGGATTATTGGGGCGGCGGCTACTGGGTCTCGGACTGGCAGTGGCAGACCGCCTCGACGACCTTCCGCGACGCGAGTGCCAGCTACGATGCGCTGAACCGGATGACCGGCTGGAACGAATGGGGCAACCCCACCACGCCGGCGGCCCATGTCACCTGGAGCTACGATGCCATGGGCAACGTCCGGAGGGTGACGTCGGATTTCGCGATGCTCGACCAGAATGGCGGCATCGCCTACCGGACCGGGCAGGATTATTGGTATGCCTATGACGCGATGAACCGGGTGATCCTGGCCAAGGGCCAGTTGATCAACGGCCAGATCGTCCGCGGCGCGAAGGGCACCGACTATAGCTATTATCTCGACGGCCGCCGCGCGACCGCGACGGTGACGACGACCGGCTATGCCACGGTCTGGGACCCCAACGTCTATGTGCCGGGCAACGGCGGCGGCGGATATTATGAATATCCCGAGCCCGATAATGGCAGCTGGGGGGCGTATGTCACTGCCATCTACGATGCCGCCCGGCGCGAGAACTACACCTATGATGCCGACGGCAATCTGGCGACGGTATCGATCGCGCAAAGCGGCTATTCGGACAATGGCGATGGTACCGCCTCCCCGTTGCCGCTTGGCTATGCCCAGCTGAAGTCGCGCTACGAATATGACGGCCAGGGCCGCATGACCCGCCAGATCGACTTCCAATGGGACGGCAACAGCAACGGCACCGCCGCCTATGATCGCCAGATCACCCTCGATGTCGGCGGACGGGTGACGAGCGAGACGGTCGTCACCCGTCAGGGCAACGACACGATCACCAGCTATCTGTCGAACGACTATGGCTGGGGCAGCAACTATGCCCTGGGCGCGGTGGTCAACGCCTATGCCACCACCTACAAGAACGGCAGCTATCAATATTCCTCGACCACCAGCACCAATTATATCTGGTATGCCGGTGCGGTGGCGAGCTCGGTCAGCTACAGCCAGACCGGGCAATCGACCAAGACCAGCAACTATTATTATGACGGCTGGGGCAACCTCGCCTCGGTCACTGTCGGCGACGGGCGGCCGCGCAACATCCGCTTCACCAACGACATGTTCGGCCAGGTGATCCGGCGCGACGAGAGCGACAACAACGGCGCCCAGGGCGACCCGCACGAAATCTGGTACCGCTTCGGCGGCAAGCAGATCGGCTATAACGGCAACAACGGCACGACCTCGGTCGACTATCAGGCCTCGATCGACGCGCGCACCCAGACCCAGGGCACCGGCGCCTTCCGCGGCGGCGCCACCTGGGGCGCCGCCACCGCCGATTTCGACCAGTCCGGCGTCGATCCGATCAACAGCTACGCTCAGGGCTCGGCCGGCGGCGGCTATGTCGTGCGGGCGGGCGAAACGCTCCAGTCGATCGCGCAAAGCGTGTGGGGCGACGCCAATCTCTGGTACAAGATCGCCCAGGCCAACGGCCTGTCCGGCCCCGCCGGCCTCACCGAAGGCCAGCGCCTCAACCTCCCCGCCGGCGTCCAGCGCGCAACCTTCAACGCCGCAACCCTCAACCCCTACGACCCCGCCAAAACCCTCGGCGACACCAACCCCACCACCCCAACCCCGCAAGCCCCCTCCAGACGAGGCGGTTGCGGCGTCTTCGGACAAATCCTCCTCATCGCGGTCGCAGTAGCCGTTACCATTGCTAGCGCAGGCTCGCTAACCGCAGCGCTGGGCCCCGTCGCGGGTGGTGCTGCAGCCGGAGCTGCTGGATCCATCGCGAGCCAGACCTTTGGGCTAGCAACTGGTATCCAGGATAGCTTCAGCTGGAGCGGGGTAGCACTGTCTGCCATCGCCGGTGGCGTTGGCGCCGGATTGGGACAGGTTGGAGGTACGGCAGGCAAATTCCTCAAAGCCGATACTTTCCTCAGCAATGCGGTGCGCGGTGCTGTCGGCAGCGCGATCACCCAAGGCATCGGCGTGGCCACCGGCCTGCAATCCAAGTTCGATTGGGTGGGCGTGGCCGCAGCTGGGATCGGTGCTGGAGCCGGAGGCGCCTTCGCCCGAAACGTTCTGGGCGTATCGGGCGGCCAGTTCGCCAACGGCATGGCGGGTTACGCGCAGCAGGCGGCGACCAGCGCCGCGGATGCCCTTGCAAACGCCGCAACCCGAACGTTGCTCGAAGGTAGCGACTTCGGCGACAACATCATGGCAGCCCTGCCAAGCGTCATCGGAAATACAATCGG
>NZ_AGFU01000055.1 GCF_000226955.1 Sphingomonas elodea ATCC 31461
TCCAAGGATCCGCTGGTCGTCGCGTCCGACGAGGCGGCTGAAGCGCGCAAAGCACTGGCGAACAACGCGCGGGGGCAGGTGGTGGTGCTGGAAGGGCTCAGCCACTGGTTCCAGGAAGGTGCCGTGACCGGCGGCGAAGAGGAAGTGGCGAGGCTGGGGCCGAACGCCGGCTCCCCGCGCCTGGTATCGCTCGTCGGCGACTGGCTGCAGAAAATCCTGGCGGCGAAGTGATGGCGGCAGGCCGGGATCCGGGCAGGCGACAGCAGCCCGTTCCTGACCTGCTGGCGCACCGGGTCGTAAAACCTCTCGACGGAATCGAACAGGTCCTGCCGGGCCTGGTCGCGGAGGTTGTGCATTCGGCGCCGGCGTTGCTCCCGCTGGCGCGCGGAGAAGAAACGCCCGGCGAACATGACCGGAATCGCACGCAAAACCTTCGCCTGTCGCGATTCTGTCGCTAGGATAGGCGGTGGCGCGGGCACGGGTCCGCGGGGGCGTTTCGGGGGACGATGATGGGTAGGTGGCGTCACGGTTCTACGATGGTCGCGATCGCTGCGGCGCTGGCCGGATGCGGCGGCGGAGGTAGCGGCGGCGGCAGCGGCAGCACGGTCGTGCAGCCCGGCACGGCGAGCCCCAGTCCCACGCCAGCGCCGACCGCCAGCGCCTGCAGCCTTCGCGCCCGCCAGGACTGGGTGCTGGCGACCATGCGCGAATGGTATCTGTTCCCCGAAACGCTGCCGGCCAGCCTGGATCCGAGCGGCTATACCAGCCCGGACAGCTATCTCGACGCGCTGACCGCCACGGCCCGCGCGCAGGGGCGCGACCGCTACTTCTCCTACCTCACCTCGATCGCGGAGGAGAACGCCTATTACAACAGCGGCGCCAGCGCCGGCTTCGGCTTCCGCCTGTCGATCGACGGCGGCACGTTGAAGGTAACGGAGAGTTTCGAGGGCACCAGCGCTCTGCAAGCCGGCATCGATCGCGGGACCGAGATCGTCGCCATCGGCACCAGCAGCGCCGATCTGCGCGACGTGAGCAGCATCTACGCGGCGCAGGGCTCGACCGGGATCAACGAGGCGCTGGGGCCGGGCACGGCGGGCACCACCCGGGTGCTGCGGGTTCGCGACGCCAACGGCACCACCCGCATCGTGACGCTGGCGAAGACCGACTATACCCTGACGCCGGTGTCCAGCCGCTACGGCGCGCAGATCCTGACCGACCCGAACGGCGGCGCCCGCGTCGGCTATGTCAACCTGCGCACCTTCATCAGCACCGCCGATCCCGCGCTGCGCGCCGCCTTCGCCAGCTTCAAGGCGCAGGGCATCGACAAGGTGATCGTCGACCTGCGCTACAATGGCGGCGGGCTGGTCTCCATTGCGCAGCTGTTCGGCAACCTGCTGGGCGGCGCCCGCGCCAGCAGCGACGTGTTCAGCTACACCAGCTTCCGTCCCGAAAAGGCGGCCAACAATTCGACCGGCTATTTCAGCCCGCAGCCCGAATCGATCACGCCCACCCGGATCGCGTTCATCGGCACCCGCGCCACCGCCTCGGCCAGCGAGCTGGTGATCAACGGGATGCTGCCCTATTTCCGCAACGCTCTGGGGCTGATCGGCACCAACACCTATGGCAAGCCGGTGGGCCAGGTCGCGATCGACAATGCGGCATGCGACGACCGGCTGCGCGTGATCGCCTTCGCCACCCAGAACGCCAATCGTCAGGGCGCCTATTTCAACGGCCTGGCAAGCACGGTGGAAGCGAGCTGCGCGGCCAGCGACGACCTGTCGCAGCCGCTGGGCGACGTGCGGGAAGCATCGGTGCGGGCCGCGCTCGATTTCGTCGCCGGCCGCAGCTGCAGCCCGATCAGCGGCATCGGCGTCGCTTCCCTGCCGCGCCAGTTGCTCACGCCCGATCGGCCGACGACCGCGCAGCGCGAGGTGCCGGGTCTGTTCTGATCGGGAGGCGCGGAGTCGACCGGGCAGGCCCGTAAGGTTAGGGACAGCCAGCCCGACTAAGGACTCCGCATGCCCAGCCCTGCCGACACGTCGCCCGCCCTGCATGCCCTGATCGTCGAGGACGATGCCCAGCTCAGCGCCCTGCTCGTCCTGCAACTGGGCGGACTCGGCTATGCGGTGACGGCGGCGGGCGACGGCCGCACCGCGATCGCCATGCTGGCGGAGACGCGGTACGACGTGATCCTGCTCGATCGCATGCTGCCCGCGATGGACGGCGTGGACGTGCTGCGCCGCATTCGCGCCGAAGGAATCGAGACGCCGGTGATCCTGCTCACCGCGCTCGGCCTCACCCCGGAACGGGTGGAGGGGCTGGATGCCGGCGCCGACGATTATATCGTCAAGCCGTTCGAGATCGACGAGCTCAATGCCCGCATCCGCGCGGTGCTGCGCCGCCGCGCCACCCCCGCCGCCGACAATGCAACGCTCACCGCGGGCGACGTGACGGTCAGCGTGCTGCGCCACCGCGTCACCCGCGCCGGCAAGCCGATCGAGCTGCAGAAGACCGAGCTCAAGCTGCTCGCCGAACTGGTGCGCGAGGCCGGCAGCGTGTTGTCGCGAAAGATGCTGATCGAGCGCGTATGGGGGTATGATTTCGTTCCTGCCACCAACATCGTCGACGTGCACATCCTGAAGCTGCGCCAGCGGCTGGAGATGCCGGGCCTGCCCGATCCGATCGTGACGGTGCGCGGCGTCGGCTATATGTTCCGCGGCTGACGGTGGCACGGCGGCAGATCCGCTCGCTGGGCCGCATCGCGATCGGCTTTGCGCTGGGCGTATCCGCCGCTACTGCCCTGGCCGGCGCCGGGACCTATCTCGCGCTGCTCGACTCGATCGATCGCCAGGTCGATCTGCGGCTGCAAGGCGAGGCGCGCGAACTGCTCGAAGGCAACGCGACGGTCCCGGAAATCGCCCGCCGCATCGCGCGCGAAAGCAGCGAGCGCGAGAGTGCCGATATCGGCTTCCTGCTGCTCGATCCGCGCGGGCGACCGCTCGCCGGCAACATCGCGCCCGCCGTGCCGCTGCCGATCGGCCTCTCCACCGTGCGCGAGGACGCCGGCATCACCGGGCTCAGCCGGGGACGCGCCTGGGTGCGGCGGCTGCCCGGCGGCGAGACGCTGGCGATGGTCGCGGAGAGCGAACCGATCGACCAGCATGATCGCGGGCGGGTGCGCATCCTGGTCCTGGGGTTCGGCGCGCTGGTCGCGCTGCTGCTGCTCGGCACCGTCGCGCTGGTGCGCGCGATCCGCATCAACATCGCCGCCATCGCCGGCACCGCCGAGGCGATCATCGACGGCGACCTGCGCGCCCGCGTGCCGGTCGATCGCCCGAGCAGCGTGTTCGGCGGCCTGGCGCTGACCTTCAACCGCATGCTCGACCGCATCGGCGAACTGATGGCCGGCATGCGCAGCATCTCCAACGACATCGCGCACGACCTGCGCACGCCACTGGCCCGCCTCCACGGCCGGCTGGCCGCGCTGGCCAACGCACCCGAAGCGGCGCCGGTCCGCGAGGAACTGGCCGCCGCAGTCGCCGAAAGCGAGGAGATACTGGCGATCTTCGCCGCGATCCTGCGCATTTCCGAGATCGAGGGCGGCGACCGGCGTGCCGGCTTCGAGCGGCTCGACCTAGCGGCGCTGGCCGCCGATGTCGGCGAGGGCCTGCAACTGCTGGTGACGGAAAGCGGCCGTGCCTTCGTGCCGCGGCTACCCGACACGCCGGTGCCGGTGGAGGGCGATCCGCGGCTGCTCACCCAGCTGCTCGTCAACCTGATCGAAAATGCCGTGACCCACACCCCGCGCAGCACCAAGATCCGCCTGGACGTGCGCCGGGCCGAGGGCATGGCGGTGCTGGAGGTGGCCGATAACGGCCGCGGCATCCCCGCCGAGGAGCGCGAACATGCCCTGCGCCGCTTCGGCCGGCTCGATGCCAGCCGGCACACCCGCGGCCACGGGCTGGGCCTGCCGCTGGCCCTGGCCATCGCACGGCTGCATCACGGCACACTGACACTGGAAGACGCGCGGCCGGGCCTGTGCGTGCGGATCCGTCTGCCGCTGGCAGACTGACGATTTCAGGGTCTTGATGGGAAAAGTGGGCGGTGGTGGAGCTGAGGGGAATCGAACCCCTGACCTCTGCAGTGCGATTGCAGCGCTCTCCCATCTGAGCTACAGCCCCGCCGCCGGTTCCCGGGATGGCCCAGGAGGCGCTCCCCTTAGCGAGCCCGTGCGGGCGATGCAACCGGCTTGTCGCATCTTCTGCATCGTTTCTCTCGGCCCGCGGCGAAGTGGCTGGCACTTAAGTTAAATTTGCGGAACCCATCCGCCCCTCCGCTCGCTTGGACGACGCGTGACGGCAAGCATGCCGCAGCCGCCGACATCTCAGCAGGAGAGATACGATGGACGACCGCAACAATCGCTATGGCCCCTATGGCCAATATGGCCCCACCGGGTATCAGGACACCGGCAGCCCCGGTGACTATACGCGGGACTACGGCTCCGGCCGCGACTATTCCTACAGCAGCGCGCGCGACTATGCCGCCGCCGGCCAGCTGGGTGGCGGACGCGACCGCAACCAGCGCGATGACTGGACCCGCAGCCGCCAGGACTGGCGCGGCCAGGATCGTTCCTCCTATGGCACGCAAGGCTATGGCCAGCGCCAGGAGCGCGGCGGCTGGAACGGTGGCGACCGCGACTGGAGCGACACCGGGTCGCGCAGCTACGGCAATTACGGCACCAGCAGCAGCTATGGCCAGGATCGCGACTATGGCGAGCGCTCCTATGGCGGCCGTGACTGGGCCAGTCGCGACGGCGGTTCGCGCGGGTATGGTCCGCAGAACCAGGGTCGCTACGGCAACGACCGTGACCGCAATCGCGGCGGCGACGAGCTGCGCGGCTATGATCGCGACCGCGGCTTCTTCGACCGCGCCGGCGACGAGGTCCGCTCGTGGTTCGGCGACGAGGAGGCTGAGCGCCGCCGCCGCCAGGACCAGCGCTATGACGAGCAGCAGGCGCGCAACGAAGGCGCGTCGGACAGCCATTACGGCGAATGGCGCCGCAGCCGCATCCAGGAATTCGACCGCGATTATGACGAATATCGTCGGGAGAACGCCCAGCGTTTCCACAGTGAATTCGACAGCTTCCGCACCGAGCGCACCGGCCAGCGCGATGCACTGCGCCGCGTGACCGAGCATATGGAAGTGCTGGGTTCGGACGGCAGCCATGTCGGCACCGTCGACAAGGTGCGGGGTGATCGCATCCTCCTGACCAAGAACGACACGGATGCCGAGGGTCGCCACCACTCGATCCCCTCGCGCTGGATCCAGACGGTCGACGACAAGGTGACGCTGCGCAAGACCGCCGAGGAGGCCAAGAATCATTGGCGCGACGAGGAACAGTCGGGCGCCATGTTCGGCGAGGACAAGGCCAGGTCCACCGCCACCCCCAATCAGACCACCACGGGCGACCGATCGCAGGATTGGAGCACGACGGGCAATCTGAATTCGAGCTTCAAAGGCACCTACTAAGGTCCGCTGAAGCGAAGAAAGGGGCCGTCCGGCAGTGCCGGGCGGCCCCTTTTTCTGTGTTCAGAGGTCGACGCGGTCCACGTGCATCACCTTGGTCCAGGCCTTGCCGAACGCGGTCACGAACGCCGCCTCGGCATCGTCGGTCGCATAGGCTTCGGCCAGCGCGCGGAGCTGGGAGTTGGAGCCGAAGATCAGGTCGACGCGGGTACCGGTCCACTTGGCTTCGCCGGTCTTGCGGTCCTTCGCCACGAAGCTGCCGTCGCCCTGCGCTTCCCACTTGGCGGTGAAGCTGGTGACGAGCAGGTTGCGGAAGAAGTCGTTGGTCAGCGTTTCCGGAGACTCGGTGAACACACCGTGCTGCGAGTCGCCATGATTGGCACCCAGTACGCGCAGGCCGCCGACCAGCACGGTCATTTCCGGCGCGGTGAGCGTCAGCAGCGCGGCGCGATCGACCAGCAGTTCCTCTTCCGACCAGCCCAGGGTGTCGCCCGCATAGTTGCGGAAGCCGTCGACCTTGGGCTCGAGCGCCTCGAAGCTGTGCGCGTCGGTCTGTTCCTCCGTCGCATCGGTGCGGCCGGGCACGAAGGGCAGCGCCAGGTCATGCCCCGCCTTCTTCGCCGCGGCTTCCACCGCCGCGGTGCCACCGAGCACGATCAGGTCGGCGAGCGACACCTTCTTGCCGCCGGTCTGGGCCGCGTTGAACCTGGCCTGGATGCCTTCCAGCACCGCCAGCGCCTTGGCGAGTTCGGCCGGCTCGTTCACCGCCCAGTCCTTTTGCGGGGCGAGGCGGATGCGCGCACCGTTGGCGCCGCCGCGCTTGTCCGATCCGCGATAGGTGCTGGCCGATGCCCAGGCGGTCTTCACCAGCCGCGCAATCGACAGGCCCGAGCCGAGGATTTCCGCCTTCAGCGCCGCCACATCGGCGTCGTCGATCAGTACATGGTCCACCGCCGGCACCGGATCCTGCCAGATCCGCGGCTCGGCCGGCACTTCGGGCCCGAGCAGCTTGGCGTGCGGGCCGCTGTCGCGGTGGGTCAGCTTGTACCACGCCTCGGCAAAGGCATGGGCGAACTGGTCCGGATTCTCGTAGAAGCGCCGCGAGATCGGGCCATAGGCGGGGTCGAAGCGCAGCGCGAGATCGGTGGTCAGCATGGTCGGGCGATGCTTCTTCGACGGATCGTGCGCGTCCGGGATCACTTCGCCCGCGTCCTTCGCCACCCACTGATGCGCGCCGGCCGGGCTCTTGGTGAGCTCGTACTCATATTCGAACAGGTTCTTGAAGAAGCCGTTGCCCCATTCGGTCGGCGTCTCGGTCCAGGTGACCTCCAGGCCGCTGGTGATCGTGTCGCCGGCATTGCCGGTGCCGTAGCTGTTCGCCCAGCCGAGCGCCTGCATCTCCAGCCCCGCGCCTTCGGGCTCCGGCCCGATATGCTGGCTGGGGTCGGCCGCACCATGGGTCTTGCCGAAGGTATGGCCGCCGGCGATCAGCGCGACGGTCTCCTCGTCGTTCATCGCCATGCGCGCGAAGGTCTCGCGGATGTCGTGCGCGGCGAGCAGCGGATCGGGGTTGCCGTCCGGGCCTTCGGGATTGACGTAGATGAGGCCCATCTGCACCGCCGCCAGCGGGTTCGACAGGTCCCGCTCGCCCGAATAGCGGCCGCCCGGCTTGTCGCTGGTCTGCAGCCATTCGCGCTCGGGGCCCCAGTTGATGTCGCGCTCCGGCTCCCACACATCGGCACGGCCGCCGCCGAAGCCGGCGGTCTTGAAGCCCATCGATTCGAGCGCGCAATTGCCGGCGAGGATCATCAGATCGGCCCAGGACAGCGCCCGGCCATATTTCTGCTTGATCGGCCACAGCAGCATGCGCGCCTTGTCGAGATTGGCATTGTCCGGCCAGCTGTTGAGCGGCGCGAAGCGCTGCGTACCCGAGCCCGCGCCGCCGCGCCCGTCGCCGATGCGATAGGTGCCGGCGCTGTGCCACGCCATGCGGATGAACAGCGGGCCGTAATGGCCGAAGTCCGCCGGCCACCAATCCTGCGAATCGGTCATCAGCGCGAAGATGTCGGCCTTGACCGCCGCCAGATCGAGCTTCCGGAATTCGGCGACATAATCGAAGTCCGCGCCCATCGGGTCGCCGGCGGGCGGGTTCTGGTGGAGCACGGTCAGATCGAGCTGGTTGGGCCACCAGGTCCGGTTCGTCATGTCGAACAGGACGGCGTTACCCTCCATCTTGCCACCATGCATCGGGCACTGCGATTCGGCGTTCATTCGGGCATCTCCTTGCGGGTTCGGGCTATGGTCTGGAGCAAAGCCTCGCACGGCCAGAGCGATCGATGAAATGGATTAGTCCGCGTACACTGATCGATCTTGCCGCTGATGTCAGTATATCCGAACGGATAGGCACAGGCCATGTCGCGCAGACGAAACGATGTTGCGCCAGGGCGGTTACGGACTTGGCTGGATTGCCCGCCCGAACTGGTTACAATCGCAACCATCTAGAAGATACGAAGCGGAGAGCCTGCATGACCGACGCCACCGAAGCCGACCTGACCGGCGGCACCCCCCGCCCCCGTCCCGAGGGCGATGTCGAGAAGATCGGCGATCGCAAGCTCAAGCCGGCGACGATGATGATGGGGCACGGCTATGATCCGATGCTCTCCGAAGGCGCGCTCAAGCCCCCGATCTTCCTCACCTCCACCTTCGTCTTCCCCAATGCGGCGGCGGGCAAGCGCCACTTCGAGGGCGTGACCGGCAAGCGCCCCGGCGGCGCCGAGGGCCTGGTCTATTCGCGCTTCAACGGCCCGAACCAGGAGATCCTGGAAGACCGGCTCGCGATCTGGGAAGAGGCCGAGGACGCGCTGGCCTTTTCCTCGGGCATGTCGGCGATCGCGACCCTGTTCCTGTCGATGGTCAAGCCCGGCGACACGATCGTCCATTCGGGCCCGCTCTATGCGGCGACCGAGACGCTGATCGCGCGCATCCTCGGCCGCTTCGGCATCCACTGGCTCGATTTCCCGGCGGGCGCGACCCGCGAGGAGATCGACGCGGTGCTGAGCAAGGCGGCGACCGGCAATGTCGCGCTGATCTATCTGGAGAGCCCGGCCAACCCGACCAACGCGCTGGTCGACGTCGAAGCCGTCGCCGCCAGCCGCGACGCGATCTTCAAGGGCGACACCAAGCCGCCGATCGCGATCGACAACACCTTCCTCGGGCCGCTCTGGGCGCAGCCGCTCCGCCAAGGTGCCGACATCGTCGTCTACTCGCTGACCAAATATGCAGGCGGCCATTCGGACCTGGTGGCGGGCGGCGTGCTCGGATCGAAGGCGCACATCAACACCATCCGGCTGATGCGCAACACGATCGGCACGATCTGCGACCCGAACACGGCGTGGATGCTGCTGCGCTCGCTGGAGACGCTGGAGCTGCGGATGAGCCGCGCGGGCGAGAACGCCGCCAAGGTGTGCGAATTCCTGGCCGCCCACCCCAAGGTGGAGCGCGTCGGCTATCTCGGCTTCCTCGAGCGCGGCGAGGACAAGCGCCAGGCCGATATCTATCGCCGCCACTGCACCGGCGCGGGATCGACCTTCTCGCTTTATCTGAAGGGCGGCGAGAAGGAGGCGTTCGCATTCCTCGACGCGCTCAAGATCGCCAAGCTGGCGGTGAGCCTGGGCGGCACCGAGACGCTGGCCAGCCACCCGGCGGGAATGACGCACCTGTCGGTGGCCGAGGCGCGCAAGCAGGCGCTGGGAATCACCGACAATCTGGTCCGCATCTCGATCGGCGTCGAGGATGCCGACGACCTCATCGCGGACTTCGAGAATGCGCTGAAGGCGGTGTGATCGTTCCGATGACGAAGGAGGACAGAAAGCCCTCCTTCGTCCTCCCGGCGAACGCCGGGAGGACGGCTTTGGTGCGGAGAAACTCGGCCGCACCGTCCCTTATTTGAGCGTCCGGGCGGCATCCTCGACCAGCGCCGCCATCAGTCGCTGATCCTTCAACGACGGATGGAAGTGGCAGGCGGTGAATTCCAGCTGGGGCACCGCCACCGCCGTCACCCCCGTCGCCGCCGCCACCGCGCGCACGTCGGCGATGAAGGCGGGCGCACCCATCAGCAGGAAGCGCGCGGCCGGATTGGCGCCCTGCAGCTTTCGCACGAACGCGACATATTTCGCCCGATAGTCGGCATGCAGCGCGGCATCGTCCTTCCACGCCTCGCCTTCATGGACCGGCGTCGAGAAATCGTTGGTGCCGAGGTTGATGACGATCAGCTGCGGCTGCCAGCCGTCCTGCACCGCGGGCGCCGGTTCGCCGGGAATGGCGCGGGCGTAGAGCACCGGCAGCGTCTCGCCGGGGTTGCCGCCGGAATAGTTGCGCGCCACGCCGCGCCCCGAAAAGGCGATGACGCGATAATCGGCGTCCCATTTCTTCGCGAGCAGCGGGCCGAACGCCAGTTGGGTATCGGTGGTGTCATGCACCTGCGCGCCGGTGCAATCCCGCACGGTCGCGGTGTCGCCATAGCCAACGCTGTGCGAATCGCCGATAAACTCGACGCGGCGCGCACGGGCCGGCGGGGCGAGCGGCGTGCCGCTGGTAGTGACCCCGATCATCCGGCTATAGCCGCTTTGGCTCTCGGTCAGCTTCTCGACGCGGATGACGTGCTCGCCGTCCGCCAGCCCGTCGAAGCGGCGCTGCACCTTGCCGGGCTTCCTGAGCACCGCGCGTTCCACCCCGTCGATAAGCACGGCGAGATGGTCTTCGCCCGCCTCGACCGACACGGTGACGGAGGTGCCCTTGAACCGCCCCTCGAAATAGACGCCGGGCCAGCCGAAGCGGCCATCGGCGGTGACGCGCCCGCCCGCATGCAGCGGCACGGCGGTTTCAAAGGGCGCGAACATCAGCGCGGCGACAAGGGCGAGGCGAAGCATGGTGCCTGCCTAGCAACCCGCCGCGCGCCCGTCAGCCCCAGAGGCGATCGCGATAGGCCTCGAAACAGCGCGCGCCGCAGCGCAGGCGGATCAGCGCGCCTTCGGCCATCGCGGTCGCGCGGCGCGGGTCCTGCTCCACCGCCGGCCGGATCGCCTCGCGGTTCCAGTCCTCGCTGTGCTTGATGTCGAGCACCGCGTGCAGCGTGAAGTAGCGCGCTTCCCTGGGGCTGAGCCCCACGCGCTTCAGCCCTTCGGCCGTCGCGGCGGAGCGGCCGGGGGCAGTGAGTTCGATCACGCCCAGCGCCCCCACCGAATGCCAGGCATAGCGGCGGCTGCTCGCCATCGCGGTCATCGCATTGGCGAGGCACAGGCTTTCCCACATGGTGTGCTCGATCACCGGGGTAACGGCCAGCGTCTCGACCAGCGCATCGAGCATCGGCCCGTGCATGCCCTTTTCGGTGCCGTGCCCCATCTCGTCCCAGTAATTGCGGGCGAGCTCGAGCTTCGGGCGGGTCGGCAGCTTGACCTGGGTCATCGCGACCAGATCGTCGAACCCCGCTTCGCCGGCGGCCTCCTGCTCGAAGAACCATCGAAGCTGGTCCCGGTCGGCATGCTCGGCCAACCACGGGAACAGCGGATCGCCCTGCCCGGGCCCGGTCGCCTGCAGCCCCTCGAACCAGGCGATGAAGCCGTCGACGTCGGTCGGCGCGGCGGCGGCCTCGTCGGCGACCTCGGCGCGCAGTTCCTCGACGAACGCGCCCTGCAGCCGCTCCATGCGGACATCGCGCTCGAACCGGCGCTGCCAGTCGTCGGAAGGGAAGCCGGGTTCCAGCCGTTCGCGATTCCAGTGGGCGAGGCCGCGCTGGAAGCTGTCGGTCAGAAACTGCGAACGAGGGGGTGACACGACATCGCGCGCGAGGGTCGCCATGGGAAAAGTCTCTCCTGCTTGGCGGCCTCAACCCGTGGCCGAACCGGGGAGTTCCGGGCGACTTAACTAGATCAACTAGTTCGAGAATGCTGCGTGCACCGGGTGCATCCGCGCGATCCAAGTAGGTAATTGCAACAATTGCACCTGCCTCGATAGGGCTGCATCGCCGCCAGGGTCGCAGCCCAGAGAGGTTTCCATGTCGCGTATCGCCCACCCCGGACTTGCCGCCAAGGTCACCACCGCCGAGCACGCCGCCTCGTTCATCGCCGATGGCATGACCGTGGGGATGAGCGGCTTCACCGGCTCCGGCTATCCCAAGGCGGTGCCGACCGCGCTCGCCGCGCAGATCGAGGCCGAGCATGCCGCCGGCAAGCCGATGCGGCTGAAGGTATGGACCGGCGCCTCGACCGGGCCGGAGCTGGACGGCGCGCTCGCCCGCGTCGACGGCATTTCGGCACGCCTGCCCTATAATTCCGACCCCATCGCCCGCGAGAAGATCAACGCCGGCACGATGGACTATGTCGACCTGCACCTCAGCCAGGTCGCACCGCTTGCCTGGGAGGGGTTTCTCGGGGCGCTCGACGTTGCGGTGGTCGAGGTCGCCGGCATCCGCGCGGACGGATCGCTGATCCCCTCCACCTCGGTCGGCAACAACAAGACCTGGCTCGATGTCGCCAAGCGCGTGATCCTGGAGGTCAACAGCTGGCAGAACCCCGCTTTGGAGGGAATGCACGACATCTATTACGGCACCGCGCTGCCGCCCAACCGCGTGCCGATCCCGCTCGCCGCGCCCGACCAGCGGATCGGCCAGCCGACGCTCCGCTGCGATCCGCACAAGGTGATCGCGGTGGTCGAGACCAACGCGCCCGATCGCAACCTGCCCTTCGCAGCCCCCGATGCGAGCGCGGTCGCCATCGCCCAGCATCTGATCGAATTCTTCCGCCACGAAGTCGGCAAGGGCCGCCTGCCGCCGTCGCTGCTGCCGCTGCAATCGGGGGTGGGGAACATCGCCAACGCGGTGCTCGCCGGGCTGCTGACCGCGCCGTTCGAGAACCTCACCGCCTATACCGAGGTGCTGCAGGACGGGATGCTCGACCTGCTCGCGGCGGGCAAGCTGCGCATGGCGAGCTGCACCGCCTTTTCGCTGAGCCCCGCCGCCGCCGAGCGGCTGAACCAGGATCTCGACCGGTTCCGCGATCGCATCCTGCTGCGCTCGCAGGAGATCAGCAACCACCCCGAAGTGGTGCGGCGGCTGGGCTGCCTGGCGATGAACGGGATGATCGAGGCCGATCTGTACGGCAACGTCAATTCCACCCATGTCATGGGTTCGCGCATCCAGAACGGCATCGGCGGATCGGGTGACTTCGCGCGCAACGCCTATATCTCCATCTTCCTGTCGCCCTCCACCGCCAAGGGCGGCACCATCTCCGCGATCGTGCCGCACGTCTCACATGTCGACCACATCGCGCAGGACGTGCAGATCGTGGTGACCGAACAGGGCCTGGCCGATCTGCGCGGGCTCGCGCCGCGCAAGCGCGCCGAGCAGGTGATCGAGCGCTGCGCGCATCCCAGCTTCCGGCCGATGCTGCGCGACTATTACGAACGCGCGCGGGCGGGCAGCTATGGCCAGCAGACGCCGATGCTGCCCGGCGAGGCGCTGGCCTGGCACCAGCGCTTCCTCGATACGGGTTCGATGCTGTAGAACTACCTAGGGTCGGTTCCACGAGACGAACCGGACCAGGCCCGCCGCTATAATGCTGCTGTGCCGTGGCGGCGTGCGCTGCGGACAAGGGTCCGGTCTGGTGAGCAAGAAACCCATGGAAGGACGGCGCCGCGATCCGCTGGAAAGCGCGCTGCGGATGCGCGTGTCGGCTGCCTCCATGGCCGTGATCGCCATGGTGCTCGCGCATCTTCTCCTTCCCCTTGCCCAGTCGCGGGATGCACGGCTGATCGACGGCGCCATCGAGTTCGGCGGGGCGATCGTCGTGTTGCTCGTGCTGCTGCTGGGCGGGCCGCAATCGATCCGCGCGCTGCGCGAGCGGCGCGAGGACGCCGAACGCGCCCACGCCGAGCGCAAGCAGATCAACCACCTGTTCCGCATGACCGAAATGCTGCAGAGCGCCAATGGCTATGCAGATGCGAACGCGGTGCTGGGCGCGACGATCGATTCGCTGCTCGCCGGGTTCGGCGGCGCGCTCTACGTGTTCAACAATTCGCGCGATCGGCTGGAGCTTTCCGGCAGCTGGCACTGGCCGGAGGACGACACGCTCCGCCCGATGCTGCCGCCTTCGCAGTGCTGGGCGCTCAAGCGCGGCAAGCCGCATGTGAATTCGGACGCGAGGGGGACGCTGCGCTGCGATCATCATCTCGGCACGGCGACGGTCCTCGAACTGCCGATGACCGCGCATGGCGAGATCCAGGGCATGCTGAAGATCGCGACGACGCTGCCCGATGCGGCGACGCAGCTGGAGCGCATCCAGCCGCTCGCAACCGCGATTGCGGACGCGATGTCGCTGGCGGTTTCCAACATCGCGCTGCGCGAGAAGCTGCGCACCCAGGCGCTGCGCGATCCGCTGACCGGCCTGTACAATCGCCGCTACATGGAAGACGCGCTGAGCCGCTTCGCCAGCCTCACCGAACGCAGCGGCACGCATCTCTCCGTCCTCATGATCGACCTCGATCACTTCAAGAAACTCAACGACGAATTCGGCCATGCCGTCGGCGATTCGGTGCTGCGCGAGACGGCCGCGCAGATCATGGGCGCGCTGCGCACCTCCGATGTCGCCTGCCGCTATGGCGGCGAGGAACTGCTGGTGATCCTGCCCGAATGCGGGCTGAGCGAAGCCGTCGCCAAGGCCGAGATATTGCGCGAGCGGATCGAGGCGCTGTCCGCGACCCACGACGCCAGGATTTCCGCCTCGTTCGGCGTCGCCGCCATGCCCGAAAGCACGCGGACGATCGCCGATCTGCTCAACCTTGCCGATGCCGCGCTGTATCAGGCGAAGGAGGCGGGCCGGAACCGGGTGGTCGCCGCCCCGGGACGCGAGACGCCGCCATTGTCGATCGCGGCCGAATAGCCAGCCGTTCAGCCGTCGCCGACGCGCTCGATATCGGCGCCGACCCCCTGCAGCTTCTCTTCCAGCCGCTCATAGCCGCGATCGAGATGGTAGACGCGGTTGACCTGCGTCTCGCCCTCGGCGGCGAGCCCGGCGAGAATCAGGCTCATCGAGGCGCGCAGATCGGTCGCCATCACCGGCGCGCCGGTGAGCTTGCCCACCCCGCGCACGATCGCGGTGCGGCCATGCACCTCGATGTCCGCACCCATGCGGGTGAGCTCGGGCACGTGCATGTAGCGATTCTCGAAGATCGTCTCGGTCAGCGTGCTCGCGCCGTCCGCCTTGCACAGCATCGCCATGAACTGCGCCTGCATGTCGGTGGCGAAGCCGGGGAACGGCGCGGTGTTGAGCGTGAGCGGGCGGATGCCGTTGTCGGCGGCGATGCGCACGCCGTTCACGGTTTCCTCGACCGTGATGCCGGCCTCGACCAGCGCATCCAGCGTCGCGCGCATGTCCTCGGCCGAGGCGCCGAGCAGTTCGACGTCGCCGCCGGTGATCGCCGCGGCGCAGGCATAGCTGCCGGCCTCGATACGATCGGGCATCACCGCATAGGTCGCGCCGTGCAGCCGGTCGCGGCCGTCGATCTCCAGCGTCTCGGTGCCGATGCCGCGGATCACCGCGCCCATCGCGACCAGCAGATTGCACAGGTCGACGATCTCGGGCTCGCGCGCCGCATTCTCCAGCACCGTGGTGCCGCGCGCGGTGGAGGCCGCCATCAGCGCGTTCTCGGTGGCACCCACCGAGACCACCGGGAAGCGGAAGCGGCCACCCGAAATCCGGCCGCCCGGCGCGGTCGCCTTCACATAGCCGGCGCTCAGCTCGATTTCGGCGCCCATCGCTTCCAGGGCCTTGAGGTGGAGATCGATCGGGCGGTTGCCGATCGCGCAGCCGCCGGGCAGCGACACCGTCGCCTCGCCCTCGCGCGCGAGCAGCGGGCCGAGCACCAGGATCGAGGCGCGCATCTTGCGGACGATGTCATAGGGGGCGACCGTCGAGGTCAGCCGGCTGGCGCGCACCGAGAGCACCCGGCCGAATTCGTTCGGGCGCGTGCCCTCTACCGAGGTCGATGCGCCGAGTTCATTCAGTAGATGTCCGAAGCTGTCGACATCTGCCAGACGTGGCAGATTTCGCAGGGTGAGCGGCTCGTCGGTGAGCAGCGCACACGGCATCAGGGTGAGGGCGGCGTTCTTCGCGCCGGAAATCGCGATCTTGCCGGCGAGCCGATTGCCGCCACGGATGAGGATACGGTCCATGGCGAGCTTCTAGCCGCTCTGCGCGTACGCGCAAGCGGTGGGCTGCAGGAGGGGCTTGATCGATTTTAATGCACTGATTTCGTTGCGCTGCTTTGCAGGAGAGCCCGGGGGAAAGTGCAGAGCGTGTCATCCAGTTGTTTTGCCGATGTTTTGAGCGAGTTCATCGCGCTCACGCCAAAAGAGCGCGAGGCGCTGGATGCGCTCGAGCAGCGCCAGCGCCATGTGCGGCGCGGCGCGATCCTGCAGCGTGAGAACGAGCCGTGCGGGGAATTGTTCATTCTCCGCAAGGGATTGATGATGAGCTATGTGCTGCTGGACGACGGCAGCCGGCAGATTCTCCGATTCCTGTTTCCGGGGGACATGCTGGGCATTTCCTCCGCCATCTACCACGAGGCCCCGGAGACGCTCTGTGCCCTTTCGGACACGGTGGTCTGTCCGTTCGACCGGGCCGCGCTGTCCGACATCATGCAGGCGCATCCGCGCCTTTCGGCGATGATCCTGGTGTACAGCCAGATCGAACGCGTGGCGCTGACCGACCGGCTGGCCGCGCTCGGCCGCACCAGTGCCAAGGCGCGGGTGGCGGCGCTGCTGCTCGACCTGCGCAACCGGCTGCGCGCGACCGACAAGTCGATCGATCGCGAATATACGCTGGGGCTGACGCAGGAGGAGATCGGCGATGCGACCGGGCTGACGGCGGTGCACGTCAACCGCATGCTGCGCCAGCTCGAAGAGGAAGGGATGATCGCGCGCGAGGGGGGGCGCGTGACCCTGCTGGATCGCGCAGGCCTTGCCGGCGCGGCGAACTACGTCAATCGCTACGAGGGGCTCGACCTGCGCTGGCTGCCGCCGCCGCGCTGAGCGGCACGGGGGAGCCCTGCCCGTACCCCAATGCCTCGTTCGTACCGCGAAGGCGGCAATGCATTGCCAGGGCGCTTGGCGAACGAACCGAAGGTTCAGCGCCAGCCGCCGCCCATCGATCCGGCGGACCGAACAGGCTTATGCCTTCTCCAGCGTGCACTGCAGCGGGTGCTGGTTCTGCCGGGCGAAATCGATCACCTGCGAGACCTTGGTCTCGGCGACCTCGTAGCTGAACACCCCGCATACGCCCACGCCGCGCTGATGGACGTGCAGCATCACCTGGGTCGCTTCCTCGATGTTCATCCGGAAGAAGCGCTGCAGCACCAGCACGACGAACTCCATCGGCGTGTAATCGTCGTTGAGCATCAGCACGCGATACGGCGTCGGCTTCTTGGTGCGGGTGCGGGTGCGCGTGGCGATGCCGAGCGCGTCATCGTTGCCGCGATCGTCCTGGTCGCCGTCCTCGGCCATCCGAATCTGCACTGTACGAAGCTCGACCATAGGCTGGGCAAAATATGTCGCACTGCCCCCAAGGGCAAGGCGTAGCAGGCCCCTGCCCGCATTTTGTGGACATGAAAAAGGGGCAGTCGCCGTAGCGACCACCCCCATTTCGGTGCAACTACCCGTCGGCAGGGCCGATCAGGCGTTGGTCTTCACCTTCTCGACGGCAACCGCGAAGCGGTTGGAGATCGGCTGCGCGGCGTCGCCGGCCAGCTTGATCATCGCTTCGGTGTGCTTCGAGGCTTCGGCGACATAGGCGTCGAACGCGCCGCGCATATAGTCGCTCTGCAGCTTGAAGAATTCGGTCGGCGACTTGACCGACGACAGGCCCTTCAGCGCGGCGGTCGCGCTCTCGAACGAGCGGCGGCTGTAATCGGCAGCTTCCTGGCCCAGGCTCTCGAAGCCCTTGGCGGCGATGCGGCCCGATTCGACCAGGGCTTCGATGTTGCCCTTGGCGAACTCGTTGGCTTCCTCGACCAGCTTGGTCGACTTCTCGACGGCGGCCTTGGTGCGCTCATTCAGGTCGGCGAAAACGGTCTGGGCCTGGGTAGTCGCGTTTTCGAAAGTGGTAGCCATGATAGTCGTTTCCTTCGCGGTGCTGGTGGTGACCGCCGGCGCGACGGTCTCTGCGGCTTCGATCGCCTGCTCGGTGACGGCGGCTGCCGTTTCCACCGGGGCGGTGATCGCCTCTTCGATGTTGGTCTTCACGTCCTGCGGTGCAGCGGCTTCGGCAGGCGCCGGCACCGGCGCCGCTGCCGGGACGATCGTCTCGGCAAGGGCGGGTGCAGGCGTCGGCTTCGCCGCGGCAGCTTCGGCCAGAATCGCGGGCTTGGTAGCACCGCGTGCCGCCGGTTTGGCCGTCGTCTTAGGTCCTTTGCTGGCCATGTGACTAGCTTTCCCTGCCAATTGCTGCGCTGCAACATATAAAGGCTCGACGGCCATTTTGCAAGGCGCCATTGTGCAGTGCACAAAAATCGTCAAACCCGCGAAAATTCGGCCTTCCCGTCAGCGCATTCTAACATATTCGCCGGGCGCGTCGGCGATTGCACAAAGGTTTCCACTGCCGGGAAGCCGCGCACCTTTCGTCGCAACCTTTGCACTGTTCAACGCAACCAACCAGTCCACCCAGTCCGGCCACCAGCTTCCGGCATGTTCCGTCGCGTTTTCGACAAAGGATTCGAGCGACTCGGCCGGCCCGGCATTGGTCCAGTATTGGTATTTCTTTGCCGAAGGCGGATTGATTACGCCGGCGATATGGCCGGAACCGGCCAGCACGAACTTGTGCGGCCCGCGGAAATGCTCCGTCATCTTCCAGACGCTGCGGGGCGGTGCGATGTGATCTTCGCGCCCGGCCTGGATATAGGACGGCGTTTCTACCTTCGACAGGTCGATCGGGGTACCGCCGATGCTGAGCGCGCCGGGCGCGATCAGCTTGTTGTCGCGGTAGAGGTCGGTCAGGTAGCTGAGGTGCCAGGTCGCCGGCAGGTTGGTGACGTCCGAGTTCCAGTGGAGCAGGTCGAACGGCGCATATTCCTGCCCCATCAGATAGTTGTTGGTGACGTAGTTCCAGATCAGGTCGCGCCCGCGCAGCAGGTTGAACGTCGCCGCCATGTAGCGCCCGTCGAGGAACCCGTCGGCGCCGAGGCTGCGGATCATCGCCAGCTGGTCGTCGTCGACGAACACGCGCAGGTCGCCCGCCTCGGTGAAGTCGACCTGGGCGGTGAAGAAGGTCGCGCTCGCCACCTTCGCCGCCTCCCCGCGCGCCGCGAGCACCGCCAGCGTCGCCGCCAGCGTGGTGCCCGCCACGCAATAGCCGATCGTGTGGACGCTTTCCACGCCGAGCAGCTCGCGCACGGTGTCGATCGCGTCGATCTGGCCGCGCTCGACATAATCGTCCCACACCACGTCCTTCATGCTCGCATCGGCCGAGCGCCACGACACGACGAACACGGTGATCCCCTGCGCCACCGCCCAGCGGATGAAGCTCTTCTCCGGCGTCAGGTCGAGAATGTAGAAGCGGTTGATCCAGGGCGGGAAGATGATCAGCGGCGTTTCCAGCACCGTGTCCGTCGTCGGCGAATACTGGATCAGTTCGTACAGCGGCGTGCGCTTCACCACCTTGCCCGGCGTCATCGCCAGGTTGCGGCCGAGCTCGAACGCGCCGGCGGCGGTCTGCGTCATCTGGCCCTTGGCCATGTCCTGCAGCATGTGCTGCAGGCCCTTCAGCAGGCTTTCGCCCTTGGTCTCGACGATCTTCTCGAGCACCTGGGGGTTGGTGGCGGGGAAGTTGGTGGGGCTGATCGCGTCGATGAAGCCCTTGGTGGCGAAGCGGATCTGGTCCTTCTGCCGCGCGTCGACATGTTCCAGCGCCTCGACATTCTTGAGCATGTGGTCGGCGATGACGAAATAGCTCTGGCGGAGGAAGTCGAACACCGGCTGCTCGCGCCACTGCGGCGCCTTGAAGCGCTTGTCGCGCGCCTGCTCGGGCGTCTCGACGAAGGGCTCGGCATGGGCGGGATCGAGGAAGCGCTGCCACAGCTGCATCGTGTCCGCCCAGAACTCGGCGCTGGCCCGCATCGCCGGCGTGGGATCGAGCAGCATGCCGAAGGGCGGCGCGCCGGGGGCCTGCTCCATCAGGTCCAGCCCGTGCTCCAGCATCATCTGCTGCGCGCGGCCCAGCACCCAGGTCCAGTGCTGCAGGTCCTCCAGGCGGGGCAAGGTCGGCGTGCGGGTATCGGCCATTCGGTCCTCTCCTTTGCCCCGCCTTAGCGCAGGCCAAGCAATGCGTCATTCCCGACCGCGCCTTTATGGCGTAGAAAGCGCGGACGACACAATTTTGTGTCGCACACAAGAACCCTTGAAAGTCGAGGAAATGTCCGAAGAATTCTACCGCATCAAGCGCTTGCCCCCCTATGTTATCGCCGAAGTGAACGCGATGCGGGCAGCGGCGCGCGCGGGCGGAGAGGACATTATCGACCTCGGCATGGGCAATCCGGACCTGCCCCCGCCCGACCATGTGATCGAGAAACTGTGCGAAGTGGCCCGCAAGCCCGACGCGCACGGCTATTCGCAGTCCAAGGGCATTCCCGGCCTGCGCCGCGCCCAGGCCAATTATTATGGCCGCCGCTTCGGCGTCGATCTCGATCCCGAGACCGAAGTGGTGGTGACGATGGGCTCGAAGGAGGGCCTCGCCAGCCTCGCCACCGCGATCACCGCGCCGGGCGACGTGGTGCTGGCGCCCAACCCCAGCTACCCGATCCACACCTTCGGCTTCATCATCGCGGGGGCGACGATCCGCGCGGTGCCGACGACGCCCGACGACGCCTATTTCGAAAGCCTCGAGCGCGCGATGAACTTCACCGTGCCGCGCCCGTCGATCCTCGTCGTCAACTATCCGTCGAACCCGACCGCGGAGACGGTGGACCTCGCCTTCTACGAACGCCTTGTCGCCTGGGCGCGCGAGAACAAGGTCTGGATCCTCTCCGACCTCGCCTATTCGGAGCTGTATTTCGATGGCAAGCCGACGCCGTCGATCCTGCAGGTGAAGGGCGCCAAGGACGTCGCGATCGAGTTCACCTCGCTCAGCAAGACCTATTCGATGGCCGGCTGGCGGATGGGCTTCGCGGTGGGCAACCGCCAGCTGATCGCGGCGATGACGCGGGTGAAGTCCTATCTAGACTACGGCGCCTTTACCCCGATTCAGGCGGCGGCCTGCGCCGCGCTCAACGGCCCGCAGGATATCGTCGAGAAGAACCGCCAGCTCTATCACAAGCGCCGCGACGTGATGGTGGAAAGCTTCGCCCGCGCCGGCTGGGAGATACCGAGCCCCCGCGCCTCGATGTTCGCCTGGGCGCCGCTGCCGCCGGCGCTGGCCCATCTCGGCAGCCTGGAGTTCTCCAAGCAGCTGCTCACCCATGCCAAGGTCGCGGTGGCGCCGGGCGTGGGCTATGGCGAGAATGGCGAGGGCTTCGTCCGCATCGCGATGGTGGAGAACGAACAGCGCCTCCGCCAGGCCGCGCGCAACGTGCGCAAATATCTCCAGTCGATGGGGGTCAACACGCCGGCGGCGAACGCGGGGTGATGGCGGCAAGACGGCAGTTTTGCTAGACTGACGCTGCGAATGACACGGGCGTCCCATTATGCGAGCCCCCGCTGCTGCAACGGCGGGGGCTCTTTTTCTGCCTTCCCGAAAGAACCGCCCGAAAGAACCGATCGTCATTCCCGCGAAGGCGGGAATTCATTGGGGCTGACGCTGCGGTTCCAGCCGCGAACGCACCGGCGAATGGATCCCCGCCTTCGCGGGGATGACGACGTGCTGGTGGATGGAGCGGGCCTCCAGAAACGGCACGCCCGCATGCGCACCCCGCACTTGCGAACCCGCCCCCACTCCGGGCAAAGCCCGCCGCCATGCCCCGCCCCGGTTTCCCCTTTTCCACCCGCTTCCGCGTCCGCTATTCCGAGATCGACGGGCAGAAGATCGTCTTCAACTCGCGCTATCTCGAATATGCCGATGTGGGCTTGACCGAATTCTGGCGCTGGGCGGATCTGGGCCGACTGGGGCCCGAATGGCTGGAAGCCGAGTTCAACGTCGTCCGCGCGCAGGTCGACTATAAGCGTGCCTTCCGGTTCGACGACCTGGTGGAGGCCTTCGTCCGGGTCGAGCGGGTCGGCAGCTCCAGCATGACGATGCGGGTCGATCTTTGCCACGCGGAAACCGGCGAGCTGCACGCCGAGATCGAGATGGTCAGCGTCCATGTCGACCTGAGCGAGCGTCGCTCCAGGCCGATTCCGGACGCGGTCCGAACCGCGCTGCTCGCGATCGGCGGCTAGGCTAGACCAGGACGTCGGCGAAGGCCCCGCCCTGCGCGCGGCCGAGCTTGCGCTTCATCTCGTCCTCGATTTCCTGACGGATCGATGCCTGCGCCTCGGGCGCCAGCGCGTCGAACCGGGCCTGGTCGAGGCTGTGGCGCTTGAGCACAGCTTCCTTGGTGCGTTCGGCCGGCGTCTTGCGCGCTTCGCGGAGAAAGGCGGCGGCGGTCTCGTCGACGGGCTCGCCGGTCGCGCCGTGCGTCGCCATCCGCGACGCAACGCCCTTCACGCCGCCACTGCCCAACGCCGAAACACCGATCGTCATGCGCCCTCGTCCCTGCCACACGCCCGCGGCGTGCCCCAGAACATTATAGAAGCGTTTACGCTTTGCGGGGGCCGCACGGCGAAGTTACTCGGCCGCCCGGGCTTCCTCCACCTCTTCGGGCAGCGCCCAGACGAGGTCGCCCTTGCCGAGCACCCGCCCGTCCTGCGCCTGCACCGTCACCGGCGCGATCGGCCGGCGGTCGCGCGCGTCGACCAGGATCGGCGAGGCGGGCACGCCGGTTTCCCAGCGCTCGCCCCATTGGCGCAGCGCCACCATGGTGGGAAGCAGCGCATGGCCCTTGTCGGTCAGGCGATATTCCACCTTGCGGCGATCGTCCTTGCACGGCTGGCGACCGAGGATGCCGTGCTCCACCAGCCGCGCCAGCCGGTTGGCCAGGATGTTGCGGGCGATGCCCAGTTCGCTCTGGAATTCCTCGAAATGGCGGATGCCGTTGAACGCGCCGCGCAGGATCAGGAACGACCAGCGTTCCCCCATCGCCTCCAGCGCCGCCGGCAGGCTGCATTCCCGCGCCATCGCCCGCAGCGTTTCTCGAACGGCTCCACCCATATGGGCTACCCTATCGCAAAAACCGGGGGTGGGAAACCGGCCGCAACGTCACGCTGGTGCAACAGCGTTGCGCGGAAGCCAGACTTTTCCGTCAAATCGGTTGCAAAAGCCGCGCCGGTCACGCCATCTAGAAGACGTGCTGCGTCAGTATGAACTTGTAGACCGGGTCCTTTCCTACGACCCCGAAGCCGATGAGGCATTGCTCAACCGGGCCTATGTCTTCTCGGTCAACGCCCATGGCACCCAGAAACGGGCCTCGGGCGATCCCTATTTCAGCCACCCGATCGAGGTGGCCGGCATCCTGACCGACCTGCATCTCGACGACGAGACGATCGCGACGGCGATCCTGCACGATACGATCGAGGACACGGTGGCGACGCCGGAGGAGATCCAGCGGCTGTTCGGGCCCAATGTCGCCCGCATGGTCGACGGCGTGACCAAGCTCTCCAAGATCGAGGCGCAGACCGAAAGCGAGCGCGCCGCCGAGAACCTGCGCAAGTTCCTGCTCGCCATGTCCGACGACATCCGCGTGCTGCTGGTGAAGCTGGCCGATCGCCTGCACAACATGCGCACGCTCCACTTCATCAAGAAGGAGGACAAGCGCCGCCGCATCGCCCGCGAGACGATGGACATCTATGCCCCGCTCGCCGAGCGGATCGGCATGTACGAGTTCATGAAGGAGATGCAGACGCTCGCCTTCCGCCAGCTCGAGCCGGAAGCCTATGAATCGATCACCCGTCGGCTGGACAGCTTCCGGATCGAGGGCGAGGACCGGGTGCTCAAGATCGCCTCCGGGCTCAAGCTGCTGCTGGGACGCGGCGGGATCGATGCCGAGATCACGGGGCGCGAGAAGCACCCCTATTCGATCTGGAAGAAGATGTCCGAGCGCCATGTGAGCCTCGAGCAGCTGTCCGACATCATGGCCTTCCGCGCGATCGTCGATACCGAGGAGGAGTGCTACCGCGCGCTCGGCGTGATCCACCGCCGCTGGCCGATGGTGCCGGGGCGGTTCAAGGACTACATCTCGACGCCGAAGCGCAACGGCTATCGCTCGCTGCACACCACGATCATGCATGCGGGCGACACCCGCATCGAGATCCAGATCCGCACCCGCGACATGCACGCCCAGGCCGAATTCGGCTTGGCGGCGCACTGGGCCTACAAGCAGAGTTCGGTGCGGCCCGACACCCAGGTGAGCTGGATCCGCGACCTGATCGAGATCCTGGAACATGCCGAGAGCCCGGAAGAGCTGCTCGAACATACCCGCATGGCGATGTACCAGGATCGCATCTTCGCCTTCACCCCCAAGGGCGAGTTGATCCAGCTGCCCAAGGGCGCGACGCCGATCGACTTCGCCTATGCGGTGCACACCGATCTCGGCGACCAGGCGGTGGGTGCCAAGGTCAACGGCAAGGTGGTGCCGCTGCGCACCGAGATCGAACAGGGCGATCAGGTGCAGATCCTCCGCTCCAAGGCGCAGGAACCGCAGCCCAACTGGCTGAACTTCGCGATCACCGGCAAGGCGCGCGCCGCGATCCGCCGGCACCTGCGCCACAAGGAGCGCGACGAGACGATCCGGCTGGGCCGCAAGCTCTACGAGGACATCGTCGCCCGCCTGCCGGTGCCGCCGGGCGACGGCGCGCTCGCCGAGGCGCTGAAGCGGCTGAAGCTTCCGGACGCGGAATCGCTGATGGAGGCGATCGCCCGGCGCACGCTGACCGACGGCCAGGTGATGGAAGCGGTGATGCCCGGCTCGGCCAGCGGCGAAGACGACCAGTTGCCGCCGCAGCACCATGCGATCGACATCAAGGGCCTCACCCCCGGCGTGGCGTTCACCTATGCCGAGGATTGCTGCCCGGTGCCGGGCGACCGCATCCTGGGCGTGCGCAAGCCGGACCAGCCGATCGTCGTCCACCGCATCGACTGCCCGAGCCTCGCCGATGTCGAGGAAGCCGACTGGGTCGATCTCACCTGGGGCGACAAGGCCGATGGCGGCGTGGCCGAGATCGCGGTGACGCTGAAGAACGAGCCCGGCGCGCTGGGCACGGTCGCAACGCTGATCGGCCAGCACAAGGCCAACATCCTCGGCCTCCGGCTGGATAACCGCGACACCACCTTCCACACCAACACGATCGATCTGGAGGTGCGTAACGCCGCGCACCTGATGAAGCTGCTCGCGGCGCTGCGCGCGGCGGACGCGGTGAGTTCGGCCGAGCGGGTGTGAGCGTCGCCCGTTTCCTTGCTCGCCAGGGGCAAGGAAACGGGCTGGACCTTGAACCGAGACGCGCTACCCTCCCCCGCATCAGACCTATCGGAGGGGGAATACCGTGGACCGTCGACACTTCCTCGCATCGTCGAGCACCGCCGCGCTCGCCGCGCTGATCCCGGCCGCCGCGCGCGCCGCGGTGGCGGGCACGCGCGATGCCGAGATCAACGCCGTCTACAACCAGATCGTCATGGAGCGCATCCAGCGCTCGCCCGAATTCGCCACCTCGCTCGGCTTCGATAAGGGCCCGAACGCCGCCCTCAAGCACAAGCTCAGCGACGGCAGCCCCGCCGCCAAGGCGCGCAACCTGGCCGATACCAAGGCGGCGATCGCCAGGATCGAGGCGTTCGATCCCGCCACCCTGTCCGAACCCGCCCGGCTGGACCGCGAGGTGGTGCTCTATTCGTTGCGCAGCGGCACGGTGGCGCAGGACAAGTTCCAGATCGATTCGGTCGGCCGGCCCTTCCCGATCTTCCAGCAGGGCGGCGCCTATTTCTCGACGCCGGACTTCCTCAACACCAGCCACACCATCGTGACGCAGGACGATGCCGAGGCGTATCTCGATCGCCTCGACGCCTTTGCCGGCGCGCTGGATCAAGACACCGCCGACCAGAAGGCGGCGGCGGGCCGCGGGCTGGTCGCCCCGGGCTTCTGCCTGGAACTCACCCTCGCCCAGATGGCCAAGCTGCGGCAGCCCGATCCGGCGGCGAACACGCTCACCCAGTCGCTGGTGCGCCGCGCCGCCGCCAAGGGGCTGGCCGGCGACTGGCAGGCCCGCGCGGCGAAAATCGTCGGCGACAAGGTCTATCCCGCACTCGACCGTCAACAGGCGCTGATCCAGCAGCTGCACGCCAAGGGCCGGACCTCGGCCGGGCTGTGGGACGTGCCGCGCGGCCAGGAGATCTATGCCGCCGCGCTGGAGCAATGGACCACCACCAGCTTCACGCCGGATCAGGTCCACAAGATGGGCCAGGAACAGGTGGCGGAGATCAGCGCCCAGCTCGATGCGCTGCTCAAGGCGCAGGGCCTGACCCAGGGCAGCGTCGGCGAGCGGCTGACCGCGCTCAACGCCCGCCCCGACCAGCTCTATCCGGACACGGCGGAGGGCCGCACCGCGCTGATCGCCGGGCTCAATACCGGCGTGCAGGAAATCGCGACGCTGTTGCCCAAGGCGTTTATCAACCCCAACAAGGCGCCGCTGGAAATCCGCGCGGTGCCGGTGGAGATCCAGGACGGCGCCTCGAACGGCTATTACACCCGCGCCGCGCTGGATGGCTCGCGCCCGGCGATCTACTGGATCAACCTCAAGAGCGTCCACGACTGGCCGAAATACAGCCTGCCCTCGCTCACCTTCCATGAAGGGCTGCCCGGCCACCATCTCCAGATCAGCACCGCGCAGGCGGCGGAAGGTCCGCTGATCCGCAAGTTCGGCTTCTTCAGCGCCTATACCGAGGGCTGGGCGCTCTATGCCGAGCAGCTGGCCGACGAGATCGGTGCCTATCACGGGCCCCTGGAGCGCGCCGGCTATCTCCAGTCCTTCCTGTTCCGCGCCGCGCGGCTGGTGGTGGATACCGGCATCCACACCAAGAAATGGAGCCGCGAGCAGGCGACCGACTATCTGGTCGCCACCACCGGCTTCCCGCGCGCCCGTTCGCAGCGCGAGGTGGAGCGCTATTGCACCCAGCCGGGCCAGGCCTGCGCCTACAAGCTGGGCCACATCGCCTGGACCCGCGCACGCGCCAACGCGCAGAAGATCGCCGGGCCGAAGTTCGACCTCAAGCAGTTCCACGAGGTGATCCGCCTCGGCGCGATGCCGCTCACCATGTTCGAGCGGCTGGTGGAGGAGCGCGCCAGGGCGATGGCGTGATGCAAGGTTCGCGCGCGGGCCGGTGGCCTTCGAACTCCCCGGCCCGCGCGCAGGATCAGGCGGCCCTGGTCGCCTGATCCATAAGCGTCTTGGCCAGCGCGATCGCGTCGGCTTCGGTCTTCTTGCCGGCCTGCACCTCGTCGGCGATTTCGAGCAGCCGGCTGGCGATCACCGTGCCGGCCTGCGCCGCCTCGGTGATGCGGATGCCGTTCTTGGCCTGCGCGATGCGGTCCCATTCCGCGCGGATCGCCGCCCAATAGCCCTTGGTCGCCGCCCAATAGGCATCGGCCGCCTTCACGTCATAGCCGTCGAAGCGGGTATAGCTGTTGAGCACATATTCCTGGACGACCGGCTGCAGCGTGCCGTCGATCACGCCCATCTTGGTATTGTCCTGCCAGTGGATCCAGCCGTTCGGGGTCGGCTGGTGGCGGTTGATGCCGAGATAGCGGTCATAGACCGGCCCGCGCACCGCATCGCGCCGGGCGAGCGGACGCCAGGTCCAGCCGGAACGCCAGCGCCGCACGCCGCCCTCGGTGGTCCACTGCCCCCAGCTGCCATAGCGCGGGCTGTCATCGACCTGATAGACGGTCTGCGACCAGCGGCCCCGGCGCATCGCCTCGGGCACCGCTTCCCATTTCCATTCGTTCGGGCCGGCATAGACGAGCACGCGGGCGGGCTCATAGTCCCAGTCCTGGCGCCAGTGCTTGATCACCATGGTCTTGCCGCCCTGCTCGACCACCAGCAGGTGCTGGAGGACGATATGGCGGCCGCTGTCCTCGATCACCCGCACCACTTCGTTGCCGCCGGAGATCGATCGGTCGAGCGGGGTGTAGTCGGCGCGCCAGGCAGTCGATTCCTGCATGTCGAAGCGCACCTTGAAGGTGCCCGCCATGGCGAGGATGTCGCGCCGGTCGGCGGCGAACGCGGTCTGTTCCTCGGCGGCGCTGCGCGGTTTTACCGGGCCGTCCGCCGCCGCCGGCAGCGCCGGCAGCAGGGCGGCAAGGCTCAGGGCCAGCAGGCCGATGTGTCGAAACTTCATGATGTGCCCTCCGATGTTCAGAAGCGGTAGCTGATCGAGACGCTGCCGTTGCGTCCCGGCTGGGTGTAGGCGTCGGTGATCGTCGAGCTGGCGGCGAGGCCGCGCACGTCGTTCCACCAGGCATATTTCTTGTCGAGCAGGTTGAAGATGCCGGCGCGCAGCGTGAGCCCGTCCGTCACCCGCACGAAGGCGGTGGCGTCGACGATGGTGAAGGCATCCGGGCGGAAGCAGGCGGCGGTGCACACGCCGGTGGTGGCACTCGCCTCCTTGCGGGTGCTGTGCGTCACGATCAGCTGCCCCCCGAACGCCCCGTCGGGCGCGCGGTAGCCGAGCCCGCCGACGATCTTGGCGGGATCGACCGTCGAGAGCGACGCCCGCGCGCCGTTGCGGATCACATCACCATCGGCATAGGCGAAGGCGAGGTTGGCGCTGAAGCCCCGGCCGAGCTGGGCATCCACCCGCCCTTCGATGCCGTTCACCCGCGCCTCGTCGAGGTTGATGAACTGGTACACTGCGGGGTTCGCGGGCGTGAACCCACCGCCCACCACTTCCTGCGAGATGAAGTTGTCGTAATCGGCATGGAAGCCGGTCAGCTGCACGCGCACCCCGCCGCCGCCGAAGCGGATGCCGCCTTCCACGCTGCGGCTGGTCTCGGGCTTCAGATTGGGGTTGGGTTCCGAACGATAGCCGAAGGCGAGGTTCTGGAAGAACTGGTTGACCTGGCTCGGCTCGGGCGCCTTGAAGCCCTGCGCATAATTGGCGAACAGGCTCACGTCCGGGCTCAGCGCCCAGGTCGCGCCGATCTTGGGCGAGACGCGCGAGCCGCTCTGGCTGGCCGAGTTGAACGCCGGCAGCGCCGCATCCTTCTGCGGATCGAGCGCATAATGGTCGAAGCGCAGCGCCGGGAACAGCGTCACCGGGCCGAGGCTGATCTCGTCCGAGACGAACAGGCCGGCCAGCGTGAAATCGGTGATCGGGAAGGCGCGGGTGGGATAGGTCTCGCCCACCGGCGGCACGGTGCCGTCGCGGATGCCTTCCTGCCGGGTGCGGCTCGCATCGGCGCCGATGATCAGCCGGTGGCGGAGCGCCCCGGTTTCATAGCCGAACACGATCTCGCCCGATCCGCCGAACACGCGATTGTCGAAGGTGTTCAGCCGCGTGCGATCGGCGAGCACAACGCGGTCCTCGGCGGAAAACTGGCTGTCCTCGGCCTGCTGCCAGTAGAGGCTGAGCCGGGTGCGCTGGATCGCGCCCTGCCCGGCCCAGGTCCAGTCGAACGCCGCACGCTTGCGCTTCGTCTTGTCGTTCGCCGTGGTGCCGGCGACGCTGGTGCTGACGCTGGTCAGCACGTTGCTGTCCATCCGGTTGTCGAGATATTCGCCGGTCAGCCGCAGCTTGTGGCCGGTGCCGGGCTCGTAGACGATCCGGCCCAGCACGGCGTTCGAATCGCCGTCCTGCGGATTGGGTTCGGTGCGCGCGGCACCGACGCCGCCCACGCTGCCCTTGTTGTCCAGCTCGGCAAAGTCGCGGCGGGTATAGGCGACCATCGCCGACCAGGCGCCGCTGCGCCCCGCCAGAATGCCGGTCTCGCTCCATTCCTGGTCGGACGACTGGTAGCCCGCCCGCACCAGCCCGCCCACCGACTTGCCGCCGGTCAGGAAATCGCCCGGATCGGCGGTGGTGAAGCTGATCGCGCCCGCCAGGCCGTCGCTGCCATAGAGCGCCGAGGCCGGGCCGCGCAGGATCTCGACCGACTTGACCAGGCCGAGATCGACATAGTCGCCGCGCCCCACGCTCTGCGCGCCGAAGGTGAAGCCGTCGGGCACGCGCACGCCGTCGACCTGGATCAGCACGCGGTTGCCGCCGATGCCGCGCACGACGAAGCCCTCATTGCCCGCACGGCCCGTGGTGCCCGCCGCCGCGCCGAAGCGGGCGGGCTGGCGCGGCACGCTCACGCCCGGCTCGAAGCGCACCAGATCCTTCACGTCGTTTACCAGCTGGTCGGCCATCTTCTCGTCGGTGACGACCGTCACCGTCGCGGGCACCTTCTGCGTATCGGTGGCGAGGCGCGTCGCGGTGACGGTGATGGTGGCGGGATCGGGCTTGCCGTCCTGCTCTGCAGCGGCGGTCTGCTGCGCCTGCGCGAACGCCGGCGCGGACGACAGGTAGGCGAACAGGCTCGCCGCCCCGGCGAGGCGGGCGATGGAATGGATCACGGGGACTCCCCTTGTTTGATACTGCGACTGATTCGCAGTCGCTATAGCTGTAAATCCGGGGACGTCAAATCCCAGCCGTAACGATCCGGCGCGCGCGGGCAGGTTGCCGTGGCAGGCCGCGGCCGCCACAAGGGCGCTCGCCCGTCCCCTCGCCCGCGAGCCCGCCATGTTCCGATTGCCCCGTACCGCCACCGCGCCTTTCTGCCCTTCGGAGGTGCGCGGCACCGTGACGGTGCCCGCGGGCCTGTCGCCGCTCGCCAAGCTGCTGCGCTATATGGGGCCGGGCCTGCTGGTGTCGGTCGGCTATATCGATCCCGGCAACTGGGCGACCGATATCGAAGCGGGATCGCGCTACGGCTATGGCCTGCTGTTCGTGATCCTTGCCGCCAGCGCGGCGGCGATGCTGCTGCAATCTTTGTGCGCGCGGCTGGGCATCGCGACGGGGCGCGACCTCGCCCGGCTGGTGCGCGACCGCTATTCGCCGGGCGTGGCGCGCACCCTGTGGGTGTTCGCCGAACTCGCGATCATCGCCACCGACGTGGCCGAGGTGCTGGGCAGCGCGCTCGCCTTCCAGCTACTGCTCGGCATTCCGCTATGGATCGGCGTGCTGATCACCGCGCTCGACGTGGTGATCGTGCTCAGCCTGAAGGGCCAGGGCTTTCGCGAGCTGGAGGCGATCATGCTCGGGCTGGTCGGCACGGTCGCGGCCTGTTTCGTGGTGCAGCTGTTCCTGTCGCCGCCGGACGGCGCGGCAGTGCTGGCGGGCATGATCCCCGATGCAAGACGTCTCGCCGACCCCCATGCGCTCTACCTCGCCATCGGCATCCTCGGCGCGACGGTGATGCCGCACAATCTCTATTTGCACAGCTCGGTGGTGCAGACCCGCGTCTCGGGACCCGACGAGCCTGCCCGGCGCGAAGCGGTGCGCTATGCCCAGATCGACATCATCGCCGCGCTGCTTGCCGCCACCTTCGTCAACGCCGCGATCCTGATCGTCGCCGCCGCCGCGTTCAACGCCAACGGCAATACCGGCGTGCGCGAGATCGAGGACGCCTATCGCCTGCTCACCCCCGCCACCGGCGCCGCGATCGCCGCCCCCCTGTTCGGCATCGCCCTGCTCGCCTCGGGGCAGAGCGCGACCTTTACCGGCACGATCGCGGGCCAGGTGATCCTGGAGGGGTTCCTCGACCTCAAGATCCCGTGCTGGGTCCGCCGCCTGATCACGCGCGGGCTGGCGCTGGTGCCCGCGCTTGCCGGCGTGCTGCTGCTCGGCGACCATGCGGTGGGCAAGCTGCTGGTGCTGACCCAGGTGGTGCTTTCCGCCGGCCTGCCCTTCGCGATGGCGCCGCTGCTGCTGCTCACCGCCGATCGCCGCCTGATGGGCCGCTTCGCCAGCCCGGTGTGGCTGCAGGCGATCGGCTGGCTGCTGTTCGCCGCGATCACCGGCGCCAATCTGTGGCTCGTTTCGAACCTGTTCGGCTGATGCGCGCCCGCTCGACGTGCCGTTCCGGCAGCGCTACAGACCGGCGATCATGAAACGTCCCCAGCTTTCCGTCGTCGTCCCCTGCTACAACGAAGAAGCATGCCTCGACATGCTCCACGCCCGCGTCAGCGCCGCCGCGCGCGACGCGGTGGGCGATTCGTACGAGATCGTCTTCGTCAACGATGGCTCGCGCGACCGCAGCTGGGAGGTGATGCAGCGCCTGTCCGCCGCCGATCCGCACCTCGTCGCGATCAACCTGTCGCGCAACCACGGCCACCAGCTGGCACTCACCGCCGGGCTCGACCTGTGCGCCGGCGAGCAGATCCTGATCATCGACGCCGATCTGCAGGACCCGCCCGAGCTGCTGACCGAGATGCGCGCGACGATGGCCGCGCAGGGCGCCGACGTGGTCTACGCCGTGCGCCGCAAGCGCGAGGGCGAAAGCCTGTTCAAGAAGGCGACCGCGGCGATCTTCTACCGCATGCTCGATCGCATCACCGACACGCCGATCCCGCTCGACACCGGCGATTTCCGCCTGATGAGCCGGCGTGCGCTCGATGCGCTGCTGTCGCTGCCCGAGCAGGCGCGCTTCATCCGCGGCATGGTCGCCTGGATCGGCTTCCGCCAGGTGCCCTTCGTCTATGACCGGCACGAGCGGCACGCGGGCGAGACCAAATATCCGCTGGGCAAGATGATCCGCTTCGCGCTCGACGCGATCACCGGCTTCTCCACCGCCCCCTTGCGCTTCGCCAGCCATGTCGGCCTGCTGCTGACGGCGGCCTCGGCGCTGCTGGTGCTCTACATCCTCGTCGCCTGGCTGCTCGGCCGCGCGGTGCAGGGCTGGACCTCGACGATGCTGGTCGTGGTGGTGCTGGGCGCGGTGCAGATGTTCGTGCTGGGGATGATCGGCGAATATCTGGGGCGGCTCTACGTCGAATCGAAGCGGCGGCCGCTCTACCTGATCGCCGATGTCGCGGGGCCGGTGCAGGGCCATGCCTCGCTCGGCTATCGCCATCAGGATTCGGGTGCGATCAGCGTCTCGCCCCAGGCCCGCCACAACGACGCGGCGGAGTAACGCCGCGCTCCCCTCCCCTCTGCGGGAGGGGAAGCAGGCTTAGCGCTTCGGCTCGGCCAGCACGATGATCGACAGGCCGGGCGGCATCGGCAGGCGGCCGAGCAGGTGGCGCTCCAGCCCGAAGATCGTCTCGAACGCCTTGTTGAGCACGGCCGGCGGCGGCGAATCGTCGCTGTCGTCCTTGCCCATCAGCTTGCCGGCAAAGCGCGCCGCCACCGCCACCGGGAACAGCAGCGAGTTGAACCAGCGCAACTTGCGCCACTTCAGCCCCGCCTTCTCCAGCGCAGCGAGCAGCGTGCGCTTCGAATAGCGGCGCTTGTGGTGGTTCACCACGTCGTGCGCGCTCCACATCCACTGGTGCGCAGGGACCGTGATCAGGATCTTGCCGCCGGGCTTCAGCACCCGCGCCATCGCCTTGAGCGCCGCCACATCGTCGTCGATATGCTCGACCACGTCGAGCACCGCGACCAGATCATAGCTGCCCGGTTCGACCCCGGTCAGGTCGGGCAGCGGCGACGATCCCACCGGCTTGCCCAGCCGCGCGCTGGCGATCTCGCGCGCCGCCGGATCGATCTCGATCGCGTCGACCTCGCCGAACGCACCCAGCATCGGCAGGTTGTGGCCGGTGCCGCAGCCGATCTCGAGAATGCGGGCGTCCTTCGGCACCGCGCCGTAGCGGGCGAGATAATCGGCCAGGATGTCGCGGCGGGCGCGATACCACCAATGGGTGGAGTCATGCGCCGCCATGCGGTCGTAAACGATGCGATCCATATCAGCCGAAAACCCACAAACGGTTGAGTGCAAAGGTGGCGAAGGGCGTGACGAACACCGCGGGCACCAGCGGCCACCAAGTGGGGCCATGGACCCAGGGGCCGGTGAGCACCCAGGTGAAGCCCGCGTTCATCAACATGCCCGCCGATTGCACGACGAAGAACTTGACCTTGAGCGCCGCATTCTGCTCGGCGCCGTGCCCCTGGAAGCTCCAGCGGCTGTGAAAGACATAGCCGAACACCACCGCGACGAAAAATCCTGCCACCGAGGCGAGCACCGGCGGGATCACATAGGTGGCGAGCGGCCAATAGACGCCAGCGTAGACCACGGTGGAAAGCCCGCCGACGATCACGAAGCGGATCAGCTGCTGCACCACCGGCTTCGCCAGCAGCGTTTCCATCCTGTGCAGTACCGCCGTCACTCTCGCTTGCCCTTGGACCCTAGCCCGCCCTAATGCGCACCAGCATCCGAGGAAAGCGATTTTGACGCCCACCCCTACCCGGCTCTTCCGCCTGCGAGACGAATTCGACCGCCACTGGCTCCTGTGGACGCTGGTCGCCTGGGCCTGTGTGGTGGTGTGGTTCCTCCAGCAGCGCCAGGGCAATATCTACTGGCTCACGCTGGGCGATACCGACGACAATATGCGGCTGATGCAGGTGCGCGCGCTGCTCGCCGGCCAGGGCTGGTACGATCTGCGCCAGTACCGGATGGACCCCGCGCTGGGCGGGTTCGACATCCACTGGTCGCGGATCGTCGACCTGCCGATCGCCGGGCTGATCCTGCTGCTCAAGCCCTTCCTCGGCACCGCGACGGCAGAGAAATGGGCGTGCGGCATCGCGCCCTTGCTGCCGCTGTCGATCACGATGACCGGCCTCGCGCTCACCGTCCGCCGGCTCGTCTCGCCCTTCGCCTGGCCGATCGCGCTGGTGCTGCTGGTCTCCGTCTGCACGACGACGCTGCCGATGTACGCGCCGCTGCGGATCGACCATCATGGCTGGCAGCTCGCCGCGCTGGCGATCACCGTCGCCGGCATCGCCGATCCCCGGGGCGCGCGCGGCGGCGCGGTGGTGGGCCTGGCGAGCGCCTTCTCGCTCTCGATCGGGCTCGAACTCCTCCCCTTCTGCGCGATGGCCGGGGCGATCCTGGCCCTGCGCTGGGTATGGGATGCGGCCGAGCGGGGCCGGCTGATGGTCTATGGCCTCACCCTGGGCGGCGGCTCGGCGATCGGCTTTGTAGCCTTCGCCTCCAACGCCAACCAGGCGATGCGCTGCGACGCGCTGACCCCGGTATGGCTCAGCGTGCTGGTTGCCGCCGGCGCACTGCTGGTCGCGCTGACGATGGCCAACCCGCGCTCGCGCTGGGTGCGGCTTGCGCTGGCGGCGGTGGCGGGCGGCGCGATCGTCGCCGGCTTCGTCCATTTCTTCCCGCAATGCCTGGGGCGGCCCGAGCAGGTGTCCGACGAGCTCTACCGCACCTGGCTCTCCAACGTCCGCGAGGCGCGACCGATCTACCGCCACCCGGCCGAGACGGCGGTGCCGGTGGCGATCGTCGCCGGGCTCGGGCTGCTCGGCGCGCTGCTCGCGGTGTGGCACGCGCGGCGCAGCCCGATGCTGGTCGGCTGGGCGGCGATCGCGCTGTTCACCGGCTTCGCCGCCGCGATGCTGCTCTGGCAGATGCGCGCCGCGCCGGGGGCGCAGCTGCTCGCCGTGCCGGGCATCACCGCGCTGATCTGGATCCTGGTGCCGCTGCTGGTGCGGCGCGGGCCGCTCTGGGTGCGGATCGGCGTCGCGCTGCTCGCCTTTGCCGGCATCGGCATCGCCGCCAGCGGCGTGAAGATGCCCTGGGCGACGAAGAACGCGACCAAGCCCGGCACGGACAAGGTGCGCCAGGCCAATATCGCCTGCACGCGCACCTCGCAGCTGCGCACGCTCGATGCGATCCCGGCGGCGACGATGTTCACCCAGGTCGATCTCGGGCCGCGGCTGATCGTGGTGACCCACCACAATGCGGTGGCCGGCCCCTATCACCGGAACGGCCAGGCGATCCTAGACGTCCACCATGCCTTTACCGGCACGGCAGCGGGCTTCCGCGCCATCGCCGCGCGGCACCGGGCGGCGTATCTGCTGCTCTGCCCGAACATGGCCGAGACGACCGTGTACCGCGCCCGCAACCCGGTGGGATTCTACGCCCAGCTCGCCCGCGGCCAGGTGCCCGGCTGGCTGGAGCCGGTGGCGCTGCCCGACGGCTCGCCCTACAGGCTGTGGAAGATCCGCTACGACCGATGAGCGGCAGCACCTGCACCTTCGCCCCCTAGCCGAGACGGGACTTCCGCCCTACCGTCCGGCGCCATGGTCAAGCTGAACAAGATCTACACCCGCACCGGCGATGCCGGCACCACCGGTCTCGCCGACGGCTCGCGCGTCTCCAAGGCTTCCGCCCGGCTGGAAGCGATCGGCGACGTCGACGAGGCGAACAGCGCGATCGGCGTTGCGCGCACGGCGCTGGCCGCCGGCGACCCGCTCGATGCCACGCTCGCCCGCATCCAGAACGACCTGTTCGATCTCGGCGCCGATCTCGCCACGCCGGGCGATCGCGAGGGCGCACTGCGGATCACGCCGGCGCAGGTCGAATGGCTCGAATCGGCGATCGACGATCTGAACGCGGCGCTTGCGCCGCTCAACAGCTTCGTGCTGCCCGGCGGCAGCCCCGCCGCCGCCGCGGTGCACCTTGCCCGGGCGATTACCCGCCGGGCCGAACGTGCCGCCGTCGCCGCCAACGATCAGGGCACGCTGAGCACCAACGCCTTGGTTTACCTCAACAGACTCTCGGATTTTTTGTTCGTGGCGGCCCGCCACCTGAACCAAAATGGCAGCGACGACGTTTTGTGGGTGCCTGGGGGGCCGCGTAACCAATAGCACTCGATCCCCGCATCCCACCGTATGGGTTGTCCCGGCAACGGGCTTGCGGTAGGAGAACAGAGTGAGAACAAGCCCGGTCATCGCCACGGCTCCCGACGCCCTTGCCAGCCGGTTTCTCGCTGTGCGGAACCTGAGTACCGCACTGGTCGCCACGCTTTCCGACGCAGATGCGACGATCCAGTCGATGGACGACGCCTCGCCCGCCAAATGGCACCTGGCGCACACCAGCTGGTTCTTCGAGACCTTCGTGCTGCGCGATCATGTCGCCGGCTATCGAATTTTTGACGAGCGCTGGCCCTTCCTGTTCAACAGCTATTACGAGGCGGAGGGCCAGCGCCATGCCCGCCCCCGCCGCGGCATGCTCTCGCGGCCCACGCTGGACGAAGTGCACGAGTATCGCGCGGCGGTGGATGCCGCGCTGCTCGCCGTGCTGCCGGAGCTGCCGCCGGCCGCGCTGGATCTGGTCGCGCTCGGTTGCCAGCACGAGCAGCAGCATCAGGAATTGCTGCTGACCGATATCCTCCATCATTTCTCGGTCAATCCGCTGGAGCCGGCCGTCTGGCCCGGCGCGGCCAAGGTGCCGGTAGCAATGCCCGGCCCGATCGGCTGGATCGAAGGTCGCACCGGCCAAGTCTCGGTCGGCTGCGAGAAGGATGGCGCCTTCGCCTTTGACTGCGAGGGCCCGCGCCATCCCACCCTGCTCCATCCCCATGCGCTTGCCGACCGCACCGTCACCAACGGCGAATGGGCGGCCTTCATCGCCGAGGGCGGCTATGCCGATCCGCGTCACTGGCTGTCGGACGGCTGGGCCTGGGTGCAGGCAAACCGCATCGCCGCCCCGCTATACTGGCAGGCGGTGGACGGGGTATGGACCCGCTTCGGGCTCGACGGCCGCCGCCCGATCGATCCGGCTGCGCCGGTCACCCATATCAGCTTCTTCGAGGCCGACGCTTATGCCAGCTGGGCCGGCGCCCGGTTGCCGACCGAGTTCGAATGGGAGGCGGCCGCCAGCGGCGCCGATCCCCTTTCGGGCAACCAGCTCGACGCCGCAGGCCCGGTGGAGCCGCGGCCGTCCACCGGCGGCCCGGCCTGGTTCGGCGACGTGTGGGAATGGACCGGCAGCGCCTATCGGCCCTATCCCGGCTTCCACGCCGCCGAGGGCGCGGTCGGCGAATATAACGGCAAGTTCATGAGCGGGCAGTTCGTGCTGCGCGGCGGCAGCTGCGCCACCCCGCGCGGCCATGTTCGCGCCAGCTACCGCAATTTCTTTTATCCCCACCAGCGCTGGCAGTTCACCGGCGTACGTCTGGCGAAGGACCTCTGATGCTCAAGCAGGAACTAGAAGACGGCCAGGCGAGCCTTGCCGACCCCCATTTCCGCGCCGATGTGCTGACCGGCCTCGCCGCCAGCCCGCGCGCGATCCCCGCACGCTGGTTCTACGACCGGCGTGGCTCGGAGCTGTTCGAGCAGATTACCGAGCTGCCGGAATACTACCCCTCGCGCACCGAAAGCGCGCTGATGGCGTCGATCTCCGCCGATCTCGGCAATCTCGCCGCCCCCAATGCGGCGGTGGTGGAGTTCGGCTCGGGCTCGTCGGTGAAGACGCCCCGGCTACTGCGCGCGATCGATCCGGCGGCCTATGTGCCGATCGACATTTCCGGCGAGTTCCTGCGCCATTCCGCGGCCCAGCTCTCCCAGGCGTTTCCGGGGCTGCCGGTCTATCCGGTGGAAGCCGATTTCCTCCGCCCGGTGCCGCTGCCCGAGCAGGTCGCGAAGATGCCCAAGCTGGGCTTCTTTCCCGGCTCGACGATCGGCAACATGAATGCCTGGCACGCGGTCGACCTCCTGCGCGCGATGCGCGAATGGCTGGGCGAAGGCGCGCGGCTGCTGATCGGGATGGACCGGGTAAAGTCGCCCGAGATCCTCGTCCCGGCGTACGATGACGCCGCGGGCGTGACGGCGGCGTTCAACCTCAACCTGCTCGAGCGGATCAATCGCGAGCTGGACGGCACGATCCCCATTGATGCCTTTCGCCACCGCGCCATCTGGAACGCCGATTTCGCCCGAATCGAGATGCATCTGGAAGCGCAGCGCGATATCGACTTCACCGTTGACGGCCGCCCCTTCTCGATGGCCGCGGGCGAGACGATCCATACCGAGAACAGCCACAAATACGGCCCCAACGGCGCCCGCCAGCTGCTCCGTTCGGGCGGCTGGACGCCGATCGAGCAATGGACCGACGCGAACGACTGGTTCGCGCTGATCCTCTGCGAGGCCCAGCCGCTTCGCCGAGCGCCGTAACAGACCGTTGACCGGGCGTGTGCCAGGCAGCAAGGGTCTGGCCATGCGCTTCTTTTCGGACAATGCCGCCGCCGTCTGCCCGCCCGTGCTCCAGGCGCTGGTCGATGCCAACACGCTCGACACCGCCTATGACGGCGATGCCTGGTCGAAGCGGCTCGACGGTGCCTTTTCCGATCTGTTCGGCACCCAGGTTCGCGCGCTGTGGGTGCCGACCGGCACGGCGGCCAACTGCCTCGCGCTGACCGCGCTCTGCCCGCCGCATGGCGGCATCGTCTGCCACCGCGACGCGCACATCAATTGCGACGAGGGCGGCGCGCCCGAATTCTACACCCACGGCGCCAAGCTGCTCACTGCCACCGGCCCCGGCGCCAAGCTGACGCCCGACGCGATCCGCGCGGTGATCGATCCGATCCGCAACGACGTGCACCAGGTGCAGCCGCACGCCATCTCGATCACCAACGCGACCGAATATGGGCTGGTCTACACGCCCGACGAGGTCGCCGCGATCGGCGATCTGGCCAGGGCCCGCAGGCTGGGCCTGCACATGGACGGCGCGCGCTTCGCCAATGCCGTGGCACATTGCGGCTGCCATCCGGGCGACGTCACCTGGCGCGCGGGCGTCGACGCGCTCAGCTTCGGCTTCGTCAAGAACGGCGGCATGAGCGCCGAGGCACTGGTGTTCTTCCGCCCGGAACTCGCCGACGTCACGCTTTACCGCCGCAAGCGCGCCGGTTTGCTCTTCTCCAAGGGCCGCTACCTCGCCGCGCAGCTGCTGGCGATGCTCGAGAATGACGTCTGGCTGGCCAATGCCCGCGCCGCCAATGCAGGCGCCGGGCTGCTGGCAGCAGCGGCGGGCGACCGGCTGGTCCACCCCGTCCAGGCCAATGAAGTGTTCCTGAGGGCCACCCCGGAGGAAGCCGCGGCCTTGCGCGCGCTGGGCTTCGATTTCTACGACTGGGCCGAGGGCGAGGTGCGTCTCGTCACCAGCTGGGACCAGGCCGAGGACGCGATCCGCCCCCTGGCGCAAGCGATCGCGGCGCTGTGATCGGCGCACCGGCACCCCCGCGATCGGCGCGGATCACCGTGCTGATCCCGTTCCTGCTGGTGACGCTGATCTGGGGCTCGACCTGGCTCGTCATCAAGGACCAGCTGGCGGTGGTGCCGCCCAGCTGGTCGGTGAGCTATCGCTTCCTCGTCGCCGGGGTGACGACATTGCTGTGGGCCGCCTCCCGCCGCGACCGGCTATGGCTCGACGCCCGGGGGTTCGCCTTTGCGGGCGCCCTGGGGCTCGCCCAGTTCGTGCTGAACTTCAATTTCGTCTACCGGGCCGAGGCGCATGTCACCTCGGGCGTGGTCGCGGTGGTCTATGCGCTGCTGCTGGTGCCGAACGCGATTCTCGCGCGGATTTTCCTCGGCCAGAAGATGGGGCGGCAGCTGCTGCTCGGATCGGTGGTGGCGATGGCCGGTGTTGCGCTGCTGTTCGTTCATGAAGCGCGGCTCAACCCCGTCGGGCCGCACGAGGCGCTGATCGGGATCGGCATAGCGCTGGCCGGCGTGCTTTCCGCCTCGGTCGCCAACGTGATGCAGGCAACGGGCACCGCCAAGGCCTATCCGATGGCCTCCACGCTCGGCTGGGCGATGCTGATCGGCGCCGCGCTCGACGCCGGCTTCGCGCTGGCCACGGTCGGCCCGCCCGTGATCGAGACCCGGCCGGCCTATCTGCTCGGCATCGTCTATCTGGGGGTGATCGGTTCCTCGATCACCTTCACCATCTATTTCCAGCTGATCCGCACCATCGGCCCCGCCAAGGCGGCCTATACCAGCGTGCTGATCCCGGTGATCGCGATGCTGCTGTCGACGCTGTTCGAAGGCTATCGCTGGTCGCTGCTGGCGGTGGGCGGCGGCGTGCTGGTGCTGGTGGGGCTGGTGCTGGCCTTGAGGGCGCGCAGGCCCAACCGGTAATCGGTGTAGCGCGGCCGCCAGCCGAGCAGCCGCTTCGCCTTCCCGTTCGCGACGCGGCGATTCTCGGCATAAAAGGCGCGCGAGGCGGGGCTCAGCGCCACCTCGTCCGGCGTGACGGCAGGTCCGGGATCGATGCCGAGCAGTTCGGCCGCATAGGCGAGCACCTCGGCCTGCGGCGCGGGAAGATCATCGGCGAGGTTGTACGCGCCGGGCGGCCCGTCGAACGCGGCGATCACACCCGCCACCAGATCGTCGACATGCACCCGGCTGAACACCTGGCCGGGGAAGAACACCCGTACCGCCCCCGCCGCCATCCGCTCCAGCGCCGAGCGTTCGGGGCCGTAGATGCCCGGCAGGCGGAAGACATGCGCGTTGGGCAGGCCGCCCCAGCCGCGATCGGCATCGAGCCTGCCGCCCCGTCGCCCGCGCAGCGGCGCGCGCTCGTCCACCCAGCCGCCGCCGGTATCGCCATAGACGCCGGTGGAGGAGAGATAGCCGAGCCACGCGCCGCTGGCGGCGAGATCGGTGCCATAGGCGGCGAGCACCGGATCGACCTCGCCCGGCGGGATGCTCGACAGGATGTGCGTCGCCGCCGCGATCTCGGCCCGGGTGCGGTCGCGATCGTCGAAGGTGGCGCGCGTTACCGTCGCCACCGTGCCGCCCCCGCCCGCCACCGCCGCCATCAGCCGCGACGCGGTATAGCCGGGGCCGAAGACCAGCAGGCGCACCGCGATCACTGCGCCCCCGCGCCTCCGAACAGCGTCCCGAAGAAGTCGCCCTTGTTCCAGCTCGGCCGTGCATCGCCATTGGCCAGCGCCTGCACCGTGGCGAGGCCGACATGCTTGTACTTCACTGCCGAATCCCAGTTGAACGGCAGATCGATCTGGTCCGACGGCTTATGGTAATTCTCGTCTAGGAACTTGCGCGCCGCCACCGCGCCCGTACCGCCCGGGCCGGTATCGATCGACACCGCCGGGATGCCCGCCTGCACGAAGCTGTAATGGTCCGAGCGGACGAAGAACATTTCCTCGGGCTCGGGATCGGGGACCACGCCCAGCCCCTCGGCCTTGGCGGCCGCCGCGACCGCCGGGCCGATGCTCGAACGCTCGCCGCCCAGCACGACGAGGTCTACCAGCGGGTAGGTGAGGATCGGCATGTCGAAGTTCACATCCGCGACGATCGCGCTCTTGGGGACCGTGGGGTAATGCGCGAAATAGTCGGAACCGATAAGCCCCTTCTCTTCCGCCGTCAGCGCCACGAACAGCAGCGAGCGGCGCGGCCGCGTGCCGCTTTCCTGGATCGCCCTGGCGATCTCCAGCACCATCGACACGCCGATCGCATTGTCCATCGCGCCATTGTAGATCACATCGCCCTTCACCCGCTCGCCCACGCCGACGTGATCGAGATGCGCGGAGAGCACCACCGTCTGCGCCTTCAGCGTGGGATCGCTGCCCTCGATCATGCCGACGACGTTGCGGCTGTCGCGCGTCGTCAGCCGGGTCTTGCTGGCGAGTGCCAGCGTGCCGGCGAGCGCGCCGGTCGGCATGCGGCCGCCCCTGGTCTGCGCGGCGAGCACGTCAGCCCAGCGGATCTTCGCCCCCTCGAACAGCTTGGCGGCCCCCGCCTGGCCCAGTTGGCCGACAACCGGCGCGGTGGGCGACACGGTGTTGGCGACGCCGTCGGGGCCCACCCAACCAGTGCGCGGATAGGCGTAAAAGGGTGCGAACTTCTCAAGGCTGAACTTCTTCGCGCGTTCCACCGTCTCGACGATCAGCACCGCCTTGGCCCCACGCGCCGCGGCCAGCCGCGCCTTCTGCCCGTCATCGCCGAAATGGGCGTTGACCTCGTTGGGCAGACCCTTGGGCGTGCCGGCCAGGATCGCGACGATCTTGCCGCGCACGTCGAGGCCCTTGTAATCGTCGCGCCTGCCCTCGGGATAGACGATCCCGTAGCCGGCGAACACGACCCCGCCCTCCGCCTTGAAATCGGGCGCGGAAGGAATCGGCTCGTTCACGAAATCGGTGCCGAAGGCAAGCGCCACCTCCTTTCCGCCGCGCTTCAGCGTCCACGCCGCCTTCTCGGCGGGGCGATAGGTGGTGAGCTTCACCGGCTGGAACCAGCTGCCGGCAGCCCCCGGCTTGAGACCGATCGCGGCCATCCGCGCAGCGACATATTCGGCCGCGACGTCGAAGTCGCGGGTCCCCGCCTCGCGACCGCGCAGCGCGTCCGAGGCGAGGAACTGGACATGCGCCTTCAGCGCCGCCTGTTCCGGGTTGAGCGGGGCCGCCTGCTGCGCCAGCGCCGGGCTGGCGAGCAGGAGAAGGGCGAACAGCGGGCGAAGCTTCATCACCATCGGGTCCTTCCGCGCTTACTTGGCGCCGGCGCCGTCATAGGTGAGGCCGAAGAAATCGCCCTTGTTCCACACCGGCCGTTCGTCGCCGTTCGCGATGGCGTTGGCGATGCGGAAGTTCACGTCGACGAAGCGCACGCCCGACTGCCAGTTGAGCGCCGGCTGCTGGTCGATCTGGTCCGAGGGCTGGTGGTAGTGGTTCTTCATGAAATGGTCGATCGCCGCGCGGCCCGGCCCACCCGCACCCGGCCACAGGAACACCGAGGGCACGCCCTTGCGCACGAAGTTATAATGGTCCGAGCGCACGAAGATGTTCTCGCCCGGCAGCGGATCGTCGGACATCTTCACGCCGATCTCCGCCGCCGCCTTGGCGACGATCGGCCCCAGCGTGGAATGGTTGGCGCCGTACACCACGATATCCTCGAACGGATAGGTGATGATCGGCATGTCGAGATTGACGTCGGCGACGATCGTGCCCTTCACCGTGGGGTTGTTCGAGAAATAGTCGGAGCCGACCAGCCCCTTCTCTTCCGCCGTCACCGCCAGGAACAGGATCGAACGCCGCGGCTTGGTGCCGGCGGCCTTGAAGCGCTTGGCCTCCTCGATCAGCGACGCGGTGCCGATCGCGTCGTCCAGCGCGCCGTTGTTGATCGTGTCGCCCTTCGCATCCGGGCGACCGACGCCGATATGATCGAGGTGCGCGGAGAGCACGACCACCTCGCCCGCCAGCTTGGGATCGCTGCCCTCGATCAGGCCGGCGACGTTGAAGCTCGGCATCGGGGTCAGCACGGTCTTTGCCGCCACGGTGAGCGTGCCCGGCAGCGGCATCGCCTTGAAGGTCGCGCCGTCGACTTCCGCCGCCTTGGCGATCGTCGCCCAGGGGGTCTTGGCGCCGGCGAACAGCTTCTCGGCACCCGCCATGCTCAGCATGCCGAGACCGGGCGTGCCGGGGGCAGAGATATGCCCGGTGCCATCGGCATTGCCCCAGGTAACGCGCGGACGGTTGCCATAGGCGGCGTACATCGCGAACGGCCGGCTCTTGGCCGTGATCGGCGATTCGATGGTGATATAGCCGACCGCGCCGTGCTTCTTGGCGATCTCCGCCTTCGCGGCGGGGTTCTGGAAGTGCGCGCCTTCCTCGCCGGGGAAGCTCTTCGGCGCGCCGCCGAAGAAGGCGACGATCTTGCCCTTCACGTCGACGCCCTTGTAGTCGTCTCGGCCCAGCCCGACGATGCCGTAGCCGACGAACACCACCGGCGCGGTGACGCTGTATTCGGGCTTTTCCGGGTTCGCGCCGACGATGAAGTCCTTGCCCGCGACCAGCGCGACCGGCGCCGCCTTGCCCTTGCCGATCGACATCGCGCCGGTGCCGTCCAGCTTGTAGCTGATCAGCGGCACCTTCTGGAGATAGCCGCCGTCATCGCCGGCCGGCTTCAGCCCGGCGGCATAGAATTGCGCGGCGACATAGTTGGCCGCGATCTCGAATTCGGGCGTGCCGGCCTCGCGGCCCTTCAGCGCGTCCGAGGCCAGGAACATCACATGGCTTTTCAACGCGGCCTGATCGGCGGGCAGCGGCGCGGTGATGATCGCATTCCGCTCGGCGGCGGTCTGGGCAAGGGCGGGCGAGGCCAGGCAGAGAATGAGGGCAAGCGGCGCGGTCGAACGAAGCATCGGATATCCCTGGTGGTCGCAACAATATTTCAAGCCTAGCAGCGCTTCGGGGTCCGTCAATCGGGTGAACCGTTCGTCGCAGTAATTCCTTGCCGCACCATTGTCGCTGCGCGGCAAGCATCGCCCTTTCCGAACGGGGAAATCGACAGAATTACAGTAGCAGGCGGGGTGCCTTCTCCTATATCGAACCGGTATGAGTGACGCCCGCATCGCCGCCGCAGCTCCCCAGGCCATTCGCCGCGAGGACTATCGTCAACCCGACTGGCTGGTGCCGGACATCGCGCTGGACTTCGATCTCGATCCCGCCGCCACCCGCGTGCGGGCCGCGCTCCACGTCACCCGCAACGGGTCGCATGATCGCCCGTTGGTGCTGAACGGCGACGGGCTCGAGGCCGTCGCCGTGAAGGTGGACGGCGTCGCCTCCACCGACTGGCGCATGGACGGGCAGGATCTGGTGATCCCGCTTGGCGGCGACGCCCACACGATCGAGACCGAAGTGGTGATCGCGCCCGAGCGCAACACCCAGCTGCAGGGTCTCTACGCCTCGTCCGGCATGCTCTGCACCCAGTGCGAGGCCGAGGGCTTCCGCCGCATCACCTTCTTCCCCGACCGGCCGGACGTGCTCAGCAAGTACAAGGTGCGGATGGAAGGCGACAAGGCGCGCTTCCCCGTGCTGCTGTCCAACGGCGATCCGATCGCACATGGGGATGCGGAAAGCGGCCGCCACTGGGCCGAATGGCACGACCCCTTCCCCAAGCCGAGCTACCTCTTCGCGCTGGTCGCAGGCGATCTCGTCGCCAACACCGGCAGCTTCACCACCATGTCGGGCCGCGAGGTGCAGCTGGGCATCTATGTCCGCGCGCCCGACCTGCCCAAGACCGACCACGCCCTCCACGCCCTCAAGCTCAGCATGAAGTGGGACGAGGAGGTCTATGGCCGCGAATACGACCTCGACGTGTTCAACATCGTCGCGGTGGACGACTTCAACTTCGGCGCGATGGAGAATAAGGGGCTGAACGTCTTCAACAGCCGCTACATCCTCGCCGACCCCGACACCGCCACCGACTGGGACTATGACGCGATCGCCGCCGTGGTCGCGCACGAATATTTCCACAACTGGTCGGGCAACCGCGTCACCTGCCGCGACTGGTTCCAGCTGAGCCTGAAGGAAGGCTTCACCGTCTTCCGCGACCAGAGCTTCTCGGCCGACCAGGGCTCGGCCGCGGTCAAGCGGATCGAGGACGTGCGCTCGCTTCGCGCCAGCCAGTTCCCCGAGGATGCCGGCCCGCTCGCCCACCCGGTGCGCCCGGACGAATATATCGAGATCTCGAACTTCTACACGGCGACCATCTACAACAAGGGCGCCGAGCTGATCCGGATGATGGCGACCATCCTCGGCCCGCAGAAATTCCGCGCCGCCACCGACCTCTATTTCGATCGCTTCGACGGCACGGCGGCGACCTGCGAGGATTTCGTGGCGAGCATGGAGGAGGCCGGCGGCGTCGATCTCGGCCAGTTCCGCCGCTGGTACAGCCAGGCGGGCACCCCGCGCGTCTCCGCCAACCTCGTCCAGGACGGCGCGACCACCCGGCTCGCGCTTGCCCAGACCGTACCGCCGACGCCGGGCCAGCCGGTCAAGGAGCCGATGGTCCTGCCGCTCAAGATCCGCCTGTTCGGCGAGACGAGCGGCGCGCCGCTGATCGACGAGCAGCTGGTGCTGTTCGACAAGCCCGAGCAGGAACTGCGCTTCGAGAACCTGTCCGAACGCGCGGTGCTCTCGATCAACCGCGGCTTCTCCGCCCCGGTGATCGTCGACGCCAATCGCAGCGCGGCGGACCTCGCTTTCCTATCGGCGCATGACGACGATCCGTTCGCGCGCTACGAGGCGATGCAGCAGCTGATGCTCGACACGCTGGTCGCGGCGGTGACCACCGGCAAGGGCGAGCACGCCGCACTGATCGACGCCGTTCGGGGCACGCTGACCGATTCCTCGCTCGACCGCGCGTTCATCGCCGAAGCGGTGCTGCTGCCGTCGGACAGCTTCATCGGCGACCAGATGGCGATCGTCGATCCGGAGGCGATCTTCCACGCCCGCGAGGCGCTGCGTGCCGATCTCGGCAAGGCGCTCGAAGCCGAATGGCGCGCGGCCTATGAGGGTGCCCGCGCCAACCGCTTCGAATATTCGCCGGCCGCCAAGGGCGCGCGCCGCCTGAAGAACGTGGCGCTCGGCTATATCGCGGCGAGCGGCGCGAGCGACGCGGCGGAACTCGCCTTCGCCCAGTTCGACGCGGCCGACAACATGACCGATCGCCAGGGCGGCCTCGCCACCCTGGTCAACGGCAGTTCGGCCCTGCGCGAACAGGCGCTGGAGGCGTTCTACCAGCGCTATGCCGGCAACGCGCTGGTGCTGGACAAGTGGTTCCAGACCCAGGCGCTTTCCTCGCGCGACGATACGCTGGCGGCGGTCGAGAAGCTGGCCAGGCATCCCGACTTCACGCTGGCCAATCCCAACCGCGCACGGGCGCTGGTCGGCGCGTTCAGCATCAACCAGCGGGCGTTCCACGATCCCTCGGGCCGCGGCTATCGCTTCGTGGCGGACCAGCTGATCGCGCTCGACAAGCTCAACCCGCAGACCGCGGCCAAGCTGGTGCCGCCGCTCGGCCGGTGGAAGCGCTTCGATCCCGCCCGCGCCGCGCTGATGCGGGGCGAGCTGGAGCGGATCGTCGCCAGCCCCGGCCTCAGCAAGGACATGTTCGAGCAGGCGACCAAGTCGCTCGACTGAGCGTTGCCGTCATACGGACGCGGTGCTTCCTCCCCCAGCGAGGGGGAGGAAGCACCGTCGATCAGAGCATCACGTTCCGGCCGCGCTGCACGATCGCGCTGTGCCCCACGCTCGCCTTCAGGCTGCGCGTGGCGACGGTGTCCACGAACACCCAGTCGTTGCGCGCCTGCTCGGGCGTGAGCGTCAGCGCCATATAGCCGCGGCGGCTGGTGTCGCACCATTTCAGCTCGGGGTTCGCGCGCACCATGGCGGCGGCCACCAGCTTGGGATCGGTCTTGAGCGCGCTCTCGAACCCCGGCGAGGTCACCGCATGGCCCGCGAACTCGACGCCCGCCGCCTTGCCGTCCTGCGCGAGATCGAACGCCCAGGCATTGTGGCTGTCGCCGCACACCACCAGCAGGTTGGCGCCCATGCCTTGCGAGGATGTGAGGAACCGCGCCCGCGCCGCGGGATAGCCGCCCCAGCTGTCATAGCCGAGCGGCAGGCCCAGCCTGCCCGCGGTGACGCCCGCCTGGACATAGGCCCTGGCGCGCGGATCGGCGTCGGGCGCCAGCCAGCCCATCGCATCGGCCGGGGTGGTGAGGTTGCCCAGGATCGTGCCGAAGCCGACCACCTGCCAGTGCTGCCCCGCCCGCACCGAGCGGCGCATCGCGTGATCCAGCCATACTTCCTGCTCGCTGCCCAGCATCGTCACCGCCGGATCGTGCCACGGGCCGTCGCGGAAGGCGGTGAGCGCCTTTACCGGATCGGCTTCCTGGAAGAGATGCGCGACATCGGGCTGCCGGCTGCGCGCGAGCAGGCGGCTCTCGGTGCGGAAGAAGGTGGCCAGCGTGCCGATCTCGTAGCTGCCCCACGGTGTTTCGGAGACCGGCATCCATTCGCGGAATACCTGCATCGCCGCCGCCTTGCGGGCGCTCCAGTCGCCTTCGTCGTCCTGGTGGTTCTCGGCGCCGCCTTCCCAGCTGTCGTTGGCGCTTTCATGGTCGTCCCACTGGACAAGCATCGGCTTGGCCGCGTGCAGCGCCTGGAGATCGGGATCGGCGCGGTAGCTGGCATAGCGCAGGCGGTAATCGGCCAGGTGGATCATCTCGCCGGCCGGCTCGGGCCAGCGGCCGCCGATCGCGCCGCCGGCGGGGGCGTAGCCGCCCTGCTTATATTCGTAGAGATAGTCGCCGAGATGGACCCACAGGTCGATGTCGTCGCGCGCCGCCGCGTGGCCATAGGCGTTGAAATAGCCGAACGGCAGGTTCGAGCAGGAGAAGATCGCGATGCCGAAGCGGCGCGCGTCGCCCAGCGGCAGCGTCTTGGTGCGGCCGACCGGCGAGAAGCTGCCGTCGGGCGCCACGAAGCGGTAGAAATAGCGCGTGTCCGGCGAAAGGCCGGCGACGGTCACCTTGGCGGTATGGTCGCGCCACGGGCCGGTGATCTGTTCGCCCTCGGCGACGATCCGGGCGAAGTCGGCGGTGGCGGCGATCTGCGCGCGCAGCTTCACCGCGCCGCGATCGGCGGGGACGTAGCGCGTCCACAACAGCATCGTGTCGGCCCCGGGCTCGCCGCTCGCCACCGAATGGGTGAAGCCGCGCGCTGCCGCCTGGGCCAGCGCCACGCCGGGAATCGCCAGCGCCCCGATGCCGAGCGTTCCGGTGAGCAGCAGCGAGCGGCGGTCGATACGGTGATTCATCTGGTCGCGTCCCTTTTTCGGTCGGTCGCTAGGTGACGGCGATTGGTGTCGTGTTCGTGACAGCTGCGAAAAGCTGGGCTAGGCAGTGCGGCGAATCTGTTTTCGGGGGCGTGACAAACAGGGGCGCAACCTGCCGGACGGGAAACACCGCCGGCAGCACGGAGACGACGACGCACGTGAGCTTTTCCCGTATCACGGCCGGCCCCGTCCGGTCGTTCCGTCCGCTGGCTGCGGCGCATCATTCCGTTGAAAGCGGCGCAGCCCGCTGATGGCGACCCGTATCGCTGCGCTCGGCCTTGCCGAGCACAAGGCCGGGGCCGGCGTCGTCGCGGCGGCGGTGCCGCGCTGGCTGGTGCTGCTGATGACGGCGATCGCCGTGCGCGCGGTCACCTTCGGCAATCCGGTGGTGGCGGTGGACGAGCAATTCTACTGGGTCACCGCCCGGCGCCTGCTGCAGGGGGCGCTGCCCTTTGTCGACATCTGGGATCGCAAGCCGATCGGGCTGTTCCTGCTCTACACGCCGGCCGCCGCGCTCGGCCTGCCCTGGGGCATCCTCGCCTATCAGCTGATGGCGCTGGCCTGCGTGGTGCTGACCGCGATGATGATCGCGCGGATCGCCGATCGCATGGGCTGGCATGCCGGCGCGCTGCCGGCCGCGCTGCTCTATATCCTGATGCTCAACGTGGCGGATGGCCAGGGCGGGCAGGCGCCGGTCTTCTACAACCTGCTGACCGTCTCCGCGATCGCGCTGCTGCTGCCGCGCGCCGGCGACCGCGACGGCGATCCCGCCCGGGTCGGCCGCGGCCTGCTGGCGATGCTGCTGATCGGGCTGGCGCTGCAGGTGAAGTACACGGTGCTGTTCGAAGGCCTGTTCCTCGGCCTCTGGCTGCTGCGGCGCGAGGCGGTGCTGGGCGCCAGCCTGGTGCATGTCCTGCGCCGCGGCGCGGGCTATGCCGCGCTGGCGATGCTGCCGACGCTGGTGGCGGGCGCGGTCTATGCCCGGCTCGGCCAGTTCGATGCGTGGTTCTACGCCAATTTCGGGTCGATCCTCGATCGCAAGAGCGATCCCTGGCTGGATCTGGTCGGCGCCTTTTTCGAGGTGATGGTGCCGCTCGCGCCGCTGCTCGTGCTGAGCGGCCTCGGCTGGCGGAGACTGGCCCGGGACGGCAACCGCACGCCGGGGGCCGCCCTGCTGTTCGGCTGGCTCGTCTCGGCGATGGTCGGGCTGATCGTGTTCGGCTCCTGGTTCCCGCACTATGCGCTGCCGGTAATGGTGCCGGCGAGCCTGTGCTGCGCCGCCTATGCCGCGCAGGACCGCACCGGCCGCCGCATCGTCCTGCCGCTGCTGCTGGTGGTCGCGCTGGTCGCCGGCACCCTCTCGGTGCTCGTTGCCCAGGCCAAGCGCGGCAATGCCGCCCAGCTGGCAACGATCGCCGACGCCATCGGGCGCGGTCCGGGCTGCCTCTATGTCCATTCCGGCGATTCGATACTGTACGGCGCCACCGGCCGCTGCGCGCTCAGTCCCTGGCTGTTCCCCAGCCACCTCTCGCGTGAGCGGGAGAACGGCGCACTCGGCGTCGACCAGATGGCCGAGGTCGATCGAATCTTCGCCAAGCGTCCCGCGGTGGTGGTGATGCGCACGCCGTTCCGCGGCGAACGGCTGGCGATCCGCGCGCGGGTGACCCAGTATCTGCACCGGATGGGCTATGCGGCGCGCGGCACGTACCTGCTCGGCCGGGTGCCGATCACCGTCTATGCGGCGCCGGACCTCTCGGCGGCCGAACCGCCCCGGCGCGCGGCCAGCAGACCCGCATAATAGTCCATCAGCGCGGCGGCGTGATCGGCATCGTTGCGCACCCGGGCCGAGGCGACGCGGGCGGCGTGGCGCAGCAGCGTCTGGTCCCGCCCGAACAGCCGGCGGATGGCATCGGCCGCCGACAGCGTGTCGCGCGCGGCATAGGTTTCGGCGAACAGCGGATCGGCGATTTCGGCAAATCCGCCCTCGTCGGGGCCGATCAGCGGCAGGCCGGAGGCGAGCGCTTCCCAGGCGACCAGCCCGAACGGCTCGGCATCCGAACCGTGGATCAGCGCATCGCAGCTGGCGATGATGCGGGACAGCCGCGTCCGGTCATAGACCGGGCGGAAGATGCGGATATGCGGGCTGTCGGCGATCAGCCCCTCCAGCTGGTGGCGCTGCGGACCGTCGCCGAGCAGCATCAGCCCGACCGGCAGGTCGTTGGCGGCCGCTTCCACTGCCTCGATCACCAGCGGCCAGCGCTTTTCCTTGTGGTGCCGCCCGAGCCCGAGCAGCAGATGCCCCTCCGGCGGCAGGCCGAGCTGGGCCAGCATCGACGCGCGCAGCTTCTCGTCGCGCAGGTTGGGGGAGAACCAGTGGCGATCGATGCCCAGCGGCATCGACGCATCGACCTTCAGCCCGCGCCGCTCGAATCGCTTGGCGAGCGCCGGCCCGTTGGTGACGAACGCATCGTAATGCGACAGGAACCGCGCCATGTAGCGGGTGTACCAGGCGAAGGCCTGCTCGACCTGCAGCGGCGTCGCCACGCTGTCGAGCCAGCGCTGCGGATAGGTGCCGACAAGGTCCCCATGCGCGAAATAGACCTTGAGCGCGTCGCCCTGCCAGCGCGCCACCGTCCAGGCCGGTAGCCAGGGCGAGCTGTTCTCGACGATGTCCGGCTGCAACCGGTCGAGCGCGGCCCAGACGGGCTCGTCCTTCACGAAGATCCGGTAGTTGCGATCGAGCAGCAGCGGCGGGGCCTTGATCCAGTGGATCGCGCCGCCGCCCGGCCGCTCCTCCACGGCATTTTCCGCACCGGGGGCGACGACGATCAGTTCGTGCCCCAGATCGGCCATCAGGCCCATCTTGCGGTCGAGATAGGTGCGCACGCCGCCACCGGTAGGAGAGTAGAACTCGTTGACGTCGACGATACGCATGCGCCCTCTCAGTTCAGCGGACCGAAGCCTCCCAGCCCGCGCAGATACTGGGCCCGAATGTTCACGCTGGTCACCCCGTTCCCGACATGGACCATCGCCTGACGCAATTTGGGACGGCTGCGTCCCAATCGCTGGTTCGACGGGAAGCCGGCACCATCGGACCAGAAGTCGAACTTGTTCTTGCCGTCGCGATCATGGGTGAACAGCACGGCATAGTCGCCCGGTGCCGGCACGCGGATGCACATCACCACCGCCCCCGAAGGCGGCGTATTCGCCCAGATGCGGCGGAAGGTCTTGCCCTCCCTGACGAGGTCGCGGTCGTCCTTGAGGAAGTCTTCCTCGCTGGCGGGATACAGTTCCAGCTTCAGCCGGCCAGTGCGGTCCTTAAGGCCCGAGATTTCCGCCTGGATCGCCGGGCCGCGGCCGCTGGTGCAGGCCCCGGCATCCTCGCCCAGCACCTGCGCGGACGCGCCGTTCGCGCCGTTCGCGCCGAGTGCGGCAAGCACCGTCGCGGTGAGAAGGGCGATGCGCCTCATGCGGTCTTCCTCGTCAGCAAAGCGTGCAGGCCGAAGCCTGCGATCAGGATCAGATGCGCGACCAGCGACAGGCCGGCGATCAGCGCCATCAGCTCCGACAGCGCCTCGCCCTGGCCGATCACCATGATCGCGAAGTTGGCGAACAGCAGCTCCTTGTTCGGCACGAGCGGCAGGCGCCAGGCGAGCAGCCGGCCGGCCGAGAGGAGCAGCCAGATGCCGATGGAAACCTGCGGCATCGCGAAGTGCCAGGCGAAGGCGATCAGCACCGAGCTGGAGACGATGCGGATGCAGTGGATGCCGAACACCCACCAGAGCTGGCCGCGCGGCAGCGAGAACACCCGCTTCGAGAAGATCAGGAACGGCAGCGACATCGCGAAAATGACCGCGATCGAGCCCATCAGCGTGTTGAATTCGGCCGGCTTGAGCAGATCGATGCCGAAGGGCAGCGCCATCGCCACCACCGCCAGCGTCATCGCATTGCCCGCGATGGCCGACAGGATGGTCACGTCCTTCACCGCCCCGAACGGCGCCGCCACCATCTGGGTGCGCTGGCGTGCCCAGGCGTAGAAATAGGCCTCGCCCGAATAGCCGAGCAGCACCTCGTTCGCGATCCGCTTCTTGTGGAGCGCGATCATGCCGTCGATCGGTATCCGCCACAGCTTGCGGAAGATGACGTAATCGAAGGTTGGCGAGCCGATATAGTAGAGCCCGAATACCAGGTAGAAGAGCGGGTTGGTCGGCAGTGCCCGCGCCAGCCCGGTCAGGCCGCCGCCGAACAGCTCGCGGCCCAGCCCCGCCACCATCAGCAGCGTGAGCCCCGCGCCCAGCCACATCGGCCAGCGACGCTTGATCTTTTCCACGGGCTCCAGGCCCGCCAGATCCGGTGCACCCGGAATCGCGGCTTCGACCACGCGTGCGTTCACCGAAGCCTCCCGGGCCTGTCTGTTCGTACCATTCAAAAGCGCCACCGACACGACCGAAACATTCTTGAGCAACCCGCGTTTCGGCGTTTCCGGTTTTCCGGCCCGTCGCGCGATGGTGGGACATTTCCCACCACATTGCGGTTTATTCCGGCAGCGATTTGGGCTTTAGAAAGGCAATCCGCAAGTAGATGCTGTACCGCTCCCCCCCTTCTGTGCCGCTCCATGTCATGGCCTTCGCGGAAACTCTGCAGGGCGGGGGTGTGGAACGCGCACTGCTGCGGATGGCGGCCGGATGGCTGGCACGGGGGCATCGTGTGACGCTGGTGCTCGGCGCGTGCGAAGGCCCGCTCACCGCGGAACTGCCCGCCGGAATCGAGCTGATCGAGCTGGGCAGCCCGCACTATCCGATCCTGATGCGGCTGCCGGGCGTGGTCCGCCGGCTGGATCCGGACGTGGTGTTCTGCCCCGGCAACTATTACACCGCCGCCGCCGCGATGATCCGGCTGCAGCTGGGCAGCCGCTGCCCACCGATTATCGCCAAGGTCTCCAACGCGCTGGTGCGGCCGGAAATGTGGCGGTTCGTCGCCTGGGGCTATCGGCGCTGGCTGCGCTGGCATCCCGCCTTCCTCACCCATATCGTGGCGATGACCCCGGCGATGGCGCGTGAGGCGATCGATACGATGGGGATACGGCCCGAGCGGGTGAGCGTGATCGCCAACCCGCCGGCCGAGCGCATCGCCGACGCGGCGCCGATGGCCCTGCCGCGGGGCCGCTACATCGTCGGCGTCGGCCGGCTGGAGCCGCAGAAGCGCTGGGACCGGCTGATCGCCGCGCTGCCCCGGCTGGCGGATCAGGACATCACGCTGCTGCTGCTCGGCGAAGGCAGCGCCCGGGCGGCGCTGGAGGCGCAGGTCGAGCGACTCGGGCTGACCGGCCGCGTGACGATGCCGGGCCATGCCAGCGACCCCCTGCCCGCGCTGAAGCACGCGACCGTCGCCGCGCTGACCTCCGACTATGAAGGCGTGCCGGGCGTGATCCGCGAGGCGCTGTCGCAGGGCACGCCGGTGGTGGCGACCGATGCCAGCGTCGCCGTGTGCGAGATCATCGATTCACCCGCGCTCGGCACCGTCGTGGCCCGCGAGGATGGCGATGCCCTGGTCGCGGCGCTCGACCACTGGCTCGCCCCCGGCCGTCCCCGCCCCGCACCGCGGATCGACGAGGGAGATCCGGTCGGCGACTATCTCGCGCTGTTCAGCCGCCTCGCCCGTCAGCGCATCGCGTAGCGCAGGCCTACCCACAGCGTGCGCGGGGTCGCGCGCTCGACGACGTTGCCGCCGCTGATGCCGGCCTGCACCTGCGTGTCGAACAGGTTCTCGGCACGCGCTTCGAGGCGCAGGGTGCGGGTGAGCGGCGCGCCGAGCGTGGCGTCCACCGTCCAGGCCGGATCGAGGCGGGCACTGTTCTGGTCATCCTCGAATCGCGCACCGGCATAGCGTGCCGTGAGCGAGGCATTGGCCGCCGCCGCGCGCCACGCGATCGTCGCCGATCCCTGGAACAGCGGCGTCTGGGCCGGGCGCAGGCCGTCCAGTGCCGCCGCCGCACCCGAGGCATGGACGCGGCTGTCTGCATAGGCCCAGGACCCGGCCAGGCTCCACGCCCCGCGCGTCCAGCGGCCGTCGAGTTCCAGTCCCCGCGCCTCCACCGCATCGAGGTTGCGCCGCATGCGATAGGCGCCGGCGGCCGAGACGAAGCCGACGCCGGGGAAGGTGCCCGGCCCCCGCGCCAGCGTCACATTGGCGATCGCGCCGTCCAGCCGGTTCCAATAGCCCGTTGCCCGCAAGACGAGGTCCGGCAGCGGTCGCAGGTCGATGCCCGCCTCGCCGCCCCACAGCCGTTCGGCGTCCAGCCCCGGATTGGCCGCGGTCGCGTCGGCACCGGCACGGAACGGGCGGTAGAGTTCGTTGAGCGTCGGCAGTCGCCAGCCGCGATAACCGGCCGCGCGCAGCGTCACCGCGCCCAGGGCATAAGCGGCACCCAGCCGCCCGGTCGGCTCCCAACCATGGCGGTCGGCGTAGCGCGCATCGGTGAGCACCGGGCCCGCAGACAGCGGCGCCTCGAAAAGACCACCGTCGTGGATCGTCCAATGATCGATTCGCCCGCCCGCATCGAGCGTCCAGCCGCCGCCGCTGTAGCTGGCATTGGCGAAGCCGCCGGTGGTGAGGCTCGCCCCGCCCGCCACACGCCGCCGCGTCGGACTCGTGCCGACAAAGGTATAGAGCTCGCGCGTCTCGCCCGACACACGGCGCAGGTCGCCGCCCAGCCGCAGCGTCACGCCGCCGCCGACCGGCGGAGCCACCTCGATCCGGGCGCCGATGCCCGTCGCCGGAACGTGCTGCTGGACGACGGGGCTGACCGTGTCCCGTGCGGCCGAGATGCTGGCAAAGCCGCTGTCGAACTGCCGCACCTGGAGATAGGCGAGCGCCGACCAGCCCCATTCGCCCTTCTGGCCGTTGCCGCGCCGGACCAGCCGCACGCTGGCATCCGCGCCGTTGCTCAGCACGTCGGTAAAGGCGGTGCCGCGAGTCCGCTGGTCGGTAAAACCGGAGAGGTTGGTCTGGAGCTCGGTGCCGTTCCCCAGATCGGTCACCCCGCGCAAGGCGAGGCTCGCCTGTTCATAGGGTGTCGCGCGATCGACGCTGCCGGGTCGCACGATCGGGACGAAACCGTCGCTGCGGCCATATTGCCCCGCAACGGTGAGAAAGCCGCCGGTGACAGGCATCGCCACGACGCCGCTCGCGTCGACGCTGTCCCGGCTGCCGTAATAGGCGGCGAGGTTGAGCGTGCCCAGGTCGGCGGGGCTGCCGCTCTCCAGCTCCACCGTGCCCGCCAGCGCCCCCGGCCCGGCAAAGCCGCTGCCGCCGCCGCGCGTCACCCGCACGCCGGCCAGCCGGCCGGGCATATAGGCCGGGAACGGCACCCAGCCGCCGAACGGATCGGTCTGCGGCACCCCGTCGAGCAGCAGCAGCGCGCGGCTGGAGGCATTGCCGCCCAGGCCCCGCAGCGTGATCCCCTGGCTGGTAGGATGCGCCGAGCTGGACGTGGATCGGCGGAACTGCGCCAGCCCCGCCACATCGGCCAGCACGTCCTCGATACGGTTGCTGGCGGTATCGGCGAGGCGGGCGCGGTCGATCGTCACCACGTCATAGGCGGCGTCGCCCGGGGGCACGTCGAGGCCGCGGCCGGTGACGACGATCTGCGCCTCCTGCGCCAGCGCCGGGCTCGCGAGACACAGCGCGAAGGCGGCGCAGCCGATCCGGTCAAGCACCCGGCGCGACCCGGTCGGGGTGCGCCGCGGCGAACGCGGGATGCGCGAGCGCGGCCGCTTCTGCGCGCAGCAGCAGCGGGAAGCCGTCGAGCGGTACCGAGAAACGGCGCGCGTTGAACAGCTGGGGCACGAGGAAGCAGTCGGACACATCGGGCGCCTCTCCGCCCAGGAACGGCCCGCCATGCGGCAGCGCCCGCGCCATCGCCTCGAGCGCGGTGAAGCCCTCGGTCATCCAGTGCGCGGTCCAGGCCGAGCGCGCCGCCGCGTCGGCACCCAGCTGCTGCTCCAGATAGCGCATCACCCGCAGGTTGTTGATCGGGTGCACGTCCATGCCCACCACCATCGCCCGGGCAAGGGCGGCCGCCCGCGCATCCGGTGCCGCGGGGATCAGCCGCGGCTCGGGATGGCGGGCGTCGAGCCAGTCGAGAATGGCAAGGCTCTGGGTGAGGACCATCCCGTTCGCCTCCAGCGCCGGCACCAGCCCTTGCGGGTTGCGGGCGAGATGTTCCGGGCTGCGCTGGGCATTTTCCAGCAGCGGCACCTCATGGCGGACATGGTCCACCCCCTTGAGGTTGAGCGCGATCCGCACCCGGTACCCTGCCGAGGACCGGAAATAGTCGTGCAGCACCAGCATGGTCTCAATCCTTGTCGGAGCCCTCGTCGCGCTTGGGCTGCTTGCCGTTGAGGCGGGCGTTGCTTTCCAAGGCGACCTTGATCATCGCAACCATCGGATCGGCCAGCGCCAGGCCGAGCACGCCGAACAGCGTGCCCGACAGGATCTGCGACGACAGGGTGAGCGCCGGCGGCAGGTCGACCGTGCGCTTGGCGACCATCGGGATCACGACATAGCCGTCGAAATTCTGCACGGCGAAGTAGATGACGATCGCCCAGACGCCGGTCTCCTGGCCCGCGCTGAAGCCAACCGCCGCCATCAGCACGCCCGAGATGATCGCACCGACATTGGGAATGAACGCCAGCACGCCGGTGATGATGCCGAGCAGCAGCGCCATCGGCACCCCCGCGACGCTGAGCAGGATCCAGGTCAGCACGCCCTCGAACAGCATGCCGAGCAGGCGGCCGGCGAGCAGCCGCCGCATCGTCGTCGCCATGCCGCCCAGCATATGGGCGAAGGCGTGGCGCTGGTCGAGCGGCACCATCCATTGCAGCCCGCGCTCGTAGATGCGTGGCTCGATCGCGACGAACAGGCCGAGGATCAGGATCATGACCATGCTGGTGACCGCGCCGATCGCGGTGCCCACCGCGCTGGTGAGTTTGCCCACCGAGCCCAGCGCCTCGCGGAGCATGCCGTTGATGTCCGACCGCCCGGGCATCAGCCCGAGGTCGGAGGCCCAGCGGGCGACGCGATTCGCCTGGGTCTCCAGCGTGGTGCGCAGCTGCTCCGCCTGGTCGGCGATCTGCATGCCGGTGCGATAGAAGACGAGGCCAAAGAAGGTGAAGACAAGGATCAGCACCAGCGCGATGCGCAGGCCGCGGGGGATAGGCAGCACCTTGCCCAGCAATCGCGCGCCGCCATCCAGCATCGAGGCGAAGACGAGACCGGCGAAGATGATCAGCAGCGGCTGGATCAGCAATACGATGAGCGCGATGCCCACCGCCATGCCCAGCCAGACGGCGGCCTTCTTGAACTCGGCGCGGGTGGCGGGGTCGCGAAACTCGTTCGGGCCCGGCTCGCGCACGACGCGGACGTGCGCGGATTCCAGCGGATCGTTGCTCATTTTTCCTCGTGGGCAGGGTGCAGCGAAATGCCGACCCGTTCCCCGCGGAAACCCGTGAACCAGGTCAGCGGGTTCCAGGTCGACGAGCCGTCGCGCGAAAAAGTGATGAACTCGGCACGGCCGCCGATATTCTCCCAGGGCACCGGCCCGCCCAGGCCGTTCTGCTCCAGGCTGAATCGGCTGTCCGCACTGTTGTCGCGATTGTCGCCCATCAGGAACACATGGTTCTTCGGGACGATGATCGGGCGGAAATTGTCGCCCGCCGAATCACCCAGATCGGCCACCTCGTAGCTGGCGCCGTTCGGCAGCGTCTCGCGAAACAGGGTGAGGCTGCAATAGGACTTGCCGTTATGGGTGACACGGCGCCCCTCGTAGAAGATCGAGCCGCCGCGCTCGGGATCGGGGTCGCAGCGGGTGTTGCCGTCGATCGGCACCAGCCGCTCGCCCAGGGCCACGCGCGGCACCGGCTTGCCGTTGAGCCAGACGATGCCGTCGCGCACCGCGATGGTGTCGCCGGGCAGGCCGATCACGCGCTTGATATAGTCGGTGCTGTGCTGCGGCGGGGTGACGATCACGATGTCGCCGCGCTCGGGCAGCCGGCCCAGGATGCGGCCTGGAATCGGCGGCAGCAGGTGGAAGGTCGGGGTGACGAACGAATAGCCGTAGGGAAACTTGCTGACGATCAGCTGGTCGCCCACCCGCAGCGTCGGCAGCATCGACTCCGAGGGAATGTAGAACGGCTTGGCGATCAGGCTGTGGAAGGCAAGCACGCCCAGCACCAGCCACAGGATGCCGCGGGCCTCGGCCCACCAATCGGTACCGTGTCGGGTCGCGCCCTGGCGTCGCTCGCTCTGCTTGCTGCTCAACGCCAGTTCGTCCAACCCCATTATCGATCCTTCTCCACCGGCAGCGCCTCGATCATCACCATCGCGAACGCCCAGGGGTGATCATCCGTGAGGGTGAGGTGCACCTTGGCCACGTGTCCCGGTGGCGTCATGGCGTCAAGCCTTGCCTTGGCACCCCCGGTCAGCGCGAGCGTCGGCGCGCCCGAAGGCGCGTTGACTACACCGATGTCTTTCATGAACACGCCCCGGCTGAACCCGGTTCCGACCGCCTTGGAAAATGCCTCCTTCGCCGCAAAGCGCTTGGCGAGCGTGGGGGCGTAGTTGTGCGGGCGCTTCGCCGCCTTGGCGAGTTCCGTGTCGGTGAACACGCGTTGCTCGAACCGCTGGCCGAAACGGTCGAGCGAGTTGCGGATCCGCTCGATGTTGCACAGGTCCGAGCCGAGGCCGAGGATCATGCCTTCACCGCGCCGAATCCATCAGGCTGCGCATCCGGCGGATCACCGGCGCTAGGCCGTCGAAGATCGCCTCGCCGATCAGGAAATGGCCGATGTTCAGCTCCATCACCTGCGGGATCGCTGCGATCGGCACGACATTGTCGAAGGTCAGGCCGTGGCCGGCATGCGGCTCGATCCCGTTGCGCGCGGCGAGCGCCGCCGCATCGGACAGGCGCTTCAGCTCCGCTGCCAGCGCCGCGCCCTCCAGCTCGGCATAGGCGCCGGTATGCAATTCCACCACCGGCGCACCGAGGCGGATCGCCGCATCGATCTGGCGGGGATCGGGCTCGATGAACAGCGAGACCCGGCTGCCATTGTCGCGCAGCTTGGCGACCATCGGCGCGAGCAGGTCGAACATGCCCGCGGCATCCAGCCCGCCCTCGGTGGTCCGCTCCTCGCGCTTCTCGGGCACGATGCACACCGCGTGCGGGCGATGCCGAATCGCGATCGCCAGCATTTCCTCGGTGGCCGCCATCTCGAGGTTGAGCGGCACGGTCAGCTCGGTCGACAGCCGGGCGATATCGGCATCGGTAATGTGCCGGCGATCCTCGCGCAGGTGCGCGGTGATGCCGTCCGCCCCCGCCTCGGCCGCCAGCAGCGCCGCGCGCACGGGATCCGGATAACCGCTGCCGCGCGCGTTCCGCACCGTCGCGACATGGTCGATATTGACCCCGAGGCGGAGGCGGCCGGTCATGCGGTGATCGCCCTGCTGCCGGGCTTGGTCGCCGGGATCGCCGCCAGTTCGGGGGGCAGCTGGTCCGCCGGATAGGCCGGCACGTCGAGCCTGGTCAGCGCAATCAGCGGCACCCCGACATCGGCCTTGCCGTTCGAGCGGTCGACGATGCAGGCAGCACCCACCAGCGTGCCGGGATGCTTCTGGATCGCGGCGATGCATTCGCGCGACGACAGGCCGGTGGTGACGATGTCCTCGACCATCACGACACGTGCACCTTGGGGAATCTCGAAGCCGCGGCGCAGCTGGAACTCGCCGTCCTCGCGCTCGACGAACACCGCCTTGCAGCCCAGCGCGCGCGCCGTTTCATAGCCCGGGATGATGCCGCCGATGGCAGGAGAGACGACCATGTCGACCTGCCCGAACGTCTCGCGAATCAGCTTGCCGAGCGCGCCGCACACCCGTTCGGTCCGCACCGGGTCCTCGAAAATACGCATCTTCTGGAGAAATACGGGAGAGCGTAAACCCGAAGACAGGATAAAATGCCCCTCAAGCAACGCGCCTGCGTCGCGAAACTCGTCGAGGATGGCGTCTCCGGTCAATGTCTGGGCTCCTGAAATCAGCGATGGCACGATCCTTTAAGTTGCGGCAGCACCCTCCGCAACCGCACGCGAAAAAGGTTGAGCCTGTCCTTTTCCCAGCTATACCCAGGGTTCAAGGGGCCGGTAGTACGCCCAGGTTGTGCGTTCCTGGAGAGGGGTGACAACACCATATGCGCAGTTTCATGGTACCGTCGATTTTGCTGGCCGCAGGGCTGGCCTTTGCTTCTCCGGGATCGGCACAGACCGCCGCCCCGGCGCAACCTGCTGCCGCCACGGCAGCGTCTGCCGCTGCGGCGGCCCCCGCCGCCAAGGTTGCCGATCCCACGCTCGACGCGGCCGGAAGGCCGCTGCGCCAGGCCGAACCCGGCGTCGGCGAGCCGGTGGACAAGGCCTTCTATCTCCAGCAGCAGGTGACCCCCACCGGCCAGGAGGCCCACTGGTTCCACGATGTGATCCTGCTGCCGCTGATCACCGTCATCTCGATCTTCGTGCTGGCGCTGCTCGTGTGGGTGATCATCCGCTATCGCCGCGCCGCCAACCCCACACCCTCGCGCACCAGCCACAATACCGCGATCGAGATCATCTGGACGCTGGCGCCGGTGCTGATCCTGGTCGCGATCGCCATCCCCTCGATCAAGCTGCTGGCCGCCCAGTTCAAGCCCGCCCCGAAAAACGCGGTGACGCTGAAGGCGATCGGCAACCAGTGGTTCTGGTCGTACGAATATCCCGACAATGGCGGCATCCAGCTGACCGCCAACATGCTCAAGGAAGGCGACCAGGTCGGCAAGGACCAGCGCTATCGCACCGATGCCGACGGCCCCCGCCTGCTCGCCACCGACCAGCGCGTGGTGCTGCCCGTAGGCGTGCCGATTCGCCTGGTGACGACGGCGACCGACGTGATCCACAGCTGGGCGGTTCCGGCGTTCTGGATCAAGCTCGATGCGATCCCCGGCCGTCTCAACGAAACCAGCTTCATCATCCAGAAGGAAGGCGTCTATTTCGGCCAGTGCTCCGAGCTTTGCGGCGCGCGCCACGCCTTCATGCCGATCGCGGTCGAGGCGGTGAGCCCGGCCAAGTTCGCGCAGTGGGTCGCCTCGAAGGGCGGCACCATGCCGGGCGCTGCGGCCGAACCGGCCAGCACCACGGCCATCGGCAACGACGCCAGCGACGCGACCGCCAATGGCGCGGCGGAGGCTGCGCCCACCGTTGCCGCCACCGCCACGCCGGCACCGTCCAACCAGCCTGCGACCGCGAATCCCGCCGGCGCCGGCAACACGGGCAACTGAGCCATGACCGATACCGCGCTCCCCTACACCGCCGCGCATGGCGAGCATGCGCATGGCGAGCATGACGCCGATCACCTGCCGGGCTTCTTCGCCCGCTGGTTCATGTCCACCAACCACAAGGACATCGGCACGCTGTACCTGATCTTCGCGATCATCGCCGGCATCATCGGCGGCGCGATCTCGGGCATCATGCGCGCCGAGCTGATGCAGCCGGGCATCCAATACCTCCCCTGGTGGGTCGCCAAGCTGCACGGCGAGGGCACGTTCGACGAGGCGATGCACTTCTGGAACGTGCTGATCACCGCGCACGGCCTGATCATGGTGTTCTTCATGGTGATGCCGGCGATGATCGGCGGTTTCGGCAACTGGTTCGTGCCGATCATGATCGGCGCGCCGGACATGGCGTTCCCGCGGATGAACAACATCTCGTTCTGGCTCACCGTGGCGGGCTTCGTGCTGCTGATGCTCTCGCCCTTCGTCGGTGTCGGCGCGGGCACCGGCTGGACGGTCTATGCGCCGCTCTCCACCTATGGCGAGCCGGGGCCGTCGGTCGATTTCGCGATCTTCTCGCTCCATTTGGCGGGTGCGGCGTCGATCCTCGGCGCGATCAACTTCATCACGACGATCTTCAACATGCGCGCGCCGGGCATGACGCTGCACAAGATGCCGCTGTTCGCCTGGTCGGTGCTGGTCACCGCCTTCCTGCTGCTGCTGGCGCTGCCGGTGCTGGCTGCTGCGATCACCATGCTGATCACCGATCGCAACTTCGGCACGGCCTTCTACGATCCGCAGTACGGCGGCGATCCGGTGCTCTACCAGCACCTGTTCTGGTTCTTCGGCCACCCCGAAGTGTACATCATGATCCTGCCGGGCTTCGGCATCGTCAGCCACATCATCGCGACGTTCAGCCGCAAGCCGGTGTTCGGCTATCTCGGCATGGCCTATGCGATGGTGGCGATCGGCCTGGTCGGCTTCGTCGTCTGGGCGCACCACATGTTCACCACCGGCCTGCCGGTGCAGGTGAAGATGTACTTCACCGCCGCCACCATGGTGATCGCGGTGCCCACCGGCGTGAAGATCTTCTCGTGGATCGCGACCATGTGGGGCGGCTCGATCAGCTTCAAGACCCCGATGGTCTGGGCGATCGGCTTCATCTTCATGTTCACCGTCGGCGGCGTGACCGGCGTCGTCCTCGCCAATGGCGGCGTCGACGACTATATGCAGGACACCTATTACGTCGTCGCCCACTTCCACTATGTGCTGTCGCTGGGCGCCGTGTTCAGCCTGTTCGCGGGCTTCTACTACTGGTTCCCGAAGATGACGGGCAAGATGTACAACGAAGCGCTGGGCCATGTGCACTTCTGGGTGTTCTTCGCCGGCGTGAACCTGCTCTTCTTCCCGATGCACTTCCTGGGCCTGCAGGGCATGCCGCGCCGCATCCCCGACTATACCGACCAATATGCCTATTGGAACAACATGGCGACGATCGGCTATATGGTGATGGCCGCGGGCATGGCGGTGTTCTTCGTGAACATCCTCTACTCTCTGTTCGCCGGCAAGAAGGCCGAGGCCAATCCCTGGGGCGAGGGTGCGACCACGCTCGAATGGACGCTGTCGAGCCCGCCGCCCTTCCACCAGTTCGAGACGCTGCCCAAGATCGACTGATTTCGGTAACGCTGAAAAACAAGGCCCCGGGGGGAAACCTCCGGGGCCTTTCTTTTGGGGAGCGAAGGCAGCACCACCGCGGCGGCTCTGGCCCGGTGTCGACGCGCGCACACGGAGCGTCCGGCGAAACCGTCCCACCCTGCGCAGTCGGTCAGAACCGCGTCGAGGCGGTAACCCGGAAGCTGCGCGGTGCGCCCGGCATCGTCCAGACGTTCGCATAGGAACTGGCGATATAGTAGCTGTCGAACAGGTTCTCGATGTCGGCACGCAGGCTGAGCCGCTTGTGCAGCGCGATGCTCAGGCTGGCCCGCGCGATCGTGTAGGCGGGCAGACGATAGCTGGTGCCGAAGGGATCGCCGGCGCGGGCGCCGGCATGGGTCACGCCGCCGCCCAGCGCGACCCCGCCCAGTGTCTTCTGGACGAACAGGCTCCCCATCGCCTTGGGCACGTTGCTGAGGGGGGTGCCGATCAGCGCCGGGTTGGCGTCGTTGCGCACCGTCGCATCCAGCCGGGTGAAGGTGCCGGTGACGAGCAGGTCCCGCGCCGCCTTCCAGTTCAGTTCGACCTCGCCGCCGCGGGAGCGCTGCCGGCCGATCTGGGTCCGCACGAAGGGGTCGACGGCGTTGGGGTTGAGCACGTTGCGCTTGATCATGTCGAACAGCGCCGCCTGGCCGGTCAGCCGCTCGCCGAACGCGGCGAACTTCAGCCCCGCTTCGACCGACTCGCTGCGCTCGCCATTGAAGACGTTGAGCCCGTCGGAAGGGTTGAGCCGCAGGGATTCGCCCCAGCTGGCGTAGAAGGCCAGCGCTTCGCTCGCCTTCCAGGTCAGCGCGGCGCGCGGGGTCACACCGCGATCCACCGTTTCCAGCCGCCGATCGCCGGCCAGCCGGTTGATCACGGTCTCGCGGAAATTGTTCCAGCGCGCGCCCAGCAGCAACGTCCACCGGCCGGCGGTGATCAGATCCTGCGCATAGATGCTTTCGCTGCGATACCAGTGGCGGCGATGCGCGAAGGCGGGCGGCACCGGCAGTGCGGTGCGACCATAGACGGGATCGAACAGATCGATCGGCAACAGCGGCTGCGCCGCCGTGCCGCGCGCGCGATTCAGCTCGAAGTCCATGCCATACCGCACCCTGTCGACACCGATCCGCAGGTCGTGCGCCATGCCGAACAGCTCGGCCCTGGCGGTCAGTTCGGCGCGCAGCGAGAGATCGTTCCAGGCGAAGTCGTGGTAGCGGCGGTCGCGCCCGGCGGTGCGGCCATCCGCCTGCAGCCCGCGCGGCCCGAAATCGACCATGGTGGCATAGCCGCGCAGCGACCCGTCCCGCTGGCTCGCCCCCAGTTCGAGCCGCACGCTGCCCGCGAGATCGGCGAACAGGCTCGCCTGCTGCCAGAAACCGTTCTGGACGATGTCGCCGTCGCCGGGCTCCCCCAGAAAGGTGCGACGGTCCATCGCCCGCGCATTGCCGCCGATCGCAACGATACCGCGGTCGAGCACGCTGGTGTTGCGCATCACCTCCGCCTGGTAAAGCAGCCGCAGCCCGTCGGCGGGCGCCCAGGCGAGCGAGGGCGCGATCAGCCGGCGCGTGCCGTGCACCTGATCGCGGAAGCTGTCCCGTCCCTCCGCGACGCCGATCACCCGCGCCGACAGGCCCTTGGCCAGCGGGCCGGTGAGGTCTGCGGTGACGCGCCAACTGTTCCAGCTGCCATAACTGACGTCGCCGGCACCCTGGAGGGTATCGCGCGGTGCCTTGGTGACGATGTTGATCGCGCCGCCCGGCTCCCCCAACCCGGAGAGCGCGGCGGTCGCGCCCTTCAGGATCTCGACCCGCTCGATCGTCGCGGCGTCGATAGGCGCGTTGAAACCGAAATTGCCGCTGAACCGGTTGATGCGAATGTCCGGCCCGGCGTTCTCGTCGCCGGCAAAACCGCGGATTGCGACCTTGTCCCACAGCCCGCCGAAATCATTCTGACGGGTAACGCCGCCTGCCAGATCGAACAGGTCGCCGAGCCGGGTGGGGTTCACTGCATCGAGCAGTTCGCGATCGAGCACGCGGACCGATTGCGGATAGGCGAACGGCAGCACTTCCGCCCCGAGGATGCTCGCATTGGCCGTGCGCGCGGTGACGATGATGTCCTCCTGGCCCGGGGCATCCTGCGCCATGGAGGGCAACGGGACCCCGCCCGCGAGGAGCGCGACCGCCACCGTGCGCCGGAAAGAGGAAGTTGTGACCATCTGTGTGGAGCCCGCCCTGTAGCCTGTTGGGCGGCGCCGATAGGATTATTGCTACTCAGTTGCAATAGCGAGATTGGGATTTCCGGCTATTTCCGAATCTGCTGGCATGGCCGCCGCAAAGCGCGCAGTACGGCGGTTCGGTAACTTCTGCGGGCTATGGTCACCCGCCGCCCCCGAACGTGCCGCTCGCGCGTTGGTCAGGCGATCGGCATTTCTGGAGACTGAGCATGCGCACCCCCTATGCCGACTGGATGAAGATCGGCCTCGACAGCTGGATGCTGGGCATGGAGGCCTCCACGGTCATCGGCCTGCGGCTGGCGAAGCTCGCGGCAGGCGGGCCCGGCGCGACGGCCGAGGCGCAGCGCATGGTCGCCGAGAAGATGCAGGCCGCTTGGGAACTGCAGGTCGCCGCTGCGACCGGGCGACTGGGCAACACGCCCGAGGCTCAGGCCAGCAGGACGCTCCGCCACTATCGCCGCAAGGTGCGCGCCAACGCCAAGCGGCTGGGCTGAGAGGCCCCTTTCGCGCGCCCGAGCATCGCCGTATATCGGGAGCGATGATGTCCGTGACCAACGCCAATCCCGCACTGCCCGCCGATTGGCGCGATTTTCTTGCCCTCACCAAGCCGCGGGTGATGACGCTGGTCGTCTTCACCGGCCTGTGCGGCATGCTGGCCGCGCCGGTGCCGATCCACCCGGTGCTGGGCTTCACCGCCATCCTTTGCATCGCGCTCGGTGCGGGCGCAGCCGGTGCGCTCAACCAGTGGTACGAGGCAGACCTCGATGCCAAGATGAAGCGCACCCAGGGCCGTCCGCTGCCCGCGGGCCGCATGGACCGCCAGTCGGCACTTCATTTCGGCGTGGGGCTCGCGGCGTTCAGCCTCGTGCTGATGTATTTCGCGATCAACCTCGTTGCGACGCTGATCCTCGCGGTCTCGATCCTGTTCTACGTGTTCGTCTACACGATCTGGCTGAAGCGGCGGACGCCGCAGAACATCGTGATCGGCGGGGCGGCCGGCGCGTTCCCGCCGCTGATCGGATGGGCCGCCGCCACCGGCGACGTCGCGACGCTGCCGGTCCTGTTGTTCGCGCTGATCTTTCTGTGGACGCCGCCGCATTTCTGGGCGCTCGCGCTGTTCGTGAAGACCGATTACGCCAATGCCGGGGTACCGATGCTGCCGGTCGTCTCCGGCGAACGCACCACCCGCATCCAGATCGGCCTCTATACCCTGCCGATGATTGCCACCGCCGCCGTTCCCTGGCCGCTGGGGCTGACCGGCATGATCTACGGCCTCACCGCCGCGGTGATGTCCGGCATCTTCCTCGCCATGGCGGTGCAGGTCGCCACCCGTCGCACCGAGCCGGAAGACCGTATGATCCCGGAAAAGCGGCTGTTCAAATTCTCGATATTGTACCTTTTCGTGCTATTCGGCGCGCTGGTGATCGACAGGTGGGTGGGATGAACGACTCACGCGGAGAGGATGTGATACGCATGCCGGCATCGGAGCTGGAATTGATCCGCGCGCGCCAGCGGTCGCGGGCACGGGTGATGGCGTTGCTGCTGGGCGGGTTCGTGCTGCTCGTCTTCGCCATCTCGATCGTCAAGATGAAGCTGGGCCACGGCGGATGAGACTGAGCCGCAACCTGCGCGTCGGCCTGATGGGTGCCGTGCTGGTCTGCAGCATGACCGGCCTCGGCTTCGCGGCGGTGCCGCTCTACCGGATGTTCTGCGAGGCGACCGGGCTCAACGGCACCACCCAGCGGGGCCTTCGCGCTCCCGGTGCGACGGGGCAGAAGATCACGATCGCGTTCGACAGCAATGTCAGCCCCAAGCTGCCGTGGAAATTCGTGCCCGAGCGGCGCGAAGACACGATCGACATTGGCGGACGCGACATGGCGTTCTTCACCGCCACCAACCTGTCCAACCAGCCGATGACGGGCACGGCGACGTTCAACGTCACCCCCGCGCAGGTCGGCAAATATTTCACCAAGATCCAGTGCTTCTGCTTCACACAGCAGACGCTGAAGCCCGGCGAGACGGTGCGGATGCCGGTGATCTTCTTTGTCGATCCGAAAATCCTGAACGACCCGGACGCGCGCGACGTGGAAGAGATCACGCTGTCCTATACATTTTATCCTGTGGATTCGCCGAAGACACCGAGCTAGCATCACGCCAAATAGAGAGAGGATTGGGGATACGCCCATGGCTGGAGCAAAGAACCACCAGTATCATATCCTGCCGCCGAGCATCTGGCCGCTTCTAGGCTCGCTGGGCGGGCTGATTCTCGCCTCCGGTGCCGTGCTGTGGATGCACAAGATGGCGAACGGCACGCTGGTGCTCACCACCGGTTTCGCGCTGGTGCTGCTCACCATGTTCGGCTGGTGGGGCAAGGTGATCCAGGAGGCCCATGCCGGCGATCACACGCCGATCGTGCAGCTCCACCTCCGCTACGGCATGATCCTGTTCATCGCCTCCGAAGTGATGTTCTTCGTCGGCTGGTTCTGGGCCTGGTTCGATTTCTCGCTCTTCCCCTCCACGGTCGAGGCGGTCGGCGGGACCTGGCCGCCCAAGGGCATGGAGGTGCTCGACGCGTGGCAGTTCCCGCTGCTCAACACGCTGATTCTGCTCTGCTCGGGCTGCACCGTCACCTGGGCGCATCACGGCCTGATCCACAACGAGCGCGGCGGCGAGCTGCGCGGGCTGTGGGGAGCGCTCGGCGTCGGCGAGAATGACAGCGTCAAGAAGGGCCTGTGGCTCACCGTGGTGCTGGGCCTGCTGTTCAGCTGCCTCCAGGCCTATGAGTATATGGAGGCTCCCTTCCCCTTCAAGGCGGCCAGCGAGGGCGGCTCGAGCTATGGCGGCGCCTTTTTCATGGCGACGGGCTTCCACGGCTTCCACGTCATCATCGGCACGATCTTCCTGATCGTGAACCTGGTGCGCGCCTATCGCGGCGATTTCACGCCGAAGCAGCATTTCGGCTTCGAGGCAGCGGCCTGGTACTGGCACTTCGTCGACGTCGTCTGGCTGTTCCTGTTCGCGTCGATCTATGTCTGGGGCGGTTGGGGCGCGCCGGTCCACGCCGGCTGACGTGGCCGGTTCGAAACCCGATCCCGCCGGGGGCGGCAGCACCACGCTGCCGCCCCCGATCGCATCCGGCGTCTATGGCTGCTGCCCGCGCTGCGGCGCCAGAACGCTGTTCCGCAGCTTTACCGCCTTCGCCGATCACTGCCCCGCCTGCGGGCTGGAGTTCAGCGCGTTCAACGTCGGCGACGGACCCGTGGTGTTCCTGACCCTCGGCATCGGCACGCTGGTGACGATCCTGGCGCTGTGGATGGAGTTCAGCCTCGCCCCGCCCTTCTGGGTGCACCTGCTGCTGTGGCCGCCGGTCACGCTGGCGATGGTGGTGGGATCGCTGCGGGTGGCGAAGGGGCTGCTGCTCGCGCTCGAGTATCGCAACCGGGCCCATGAGGGCCGGATCGCCGAGGACTGACATGCGCCGTCTGCCACTGCTCCCCACCCTGCTCGTCGGCCTCGCGGTGGCGGCGATGATCGGCCTCGGCATCTGGCAGCTCGATCGCCGGACGCAGAAGCAGAGTGCACTGGCGGTCTTTGCCGCCAACACGATGCAGCCGACGATCACGATCGAGAGCGGTGCCGCCGATGCCTCGCTGCTGTTCCGCCATGCGCGCAGTGCCTGCCAGTCGGTCGTCGCCTGGGCGCGGCAGGGCGGCCGCAGCGTGGCCGGCACGCAGGGCTGGCGCCAGATCGCCACCTGCCGCACCCATGCGGGCGCCACGCTGCTGGTCGACATGGGGGTAACGCGCGATCCGATGTTCCGCCCGCACTGGCCGGGGGGCGTGGTGAGCGGCACCCTTACCCGCGCGCCCGACCACCGCCCGCTGATCGCGAGCATCTTCGACGGCACGCCCCAGCCGCTGATGCTGGTCTCCGAGCAGCCCGCGCCGGGGCTGGAGCCGAGCACCCCGCCGGACATCGCCAGCGTGCCCAACAACCACCTCGCCTATGCGGTGCAGTGGTTCCTGTTCGCCGGGGTGGCGGTGATCATCTATGTGCTGGCGCTGCGGCTCCGGGCGCGGGGAGCGCCGCAGCCTCGGGTGGGGTGAGCGCGAGGCACCGACGAGGATAGCGCGGCGCGACGTTGACTGAGCGACGCTGTGGCAAGGGTGGACTGCAAAGCAGCAGTTTTTGCGATCAGGATTGCAATCGGCCGGGAATGGGGTTCACTCGTCGCAACACCAAGAGGATCGCGCGGCATCATGAGCTTTGACATCTACGTACTTGTGCCTGCGGCATCATGGCCAACCGCTCGACAGCTCGATGATGCGCTCGTCGCTACCGCTTGTCCCGTGCGAATGGGCCCACGCCCCTCTCCCGCATGGGAGGCTCCGTTGGCACCGGTACCGGCTGAACCCATCCGGTTCATTGTTGAAAACCCGGCGCAAGCTGCAGCGCTCGGTCGGACGGTTGGGGAGCAGGTGGAGATACCACACAATATCGCCATGCCGGTGGTTCTCGACGGCGCGGTATTGGACCCGGATTTCGGCATCGAGGTGGTGACCGATGCACACGCCTTGAATGCCCAGTTGGGCAGCTTTCAAGATGGTCCGGTTGCGGAACTCGGTGATCTACTGGTTTGGTTCTCCCACCATTCGGATCAGCGAAACTACAACGCAGCGATGTACATTCTGTCGACGCTTATCACGAACTTCGCTGGGCACGGCTTCGAGATGCAGGGCATGTCTCACGGACGCGAGTCGTTCGCATGCGAGCTTCTGGATTCCCTCTATCCTGATCCGGTGGAAAACCCGTTCGGTTAGGAATGGCTCCGCAGCGCAAACACTGCCTCATACCAAGCTGCGCGGATAGCGACCCATTCTCCAGCGTCATGCCAGCGAACGCTGGCGTCTCCCGCAGGCGCGCTGTTCCGTTTTGCCCAGCCTCCGGGAGACCCCAGCTTTCGCTGGGGTGACGGCTGGTGGCTAGGGCGAGATGATTCCGTATCAGCGCAGCTTGGTATCAGCCCTCCTCCGTCGCCACCGGATACACCTTCCCCACATGTGGTTCGCCCCGGGTGGCGGCGAAGCTCTCCTGCCGCTGGCGCTCCCGATACCGCTCGCGATCCGCGTCGGTGCGCTCGTCATGGCAGGCCGCGCAACTGACCCCCGCCTCGTACAAAGGCGAGCGGCGGTCCTCGACGCTCACCGGGCGGCGGCAGGCGTGGCAGAGTTCGTAGCTGCCCGGCGCCAGGCCGTGGCCCACCGTCACGCGCTGGTCGAACACGAAGCATTCGCCGTCCCACAGGCTCTGCGCCTCGGACACCTTCTCCAGATAGTTGAGAATGCCGCCCTTGAGGTGGAACACCTGCTCGATGCCCTCGGACTTGAGGAACGCCGTCGACTTCTCGCAGCGGATGCCGCCGGTGCAGAACATCGCCACCTTGGGGCTAGTCTCGCCCCGGCCGAGCAGTTCCTCGCGGTGGGCGCGGAACCAGTCGGGGAAGTCGCGGAAGCTTTTGGTATGCGGGTCGATCGCGCCGCGGAAGGTGCCGGCGGCGACCTCGTAATCGTTGCGCGTGTCGATCAGAACCGTGTTTGGATCGGCAATCAGCGCGTTCCAGTCCTCGGGCGCGACATAGGTGCCGACGCTCGCCAGCGGGTCGATGTCCGGCTGGCCCATCGTCACGATCTCGCGCTTGAGGCGCACCTTCATCCGGTAGAAGGGCTGCGCGGCGGCGCGGGAATATTTCACATCGGCCCCGTCGCAGCCCGGCAGCGCACGGACATGTGAGACCACCGCGGCAATGGCGTCGTCGCTGCCCGCGATCGTGCCGTTGATCCCCTCGCGCGCGAGCAGCAGCGTGCCCTTCACGCCCTGAGAACAGCAGAGCTTCGCCAGGGGGCCCTGCAGGCCTGCCGGATCGTCGAACCGGGTGAATTGGTAGAGCGCCGCCACGCAGATCGGCAGCGCGGCAGTGTCCGCAACGTCAGTCATTTCGGCGGATCTACTCCAGCCGGAGCCTTTAGACCATGAAGCTTTCGCCGCAGCCGCAGGTGCCCTTGGCGTTGGGGTTGGTGAACACGAAGCCGGCGGTGAAATCATCCTCCACCCAGTCCATCGTCGAGCCGATCAGGTAGAGCACCGAGGCGCCGTCGACGAAGAAGGTGCCGCCGGGGGTCTCGATCCGCTCGTCGAGCGGCTTGGCCTCGCTGACATAATCGACCGAATAGGCGAGCCCCGAGCAGCCGCGACGCGGGGTGGAGAGCTTGACGCCGACCGTGCCTTCCGGCGCCTTCGCCATCAGCGCGGCGATGCGCGCCTCGGCGGCGGGGGTGAGGAGCAGCGCGGCGGGGCGCTGGCGGGAGGTGGTCGCGGTGGTCATCGTCTCTTCTACCTTCTTAAGCCCGTCCCCTTCAGGGGGGTGGGGGTGGGGCCTGACCGATCCACAAGTCCGTCGCTCGTGGAGAGTCCCCCACCCCAACCCCGCATCGGGTGAACAGCGCCCCGCGCTGTTCAGGCGCTGCCGGGGGCAGCG
>NZ_AGFU01000054.1 GCF_000226955.1 Sphingomonas elodea ATCC 31461
ACCGCTGGCCATTCTGCATCGCTCGCCGCCGCTAACGGACACCGGCGAAACGCGTTTGCTGCTGGTGATCGACCCTCCATCGTGAGAGCGCGGTCCTTGCCAGCGAGGTGTCAGAGGATTTGGATATATTCGACGATGACGCCGCGTGTGGCGGAGGGTCTTAGGAAGTTGCAGAGGAAGTTGCCGGCGCCCTGGACGGAGCGTTCTTCGAGCATCGGGGAGCCGAGGGCGGCGAAATGGGCCTCGACCGCGGCGAGGTCGGGGACTTCGAACGCGAGATGATGGATGCCGCCTGCGCCCTTGTTGAATCGCTCGAGCGGTCCGCCGTCGGGGACGACGAATTCGATGGGCGAGCGGCCGGCGGCGCGGGTGAAGATGCAGGTTGCCTGAAACTGGGGCACATAGCCGCGATAGTCTTCGGTGAGGCCGAGGGTGGCCATCATCGCCTGTACGGCGTCCTCGTCCGGCTGGACGATGCCGACATGGTGGAGGGGCGGGTCTGCGAGGATCATCGATGCTTCCTGAGTTCGGCGGCGACGGGTTCGACGAGCCAGTCGGTCAGTATCTGCGCGCCGTGCGAATCGAGATGGGCATAGTCGCTGTAGAGTTCGGGATGGTTGCTGAGGAAGCCGGCATTCCAGATCTCGCCGTAACGGCGGTAGAGATCGGCCTCCTGCAAGGTGGTAGGCCCGGTATAATAGGGCAGTGCCAGGAAGACGATCTTGACGCCGCGGCGCTGTGCGGCGGCGGCGATGTGGCGGATGAAGTGGCGCTCGTCGCCGAACTCGACATCGGCGAGGCCGGGACCGAGGATCGGTGGATTGGTGCCGCGCTCGAGCTTGGCGACGCCGCGGCGGAGCTCGGCGAGGGTGCCAGGCTTCGAGCCGTTCTTGATCCGGCCGTCTGGCAGGCGGACGTCGCCGGTGGTCTCGACCACGGATCCGCGATAGGTGGCGGGATCGAAGGACTTGTCCAGCCCCAGCGCCTGCGGGAACAGGTCGGCGGCGAACAGCTTCATGCTGCGATAGGGGACGTAGGCGAGATCGGACAGATAGTTGATATTGCCGAAATAGCCGGGGTTTGCGAGCATCGCGCGCGGTGCGATATATTTGAACGCGGAATGGCCGAAGCGCGACGGCTTCTCGAACACGCCGATGACGAGCAGCTTTGGCCGCTTGGTCGAGAGCATCTCGTCGACGATCATCGCGTTGATGTTGCGCCCGGTTTCCGGGAGCGAGAAGTTGACGACATGGGCAGGCAGGCCGCGTGCGGCGAGGCTGGCTGCCAGGCGCGGCGCGGAGACGCCGGCTTCCACCCGGGAGGGGCCCACGAACGCGACGTCGATCGGCGTCGGGTCCTCATGCACGCGTTCGTAGATCCAGCGCGCCCGGGCATGGATGGTACCGCCCAGCAGCTGCCAGCGCTGGTACGGGTTCTCGGGCAGGAGCGACGCGAGCACCGCGAAGCCCAGCGCGATGGCGAGGATCAGCCAGGTCTTGCGGCCGGCGTGGAGGGATGGGGTGGAGCTGGCCATCAGAAGTTGAAGTACAGGAAGATGCCCTGCCCCCGCTGGATGAACGCGATACCGAGAAACAGGGCGGCGCCGGCGAACAGAAGACCGGGCAGATTGGGCTTCCAGGTCCAGTCCAGCCGTGCGGGTGCCACATCGCGCCAGTCGCGCCAGTTATAGGCAGGATCGAAGCGGCGCATGATCTGCTGCGTGTTTGGTGCAAACATGATGATGAGGGTTCCCAGAAGGATGGTTGCCGCCAGGCCGAGATCGAACGGGACGTCGAGGATGGCGCCGCGCAGACCGCTCATTCCGCTCCAGATGTCTACGGCATCGCCGACCGATCGCGCCCGGAACATGACGTTGGCATAGGCAACGGCGAGGAGCGTCAGCACGTGATAGGCGGCACGCTCCATCATGCCGGGGTCGGTAAGGGTGATGCCCTTCTTCTTCAGGAACTTACGCCGCTGCTTGCGACGTTCGCGCCAGGCTTCGTTGACGCAGATATAGACGGCATGCATCACCCCGAAGGCAACGAACGTCCATCCCGCACCGTGCCAGATGCCGATCACCACGAAGGTGATGAAGGTCGGCAGCGCAATGCCCATGGCGAAGGCGCTCCAGCCCTTCAGGCCGTATTCCATCGCCCGCCGGTTGAGCGGCAGCGACAGCGGCTGGAAGATATAGGCGACGATGAAGCGCTGCAGGGTCATGTGCCAGCGGCGCCAATAGTCGATGATGCTCGAGGCCCGCAGCGGCGAGTGGAAGTTGAGCGGCAGCTTCACGCCGAACATCCGGCCCAGGCCGATCGCCATGTCGGAATAGCCCGAAAAGTCGAAATAGAGCTGCAGCGTGTAGGTGATCGCTGCCAGCCAGCCGCCGGCCAACCCGAAATGCTGCCCGCCGGCCTCCGCGTCGAACAACGGATTGGCGTAGGACGAGAGCGTGTCGGCGATCACCGTCTTCTTGAACAGACCGATGGCGAGGATCACCAACCCTACCATCACGTTCCGCGCGATCAGGCGTCCCCAGAGCCGGTTGCGCAGCTGGGGAACGATTTCCTGGTAGTGGACGATCGGCCCGGCGATCAGCTGCGGGAAAAACGCCGCGAACAGGGCAAAGTCGAGAAAGCGCATGCGCTTCGCCTCGCCCCGCGCGCTGTCGATAAGGTATGCGATCTTCTGGAAGGTGAAGAAGGAAATCGCGAGCGGCAGGGCGATGCGACCCAGGCTGTACTGCGTGTCCAGCACCGCGTTGACATTGTCGAAGACGAAGTTGGCATATTTGAACCAGCCCAGCAGCAGCACGTCGGCCAGCACGCCGAACACCAGCCACAGCTTGACCGCGCGATGCCGCCCCGCGTCGTACGTCCGCTGGATGATCCCGCCGACGACATAGTTGAAGACGATCGAGCCGAGCAGCAGCGGCAGGTGCTCGGGCTTCCACCAGGCGTAAAAACCGAGCGAGAACAGCGTCAGCGCAACCTTGGCCGCATCCTGGCGCCACCGGCCCAGCGCATAGGTCCCGACGAACGCGACCGGCAGGAACACGAAGAGGAAGAAGAAGGAATTGAACAGCATCGCTTAACCCTTTGGCACCCCTCAAGCGTGCCGGGCGGCAATGCCGGCCCAGGCGCCCTGCGCCGGTCGCACCATGCGCACGGGCTCGATGATCCTTGGTGTCTCTGGCAGCGCCTCGATCGCCGCGGCCGGATCTTCGGGCCTCCCGCTCATGCCGCCGTGTCCGATAGCGCCTCGTCGACGAGCGTCATCGGCAGGTCGGCCGGCGTGCATCCGTCGAGCCGGAGCTCCCACAAGCTGTGCCCCTCCGGTGTCTGCTCCAGCTTCTGGAAGCCCAGCTTCTGGTAATGCTGCTCGACCATCATGTTCTTGGCTGAGGGAATGTAGCGCCCGATCAGGCGGTCGGCACCGGCCCGGCGCGCGGCCGTGATCAGGTGCCCCAGCGCCGCCTGCTCGACCCGCCGGCCCAGCACCCGGCAGCTCATCAGCCAGGTGTCGATCTCCCAGTCGGCGCCGTTCTTGTCGGCAATGAGCACGCAGATAATGCCGTTGTCGCCGAAGCGGTCGACCAGGCGAATCTGCACGATGTGCTTCGATGGGTCGTTCGCTAGCGCCTCAACTTCCGGCTCGGTGTAGCGGCGGGTCGTGAGGTTGAATTGGTTGGACTTGTTGATCAGCTGCGCCACGCGCGCACGCCCTGTCGCGTTGACCCGCTGGATCGAGCAGGTCATCGCCAGCGAGCGCAGATAGCCTTCCATGTCGGAAGCTGCCGTCAGCAGCTGCGCGCGCGCGGCATTGGCCTGATACTGGTCGGCCCTGGCGCGATCCTCGTCGGACAGCGCAATCGTCTCGAAATAGCCGGCCGCCGCCAGCATCCGCGGATAGAGCGCCGGATCGGCCGGCAGCTCGGGCACGCCCACCACCGGCAGCTCGGCGCGGACCTGGGCGCGTTCAGCCGGATTGTCGTCGAGAAACACCAGCGCGTCGACGCCGATGTTCAGCGTCTCGGCGATTGCGCGCAGGTTGGACGCCTTGTCAGTCCAGTTCGCCTGGAACACCGCGATGTCGCTTTCCTTCAGCAGCATCTCGGGATGCGACTGGAACGGCGAGCGGGCAGCGGCCTCCTCGTTCTTCGAGCAGACCGCCAGCACGATGCCGCGCGCGCGCAGATCCAGCGCGAGGCGCTGGATCGCGACAAAGGCTTCGCCGGCCGCGCTGCCCTGGCCCAGCTGGATGCCGTCCAGTCCGTCGTCGCCGATGATCCCGCCCCACAACGTGTTGTCGAGATCGAGGACCAGCGCCTTCTTGGTCTTGCCCTTTACCGCCGCCAGCGTGCGCGCGACCATGTCCCCGTAGACGGGGATGAATTCCGGCGCGAAGCCGAGCTTGGAAGCATGCCAATGGCCATGATCGTGCCACCGCTCGGCACCGACGCTGCCCGCCAGGCGGGCGATGTCGACCAGGACGACGTCTCCCTTGCGCGCCCACTCGACCAGCCGCGCATTCAGCGCCTCGACCATGGCATAGACCGAGCCGGCATGGATCCGGTCGAAGCTGCCGAACAGCGGCTCCACCGGTGTCGGCAATGTCTGCACCAGCATCGGCCCAGCCAGTCCCGGACGGAGCCCGTCGACAATCATGCGGATGCGGCCGAGCGCGTCTTCCACCGCCTGCGCCGCTTCCGCCTCGCTCAGCTTGGGGGTATCGAGGCCGGCCAAGCGATAGTCGAGCGCGAGTACCGCCATGTCGAGGCCCGCACTATGGAGGTGGCTGCCGGCATCGGTGGCGTCGGATACCGCGGCGCCGTAGCTGCCCTCGACCACCTCGACGCGCAGCCCGTGGCGCACCGCCGACCCGGCGATGGCGCTCCCCAGCAGCGACAGCGTGCCGTCACCCAGCAGCCCCAGCTTGACCGGGCTGAAGAACGGATTCGCCTCCGGTACCTGCCGCGACGCATTTGCCAGCTTGTTCAGCTGGCTGTCGTCCAGACGGCAGAGCGCCAGCGACAGCAGGCGCTGCAGACTGGCCACGTCCCCCGCGGCCACGCCGGACTTGAGGGCATTCAGCTGAACGCGAAAATCCGCTGGCGGCAGGGGCAGCCACGCAAGGTCAGAAAGCATGCCGAATTCCCTACTGGGTGCGTCCCGTCTTCTTCGCGATCGCATCGATCAGATCGCCAACATTCTCGAGACTTTCGATCTCGGCATTCGCGAACTTGATCCCGAACGCCCGCTCCATCGCAACGATCAGGCGAATATGACTGAGGCTGTCCCACTCGTCGACATCGTCGGCCGTGGTCGCCGGCGTGATCGTCAGATCTTCATCGTCGAATACATCGATCATGATCTCGCGAACCCGCGCGAGCAACTCCGAATGTTCCAAAACCGCCCCCAATTACCATTTGTCTACACGCCACCGCCGGGTAAACTTTTCCGCACTGCAGCGCAACACCGTCCTTATCGCACGACACGCAACACGTTGAAAGCTCCACACCGCACTCAAGAGC
>NZ_AGFU01000053.1 GCF_000226955.1 Sphingomonas elodea ATCC 31461
AGGCCCGTCGACAGCGACGTGATTCCGCTGGTCGCGCCCGACAGTCCCGTCGACGTCGAGGTCGACAAGGCTGTGACCCGGCTATCGGTCGTGCTCAGACCCGTCGACACCGACGTGATCCGACTATTCGCACCCGACAGACCCGTCGAGGTCGAGGTCGACAGTGCCGTCACGTTGCTGTTGGTCGTGCTCAGGCCGGTCGACGTCGAGGTCGACAGTGTCGTTAAGGCGGTATTGGTGTTGGCGATGCCGGTGGAGAGCGACGAGCTCACCGCGAATAACTGACCACCGTTGACCGCATAGGTGCTGTTATTCGTAAGAACCTGCCCAGCAATATTGTTGAATGAATTTCCAGCTACGCCAGTTATGACGTCATTAGCCTGCCTTACTATCGTGGCAATACCACCTGGCGTGAATGAAATTATCTGTTTTGTCGAGTTTACCTCTAGCAACGAGTCACCAGAACCAGGGGCGCTTGAGTAAAGCTGAGCCACGGCATCTCCTAGCGACCCACCTCTTGATGCTGTAGTGAAGCAATTATTCTCACTGGCAGAAATCACATTAGGGTTTCTACTGTCGACGGTAGCCGTATTTGTATTTGCTGTGCCATTAGTAGTAGCATTACCAGTTACACACAAAAGACTATATTGAGCGAAGGCTGCGTCCGGGGCCATCAAAGCACCGGCAGCTGCAAGCACATACAGCAAGTTTGCCGGACGCAGACCTGCCGCCCCCGCCACAACCATGCCCGATTGGCGCACGGCAGGCAGCGAGAACGAAAAATGAACGCCCCCACCAACTCCGACGGCACCAACCCCCACCTTGCGACCGAACACGACATACATCGAAGACAGCCGAAGAACCGCCATCACCCGACGGCGCATATTTTTGCTCAATGCCCCGTCGATACCGACAATCCGTCCGACATTGGCGACAAGCCCTTTGCCTTGCGCCGAACTTCCATTTACGCGGTTACTGGTCACAAAAGTTCCCCTTATGACTTCTAAATTGATACACAAACGCTACTGAGACACAGCCGATAAGATTGTTTTTATATTTCGGAATTACAGTTTTTTACTATCGATCTGATACCCGGAAAGCTGCCATGCACCGCTGGGTTCGTGATAGAAAGAAAGCACCTCAGACCTTAATTGCAGTTTTGAATTCACATCTTCAGTGACAACCAACAAATTCACCAGGACATACTCTCCCGGCTTGTTTTCACTTTCTTTGGAATTTCCAGCGACCAGAACCTGATTAATACCCTGCCAGTTTCGCAGCACTACTTTACCCGAGAGTCTCTTGTTCAATTCCGCGACGAACGCGTCGCGGGTGAACCGCGCCTTGATGATCGGCGAGACCTGGTCGTAGAGTGCGCCCGCCTCACCGGCCGCCGCCCGGCTCGAAATCAGGTTCGCGACATTCAGAAACGCAGTGGGCGACAGCCACCGATCCCCGGTTTCCGCGGCGGCCGGCACCGCCCCCTGCGGCGCGCGCGCCGCAGCAACCGCCGGCGCCTTTCCCGCGCCCGTCTTTTGCCCGGCCACGTCCTGCGCAGCAGCAACCGACCCAGTGAACAGCGAAAGCAAGGCAAGCAAAACTCTATGATGCGCAGCGATCACGCGAATTATCCTATTGTTTTATATGGGTTTCCACCGGCCACTACGACAACAGCCAACAGATCACGATAATCACCCCCCACAACAGCAACGACAAAGGGAGGCCAAAACCAAGACCACGCCAGACATCACCACCATCGCCCTCGAGGTCGGGACCAAGTTCATGCGGATCGACACCCTGGCTCACCCGACCCACTCCGCCGCGACATCCGACCACTGGAAGGGCGGAATGCGCGCCGGGCGGCCTGCATGCGCCTCTGGCCCACGCCATGTCGGCAGACCGGCATAGCCGCCGCAGGCCCACGCCACCCCTGCATCCAATGCCAGTTCGGCGTGGGCGGCCGTGTCCAACCCCTCGGCTGCGACGACCGGCGCCAGTACGGAAGCAAGCGCGACGACCTGACGAAACAACGCGAAATCCCGCCCTCCGCGCCCGGCCAGCCGGATCAGAAACGGATCGAGCATGATGACGTCCGGCCGCAGCGCCAGGAGTCCCGCAAAGGCCACCTGCCCACCACCGAAGCCGTGCAGCACGATCTTGCAGCCGAGCCGGCGCAGTTGATCGGCCAGTTCGGCAGCGCTGCCAGGCGAGAGCGCGAACTGATTGCAGTCAATCGCGATGAGCAGGCGTTCCGCCAGCGCACGCTGCGCGGCGAGCCGGGACATCACGCCATCCCACCACGCGGACCGCCGGAAACTGATCGCCGAGACCGGAACGCACACGGCGCGTCCACCGCCGCGGGCGACATGGTCGATCGCAAGCCACACCTGCGACTGGTCGAAGGCGGCAACGAGCCGGAGGCGCTCCAAGGCGCGATACCCTGCCTCCCGGTCGATGACCTCACCGACCACGCCCGGAACCGCAGCGACCGCGCGCATGTACAGCAGCGCGTCGTCGTCGATCGCGCGAACCGGCTCCCAGGCGAACTGGAGCTCCCCTAACGCGAGCGCGGCATAATGCCCGGCCGCGACCATCATGTCCCGCCGCACCCATTCCGGTCGGGAGAATTGTGGCACGCTGCCATCCCGCATGTGCGGGAGAAGGTTTCGCGCCTCGATCACCAGGTGATGCAGCACGTCCTTGTCGTCGCAGCGAGGCCCTGCATCAACCGAACTCCAAGAGAGCGCGACATGCATTTCAGAACCAGGTCCGGAGATCGGCTGGCAACCCAACTCGAGCAGCCAGGAACCAACTTGCCTACGCAGGAAATCATGCGATCCAGCGCCAACCTCGGTGGCCGCACGGACCACGAAGAGAAACTCGTCCTGCGATTTCTCGATACACTCGCCGACAACGGCGGAAGAAGAGGCTAGGCGATTTTGCAGCGCACGCCACACCGCGCTGGAAACCTCCACCTCTGCGGCACTGCCGAACGCGATACGAATCAGGTCGAGATTATCGATGCGCACGGCCACCACCAACGCGGCCCATGCCGGATTGACCGACTGGCCCGCACCGGGAGGGGCTGCACGAACGAGGCCGACCGAGACATTTAGCCCTCGGTCGAAACGCCGCCAGAACCCCCCTATCCGCATCTTCGCCCCCATCATCATGCGAGGGCATCACCCCCCGCGATGAGACGGAATAACTAGTTTTGTTACATGGTTGGACGATTGTGGTTTACGGCAAAGCCCTGGTATTAAATAAAAAGTCAAATCACGGGTCGGAAAAATGCAGCAATTGATATATGACAGAAGCGGTCAACGAAAATATCTTACCAAATCAGAGAGAAACGCCTTCCTAAAGGCCGCACATAGATTCGATTTAAGCACATTAACACTTTGTATGATTATATCCGCAACAGGATGCCGCATATCAGAAGCATTATCTTTAACTACAAAAAGTATAGATATTCAATCTGGAATGATTATAATAGAATGCCTTAAAAAAAGAAAGCGGGGGATTTTTAGAAGTGTGCCAGTACCTAAAGAGCTAATTGACTTTATTGTAGACTCACATAACTTGCGACCACATATCATGCAGGGCCTTGATGCTTTAAGATTGTGGACTTTTTCGCGCGTTACCGCATATCGTCGAATTCGCAAGGTAATGGCTGCTGCTGGCTTAAATGGATCGCATGCAATGCCAAAAGGGCTTCGTCATTGCTTCGGCGTTACTGCCATTCAATCGCAAGTACCGTTAAACTTGGTGCAGCGATGGCTTGGACATGCTGACATGCGTACAACTGCTATTTACGCTAGCGCCACCGGACCAGAGGAACGAAGCATTGCACGACGTATGTGGCAGACCAGCACCATGACCTTCTCGGATCTATCACAGCGCACCTGAACGGGCGTCCGCAGTGCTGGAATGGCGTCGGGGGCGATAAAAATCTGGCTCCCCCTGGCGTCGCCCGGGCGCTCAGAAAGCGCAATGTGCCGGGATTTTAAGCAGGCGGACTTGCGCGGCGAAACAAAACTAGTTATTCCGTTTCAGGAATATACGGATAAATCATTGATATATCAATGATATTTAGAACCCCCTGTTTAGGTGTTCTCAACACTCTCTAGATCGGTAGCGTCAAACTGACAACATGGTCATGGAGTACAAAGTCCATGACCAACGATCGCAGAGGAAAAAACATCTGTACGCAACATTATCTTTCGAAGGGCACTCCTTGACCAAAGGCTTTTATCAGCCTTTGAAGCACCATCAGGAACAGTAAGGGGGTACCGACGTCATATCGAACTCGCGCCGGCGTGCTTCCTAAAGTTTCATTTTCGAAACATCAAATATCAGGGGCGTGTGCGACTTACATGAATTCGTTACACGTTGGATACAAAAGACGGACGCGGCGTACGTGACGCTACGGCCGCGGGACCTTTAAGGCTATATGGCTTTCGAAAATACGCGGCAGTTATGCGATCGGCTTCACCGCATTAGGGCCGGGGCCCACAAACGGGATTCCTTCGGCGCGAGAGATGTGATTCACCCTGCACGTTGAAGTGGAGAGTGAATTACCGGGAGAGTTTCTGGCTGAACGACGAGCAGCGGGATCGGCTACGGCCGCTGCTTCCAAACACGCCGCGACGTGTGCCGCGGGTAGACGACCGTCGGGTGATCAGCGGCATCGTCCATGTGCTGCAGGCGGGCTGCCGTTGGCAGGACGCGTCGAGCGTTTATAGTACGTACAAGACGCTGTACAACGTAACCGCTGTTTTCAGGCCACGGCCGTCCAAGGCAAGAGTTCGGCGACGTTGTTGGCGGGGTGACCGTTGGCGAGCTTGGAGAGCGTCCTGGTCAGCCATTCGTGCGGGTTGACGGCGTTGAGCTTGCAGCATTCGATAAGGGTGGCGATCACCGCCCAGTTGTCACCGCCTTCGTCTGAGCCGGCGAACAGGGCGTTTTTGCGATTGAGGGCCAGGGGCCTGATCGATCGCTCGACGGTATTGCTGTCCAGATCGATGCGGCCGTCATCAAGGAACCGGGCGAGGCCTTCCCATCGGGTGAGCGCATAGCGGATCGCCTCGCCGAGCCTGCTCTTGGCGCTGAGCTGGCGGAGCCGAGCTTCGAGATAGAGGTGGAGATCGCCGACGATGACGCGGCTGCGGGCGGCGCGCGGCGCTGCTCGGGCGAGGATCCGCGCACTTCATCCTCGATGGCATAGAGCGAGGCGATCCGGCGCAGCACATCGGTCGCGACCGGCGAGCTGTCGGCCAACGCATGGAAGTTGCGCGGGACATGCCCCTCCGCAGCCTTTCCAACGATGCTGCGCATCGCCGGAACCTTGGGCTGCTCCGCCCCGCAGAAGGCGAGTCTGACATGCTGCCGGCGCCGGGCGAGAGCCGCATAGCCGCCATAGCCGTCAACTTGCAGGATGCCGGCGAAGTCCCCGAGATGGGCCTCGGGCCGTTCGGCCTTCCGGTCGGCGGCATAGATATAGGCGACCATCGGGGGATCGACGCCGCCCCATGGCCGATCGTCGCGGGCATAGGCCCATAGCTGGCCGGTCTTGGTCCGGCCGCGCCCCGGATCGAGCACCGGTACCATCGTCTCGTCGGCGAACAAGCGCTCGGAGTGCCGCAGCCCATCCTGGATATGGTCGCGCAGCGGCCGCAGATACCAGGCCGCCCGGCCAACCCAGTCGGCCAGCGTCGAACGGTCGAGCTGGACGCCCTGCCGGGCATGGATCTGCGCCTGGCGGTAGAGCGGCAGATGATCGGCATACTTGGCGACCAGCACTTGGGCGATCAGCGCTTCGGTGGGGATGCCGCCCTCGACGATGCGGGCCGGCGCTGGCGCCTGAACCACCGCGCTCTCGCACGAGCGGCAGCCGTAGCGCGGCCGGCGGGTGACCAGCACCCGGAACGTGATCGGCACCACGTCGAGCCGCTCGGCTACATCCTCGCCGATCTGGTGGAGCGCGCCGCCGCAGCAGGGGCAGGCCCTGATACCATCAATCTCCTCGACATCGACGCGCTGCTCGATCCGTTCGAGGTGCGCGGGCAGCGCGCCACGGTTGGTCTTGCGCGGCCGATCGCCAGGCGCGCGCACTGTCTTCGCCAAGCCGGCAGCCTCGGCATGGGCCAGTGCCGTCTCGGCATCCTCGAGCCCCAGCTGGAGCTGATCGGGATCGAGTTGCTCGGAACGACGCCCGAAGCGATGGCGCTGGAAAGCATCGATGATCGCTCGCAGGCACTCGACCTCGGCGTCGGCGCTCTCCAGCTTGCGGGCCTGGTCGGGGACGAGCGCGCGGAGCGCATCAACGTCGTCGGGAAGGTCCGCTTCCATCAGCATGGAGGCCGTGAATCAACCGATCACGGCCCCGTCAACCGGCAATCCGAGGCGCCTGCGGTCGGCGTCCGCCATGCACGCGACGCCAGTCCAGACCCTCCAGAAGAGCGCCGAGCTGCGCCGCCGTCAGGCGCATAACGCCATCACGGATACCGGGCCACTTGAAGCCCGCCCGCCTCGAGCTTCTTGGCCATCAGACACAGGTCGGTGCCGTCCCACCAGACCAGCTTGATCCGGTCCGCCCGCTTCGCCCGAAACACGTAGATCACGCCCGAGAACGGATCGCCGCCATATTCGGCCGTGACCAGTGCGGCCAGGGAATCCGCGCCCTTGCGGAAATCTACCGGGCGCGTCGCCACCATCACGCGAGCAGCCGCGCCAGGTCCGATCACCGGGATGCCTTGAGCGCATCGATCACCGCCGCAATCAGACCTGTGTCGGCGCCGCGCGCGATCTTCACCGCGATACCGTCGATCTCCAGTTCGATGGCTCTGCCAGGCGATCGCCGCTGGCGGCGTGAGCGCTTGGCCCCAGGAGCCGAAGCGCCAGGTAGAGCCGGCTTGATCATCGCCGAGCGAACGAAGGCGCCTGGGCTCCTGCGACGGCGTCGCATAGCGAATATCTCCTCAGCCTGCCCGACAACTCGATCCACAAGAGCCGTTCCATGAGATCGAACCGACCGACGCTGTTGTCGCGGTCCGGAAAATCGAGACGCACCCGAATTGCCCATGGCAGCTCGATTCCCGCCCGCGTTGCAAAATTCCTATTTTGATTCAGCATTTTATACGCATCATTGGGAACGTTTGACAAAATTCTTCATTTTGCATTAATTGGTCCGACCAAGAGGTCCAGCCACTCGAACCGACCACAAGTGTCGGAAAAGCGGCCGGTGTGATGCGGCTTTTGCCCGCCCAAGGAGAGGGGATTTCATGACGATCGCCGTTGACGTTTCGCGTAGCTCGCTGGCTGCGGTCCTGCTTGCCGCTACCGCGCTTACCGCCGTGCCAGCGCTGGCACAGGAAACGCCGGCCGCGCCGACGGGCGATGCCCCGGCCGCCCAGGACCGCGGGGTGGAAGAGGCCGGAGCTCAGGGCGAAATCGTCGTCACCGGCTTTCGCCAGAGCTATACCGACGCGATCCGCTCCAAGCGCAACGAAGTGGCGATCACCGACGGCATCTCGTCCGACGGCCTCGGCCGCTTTCCCGACCTGAACGTGGGCGAAGCGCTGCAGCGCGTGCCCGGCGTGCAGATCAACCGCGAGGCGGAGGGCCGGAACGCCACCATCAACCTGCGCGGTCTGCCCGGCGAATATGCCCGCATGACGCTGAACGGCGTTGCCTTCGCCGAACCGATCCTGAGCGAGGCAGCCCCGCTGGGTGCGTTCAACGCCGACATCTTCAGCGCGATCGTGATCGACAAGTCGCCGATGGCCAATGCCCAGTCGGGCGGCCTTTCGGGCAATGTCGACCTGCAGATCGCCACCGCGCTCAGCCGCAAGGAAGGGGGCTTCATCAAGGCTTCGATGGAGTATAACCAGCTGGGCGAAACCTTCGCGCCCGGGGCTACCGTCGGCTATAACCACCTGTCTTCGGACCGCTTCGGGTTGTTCGGCGTGCTTGCCTACAAGCACGAGAATTTCCGCCGGGATTCGGTGCAGTTCAACAGCTATTCGAACTTCTCGGCGGCACAGGCGCAGGCCAATGCCAGCGTTCTCGGCAGCTATTACGCCCGCTCGGCCGCGTGCCCGTCGTGCACCGGCACCACCAGCACCAGGGGCGTGCTGTACGAATCGTCGATGCGGCAATATTCGCGCCTCAACGAAGGCGATCTCTACACCGGCGCCGCGGGTGCCGAGTGGAAGCCGAACGACGAGACGCGGCTGAGCGTGACCGGCTTCTACACCGATCGCCGCCTGCCGCAGACCAACCAGTACATCCTGATCGTCGGTGAGAACGACGCAAGTGGCCTGACCGCCAAGAGCAATCCGGTGCAGCTGAGCGACGGCCGCTACGTCGTCACCGATATCGACTTCACCAATCCGGACTCGCGCATGTCGACCCGGCGGCTGGGCATCCGCCAGCGCAGCTGGGGCATCGACGGCAAGGGCGAGTGGCGCAACGACGACTGGCGCGTCACCACGGTGCTGACCGCCTCCAAGGCGGACAACAAGTCCGAGGAGACCTCGATCGACTTCGATCGGATCCAGACCACCGCCGGCAACGGTGCTACCGGTTCGCTGCGCACCGGCGCGGGGGACATTTCCAAATTCTACTACGCGCTGTCGCCGACGCCGCTGGTCACCAGTGCAGTGCCGACCTGGTACTGGGGCGGGGTTACCGATCCGACCCAATATTACAACACGCCGACTACCGCCGGGCGCACCAATCGCATGCAGTTCACCGGCACGCAGAGCTATGCGACCAACGAACTGTTCGCCGGCCAGGCGGAGGTGGAGCGGACGTTCGACGGCAGCGTGCTGAGCGGCATCCAGGTGGGAGCGCGGTTCGAGCGCAACAAGTTCATCTCGCAGGGCTATCGCACCTCCGCCTTCGGGCTGCAGGTCCAGAACATCACCGGCGATCTGGTGACCACCGCGCCCGTGACGGGCGATTTCTTCGGCGGCAAGCTGGGCACCTATACGACCAACTGGCAGGCGACCCGCTTCGACGACGCGATCGCGGCGCTGACGCCGGTCACCCTCTATCCGGGCGGGGCGCTTTCCCCCTCGGGCTACAATATCCGCTACAACGACAACAATTATTCCCTCTACAACTTCACCAACCAGACCGACGTCGCATCGCTCTATGGCCAGCTGAAATATGAATTCGAGCTGGGCGGCATCCGGGTGCGCGGCAATGGCGGCCTGCGCTACGAGCGTGCCCGCAACACGATCGACGCGCTGGATCGCGTGCGGCTCACGGGCACGATCGGTTCGCCGAGCGACTTCGCGGCGAACACCTACCGGCAGTCCTACGGCAAGTGGCTGCCGTCGTTCATCGTCGTCGCGGACCTGAGCGACAAGCTGATGCTGCGCGGTGCGGCGTATCGCACCTATGTCCGCCCGCAGCCGCGCCAGTTCACGCCGGCCACGGTGGTCGGCAACCCGGACAATGGCGTCTATTCGGTCACGCTGGGCAACCCCAATCTGCGGCCCTATGATTCCACCTCGCTGGACATGTCGCTGGAATGGTATAACCGGCCGAACGGCATCATTTCGCTGGCCGCGTTCCAGAAGCGGATCACCGGCCTGATCGCCCAGATCACCGATCCCACCCGGCTGTGCCCGGCCGATGCCAGTGCGCTGGGCCTGGGCACGCTGCGGATCAACGGCGATCGCTGCGAAAGCAGCCAGATCTACACCGGCGGTCCGGTGCCGACACCGTTCCTGGTTTCGGCGAGCGGTTTCGTGAACCAGACCAATCCGGTCACCGTGCGCGGCGTGGAGTTCAACCTGCAGCAGTCTCTGGACTTCCTGCCGGGCCTGCTCCGCCATCTGGGGGGCGGCTTCAACTACGCCTTCACCGACATCAGCGGCACGACCTCGAGCGGCGCGGCGGCGACGCTGCCGGGTGTTTCGAAGCACAATGCCAACGTGATCGGCTATTACGAGACCAAGGATTACGGCCTGCGGCTGGTGTACAATGTGCGCAGCAAATATGATCTGGCTTCGGCCGGAACCTTCACCGGCGCCGCGCGCCAGGTGAAGGCACGCGGCCAGATGGACCTCTCGGCGTCGTACAACGTCAACGAGCAGTTCTCACTTTCGTTCGACGCCTACAACCTCACCAACGCGATCCGTATCGAATATGAGAACGATCCCCGCCTGATCCGCCGCGCCGATTATGACGGGCGCACCTTCACACTCACCGCGCGCGCTACCTTCTAGGATCGCGTTCCGCTACGCCCTCCCACCTTGGCGACGCCCGCTGAACGGGGCGTCGCCAGCTTTTCTTGGAGACGGGGATGAAAGAATGCGGGCTTCGCCGGCGGAGCGTTCTGGCAGGGGGCGCGGTGCTAGCGGCGTTGAGCGCGCCGTATCGGCTGGCGGCCCGCGCAGCGGCGGGGGAGGCCGTGGTCGACGTCCGCGCCTTCGGGGCGAGGGGCGATGGCAAGGCGCTCGACTCCCCCGCGATCAACCGGGCGATCGAGCATGCCGCGGCGCGGGGCGGCGGCACCGTGTGGCTGCCGGCGGGCACCTATCGTTCGTACAGCATCCGGCTGAAGAGCCACATCACCCTGCACCTGGATAGCGGCGCGGTGCTGCTCGCTGCCGACACGCCGGTCGAGGGCATGGCCAGCGGCGGCTACGACCATGCGCCGGATCTTCCCCCCGGCTATGCCGCCTATCAGGATCACGGCCACGGCCATTGGCGCAACGCGCTGATCTGGGGCGAGGGGCTGGAAGACATCGCGATCGAAGGCCCCGGCCTGATCTGGGGCAAGGGCCTGGGCCGCGGCCATGACTATGACGTCGGCCGGCCGATCTCGGGCATGCCCGGCGTGGGCGACAAGGCGATCGCGCTCAAGCTGTGCCGCAACATCACCCTGCGCGATTTCCGCGTGCTGGAGGGCGGCTGGTTCGCGCTGCTCGCCACCGGCTGCGACAACATGACGATCGACAATCTGCTGATCGATACCAACCGCGACGGGCTCGACATCGATTGCTGCCGCAACGTCCATGTCAGCCGCTGCACGATCAACGCGCCGTGGGACGATGCGATCTGTCCCAAATCCTCGTTCGCGCTGGGCTACCCCCGCTGGACCGAAAACCTGACGATCAGCGACTGCACGGTGAGCGGCAGCTATGCGATCGGATCGGTGCTCGACGGCAGCTTCCGCCCGTTCCCGCCCGCGCCGAAGAGCACCCATGGTCGGATCAAGCTGGGCACGGAGAGCAATGGCGGCTTCCGCAACGTGACGATCAGCAACTGCGTGTTCGACACCTGCCGCGGCCTCGCGCTGGAGACGGTGGACGGCGCGCGGCTGGAGGACGTGACCGTCACCAACCTCACCATGCGCGACGTGACCACCGCGCCCATCTTCCTGCGCCTGGGCAAGCGGATGCGCGGGCCCGCCGATGCGATGCCGGGCACGCTGAAGCGGGTGCTGATCGACAATGTCGTCGCCTCGGGCGCGGCCCCCCTCCCCTCGATCATCGCGGGCGTTGCCGGCCATCCGGTGGAGGATGTGCGGATCAGCAACCTGTTCGTCGAACAGGTCGGCGGACAGAACGCCGCCATGGCCGCGATCGACCCGCCCGAAAACGAGGCGGGCTATCCCGAGCCCACCATGTTCGGCGATCTGCCCGCGACCGGCCTGTTCGTGCGGCACGCGCGCAACATCGCGCTGTCGCATGTCGAAATCCGCACCCGCGCCGCCGATGCGCGCCCGGCCTTCTGGCTGCGCGACGTCGACGGCTTCGATGCGCACGACCTCCGCGTGCCGCAAGGCACCGCCTTCCAGCTCGACGCGGTCACCCGCTTCCGGCTGTGGGGCAGCCGCGACCTTGCGGATCGCCGCGTGGATGGACCGATCCGCACCAGCTGGTAATTTGCGTACAGGGGAGAAGACGATGCGCCATGGAACCACCCGCCGCCTCACGCTGGCCGCGCTGCTGCTGGCGGGCATCGCGGCGCATCCGGCGGCGGCGCAGACCGATCTTGCCCGCTATGTCGATCCCAGGATCGGCACCGGCAACGACAACCAGGGCGATACCGTGCCCGGCCCGGCGCGCCCGGCCGGCTCGATCCATCCCAGCCCGGAGACGCTCACCGGCAGCAATGCCGGCTATGACAAGGATGCGCCACTGAGCGGCTTCGCCCAGTTGCATACCCAAGGGTCCGGCGGGCGGACGACCTATGGCACCTTCCTCGTCTCCCCCCAGACCGGCGAGCCGGTGTTCGACGAGGCGCAGCACCTTTCGCCCAAGGCGGACGAGCGGCTGGCGGCGGATGCCTATGCCGTCACGCTTACCCGCTACGGCATCCGCGCGGAGGTGACGCCGGCGCCCTTTGCCGCGCTCTACCGCTTCACCTATCCGGCGGGGAAGCCGGCGACCCTGGTGTTCGACATCACCCGCAAGATCCGCGGCGAGCTGGCGAGTGCCGGTGCCGATGTGACGCTCGATCCGGCCACCGGGCGGATCACCGGGCGGGTGCGGGCGCGCAGCTACTGGAACCCGGCCGAGGTCGACATCTGGTTCGTCGCCCAGCTCGATCGCAAGCCCAGCCGCTGGGGCGTGCGCATCGGCAAGGAGGACCGCGCCGGCGCGACCAGCGCCACCGCGCCGGCCGATACCCAGCTCGCCGGCTGGTGGCAGTTCGATGCCAGCCCGGACAAGCCGGTGCTGATGAAGCTGGCGGTCTCCTTCACCAGCGCCGAGCGCGCCGCCGAACTGCTCGCCGAGGACATTCCCGGCTGGGACTTCGACGGCGTGAAGGCAGGCGCGCGCGCCGACTGGAACCGCGAGCTTGCCCGCGCGACGATCGACGGCGTGGGCGATGCCGACAAGCGCCGCTTCTACACCGCGCTCTATCACAGCGCGATCCAGCCGCGCGACCGCAGCCGCGACCAGACGCCCGCCGACCGGGCGACGCCGCACTGGGACGATTATTACACGCTGTGGGACACCTATCACACCGGCTTCCCGCTGATGTCGCTGCTGCGGCCCAGCGTCTATCGCGGCAATGTCGCCTCGATCGTGCGGACCTTCGAGCGCTTCGGCGCCGCGCACACCGCGTTCATCGCCGGGCGCAACTATCCTGTCGGCCAGGGCGGCGACGAGGTGGACAATGTGCTGGGCGAGGCGCTGATCCGCGGCGTGCCCGGCATTGATTGGCGCAAGGCCGCGCCGGTCGCGCTGCACAATGCCTGGGAGGAACGGCGGCCGCGCTATCTGGTCGACGGCTGGTTCGCGGTGGGCGATCGCAGCCCGGAGCCGGACAACCAGCGCGCCAAATCGGGCTCGTCCACGCCCGCGTTCGCGCTCAACGACTTCTATGCGGCCAAGCTCGCCGAGGCGATCGGCAGTACCGATGAGGCCAAGGCGCTGCGCGCCCGATCGGGCAACTGGCGCAAGGTCTGGAACCCCGATGCGACCAGCGACGGCTTCACCGGCTTCATCCTGCCGCGCTATGCCGATGGCCGCTTCCAGGCGATCGATCCCAAGCTCGGCTGGGACGGCACGACCTATGACAATGTCGGCTTCTACGAGGGCACGGCCTGGGTCTATTCCTACACCATGCTGCACGACATCCCCGGCATGGTGGCGGCGATGGGCGGGCGCACGCGCTTCGTGGAACGGCTGCGCCACGCGCTGGATGCCAACCTGATCGACATCACCAACGAACCGAGCTTCGCCACGCCCTGGCTGTTCAGCGATGTCGGCCGGCCGGATCTCGCCAGCTACTGGGCCAACCGGATCTTCGAGCGCTTCACCCCAGACGCCTATCCCGGCGACGAGGACAATGGCGCGATGAGCTCGCATTATGTCTTCAACCGGCTGGGCCTGTTCCCCAAGCTGACCACCGACCTCTATTACCTCCACGCGCCGCACCAGCCGCAGGGGGTGATCACCGGGGAGGACGGCCGCCGCTTCGTGATCACCGCGCGCAACTGGAAACCGGGGCGGATCTACATCGCCTCGGCTACGCTGAACGGTAAGCCGCTGACCACGCCGTTCCTCCACCAGGCGGACATCACCGCCGGCGGCGAACTGGTGCTGACCCTTTCCGACAAGCCGACCAACTGGGGGCAATGAGGGGCTGCCCGGCAATCAGCAGCTGCCGTCCACAAGCGGACGTTGACATTCTACACTATTGGGGCGCTATGGGTTGTTCAGACCTCCACCAATGCACGAGAGCACCTTGGGAGATTTGACGGCTCCCGCCGAGCGAAAGCTCCGATGGGCAAGGCGATACGAGGTAGAGGCGCGCTGGCTCGGCTATAGCGGAATGGCCATCATCGGGCTGGCGGGTTTTATGGGATCATTTGCGACCGCTCTCGCTGGCGTCTGCTTAGCGATGCCTGCGGCGTGGATTTTCAACTTAAGGTGTCCAGCCTGTGCTTGGCTCATCTATCGAGATCATGGATCTGCCAAAAGGCATGCTCAGGATCAAATGCTGGCACCGCTTTATTCAAAGCAACTCTGGCATCAGCCGTCTGCGTGCACCAGATGCGCTTTACCACTCCACGCAGCCAAAAGGCTGTGAAGCAACGTCCGCTTCCCACCACAACCAGCGCCGCCGCGCTACTCGGCCCGCGCCGGTTGTGCCGCCGACGCCGCCGTCCCCGCCCCCGCGAACGGCCCAAGCCGGAAGGTGAAGCGCCGCGGGGCGAGCGGCACGCCGTCGACGGTCACCTGCCAGTCGAAACCGAAACCGGACAGGGTGTTGCAATCGTGGCGATTGCGCACCGTGAACCGCCCGGCAGCTGCCTCAACGGCCGCGAACTGCACCGGCGCATCGACCTTGCGGAACTCAAACAGATGCGGGTTGGGCGTGCGATCGGGCTGGTTCAGCCCGTCGCCGAACTCGATCTAGCCGCCCGGATTGGCGCCATAGCCGCGGCCGTCGCCCAATAGTGCTGGCCGTGGCCGGCGGTGCGGTTCATCGACTGGTCTAACGGTGCGCCGCTGGTCCAGGGTCGCCGCGTCACCGGCTTCACCAATTCCGAGGAGGCCGCGGTCGAATTGACCGACGTGGTGCCGTTCCTGATCGAGGACGAGTTCCAAAAGCTCGGCGCGACGTTCGAGAAGGGCCCGGATTGGGCACCGTTTCTCGTCACCGACGGCACGCTGATCACCGGGCAGAACCCCGCCAGCTCCGATGCCGTCGCCCACGCCCTGATCGATCAGTTGCGCTGATGACGACCTGCGTCATCGGCTGGGGTCCCCCTCGGTCGATGACGCGTCGATGCGTCGGAACGGGGCACCGCTGCTGGTCGCCAGCACGATACGCTCGTGGCTGGATCCATAACACCCGCCCCATAAAATGATTTATGGCAGGGGCTCGAGCAGCTTCTTAGCCTTCGCGCGCCGATCGACATAGTCGCTTCGCCGTCAGACCGACTTCTAGTTTGGAAGTGTCGGCAAGCGGAGGAAAAGATCATGCTGCTCGAAAAAGACGCGGGGTCGGCGACCGCCCCCGGGCCGACATTGCCGCCGGAGGCAGCCGCCGCGATCGTCCGCGCCTTCTGGAAAGCAGATGCCGAAAGCATCGTGCAGGAACGGATCGCCTTCGCCCGTCTGACGAACGACTCCGCCGCAGCGGCGTGCTGGCAGTCGCTACGCCCCTTCCTGTGACCAAAGGATGGTATCTGTGCAGACCTTGGAAATCGAAGCGATGCTCAACCAGGCGATCGGCCAATTCTGGCGCGGCCTGATCCAGCATCAAAGCCATCTCGGCCTCATCGCCTCGTTGGGGCTCAGCAAGCTCGCCGACTCCATGCAGACGCGGATCGCTGACGAGCCGCAGACGCTGCGCAGCCTGCTGGATCGCCTGCTCGATCTGGGCGGAAAGCCTGCGTTCACGGTGGGCACCCCCACGCTGGGCACCGACCTGGCCACCATCCTTTCGATCGACATTGATACCCAGCGTGCCGGGCTGGCGACCCTCAACAAGCGCGTGTTGTTTGCAGGGAACCAGTCCGATGCCGCGACACGGTTGCCGTTCGAACGCATCGTCCTCGATGAGGAGGAACATCTCGCCTGGCTGCTCGGTGAGCAGAGCCTGCTCACGCGGCTTGGAGAGGTGCCCTATTCGGCGCTGCGCGCCTAACATCTCGTCGGGGTCGCGGCGGGGCGCCCACCCTAGG
>NZ_AGFU01000052.1 GCF_000226955.1 Sphingomonas elodea ATCC 31461
CCCCCCGCCGCTGACGCGGCGGCCCCTCCACCATTCGCTGGCGCGAATGGTCCCCCTCCCCGTTCCGGGGAGGAATTTCCCGCAGCAAGGCGTGTGAACTAAAATGCCCTTCGACCCCGATCAGATCGAATCCGCGCGCAAGCTGTTCGCCGGCCCCATCACCTTCCTCAAGTCCGCGCCGGCGCTCGAGCATCTGCCCCAGCCGACCGTGCCGGAGATCGCATTCGCGGGCCGCTCGAACGTCGGCAAGTCGTCGCTGATCAACGCGCTGACCAACCGCAACAGCCTCGCCCGCACCTCGGTCACGCCGGGCCGGACGCAGGAGCTCAACTTCTTCGACGTGGGCGAGCCGCTGCGCTTCCGCCTTGTCGACATGCCCGGCTATGGCTTTGCCAAGGCGCCCAAGGACATGGTGCGCAAGTGGCGCTATCTGGTGAACGACTATCTGCGCGGCCGGCAGGAGCTGAAGCGCGCGCTGGTGCTGATCGATTCGCGCCACGGCATCAAGGATGTCGATCGCGAGATCCTCGAGATGCTCGACGCCGCCGCCGTCAGCTATCGCCTGGTGCTCACCAAGACCGACAAGATCAAGGCGAGCGAACTGGCCGAGGTGACCGCCCGCACGGTGGAAGAGGCCCGCAAGCGCGCCGCCGCCCATCCCGAGATCCTGGCGACGTCGAGCGACAAGGGCATGGGCCTGCCGGAACTTCGCGCCGCGGTGCTCGAAGCGATCGGCTGAGAAGGGCCCATGGAGCCGCTCTTCTCCTACGGCACGCTCCAGCTCGACCAGGTGCAGCTTAGCCAGTTCGGACGGCTGCTGGAAGGCACCGACGACGTGCTCCACGGCTTCCTCGTCACCGAAATCCAGATCCGCGATCCCGCCGTGCTCGACGCGAGCGGCATCGAGACCCACCTCGCGCTGGTCCCCGGCAACGGTCCGCCGATCGCGGGCAAGGTGTTCCAGCTGACGGCGCAGGAGCTGGCCGCAGCGGACGTCTATGAAAGCGAGAATTATGTCCGGGCATGGGTGCCCCTCGCCTCGGGCACCCATGCCTGGGTCTATGTGAAGGCCTGATCAGGCCGGGTTGTACTTCGCCAGGAACGCCTCCAGCGCCTTGAGGAAGCTCAGCCGGTCCTCGCCGCGGGTGAAGTGGTGGTCGCCCTCGGGCTGCTCGATGAACTCGAACGGTTTGCCCGCCGCCTGGAGCCGCTCCGCCATCAGCTTGCTCTGCTTGAACGGCACGCGGCGATCCTTCTTGCCGTGGACGATCAGGATCGGCGTCGAGAACTCCTCCGGATGGTAGAGCGGCGACACCGCCTTGAAGTCCGGCGCCTGCGCCTTCATCCAGTCCTTGCCGGCGCCGCCGCCGAGGAACTGCGAGTCATAGGCGACCATCCGGCCGAGATCGGACACGCCGGCGAACGATACCGCGCAGCGGAACAGCTTGCCGTCGCGCTGGGCGGCGCGAAACGCCGCATAGCCGCCATAGGAACCGCCGACGATGCACACCCGCTTCGGATCGGCGATGCCCTGGTCGGCCAGCGCCTTCACCGCATCGTTCAGGTCGTCCTGCATCGCCAGACCCCATTGCCCCTCGGCCTTTTGCAGGAAGGGCGTGCCGAAGCCGGTCGAGCCGCGATAGTTGGGCTTGATCACCGCATAGCCGCGATCGGCGAGAAACTGCGACCACCAGTCCCATTCCTCCTCGTCGCGTGCCGAGGGGCCGCCATGCGGCATCAGGATCAGCGGCAGATTCTTGCCGGCACTGCCGCGCGGCAGCGTCAGCACCGCGGCGATGTCCAGCCCGTCGCGCGCCTTGTAGTGGATCGTCTTCACCGGGTGGAGACGCCGCAGCTTCAGCGTCTGGTTGTTCATCGCCAGCGGATCGAGCGTATCGTCGGCGGCGCGATAGACGAAATAGGCGCCGGGCGCGGTCGCATCGCCCACCCGCACGATCGCCACCGAATGATCGGTGTTGAAGCTGGTGATCTCCACCTGTGCGGCCTGCACCTTGGCGCTCAGATTCTTCTGCAGCGCCGCCATCGCCGGATCGGTCCAGTGCGTCGTGGAACGGTTCTCCGTCACCTCGACGCCCAGCAGGGTGGAGCGCACCGGATCGACCACCGGGCCGCTGATGTCATAGCCCGGCGCGGCGAAGATCTGCTTGCCGGTCTGCATCGTCGCAAGATCGAACTCCCACAGTGCGGAGAAGCCCTTGTCGTCATCCTGCACCACCAGCGCCTTGCCGGGATCGGGCAGGAACAGCGATGGCACCAGCAGGCTGTCATGGATGCCGCGCGCGCGATCGACGACGCGGAAGTCGCTGCGCGCGTCGGGGCGGTACAGCAGACGGCGGTTGCGGCCGTCCTCGCTGCGGCCGATGCCCATGCGCACCGTGCCGGCGGCATCGGCATACCAGTCCATCACGCCTTCACGGCCGTCGAGCAGCCGCCGGTGCTTGCCGGTCGACACGTCCACCTGGTCCACCTTCGGCCAGAAGCCGGGCTCGTTCGAATAGATGGAGGTCTGCGCCGCCAGCAGGATGCGCGGCGTGCCGTCCTGCGCGGTCCATATCAGGCGCGCGCCGTTCTGCCCGGTATCGGGCGTGTTGAGCATCACCGTCTTGCCGGTATTGGCGTTCACGCCCACCGCGCGGGTGATGTACCACTCGTCGCCCTCGACCGGCATCGTCCGGCCGATGCCGATCACCAGCCACTCGTCATTGACCCAGCGCCACCAGTTCAGGTCGGTCTCGCCGGTGGCGATCAGCTGCTTCGACTGTCCGTCGAAGGAGACGACCGCGAAATACTGCTTGCCCTGCACCGCCAGCTGGCCGGCAAAGCGCTTGCCGTCGGGCGAGACCTCCGGCGATTCGAGCATCGGCAGTTCCGCGAACACCGCCGTGTCGATCTTGCCCGGCGCGACGGGCGCGGGCGTGGCGCTGGCGGCCGACGCCTTCTCCTGTGCCCCTACCGGCGGGCACGTCGCCGCCACCGCCACGGCCGCGGCCGCCGCGAACAGGCACCACTTCTTCAGCATCGTCTTGTCGTCCCCCGAGTCGCGGCCCCCTGCCGCCAGGGGCGCACTCTGGAAATGTTGACGCGCCTTCGCAACGGTTTTGCCAACGCCCGGTTGCTGCGCTCGCCGCCCCCGTCTATTCCGGGGGCATGAAGCTCATCATCGGCAACAAGGCCTATTCCTCCTGGTCCCTGCGCGGCTGGCTCGCCTGCAAGCTGTCGGGCCTGCCCTTCGAGGAAACGGTGGTGCCGCTCTACGACCAGGACTGGGACCGGCGCCGCGAGGGCGACGAATTCGCCCCCTCCTCGGGCAAGGTGCCGATCCTGTGGGACGGCGAGGCGGTGGTGTGGGACAGCCTGGCCATCGTCGAGTATCTGAACGACAAGACCGGCAACACCAAGTTCTGGCCCGAGGAGCCCGCTGCCCGCGCCATGGCGCGATCGATGGCGGCGGAAATGCATTCGAGCTTCGCGGCCCTGCGCCGCAAGCACAGCATGAACATCCGTCAGGTCTACCCGCCCGCGCCGGTGGACGAGGATGTCGCGGCAGACCTGTCGCGGATCATGGAGCTCTGGGCACAGGCGCGCGCGCGCTACGGCGGCGCGGAGCCGTTTTTGTTCGGCGCCTTCGGGGCGGCCGACATCATGTTCGCGCCGGTGGTAACGCGGATCGTCACCTACTCGCTGCCGGTGCCGCGTTTCGCACAGGGCTATATGCTCGCGGTGCTCCAGCATCCCTTCCTGCAGGACTGGATCGCCGGCGCGCAGGAAGAGGAATGGGTGATCGAGAAGTTCGAGCTGCCGGTGGCGTGAAGCCTTACCTTCTTGAGCCCCTCCCCTTCAGGGGAGGGGTTGGGGTGGGGCGGTGTCTCACCGAGCACAACAGGCGTTCTGGAATCCCTCCACCCCCAACCCCTCCTCCAGGGAGGAGGGGCTTAAGAAGAATTGTCACCGCAACCGCTCGGTCTCGTAGCGCGTGCCGTCCTTGCGGAAATACCCCTCGGGCGTGAACACCATGTCGATGTCGGGATAGTCGCCGCTTCCCCTTGGCCCCGCGCTGATCGCGAGGAACACCACGTCCTCTCCCGACCGGTTCTGCAGATGGTGTCCGTTCTTCACACCGGCGGGGAATGCCGCACAATCGCCTGCACGCAGCAGTGTCTCCCCGCCCTCTTCCACCAGCACCGCCTCGCCTGACAGCATCACGACGAGTTCGTCCTCGCTATCGTGCCAGTGCCGCTGCGACGACCAGGCGCCGGGCTTCAGCACCACGTGGCTGGCCCCCATGGCGGTGAGCCCCGATGCGGGCGCCAGCCGACGGTACCAGCGCGCCGCCACCGCCCCGTCGAACGGCGCCGGATAGCCGGTGGCGTTGGTCTGCGGGATTGTATCCAGGTCCAGCTTGGGCAATGTCGCCTCCTCAGTTGTGGGAGGTAGTGTGCAGGACGTCGTCGAACTCACCAAGGCCCTGATCGGTGCCGAAAGCGTCACCCCGGCGCGCGGCAGCGTGTTCGACGTGCTCGAAGCCGCCGTCACGCCGCTGGGCTTCCGCGTCGAGCGCTTCGTCGAGGGCGCGGCGCCCGACGGACCGGTGGAGAACCTGCTCGCGGTGCGCGGCAGCGGCGGTCCGCACCTCGCCTTTGCCGGGCATCTGGATGTGGTACCGCCCGGCGAGGGCTGGACCAGCGGTGCCTTCACCCCGGAGATCCGCGGCGACCTGCTCTACGGGCGCGGTGCGGTGGATATGAAGGGCGCGATCGCTGCCTTTGTCGCGGCCGCCGCGGAGGTGCCCGAGCGCGGCACCACCAGCCTGATCATCACCGGCGACGAAGAAGGCCCGGCCACCTTCGGCACGCCCAGGCTGATCGAACGGATGGCGGAGCGCGGCCTGACGCCCGATTGCTGCGTGGTGGGCGAACCCACCTCGGCGCACCGGCTGGGCGACACGATCAAGATCGGGCGGCGTGGCTCGACGGTGATCGACATCGCGGTGATCGGCCGCCAGGGCCATGTCGCCTATCCGCACCTCGCCGACAATCCGGTGCCACGCCTGGTCCGCGCGCTGGCCGAGATCGACGCGATCACGCTGGACGCCGGCAATGCCTGGTTTCAGCCGTCGAACATCGAGGTCATCGACCTGGCCGTCGGCAACAAGGCGACCAACGTGATCCCCGGCCGCGCCGCCGCCCGGATCAGCATCCGCTTCAACGATCAGCAGCGCGGCCCCGATCTGATCGAACGCATCCGCGAGATCGTCGCCCGCCATGCCCCGCATGCCGATGTCACTGGCTGCGTCTATGGCGAGGCGTTCCTCACCCAGCCGGGCCCGCTTTCGGACCTGGTGAGCGGCGCGATCCGCGACGTACTCGGCGTCGAGGCGGAGTTGTCGACCACCGGCGGCACCTCCGACGCGCGCTTCCTGTCGCGGATATGCCCGGTGGTGGAGTTCGGCCTGCTCAACGCGACGATGCACAAGCTGGACGAAGCGGTGGCGCTCGACGATCTGCGTGCGCTGACGCGGGTCTATGCGGAGATACTGCGGCGGGTCTGAGCAACGCTCAGGCGGTAACCCGGCGGGGCGTCATGCCCTTCACCCAGGCGAGGAAGTCCGCCTCGCCCATCGGCGTGGCGATCGCATAGCCCTGCAGCACGTCGCAACCGAGCACGCGCAGCACCGCCGCCTGCGCCTCGCTCTCGATGCCCTCGGCCACCGCCTCGCAGCCAAGGCCATGCACCAGGCCGATCACCGCCTGGGCGATCGAGCGCGCATCGGTGCTGGTGGCGACATGCTCGATCACGCTGCGATCCAGCTTCACTCGGTCGATCGGCAGCCGCCGAAGCCGGGCGAGGTTGGAATAGCCGGTCCCGAAGTCGTCGACCGCGACCGTTGCCCCCGCCGCCCGCAACGCAGCGATGGCGCGCAACACGTCCTCGGAGCAATGCATGGCCAGCGTTTCGCTGATCTCCAGCTCGAGCAGCCGCGCGGGTGCCCTGGCAGCCAGCATCGCGGCGCGGAGATGGCGGAAGAAGCTGGCATGATCGATCTGGCGCTGGCTGACATTGACCGCCAGCCGCTGATCCAGGCCGAGGCGGCCCCAACGGGCGATCGTATTTGCCACCTTCGTCACCACCCAATCGCCGATCTCGACGATCAGGCCGGTTTCCTCGGCACGCGCGAGGAAAGCCGCGGGCAATTTGGTGCCCTCCGGATGGTCCCAGCGCAGCAGCGCCTCGGCGCCGACGATCGCGCCGTCGTCGGCCGACACCTGCGGCTGGAAGACGAGCGAGAATTGATCATGCTCGATCGCCGCACGCAACTCGGTCTCCAGCCGCGCGCGCGCGATCATCTGGGCGGCGAGCCCGTCGCTGAACGTCTCCACCCGGCCGCGCCCCTGGGTCTTCGCCTGGTACATGGCCGCATCGGCCGCGCCCATCAGGTCGTGCAGCGTGTGGCCGTGGTCCGGATGCAGCGCGAGACCGATCGAGGCGCCGATCGACACCTGCTGCCCGGCGAGCTCGAACGGCGCGGAAAGCGCCTCCAGCACCTTGTTTCCGACCAGTGCGCGCATGTCGGGATCCGGCAGGTGGGGGAAGAACAGGGTGAACTCGTCCCCGGCGAGCCGGCCGATCAGCGGGGTTTCGCCATGGGTGTAGATCGCGCACTGATCGCCCACCGCGCGCAGCCGGTTGGCGACCAGGCCGAGCAGCACGTCGCCCACCGCGTGGCCGAGCGTGTCGTTGACCGCCTTGAAGCGATCGAGATCGATGAAGAACAGCACGGCGCGGCTGTCCTCGCGGGCTTCCTCCAGCATGCGCTCGGCGCTGCGCCGGAAATGCGGGCGGTTGGCGAGGCCGGTCACCGTATCGAACATGGCGAGCCGGTGGACACTCTCCAGATTGCCGTGCAGTTTGTGGAACAGGTCGCCGATCGACTGGGCCAGGCGCGGCGCGCCCCGGGCGAGCGCCGGCGGCAACGGACTTTCCAGATCGCCGAGCGCCGCCGCATCGAGCCGGTCGACCGCAGCTGCAAGCGCCGCCAGATGCCGCGGGCGGGCAACCCGCCCGGCAGCCATCGCCAGAAGAACGGAAAGCGGCAGCGCAAGTCCCGCGGCAAGAAGAAGCTGTGCCGGCGCAATGCCGCAAAGCAACGCCCCGAAGGCGAGCAACATGGCGGCAAGCAGCGCCGCGATCGGCACGGCCATTGCCCCGTTTCGCTCCCCCCAGCGTGTTGGCGAATGTTGTTTCAAGAATCCCCCGACGCACGGAGCCATTGTCCGCACGCAGCAGACCTTCGCATGAAATCGTTAAGAAACTTCGGCCTCAGCCCTGTGCGCGCGGCCGCCGGAGGACGATGTACAGCGCCCCTGCCCCGCCGTGCCGCGGATGCGCCTGGCGGACGGCGGCGATGCGGTCGGCATGCCGCGAAGCGGCCAGCCAGTCGCCGACCGCGGCCCGGATCGCGCCGCGTGCGTGGGGCCGCTCCGATTCCGGGCGGGGCGGCTTGCCGGTGACCAGCAGCAGTACCCGGTCACCGCGCGCGATCGCCTGCGCGAGCCCCGCATCGAGCCGGTCATAGGCAGCGTGGAGACTGTGCCCGTGCAGATCGATGGCACTTTCCGGTGCGACCAGTCCCCGCGACAGGCGCCGGTCCCAGCTGGCGTCCAGCGTGCGGCGCTCATGCGTATCGGGCAGCGGGGTCGACAGGGTGATCGCCGGACGGGCCGGACGGGTCGGCACCAGCTTGCCGGTCGGCACCTCCAGCCTGCGCGGCGCCGGGCGTGGCTGTGGCGACGGCGACGGCGACGGTGCCGGCAGGGGTTCGGGCGGCAGGGTCCTGGGCGCCGCCCGGCCGTGCAGGGGCGTCACGCTCTGGATCACCTTCTGCCACAACGCCGCTTCCTCGGGCGCCAGGTTGCGGCGCCCGCGCCCGCTCATGGCTGGGGTATCGCCGGCTTGGCCGCGCCGACACGGGCCAGCGTGCCCTTGGGCAGCAGCAGCCACGCGACTCCCCGCGCCGACATGCCGCCGGCGATGGCACGGGCGTCGTCGCCCGCCCCCCAGAAGGTATCGATGCGGTTCGGCCCCTTGATCGCGCCGCCGGTATCCTGCGCGACCCACAACCCGGTGGCATCGGTGCGGTCCATCGACAGGAACAGCGGCGCACCCAGCGGAATGAACTTCGGGTCGGCGGCGACGCTGGTCCAGCCGGCGACGGGATAGCCCATCGCTCCCAGCGGCCCTGCCCCGGTCAGTTCCTTGAAGAACACGAAGCTCTTGTTCTCGCGCATGATCGCGCGGCCCTCGTCCGGATGTTCGCGCAACCAGGCGACGATGCCCTGCATCGAGGTCTGGCCGGGGCCGAGCAGCCCGCGATCCTTCATCAGCTTGCCGATGCCGGTATAGTCGCGGCCGTTCTGCCCGGCATAGCCGATGCGGACCACCTGCCCGTCCGGCCCCTTCAGCCGGCCCGAGCCCTGCACCTGCAGGAAGAACATCTCGATCGGATCGGCGGCCCAGGCGACGACGGGGGCATGGCCTTCCAGCGCGCCCTGCTCGATCTGGGTGCGGTCGTAATAAGGCACGAACTGGCGACCATCGACCCGCCCTCGGATGCGCTTGCCCTTCAGCGCCTCCGAGAACTGGCCGAGATCCACCTCGATCAGATTGTCCGGCATGCCGTAGACCGGCACGTCATAGCCCGCGCGGCGTTCGCGAACGCCGGCGATCTCCGGTTCGTAATAGCCGGTGGCGAAGGCCGCGCCGTCGCCAACCTGCACCGCTTCGAACCACTGGGCGAAAAAGCCTTTCGCATCGCCAGACCAGGCAGCCGCCGCAGCGCAGGCGTCCGCCCAGTCGCTGCCACGGGTAAGGCCCGATGCATCGGTGCGGCGAAGCAGGCCGGGGCAGCTCAGCTTGAAGGCCGCCAGCGCCCGCTGGGCATTGTCCGCAGCGATCGGCAGCGTCTCGATCGGCGGACCTGCGACCAGTCCGGCGGCGGCCGCCGTCGCGGCACCCGCAACCGGCGTGGCCGGCATCGCGGGCAGCGGCGTTGCGCCGGTCGGCTGGCGCGCGGGGAGGTTCGCAGGGGTTTCCGGCAGCACGACGCCCGGCTGCGGTCGCGACGGCACCGGCTGTGGGCGGGTGGGGGCAGGCCGCGCGGGTGCAGGGGGAACCGGCGCGGGCCGGGACGCGGTTTCGGGAGGAACGATCCCGCTCGAACAAGCGCCGAGCAGCCCCGCGAGCGCCAATCCCCCCCAGATCCGCATACCGTCCCTCAGGCTTCGTCGGTTTCGACGAGCTTCCAGTTCGGATCGTCGCTGCGCAGCTTGCGGGCGAAGGTCCATACGTCGTGCGTGGTCACGGCGTCGCTCAGCGAGCCGGCGATCACATTGCCCTCGGCATCCCGGGTCACCGCAACGATGTCCGCATCGAAGCGCACGGTCACCTGCGCGAGCTTGTTCTCCACGCCGGCCGCGGCAATGGTGGCCCGTTCGATCGCGATCAGGCGATTGTCGAGCACTTCACCACTTGCCTTGCGATCGGCAATCGCCTGCTCGAACGCGGCGCGCACATCGTCATCCACCAGGAAGCGCAGCGTTTCCTCGTCGCCCTTCCAAAAGGCTTCGAGCACCATGCGATAAGCGGACTTGGCGCCTTCCAGGAACTTGGCGACATCGAAGCTCGGATCGGCCGACACCACGGCGCGCAAACCGGCTTCCGCGCCCGACTCGATCGAGCGATTGGCCGAGTCGCGCACCTCCGGCAACGCCTCGACCGTCCGCGTCACGGGCGGCACGGCGACGCGCTCCTCGGCGGGTTTCGGCAGGGGCTGCTCATGCCCGGTACGCTTGCCGAGTACCGCATAGAGCCGCAGCGCCAGGAAACCGGCCACCATCGCGAACAGAATGACGTAGAACACTGGCCCTCCAAAGCCTCCGTCTCTAGTACATAGGCCTTCGCGCCGCTGGATTCAAACCGTACGATGGGTCGTGCGATTGCACCACCGGCACACGCCTGCTAGTCGCATGCCCCGTAACGCGCCTGGAGCGCGAAAATCTCCTGATCTAAAGAGGAAAGTTGGATGGCCGAGAACGACACCTTCGCCGAATTCGGCGATGCCGCTGGCAATGGCGCCGACGATGCGCCCCAGGCGGGCGTGCTGTCGCAATATGTGAAGGACCTCTCGTTCGAGAACCCGAACGCGCCGGCCATCTACCAGCAGCAGACCGCGCCGGCGATCGACGTGCAGTTCAACATCGGCTCGAACAAGGTCGGCGACGACGTGTACGAGGTTGCGCTGAAGATCGAAGTCCGCGCCCAGGCCGGCGAGCAGGTCGCGTTCATCGTCGACCTCACCTATGCGGGCCTGTTCGCGCTCCGCAACATCCCGCAGGAAGCGCTGGATCCGTTCCTGCTCGGCGAAGCGCCGCGCATCCTCTTCCCGTTCGCGCGCCGCGTGCTGGCAGATCAGGTCCGCGACGGCGGCTTCCCGCCGCTGATGCTGGAGCCGATCGACTTCGCCGGCATCTACCTGCAGCAGCGCGCCCAGCAGGAAGGCGCGATCGGCTTCGAAGAAGCCGGCCACGCCTGAACCCGGGCACCAGCCTGATTTCGGGGGCGCGCCGCACGTCGGTGGCGCCCCCTTTTCCTTCTAGGACGGCGAACTTACGATGAAGCTCGTGCGCAGCCTGGGTTCGGTGGGCGGCCTCACGCTCGCCAGCCGCATCCTCGCGCTGGTCCGCGATTCGCTCCAGGCGCGCTATGTCGGCGCGAACTTCGCGTCGGACGCCTTCCTCGTCGCCTTCCGCCTGCCCAACATGTTCCGCGCCTTTTTCGCCGAGGGCGCCTTCGCATCGGTGTTCATCCCGATGTTCAACCAGAAGCTGGGCGTGAACGGCGAGCGCGGCGCGGCCTATGATTTTGCGGAGCGCACGCTCTCCATGCTGTTCGCGGTGCTGCTGGCGATGACGCTGATCGCGCTGGCGGCGGCATGGCCGCTGACCGCGTTGCTATCGGGCGGCTTCGAGAAGCAGCATCCGACGCCGGAACAGTTCGCCTTCGCGGTGCAGCTGTCACGGATCACCATTCCCTATCTGATGCTGATCTGCCTCGCCTCGCTGCTCGGCGGCATCCTCAATTCGCTCGACAAGTTCTGGGTCAACGCCGCCGCGCCGATCCTGCTCAACGTCGCGATGGTGGGCGGCCTCTACTTCTTCCACGGCACCCCGGAGGAAACCGCACGGGTGCAGGCGATCTCGGTGCCGATCGGCGGTCTGCTCCAGCTCGGCTGGCTGGCGCTGGCCTGCCGCGCCTCGGGCGTGTCGCTGCGCCCGCGCCTGCCGCGGATCGACGCCGATGTGCGCCGGCTGATGACGCTGATCCTGCCGGCCGCGGTCGGCGCGGGCGTGACGCAGCTCAACCTGGTCATTTCCACCTCGCTGTCGGGCAAGCTGCTCGGCGAAGGATCGATCTCGTACATCTATTATGCGGATCGGCTGAACCAGCTGCCGCTGGGGCTGATCGGCATCGGCCTGGGCACGATCCTGCTGCCCACCATCTCCCGCCTGCTCGGCGCCGGCAAGGACGCCGAGGCGATGGAGACACAGAATCGCGGCATGGAGCTGGCGCTATTCCTCACCCTGCCCGCGATGGTGGCGCTGATCGTCGCCGCCGAACCGATCGTCCGCGGACTGTTCCAGTACGGCCATTTCACGCCCGAGGACACGGTGAAGTGCGCCTGGGCGCTGGCCGGCTTCTCGATCGGCCTGCCCTCCTACATCATCGTCAAGGTGCTCACCCCCGGCTTCTACGCGCGGCAGGATACCCGGACGCCGGTGCGCCTCGCCATGGTTGCGGTGGCAGTGAACATCGCCGCCAATTTCGCGCTGATTCCGCTGATCGCGCATCTGGGTCCGCCGCTTGCGACCGCGCTGTCCTCCACCGTCAACGTGACGATGCTGTACCTTACGCTGCGCAAGCGCGGGCACTTCGTCGTCGACGCGCAGCTCGCCCGCCGGGTACCGCGCCTGGCGCTGGCCGCGATCCTGATGGGCGTGGCGCTCTGGGCGGGGGCCAGCCTGCTCGATCCGTGGCTGAACGGCCGGATCTGGGAGCGCTATACGGGGCTGGTGCTGCTGGTCGGCGCGGGCTGCGCCATCTACGTCGCTGCCAGCTTCGCCACCCGCGCCTTCCTGATATCGGACATCAAGGCGCTGGTCCGCCGCCGCGCCGCGCGCTAGAGCGCCCGCGTCCTGGCAATTCGCGCGGCCTCAAGCACCCCCGCCGCCCATGGACCCGCGGCCGGTCCAACGGCCGAACGGTCAACCGGGTGCGGAGTGATTATCCCATGCGCGTCGTCTCGGGCATCCAGACCACCGGCAATCTTCACCTCGGCAACTATCTGGGCGCCATCAAGCAGTGGGTCGCGATGCAGGATCAGGGCGAGTGCCTGTTCTTCCTCGCCGATCTCCACGCGCTCACCGGCACGGTGACCCCGCAGGAGCTCGCCAACTCCACGATCGAGATGGCCGCGACGCTGTTCGCCGCCGGCATCGACGACCGCTCGATCCTGTTCAACCAGGCGCGCGTTCCCGCCCATGCCGAGCTGTGCTGGATCCTCCAGGGCACCGCGCGGATGGGCTGGCTCAACCGCATGACCCAGTGGAAGGACAAGGCAGGCAAGAACCGCGACGGCGCCAGCGTCGGGCTGTTCACCTATCCGGTTCTCCAGGCGGCCGACATCCTCGTCTACCAGGCGACGCACGTGCCCGTCGGCGAGGACCAGAAACAGCATCTGGAGCTGACCCGCGACATCGCGACGAAGTTCAACCAGGACTTCGGTGTAGAGCTGTTCCCGCTGCCCGAGCCGCTGATCAGCAAGGCAGCACCTCGGATCATGTCCTTACGCGACGGCAATGCGAAGATGTCCAAGTCCGATCCATCGGACCTGAGCCGCATCAACCTGATCGACGACAACGACACGATCGCCGCCAAGTGCCGCAAGGCCAAGACCGATCCCGAGCCGCTGCCCGACAGCTTCGACGCGCTGGTCGACCGGCCCGAGGCGCGCAACCTGGTGACGATCTTCGCAGCACTTGCCGATCGCGATCCGCAATCGGTGGGGGAGGAATATGCCGGGCAAGGCTTCGGCGCGTTCAAGCCGGCGCTGGCCGACCTGACCGTCTCGGTGCTCGGCCCGATCCGCGAGCGGCTGACCGCGCTGCTCGACGATCGCGCCGAAGTGGGCGCCAAGCTCGCCCAGGGGGCCGCGCGGGCCAGCGCGCTGGCGGCGCCGACGCTCAAGGCGGCGCAAGCGGCGGTGGGGTTGCAGGTGTGATGGCGTTTCCTTGACCACGCGATCGACCGTCATTCCGGCGAAAGCCGGAATCCATTGGCCTCTCCGTACCCGCTCTTGCTGAAATCTGGAGGCGAATGGATCCCGGCTTTCGCCGGGATGACGGCAGCGTGGCGAACGGCGCGGTACCCACGCTTCCGTTTCGACGGCCCTCCCCCGTCGGGAGGAAGAACCTCAATGGGTGAAACTTTTCACCAGCGAGCCCGCGACCAGCGCCCAGCCATCGACCAGCACGAAGAAGATGATCTTCATCGGCAGCGATATCGTCGGTGGCGGCAGCATCATCATGCCCATCGCCATCAGCACGGCGGACACCGCCAGGTCGATCACCAGGAACGGCAGCAGCAGCATGAAGCCGATCTCGAACGCGCGGCGCAGTTCGGAGATCATGAAGGCCGGCGCCAGCGTGGTCAGCGGCGTTTCGGCCCGGGTCGCGATCTTCTTGTTGGCGAGGTCGGCGAACAGCTTGAGGTCGCTGTCGCGCACCTGGCCCAGCATGAACTGTCGGAAGGGCTCGGTCGTCTTCTCGAACGCCGCGACCTCGGTGAGCTTGCCCTTGGTATAGGGCTCGACGCCCTCGCTCCATGCCTTCTCGAAGGTCGGCGCCATCACGAAGAAGCTGAGGAACAGCGCGAGGCTGATGATCACCGGATTGGGCGGCACGCCAGGCGTGCCGATGCCGGTGCGCAGCAGCGAGAGCGCCACCACCATGCGGGTGAAGCTGGTCACCGTCATCAGCAGGCCCGGGGCCAGGCTGAGCACGGTGAGCATCAGCACCAGCTGGATGGCCTTGGCCGACAGCGGGCCTTCGCCGCCGATGGTGATAGTCGCGCCCTGCGCGGCTGCCTGCGCCGCCTGGGCAGCAGGCGCAACTGCTTGCGCGTGCGCCGCGACCGGCAGCACGATCAGCAGTGCGGCCGCGGCGAATAGTTTACGCATTCAGTGCCTCGCGCACCGCACGCTTGTTCCAGCGCGTGGTGTCGCGGGCGATGCGGGTACGGGTCGGAGTTTTGCGGGTGCGCGAACGCGGGGCCGGCTTCGCTGCGTCTTCGCGCGTGGCAGGCTCGGCGTCGTTGGCGGCCTGGGGCGGGGTCGGCGCCACATCCTCCGCGACGACCGCCGAATCCACCGGCGCAGCTACGTCTTCGGCGGCGTCCGCAGGTGCGGGCGCCGCGTCCGGCCGCAGCTTGTCGACCATGCCCTTGAAGTCGAGCTTGCCGGCCAGCTTGGCGACACCTGCCTTCAGATTGGCGAGATCGTCCTCGATCTTGGCCGGAGTCTCCGGCGCGGCGGCAGTCTCCACCACCGGCGCGGCCGGCGGGGTGATGCCCGTCTCGATCGTGGCATGGCCTTCGGGGCCGATCAGGATGAGATGTTCGCAGCCGTCGCGCCGGATCAGCGCGACCGAGCGCTTGGCGTCCACCGCCAGCCGCTCGACCAGCTCCACCCGCTTGCGCCCCCCGCCGGTCACGCGGCCCGGCAGTTTCAGATCATAGCGACGCACGACCCACAGGGCCGTCGCCAGCATCCCCAACACCAGGCTCAGCGCGCCCAGCGTACGCAACATCGACAAGAGATCCATCAGTTACGCGACTTCTTCACGAGTTCGGAAATCTCGAGCGACATGACCTCGCCGTCGACCAGGATGCGCCCAAGGGCCACCAGCTCGCCATTCACATAGACCATGCTGGGGTCGTCCTGGCCGCAGTCCAGCGGGATCATCGCGCCGCGGCTCATCTGCAGGATCTGCCGGACCGGCACTTCGGTCGAGCCGAGCACCACCGACATTTCGATCATGATTCCATCGAGTACGGACATGCAACTCCCTTTCCCAAGAGAGTTATAGGAACCTTTTTTCCGCCCCCGGCGCCCGGCCCGGCAAAAATTGCCTACAATGACCGCATGGGCCGATTTCGAGGCCGTGGAGGATCAACGATGGATTTGGATGCTTCGCTGGGCGTTTCCGCCTCGGGTCTGCGCGCGCAATCGCTGCGGATGCGCGTCATTGCGGAAAACCTCGCGAACCAGGATTCGGTTTCCGATACGCCGGGCGGCGATCCCTATCGCCGCAAGGTGGTGAGCTTCCAGGCGGCGGTCGATCGCGCGACCGGCGCCACCGGCGTGAAGGTCAAGTCGATCCAGGGCGACCAGTCGAATTTCACCCGCGTGTACCAGCCCGGTCATCCGGCAGCGGATGCGCAGGGCTATGTCCTCCGGCCCAACGTCAGCGGGCTGATCGAAAGCGCCGACATGAAGGCGGCGCAGCGCAGCTACGAAGCCAATCTCAACGCCATCGAAGCGGCCAAGAGCCTGACGATGCGCACCATTGATCTGCTCAAATAAGGGGTAGCACGAATGTCTATCGGAGCATTGGACGCCAGCAAGGCCTATGGCCGCGTCGCCTCGCTCGGCGGCGGGCTGGGCAAGGCCGCCGGCGGCGGCGAAATCGGCAGCGGCGAGAACTCGGGCTTCGGCGCGATGGTAGAGAATCTGGTCGGCGGCACCGCCGACAAGCTGCGCGCGGCCGAAACCGCCTCGGCCAAGCAGGTGGCCGGCAAGGGCGACCTGATCGACGTCGTCACCGCGATCGGCGCGGCCGAGACCGCGCTCGACACCATGGTGGCGGTACGCGACCGCGTCGTCGGCGCGTACAGCGAAATCATGCGCATGCAGATCTGACGGCGGGAACCTGAACCGATGACCCCCGCGCAGCTGATCAGCCTCACCGAATCCGCGCTGATGCTCATTCTCACCGTCGCCGGACCGCTGCTGCTTACCTCGCTGATCGTCGGCGTGTTCATCGGCCTGCTCCAGGCGCTGACCCAGATCCAGGAAACCACCCTCACCTTCGTGCCCAAGCTGCTGGCGATGGGCGTCGTGTTCCTGCTGATGCTGCCCACCATGGGCCAGGCGCTTGGCCAGTTCATGGCCAAGATCAGCGACATGATCATCCACGGATGATCGTCCCCCCCGATCTCGCACTGCAGGTATCCGCCTTCTTCATCGTGTTCGCACGGGTAGGCGCGGTGCTGATGCTGCTGCCGGTGTTCGGGGAAGACGCCATTCCCGGCCGCATCCGGCTGTTCATCGCCTTCGCCATGTCGTTCGCCTTCTACGGCATGATCGGCGAACCGGCCCGTGGCGCGGTGCAGGCCGGCGCGGTGCTGCCCGCGATCCTGGTGACCGAGCTGATCACCGGGCTTGCCATGGGCATGATCGTCAAGATCCTGTTCTTCTCGATCTCGATGGCAGGCTCGATCATGAGCACGCAGATCGGCCTTTCCGCCGCGGTGATGTTCGATCCCGCGCAGGCGAGCCAGGCGCCCATCCTGTCCAAGCTGGTCGGCCTGGTGGCCGCCCTGGTGTGCATGGGCACGCAGGTGCATCACCTGTGGCTGGGCGCGATCATCCACAGCTACCAGACCTTCCCGATCGGGGGCATGCCGCCGATGCACGACTTCGCCGAACTGGCAGTGCAGGCAATCGGCCGGTCGATGACGCTGGGGATCAGCCTGGCCGCGCCGTTCCTTGTCTATGGCATCGTGTTCAACGTCGCACTGGGCCTTGCCGCGCGGGTGGCGCCGGCGATCCAGGTGTTCTTCATCGCCCAGCCGCTCAACCTGCTGCTCGGCATTGCGCTGGCGATCACGACGATGGGCACCATGCTGACCTTCTTCACCCAGGCCATGGGTGACGCGCTGCAAAAGGGCTGGTAATGGCCGGCGGCGGCGGCGGGGAGTCCGACGACAAGACTCAGGAACCAACCGACAAGAAGCTCGAAGACGCGCGAAAACGCGGCGACGTGCCGATGGCGCCGGAGATGCGCCATGCCGCGATGTTCGTCGCGGCGCTGGTCGTGATGGGCGGCCTCGGCACCTATACGGTCCAGCAATGCGGCAACCTGTTCGTCCGCCTGTGGGGCGGCGCCGACGATTTCCGCATGGAGCCGGACGGCGCGCAGAACTTCGCCACCGGCCTGTTCGCCGCCATGGGCACCGCGCTGATGCCGATCCTCGCCGCGCTGTTCGGCTTCGCGGTTCTGGGCGGCGTACTGCAGGGACGGCCGATGATCGCCTGGTCGCGCATCAAGCCCAAGTGGAACAAGCTCAACCCCTTCCACGGCGCCAAACGCATGTTCGGCAAGCAGGCGCTGGTCGAGTTCTTCAAGACCTTCGCCAAGCTCTGCCTGGTCGCCGGCATCGCCGCGGCGATCGCCTGGCCGCATGCCGCGACCATCGACCGACTGGTCGGCGCCGATCTGGTCGATGCGGGGACCGCTGCGAGCGACATCGTCCATGCGATGCTGCGCCCGATCGCGATGCTGGTCGGCGCGCTCGCGCTGTTCGACTTCGTCTGGCAGCGCCTGTCCTACACCAAGCGCATGCGGATGAGCCTGCAGGAAGTGAAGGACGAGTATAAGGAGAGCGAGGGCGACCCGAAGATCAAGGGCAAGATCCGCCAGCTCCAGATGCAGCGCGCCAAGAGCCGGATGATGGCGAACGTCCCCAAGGCGAGCGTGGTCATCACCAACCCGACCCACTATGCGATCGCGCTTCAATATGATCACGGCGCCATGGCCGCGCCGATCGTGGTGGCCAAGGGCGTCGACGCGCTGGCGCTCAAGATCCGCGAGATCGCGACCGAGCACAACATCCCGCTGGTCGAGAACCGCCCGCTCGCCCGTGCGCTCTATGCCAGCGCTGACCTCGATAAGCCGATCCCGGTCGAGCACTATGCCGCCGTCGCCGAGGTGATCAGCTACGTGATGCGGATTGCCAAGAGCCGCCGCTGACCCGTCTCCCATAATTTTGATAATGCGATTGACTCGCAATATTCAGTGTCTCTAAAGGCTCGCCCACACACCGAGACCCAAAGGGAAAAGCTGGATCATGCCTCTGTCGCTGCGTACCGCCCTGCTCACCTCCGCGCTGCTTGCACTGCCCGGCACCGCGTTCGCTGGCCGAGATGGCGCGCCGGACAACGACGATCAGCAGAGCCAGATCGTCGTCACGGGCGCGGCCACCCAGCCTTCGCGTAGCGCCACCGGTCTCACGCTCACGCCGCGCGAGACTCCGCAGTCGATCACCATCATCGACCAGGCGCGGATCCAGGATTTCCAGCTCACCAACATCAACGACCTGCTCGACCAGACCGTCGGCATCAATGTCGAGCGCGTCGAGAGCGACCGGACCTATTACAACTCGCGCGGCTTCGACATTAACAGCTTCCAGGTCGACGGGATCGGCCTGCCGCTTCCCTATGGCATCCAATATGGCGACCTCGACACCGCGCTGTTCGAGCGGGTGGAGGCGATCCGCGGCGCCAATGCGCTGATGACCGGGGTCGGCAATCCGTCGGCCACGATCAACTATGTCCGCAAGCGCCCCACCGGCACGCTGCAGGCGACCGCCACCGCGCAGGCGGGCTCGTGGAACCGCTGGCGCGGCGAGGCCGATATTTCGGTGCCGGTCACCGATACGGTCGGCGTCCGCGCCGTCTATGCGCACGAGCAGCGCGACAGCTATCTCGACTACAACCGCGTCAATCGCAACGTGTACGGCCTGATCGCCGATTGGAAGGTCACGCCGCAACTCACCGCCACGATCGGCTACAGCCGTCAGGACAATAACGCCGACGGCGTGCTGTGGGGCGCGCTGCCGCTCACCTACAAGGACGGCAGCCGCATCCCCTATGCGCGCTCGGCGACCACCTCGGCGCCCTGGACCTTTTGGGACACCACCGACCAGCGCGCCTTCGGTGAACTCGCCTATGATCTGGGCAAGGGCTGGCAGGCCAAGGGCGTGTTCACCTACGCCAACAACCAGCAGCAGGCCCGCCTCCTCTATGCCTTCGGCGCGCCGGACAAGACGACCGGGCTGGGCATCTCCGGCCAGGTCGGCGCCTATCCGTCCGAGACCGACCAGTATCTCGGCGATTTCACCGCATCCGGTCCGCTCCACCTGTTCGGGCGCGAGCACCAGCTGGCGCTCGGCGTCTCGACGGGCCGGCTCGACAATCGCCAGTGGCAAGGCGTCGGCAACAACTATGTCGTCTATCCCGCCGTGCCCAACCTTTCGAGCGCGGTGGTTGCCGATCCCGGCACCGGGCCGATCACGCTGGAGGCCGACAGCCGCACCGAGGTGACCCGCGCCTATGGTGCCGCGCACCTCAACGTCACCGATCGGCTGAAGGCAGTGGTCGGCGGCAGCGCGACCTGGCTCAAGTCGAGCGGATACTCCTACGGCGCCGACCAGTATCGCAAGAACAGCCGCGTCAGCCCCTATGCCGGGCTGACCTACGACCTGACCAGGAACGTATCGGTCTACGCGAGCTATACCGACATCTTCAATCCGCAGATCGAAGTGGACCGGACCGGCCGCCGGCTCGATCCGGTGACCGGCACCAGCATCGAGGGCGGGCTCAAGACAGACTGGTTCGGCGGCCGGCTCTACGCCACCGCCTCGCTGTTCCGCGCCAAGCAGAAGAACCTCGCGACCTTCGCCGGCACCTTCGGCCCGGGCGACCCCGGCCAGCCGGGCGGCAGCTACTATAGCGGCCTCGACACCACCTCGCGCGGCTTCGAGATCGAGCTGACCGGCAAGGTGACCGACAACTGGACGATCAGCGGCGGCTATACCGGCCTGGAGATCGAGGACGATGCCGGCAAGGCCGCCCGCGTGTTCATCCCCACCAAGAGCCTCAAGCTCGCCACCACCTACACGGTGCCGGATCTGCGCGACCTCAAGATGGGCGCCCAGCTTCGCTGGCAGAACACCATCCGCAGCCCGGACTTCACCGTCACGCAAGACGACTATGCCGTGCTCGACCTGATGGCGAGCATCCGGCTGGTCGATCACGTCCGCGCCGCGATCAACGTCCGCAACGTGACCGACAGCAGCTATCTGGGCAGCCTGATGTGGGGCCAGGCCTTCTACGCGCCGCCGCGCAGCGTGCTCGGCAGCATCAGCTTCAGCTACTGAGGCCGGCCATGGGGGCGCATCTCCGCAGAGGCTGGGGCTACCGGGCGAACATCGCGACGCGCGCGGTGGCCGGCAGCATCGGCGCCTATCTGGTGGCGGCCTGCTTTGCCGCGGCGGCGGCACGCACCCTGCCGATGAACCGCCTGGATGCGATCGTGCCCGCGACCATGCTCGCCTTCCTCGTCGCCCCCGGGGTCACGATCTGGGCGTTCCTCGCGCCCGGGCCGCTGCGGGCGCTGGCAGGCGTGCTCGGCTCGGCCGCGCTGCTGGCCGGGGTCGCCTGGGCCGCCGGGATGCCGGCGGCATGAGCGCGGTCCGCGACGGCGCCCGCCAGGTGATGGCGTGGCTGCACGGCTGGACCGGGCTGCTGCTCGGCTGGGTATTGTTCGTGATGTGCCTGGCCGGCACGCTCAGCGTGTTCAAGCCCGAGATCGGCCGCTGGATGCGACCCGAAACCATCGCGACCGCCGATCGCGCAACCGCGCTCACCGCCGCCACCGGCTGGCTCTCGAAGAATGCGCCCAACTCGTTCGGCTGGTATCTCACCCTGCCCAACGATCGCATGAACACGGTCGAGGCGACCTACGATCCCGGCACCGGCTTCGTCTATCGGGCGCTCGATCCCGTCTCCGGCGCGCCCGTGCCGCGGGAGACGCTGGGCGGCGAATTCTTCTACCGGCTGCATTTCGAGCTGCAGATGCCCTTCCCCTGGGGGCGCCTGCTCGCCTCGCTGGCGGCGGCAATACTCCTTCTGGGGCTGATCACCGGAATCATCGCCCACCGCCGCATCTTCAAGGACTTCTTCACCTTCCGCCCCGCCAAGGGCCAGCGCTCCTGGCTGGACGGGCATAATGCGCTGGGCGTGCTGGCCCTGCCCTTCCACCTGATGATCAGCTTCACCGGGCTGCTGACCCTGGCCACCCTGACCATGCCCTGGGCGATCAGCGCCAATTACGGGAAGGACATGGCCGCGATGTTCCAGGCCTTCCAGCCCGGCCATGTCGACCGCCCCGCAGCGGGCAGGCCCGGCTCCCTCGCCCCGCTGGCACCGATGCTGCGCGAGGCCGAGCGGCGGCTGGGCCGGCCGGTCGGGCGGGTTACCGTGGAGCACCCCGGCGATGCCGCTGCCGTCGTCACCATGTTCCGCGACGATGCCCGGCAGATCGCCTATGCCGCGGGCGCCGTAAGCTTTGACGGCATCACCGGCCGGGTACTTGCCGATTATACCGAGGCCCGACCGGCACTCCAGACCTATGGCGTGGCCTATGGCCTGCACCTCGCGCGCTTCGCCCCGCTGGCGACGCGCTGGCTCTATTTCCTCTGCGGGGCGATGCTCACCCTCGCCGTGGCGAGCGGCATGGTGCTGTGGGTGGTCAAGCGCCGCGAGCGAGGCCCCCTCAGCCGGGGCAACCGCATCGTCGAGCGGCTGAATGCCGGCGTGCTCGCCGGGGTACCGATCGGATGCGTCGCCTTCCTGCTCGCCAACCGGCTGGTGCCGCTGGGGCTGCCCGCCCGTGCCGAGACGGAGGTGTCGATTGCCCTGTGGAGCGCAGGGGCTGCGGTGCTGCTGGGCACGCTGCTGCCCCCGCGCCACGCCTGGGCCGTCCTGCTCGGAACCCTTGCGCTGGAGTGCGCGGCGGCGGGTCTGCCCGGAGGCGCGTTCGCCGACGGCGTGCAGGCGGGCGTCAGCGGTGCGCTGCTCGTCGCTGCCGGGGCCAGCGGCTGGCTGGCATGGCGGCAGTGGCGCCGCCCTGCCCCCACGCCGCGCCGCCGCACGCGGGCGCAGCTGGCATGATCGCCGCCGGTTTGACCCTGATGGGCTTCTTCGCACTCGCCGCCGCGATGCCGCGCCATGCCCCGGCACTGCTCGGCAATGCCCTGCCGCGGGTGCGGCCCGGACAGCTGCGCCGGGCGGGCGCGGGCCTGCTCTGCGCCGCGTTCCTCGCCGCGCTCCTCGAGCCCGACTGGCCGCTCGCACTGGTACGCTGGGCCGGGATGTTGCCGCTTGCCGCTGCGCTGGTCCTGCTCGGCCTTACCTACGACGTGCGGCTGGCTCGCGCGGCCGCGGCGCTCGGCGCGCTGGCGGTGGTCGGTGGGCTTCTTCTCTGACGGCGCCCGTCAGAGATTGGCCTGTTCCTCCACCGGCAGATCGGCACCGGGCGGATAATAGAGCGCTGCGCATTCCGCCTTCAGGCAGCCGCCTTCGATGACGATGTCGTCGCGGTACGCATCCGCGATGAAGCCCAGCGTGTCGACGTGCCGCGCCTCGAAATACATGGCGTGGACATCGTCCCGGCCGGCGCCGAACACGACCCGCCCGACCTTCGACCAGATCGAGGCCATGGTGCACATTCCGCAAGGCTGCAGCGTCGAGTAGAGTGTCGCACCGCGGAGCTCTAGTTCCCCGATGCCCTCGCAGGCCCGGCGGATCGCCATCATCTCGGCATGGGCGGTGGCGTCGGGCAGTTCCTGGGTCTGGTTGCGCTCGGCCGCGATGACCTTGCCGTCGAGGACGATGACGCAGCCCAGCGGCGAGGTGGAGGGATCCGATCCCTTCGATCGCGCCACCTCGATCGCCATCCGCATCCATTGTTCGTCGCCGTCGGTCATCGCCACTCTCCCAATTCGGGAGGTGCAACGCCCGGAGGCGCTATTTGGCCGCCAGCCCTTAGGGGAAGCGCGACGGCACCCGCCGGAGCGACGCCGTCGCGGACACCCTCACGTGCAGGCGGTGAACTGCCCCTTCTTCGGCCCGCTGGCGACCCGGCACTTGCCCTTGGCGTCCTTGGTGACAGCGGCCGCCGCAGGGCATTTGACGAACTTGCCCTTGGCATCCTTGCACGGCGCGGCGGCAAGGGCGGGCGTGGCGAGCAAGGCGATTGCAGCGGCAACGGGGGGTAGGCGGAACATGGCGAACCTCTTCTGCTATGCGTTGAAGGGGCAGCATGCCATGTCGCCGCAATCAGGCAACTAGTTGCAGAAAAATGATTTTCGTTTCAGATTCGTATCGATTCGGCACGCGCGCCGCTCACAGGCGCCGATAAAGCACCACCGCGTCGACCGGCCCCAGCGCGGGATGATCGAACGCCTCCGGCAGCCGCCCGACCGTGTCGAACCCGAGTGCGTGCCACAGCCGCAAGGCGATCGCATTGCTGCTCACCACGAAATTGAACTGCATCGCGCGAAAGCCCCGGGTCCGCGCTTCGGCGAAGCTGTGTTCGGCCATGGCGCGCGCGATGCCCCGCCCCCGCGCGGCTTCGTGCGTCGCATAGCCGCAATTGGCGACATGAGCGCCGCCGCCGGCCTGATTCGCACGCAGATAATAGCTGCCGAGGATGCGGCCCTCGACCTCGGCGACAAAGGTCGCGCGGTCGGCGCCCAGCCAATAGGCCAGGGCCGCCTCGCGCGTCATGTCGCGATCCAGCGCGTAGGTTTCGCCGGCGCGGATCACCGGCTCCAGGATCGCCCAGAGCGCCCCGCCATCCTGGGGGGCGGCCGGACGAATCAGCAGGCTCACCCCTCCAGGGTGCGCATCAGCGCGCGGACCGCGCCGTCGATCTCGACGTCCTTGGCGCGCAGATCCTCGATCCGCTTCACCGCATGGATCACCGTCGAGTGATCGCGGTTGCCGAACTTGCGGCCGATCTCGGGCAGCGAGCGGGTGGTGAGGCGCTTGGCCAGATACATGGCGATCTGGCGCGGGCGGGCGATCGCGACCGCGCGGCGGGCCGAGATCAGGTCGAGCTGCTTCACCTCGAAATGGGCCGAGACCGCACGCTGGATCTCGTCGATGGTGATGCGGCGCTGGCTGGTGCGCAGCACCTCGCCGAGCACGCTGGTCGCGAAGTCGATGGTGATCGCTTCGTTCGACAGGCTGGCATAGGCGACCAGGCGATTGAGCGCGCCTTCCAGCTCGCGGACGTTGGTGGTGATTCGCGCAGCCAGCAGGTCGGCCACCTCCGCCGGCATGTCGACGGCGGGCATGTCCTTCAGCTTGCGCTCGACGATCGCGCGGCGAAGATCCAGCTCGGCGGGCTTGATGTCCGCAACCAGACCCGCGCCGAGACGGCCGACCAGGCGCGGCTCGAAGCCTTCCAGCGCCTGGGGCGCACGGTCGGCGGCGATCACCAGCCGCTTGCCGGCGCTCATGAACTCGTTGACCGTGTGGAAGAACTCTTCCTGGGTCGCGTCCTTGCCGCCGATGAACTGAAGATCGTCGATCATCAGCAGGTCGACCGAGCGGAGGCGCTTCTTGAACGCCAGCGTGTCCTTGTTGCGCAGCGCCTGCACGAACTCGAACATGAATCGTTCGCCGGTCGAATAGATCGCGGTCGCGCCCGGATTCGCCTCGAGGAAGGCGTGGCCGATCGCGTGCATCAGGTGCGTCTTGCCCTGGCCGGTACCCGCGTGGAGGTATAGCGGGCTGAACATCGGCACGCCCGGCTGCGCGACGGTACGCGCGGCATTGAAGGCGACGCGATTCGTGCCGCTCACCACGAAGCGATCGAAGGTGAAGCGCGGATCGAAGGTCGGGCGCTCGGCCGGCTCGACGACCGACTCGGTGCGGGGGGCCGCCACCGGCGCGGGCGCCGGCTCGGCGCTGAGCACGCGCTGCTCCGAATCCTGCATCGTCTCCAGCGTCACGCTGCGGACGCCCGGCAGCACGGCACGGAATTCGAGCAGCAGGCGCTCGGCATAGTGATTCTTCACCCACTGGGTGAGGAACGGAGACGGCAGGCCCAGGCGCACGGCATGCGAATCGCTGCCGTCGATCAGGACCACCGGCTTCAGCCACTGGTCGAACAGCCGCTGGCCGGCCGAGCGGCGCAGGTTGGTGCGCACATGCGCCCAAGCCTTCGCGACGTCCTGGCCTTCCTCACGATCCAGCGGTTGAACCTGAGTCACTACGACGCACCCTTCCTTCGCGGGAACCACGATTCCCGCGTGCAAAAACCAATATCAATGTGAGGCTCATCGCAGCCGGTCATGCCCCCGGAGACGCGCGATGTGCTCGCTGTTCCCGGCCAGCATCGTGGCCGGGAGTGTCGTTGTAGGAAGCTCGAACTGAGTCGAGCAAGGGCCTGCCATGTAAACTTTCTGAAATAGTTTTGTTGACAGCGCGAACCCTAGGAATTCTGCGGAGGCGGATAAATTGGCGAACTATTTCAGTCTTTTAACCGTGATGAAGCGGTGGGCACGCCGTCCGAATCGGCACGACTCGTGGATTCGCGCGATTCGCTTCGCAGGCAGGTTTGTTAACCAATTGTTGCAGCGCAGATGCGCAAAAAGCCCCGCCGGACGGGTCCGGCAGGGCTTTTGATTACCGTTCGGTGATGGTGTTAGGCGAGCGCCTGGAGACGCTTGTTGAGGCGCGAGAACTTGCGCGCCGCAGTGTTCTTGTGGAGCACGCCCTTGGCGACGCCACGTGCGATTTCCGGCTGCGCAGCGGCGAGCGCTTCGGTGGCAGCGGCCTTGTCGCCGGCGGTCAGCGCAGCTTCGACCTTCTTGACGAAGGTACGGATGCGGCCGACGCGTGCACCGTTGATCTCGGCGCGGCGGTCGTTGCGACGGATGCGCTTCTTCGCTTGCGGCGTATTCGCCATTCGGTCTTGTTCCTGCTCGAAATGGGTGAGGCGCGGAAGCGAGCCCACGCCGGAAAGATGGGCCCCTTACCGGCTCCAGCGATTCGGGTCAACCTTTTCAGCGCTGGCATTTGCCACAATAGAAGGTCGAACGCCCCGAATCCACGCGCCGTTGCACGAGGTGGCCGCAAGCACAGGGCTCCCCTTCCCGCCCATAGACGCGCCACTCCTTGGCGAAGTAACCGAGCTCGCCGTCCGGCCGGGCATAATCGCGCAGGGTGGAGCCGCCGGCGCGAATCGCCGCCTCCAGCACCTCGCGGATCGCCGCGACGAGCTTCTCGAGCCTGGCCCTGCCGATCGAGCCCGCCGGTTTGGTTGGCGCGATGCCGGCCAGGAACAGCGCCTCGCACACATATATATTGCCGAGGCCGGCGACGATTCGCTGGTCGAGCAGCAGCGCCTTCACCGGCGCGATTCGATCGGCGAACGCTTCTACAAGGTGCGCAGCGTTGAACTCCGGGCCCAGCGGCTCCGGCCCCAGCGCCCTGAACGCGGGCCAGTCGGCCAGCCCGGCGGTCGGCACCAGATCCATCGAGCCGAAACGGCGGGGGTCGTTGAGCGCCAGCCGGTGGCGCGCCGTCTCGATCACGACATGGTCGTGCTTGCCGAGGTCCGACGGATCGATCCGCCAGCGCCCGGACATGCCGAGGTGGAAGACCAGCGTGTCGTCCTGGTCCGTGTGCACCAGGCCGTATTTCGCGCGGCGGGACAGGCCGGTGACGGTCGCACCCGTGAGCCGCTGGCCGAGATCGACCGGAAACGGCCGCCGCAGATCGGCGCGATTCAGCAGCACGCGTTCGATCCGCTGCCCCTCCAGCACGGGGGCGAGGCCGCGGACGGTGGTTTCTACTTCGGGAAGCTCGGGCATCTGCCCTGTAGCTAGGGATTACGGGCGGCGATGTCACCTGCCCCTCAGCCCCCTTGGTTTGGCCGTCGCGTATCGCTAAGGCACCCCCATGCCCGATACCGTCTCCTTCGGTTACGAAGACGTCGCCCCCGAGGACAAGACCCGCCGCGTCGGCGAGGTGTTCTCGAATGTCGCCCGCAAATACGACCTGATGAACGACGCCATGTCGGGCGGCATGCACCGGCTGTGGAAGGACCGCTTCGTCCGCCGGGTGAAGCCGCGCGCCGGCGAGCATATCCTCGACATGGCCGGCGGCACCGGCGACATCGCCTTCCGCATGGCCGAGAGCGGCGCCGCGATCACCGTGGCCGACATCAATCCGGAAATGCTCGCCGTCGGCGTCGAGCGCGCCGCCCAGCGCGGCATCGACGGGCTGGTGTGGACCGAAGCGAACGCCGAGACGCTGCAATTCCCCGATCGCTTCTTCGATGCCTATACGATCGCGTTCGGCATCCGGAACGTGACCGATATCCCCAAGGCGCTCCGCGAGGCGCACCGCGTGCTCAAGCGCGGCGGCCGCTTCTTCGTGCTGGAGTTCTCGACCACCCAGTGGCCGGGCTTCGCCGAAATCTACGACGCCTATTCGCACAAGCTGGTGCCCAAGCTCGGCAAGCTGCTCGCGCAGGACGAGGACAGCTATCGCTACCTGATCGAATCGATCCGCCGCTTCCCCGACATGCCGAGCTTCGAGCGAATGATCGCCGAGGCGGGTTTCCAGCAGACCAAGGTCGAGCCGCTGCTCGGCGGGCTGGTCGCGATCCACAGCGGCTGGAAGATTTGATGGTGCGCGCACGTAAGCCCCTCCCCTTCAGGGGAGGGGTTTGGGGTGGGGCTGTGTCTCACCGAGACCAAGAGGCGTTCCGGAATCCCTCCACCCCCATCCCCTCCTCCAAGGAGGAGGGGCTAGAGCTATGACCGCGCCCGCCGTTCATCTCTGGCGCCTATTCAAATGGGGCCGTATTCTCGCCCGCCACGGCGCACTGCGCGGCATCGAGCGCGACGCCAACACGCCGCGACCCGTACGCCGCTTCGTGCGCGTGCTGCGAATTGGTGCGCGTTTACCGGCAGTACCTTCCTATGCCGATGCCTTCCAGGCGATCGGCCCCGCCGCGATCAAGCTCGGCCAGACGCTCGCGACGCGCCCCGATCTCGTCGGCGAGGAAGCCGCGCACGACCTGCTCCGCCTGCAGGACGCGCTGCCCCCCGTCCCCTTCGACATCATCCGCGAACGGATCGAGACCAGCTATGGCCGCCCGCTCTCGGCGCTGTTCGCGGAAGTGGAAGAGCGCCCGATCGGCGCCGCCTCGATCGCGCAGGTCCACCGCGCGGTGACCACCGACGGCCGCCGCGTTGCGGTGAAGGTGCTGCGCCCGGGCATCGAGAGCGATTTCGCCCGCGCGATCGACACCTATGAATGGGCCGCCGCCCAGCTCGAGGCCTATGGCGGCGAGGCCCGCCGCCTGCGCCCGCGCCTGGTGATCGAGAGCTTCAAGCGCTGGACCGCGCGCGAACTCGATTTCCGCCGCGAGGCCGCCTCGGCCTCCGAACTCGCCGAGGGCATGACCGCCGAACCGGACTTCATGGTCCCCCAGATCGACTGGCAGCGCACCACCGGCAAGGTGCTGACGCTGGAGTGGATCGACGGCATCAAGCTGAGCGACCGCGACGCGCTGGTCCGCGCCGGGCACGACATGCCGGGCCTGGCCGGCAAGCTGATCAAGGCCTTTCTCCGCCAGGCGATCGCCGAGGGCTTCTTCCATGCGGACATGCACCAGGGCAATCTGTTCGCCCTGCCCGACGGCCGCATCGCCGCGATCGACTTCGGCATCATGGGCCGCATCGATCGCCGCGCCCGGGTGTGGCTGGCCGAGATCCTCTACGGCCTGATCACCGGCGACTATAAGCGCGTGGCCGAGATCCATTTCGAGGCCGGCTATGTCCCCGCCCACCACAATGTCGCCGAGTTCGCGACGGCGCTGCGTGCGGTAGGCGAGCCGATGCGCGGGCTGCCGGTGAAGGAGATGTCGATCGGCGGCATGCTCGACGGCCTGTTCTCGATCACCCGCGACTTCGACATGATGACGCAGCCGCACCTGCTGCTGCTCCAGAAGACGATGGTGATGGTGGAAGGCGTCGCGCGCGGGCTCGATCCGGACATCAACCTGTGGGAAGTCTCGGCGCCGTTCGTGCGCGAATGGATCCGTACCGAGCTGGGGCCGGAAGCCAAGGTCGCCGATCGCCTGATCGAGGACCTCCGCACGCTCGCCCGCCTGCCCGAGCTGGTGCGCAACATCGAGCGTCGCTTCCCCGCCCCTGGCGGTGCCCCGCCCGAGCCGCCCCTGCGCGAGATCCAGGTGGTGCGCGTCGGTGGCGGCTGGCGCTATGCGCTGGTCAGCATCGTTGCCGCACTGGCCGGCGTGGCCGGAACGCTGCTGCTGAAATGACCGCGCGCACGCGCCGCGTCTGGACCCTGCAACCGAGCCGCTTCGCTGCCCTTACGCGGGGCCGCGCGCGGCTGGCCTGGGTGGCGGTGCTGCTGTTGGTTCTGGCGTCGCTGACGGCCCTTGCGGTGCCCGCGCTGACCGGCGACGGCGATGTCGCCGCCCGCACAGCCGATCGGATGACCGATCTCGGCCTGTACGAGCGCGTGGTCGCGAGCATGAAGGGCGGCGACCCCTATTATGTCGCGGCGAGCGACGCGATGCGGGCGGGTGGCTACCCGCTGCACCCCTTCCTGACGATGCGGCTGCCCGCGCTGGCAGCGCTGGAGGCACTGCTGCCGGGCTGGACGAGCGTCGCCCTGCTGCTGGCGCTGGCGGCGCTGACCGCGGTCGCCTGGGCATCGCGGGTGGGCGCCGCACTGACCGGCCTGTTCCCCCGTGCGGTGCTGGTGCTGCTGATCGCCACCTCGATGCTCGCCTTTTTCCAGCCGGGGCTGGTGCTGTTCCACGAAGTCTGGGCCGGGTTGCTGGTCGCGCTCTCGCTGGCGCTGCGCAGGCCCGGCCGCGCGCTGGAAGCGATCGCGCTGGGGCTCGCCGCGATGCTGATCCGGGAGACGGCGGCGCTCTATGCGATCGTGATGCTTTTCTTCGCCTGGCGCGAGGAGCGGCGCGGCGAGGCGCTGGGCTGGGGTATCGCGCTGCTGCTGTTCGCCGGCGTGCTGGGCTTGCATGCCCATGCTGTGGCCGGCGTCACCGGCCCGCTCGATCCGCAGTCTGCCGGCTGGGCGGCGTTCAACGGCCCCGGCTTCTTCATCCGCGCACTCGCCACCGCCACCGCGCTCCAGGCGCTGCCAATCGTGCTGGGTGCGCTGCTCGTCGGGCTCGCGCTGGTCGGCTGGGCGAGCTGGAACGATGCGCTCGGCCTGCGGATGTTCGCGCTGCTGATCGCCTATGGCACCGCGATGTCGCTGTTCGCGCGGCTCGACAATTTCTACTGGGCGCTGATGGTCGCCCCCGCCGCGCTGGTCGGGCTGGTGTTCGTGCCCGATGCGCTGTCGGACCTGTGGCACCGTGCGCTCGACAGGCGGCGGATCACGGTTACAACGGTGACGCCATGAAGCGCATCCTGCTCATCGTCGGCGGCGGCATCGCCGCCTACAAGGCGTGCGAACTCGTCCGCCTGTGCCGCAAGGCCGGGATCGGCGTCACTTGCGTGCTGACCGAGGGGGGCGCGCATTTCGTGACGCCCATGACACTGGCGGCGCTGTCCGAGAACCAGGTCTATACCACCTTGTGGGATCTGAAGGACGAGGCGGAGATGGGCCATATCCAGCTCAGCCGCCAGGCCGATCTGGTCGTCGTCGCGCCCGCCACCGCGGATCTGCTCGCGCGCATGGCCGGCGGCATCGCCAGCGACCTGGCGACCACGCTGCTGCTCGCCACCGACAAGCCGGTGCTCGCGGCACCCGCGATGAACGTGCGGATGTGGACCCATGCCGCCACCCGTCGCAACGTGGCCCAGCTTCGCGCTGACGGGGTGACGGTGCTGGAACCCGACGAGGGCGCGATGGCCTGCGGCGAGTATGGCCCCGGTCGCCTGCCCGAGCCGGAGGCGATCCTGGCGGCGATCCAGCAGGCGCTCTCGCCGGTGGAGCAGCGGCTCGCCGGCAAGCACATCCTCGTCACCGCCGGGCCGACGCACGAGCCGATCGATCCGGTGCGCTATATCGCGAACCGCTCTTCGGGGAAGCAGGGCTTCGCCATCGCCGGCGCCCTTGCCGCGCTCGGTGCGCGGGTGACGCTGGTCGCCGGACCGGTCACGCTGCCCACGCCACCCGGCGTCACGCGCATCGACGTGGAGACCGCGCGCGCGATGGCGGCCGCCGTCGACGCCGCTCTGCCCGCCGACGCCGCCGTGATGGTCGCCGCGGTGGCCGACTGGCATGTCGAGGCGGCCGACCAGAAGCTCAAAAAGGGCGATGCCGCCCCCATCCTGCATCTGACACAGAATCCTGATATCCTCGCCGGACTGGCGCAGAGTCCGCGCCGGCCGCGGCTCGTGGTGGGCTTTGCGGCGGAGACCGAGCGGGTGATCGAACATGCCGTCGCGAAACGAACGCGCAAGAGCGCCGACTGGATTGTCGCCAACGATGTTTCGGGCGATGTGATGGGGGGTGAAGCCAATGCCGTCCATCTCGTCTCCGCCTCCGGCGTCGATTCCTGGGAGCGCGCGTCCAAGGCCGATGTCGCGCGCCGTCTCGCCGATCGGATCGCCGATGCGCTCTAGGTCGATCGCCAGCCTCGCCACGCTCGCGCTGCTCGCCGGTTGTGCCACGACGTCCACCGTCGCGCCGCGCAGCGCGACCAGGTCCGAGCCCGCGCTGAACCTGCACGCCCGCAATTTCGGCCCGGCAGCGACTGCCGGCGTCCGCACGCTGGTCGTCGTCCTGCACGGCGATGGCGGGCCCGAGAGCCGCAGCGACCATTATCGCTTCGCCGAGGCGGCCACCCGGAGCATCCCCGACAGCGCCGCCGTTGCGCTGCTGCGCCCGGGCTATGGCGACGCCGCCGGCAACCGCTCTCCCGGACAGCAGGGTCTGGGCTATGGCGACGACTATACGCAGGAGCGGATCGACGCGATCGCCCAGTCGATCGGCATCCTTCGCCGCCGTTTCGCGACGGCGCGGCTGATCCTGGTCGGCGATTCGGGTGGGGCGGCGATCGCCGCCGACATCGCCGGCATGCGCCCCGATCTGGTCGATGCGATGGTGCTGGTCGGCTGCCCCTGTGCGCTGCCCGAATGGCGCAAGGGCATGCAGAAGCAGCGGCACGGCGCCGCCTGGGCGACGCCGGTGGCGAGCCTCGATCCGCTGAAGACCGCGGGCGGGGTCATGCCCAGCCTGCGCGCGGCGGTGCTGGTCGGCGCCGACGACAAGATCACGCCGCCCCCGCTGTCACGCGCCTATGCCGAGGCCCTTGCGCTGCGCGGCATCGCTACCGATCTGCGGATCATCCCCGGCCGGGGACATGATTTGCTCAACGATCCCGAAGTGTTGGCGGCCACCACCCGGCTGGCGGCGACACTTCCCACGAAAGGCTGACCTTGCTGCCGCCGATCCGCATCGCGATCCAGCGCCTGCCCCATGGCGAGAACCTGCCCCTCCCCCGTTACGCCACGGAGGGCGCCGCGGGCATGGATGTCGTTGCCGCCGAGGCGCTGACGCTCGCGCCCGGCGCGCGCCACGCCGTCGCCACCGGCTTCGCCATGGCGATCCCCGCCGGCTATGAGGTGCAGGTGCGCCCGCGCTCCGGCTTGGCGCTCAAGCACGGCATCACCTGCCTCAACACGCCCGGCACGATCGACAGCGACTATCGCGGCGAAGTGAAGGTGATCCTCGCCAATCTCGGCAGCGAGGACTTCGTCATCGCCCGCGGCGACCGGATCGCCCAGCTCGTACCCGCCCCCGTGCAGCGCGCCGACCTGGACGAGGTGCCGCACCTGGACGAAACCACGCGGGGTTCGGGCGGCTTCGGCTCCACCGGCCGATGATCGCAAGCCTAGCCCTTTGGCTCGCGCTGCAGGCGAGCCCGCCGCGCGTGATCGACTGGCCGTCGCTCGCACCGCTGCCCTATCGCAGCGAACCGCAGATCACGCCGGACATGCTTGCCTTCGTCGCGAACGAAGTGGTGGCCCGCAAATGCCCGCTGGCGATCGGGCCGGGGCTGACGCTTAGCGTCGACGTGGCCGTGCTGGTCGATGCGCAGGACAATATCCGCACCACCGTGCCGCGCGCAATCCAGTGCGCGTCGGTAGAACAATATGCCGCCGCAATGGTGGCGGGCGCCGCCCGCGGCAACCTGCTGCCCCGCATGGCGACGTCCGACCAATGGTACCGCGCGACCGTCACCTTCACCTGGCCGAAATGACGCTTTCCGACGAGGAGCTGGAACGCTATGCCCGCCACATCATCCTGCGCGAGGTGGGCGGCGCCGGCCAGGCGAAGCTGAAGGCCGCACGGGTGCTCGTGATCGGCGCGGGCGGAATCGGCGCCCCGGCGATCCAGTATCTGGCGGCAGCGGGCGTCGGGGCGCTGACGATCGTCGACGACGACGCGGTCGATCGCTCCAACCTCCAGCGCCAGGTGCTGTTCGCCACCGCCGATATCGGCGCGGGCAAGGCGGAAACCGCTGCCGCGCGGGTGGCCGCGATCAATCCGAACGTGGCCGTGCGGGTAGAGGCCCGCCGCCTCGCCGCCGCAGACGCTCCCGCGCTGATCGCTGGGCACGATGTCGTACTGGACGGCACCGACAATTTCGCCACCCGCCTCGCGGTCGCCGATGCCGCGCTCGTCGCGCGCGTGCCGCTCGTCTCTTCCGCCGTCGCCGAGTTCGAGGGCCAGCTCGGCACCTTCCGCGGCTGGGAGGCGGACAAGCCCTGCTATCGCTGCTTCGTCGGCCAGGATCCCGAGCGGGAGGGCGTCAGCTGCTCCGAACAGGGCGTGCTGGGCGCGCTGACCGGCATACTCGGCAGCCTCGCTGCGCTGGAGGTGATCCGTGCCATCACCCCCTTTGGCGACGATAGTGCGGGCAAACTCCTGCTGGTCGACGCGCTGGCCCTGCGCTTCCGGACGCTCCAGCTGCCCAAGGACCCCGGCTGCCCGGCTTGCGGCGCGGGAACGCTCCGGTAAGGAGCGCCGGACTAGGAAGCCTTCGCCAGCAACCGACAGGAACCATCATGCCCGAACCGACCGTCCAAGCCCCGCGCGTGCTCGTCACCGGATCGGCCGGGTTCATCGGCTTCCACACCGCAAGCCGCCTGCTCCAGGCGGGGGCCACCGTGCTCGGCGTGGACAATTTCTCGGATTACTATGACGTCGCGCTCAAGGAAGCGCGCAACGACATGCTGTCGAATCACCCGAACTTCCGGGTGGCGCGGCTCTCGATCGAGGACCAGTCGGCGCTCGGCGCGGCCTGGACCGCGTTCAAGCCGGACGTGGTGATCCACCTCGCCGCCCAGGCAGGCGTCCGGTTCAGCATCGAGCAGCCGGCCAGCTATATCGGCGCCAACGTGATCGGCACGTTCAACCTGCTGGAACTCGCCCGCCACCACCCGGTGCGCCACTTCCTCGCGGCGTCCACCAGCTCGGTCTACGGCGCCAATACCGACATGCCGTTCGGCGAGACCCAGCGCACCGCCACGCCGATGAGCCTCTACGCCGCCACCAAGGGCGCGACCGAGCTGATGGGCCACAGCTATGCGCACCTCTTCCGCACGCCGATGACCTTCTTCCGCTTCTTCACGGTCTACGGCCCCTGGGGCCGGCCGGACATGGCGCTGTTCAAGTTCACCCGCGCGATCCTCGCCGGCGAGCCGATCGACGTGTACAATAATGGCGAGATGGTGCGGGACTTCACCTTCATCGACGATCTCGCCGAATCGATCGTGCGCCTGGTCGATGCCGTGCCGGGGGATGTGCCGGTGGAAGGCGACAGCCTGTCGCCCGCCGCGCCCTTCCGCATCGTCAATATCGGCGCCGGCCGCCCGACGCCGCTGATGGACTATATCGGCGCGGCGGAGAAGGCGCTGGGTCGCACCGCGATCAAGAACTTCCTGCCGATGCAGGCCGGCGACGTGCCCGCTACGGAGGCTTCGTCGGACCTGCTCCGCCGCCTCACCGGCTATGCCCCCTCCACCACGCCGGAAGAGGGGGTGGCCAAGTTCGTGCGCTGGTATCTGGAGCATTATCAAAGCTGAAACCGGCGCTGATGCAGAAGGGCCGCTCCCGAATGGAGCGGACCTGATGACCTTTGAATGGCCGGCGCACGGACTGACGCTGCAAGCCCGGATTGAAAGCCGCACGGCGACGATCGGCGTGATCGGCATGGGCTATGTCGGCCTGCCGCTGGCAGTGGCCTTCGGCGAGGCGGGATGCTCCGTCCTCGGCTTCGATCTCGATCCCGAGAAGGTCGTCGCGCTCAACCAGGGCGAGAGCTATATCAAGCATATTCCGGGCGACCGCATCGCCCCGCTGGTCGCCGAGCAGCGCATCACCGCGACCGCCGATCTCGACCGGCTGGGCGAAGTGGACGTGCTGCTGATCTGCGTGCCGACGCCGCTGACCCGCCATCTCGAACCCGATCTGAAATATGTCGAGCACACCACCCGCGCGATCGCGCGGAGCTTGCGCAAGGGCCAGCTGGTGATCCTCGAATCGACCACCTATCCCGGCACCACCCGCGAGGTGATGCAGCCGATCCTGGAGGAAGAGGGGCTGGTCGCCGGACGCGACTTCTTCCTCGCCTATTCGCCCGAGCGCGAGGATCCCGGCAACCCGACCTTCTCCACCACCAAGATCCCCAAGGTCGTCGGTGCCGACGATCCGGCGTCGGCGGGGCTGGCGATGGCGCTCTATCGCCACATCGTGCCCCAGGCGATCCAGGTCTCGTCCGCGGCGACGGCCGAAGCCGTGAAGATCACCGAGAACGTGTTCCGCGCGGTCAACATCGCGCTGGTCAACGAGCTCAAGCTGATCTTCACCGCGATGGACATCGACGTGTGGGAAGTGATCGACGCGGCCAAGTCCAAGCCGTTCGGCTTCATGCCCTTCTATCCCGGCCCGGGCCTGGGCGGGCACTGCATCCCGATCGACCCCTTCTACCTCACCTGGAAGGCGCGGGAGTATAACCAGCATACCCGCTTCATCGAGCTGGCCGGCCAGATCAATGCCGATATGCCGCAGCATGTGATCCGCGTGCTGGCGGATACGCTGGATGCCCGCTTCGGCCGGGGCCTGCGCGGCGCGCGGGTGCTGGTGCTGGGGGTCGCCTACAAGAAGAATGTCGACGACATCCGCGAAAGCCCGTCGCTCCGCCTGATGGAGATGATCGAGGCGCGCGGCGCGACCGCCGATTTCCACGATCCGCACGTCGCCCAGATCAACGGCACGCGCGAACATCCGACGCTCAACTTCCGCCACGGCATCGCTTGGGACGAAGCCACGATCGCCGGATACGACGCGGTGCTGATTGCGACCGATCACGACGCGGTGGACTATGCCGCGCTGGCGGCCTCGGCGAAGCTGGTGATCGACACGCGCAACGCCTGCGGCAAGGCAGGGGTGACCGGCGCCAATATCGCCCGCGCCTGAGGCGATGCGCCGGCAGCCCGGCGCATCGCTCCATCGCCTCAGCCGAGCGCCTTCACCGCGAAGGCGCGAACGGCCGGCTCCAGATCCGGCCGCGACAGCGCGACCGCCAGATTGGCCTGGATGAAGCCGGCCTTGTCACCGCAGTCATAGCGGGTGCCCTGGAAGGTCACCCCGTGGAACGGCTGATCGCCGATCATGCGCTGCATCGCGTCGGTCAGCTGGATCTCGCCGCCGGCGCCCTTGCCCTGATTTTCCAGGATGCGCATCACCTCGGGCTGCAGGATGTAGCGACCGATGACCGACAGGTTCGACGGCGCGGTGCCGGGCGCCGGCTTCTCGACCAGGCCCTTCACTTCCGTCAGCACACCGTCCTGCGTCCCCGGCGTGATGATGCCGTAGCGGTGGGTCTGGTCGTCCGGCACTTCCTCGGCGCAGATCAGGTTGCCGCCGACCTTGTTATAGGCGTCGACCATCTGCTTCAGGCAGCCCGGCTGGCCGAACATGAAGTCGTCCGGCAGCAGCACCGCGAACGGCTCGTCGCCGACGATGTCGCGCGCGCACCACACGGCGTGGCCCAGGCCCATCGGCTCCTGCTGGCGGACATAGGCGATGTTGCCGGGCTTCAGCCGGGTGCCGTCCAGCACGTCGAGCGACTTGCCGCGCGCGGCCATGGTCGCTTCCAGCTCATAGGCGATATCGAAATGGTCCTCGAGCGCGGACTTGCCGCGACCGGTGACGAAGATCATCTGCTCGATGCCGGCTTCCACCGCCTCGTCGACCGCGTACTGGATCAGCGGGCGGTCGACGACCGGGAGCATCTCCTTCGGCATCGCCTTGGTGGCGGGCAGGAACCGGGTGCCGAGTCCCGCAACCGGGAACACGGCCTTACGCAGCGGCTTGATCGTCATAACCCCCCTCGTGACGTAGAAAACTGGTGCAGTGCGGCATAGCGTCACACCGGGCATGTGGCAAACGCGCTGCCAAGGTAATGGTTCGGTGAGGAGGATCGGGCTATGCGAAGGTCATGACACAGATCCGCAAAAAGCTGTTCGTCGTCTTCGGCACACGACCCGAAGCTATCAAGCTTTTTCCTGTGGTTCGGGCGCTCTCCTCGACACCGGGACTGGCAGTCACAACCTGCGTTACTGCGCAGCATCGCGGCCTGCTGGACCAGGTGCTGGCGATCGCGGGACTGACGCCCGACATCGATCTCGACCTGATGACTCCCGGCCAGTCGCTCGATGCGCTGACCGCCCGCCTGCTGACCGGCATCGGTAGCGCCCTGGATTCAGCGCGACCGGACCGGGTGATCGTGCAGGGCGACACCGCCACCGCGATGGTCGGCGCGCTGGCGGCCTATTACCGCAAGATCCCCATCAGCCATGTCGAGGCGGGGCTGCGCTCCGGCGATATCTACCAGCCCTGGCCGGAGGAGGTGAACCGTCGCATCGTCGCCCCCATCGCCGACCAGCATTTCGCGCCGACCGACACCGCGGCGGAGGCGCTGCGCGCGGAGAACATCCCGCCTGCCAGCATCCACGTAACCGGCAACACGGTGATCGACGCGCTGCTCGCCACGCGCGAGCGCATCGCCGCGGACCCTTCGCTGGCCGCGGGGCTGGATTCGATCGCCCACCGCTTTGCCGGCAAGCGGATCGTGCTGGTCACCACCCATCGTCGCGAGAATTTCGGCGGCGGCATGAGCGCCATCGCCGACGCGCTGCGCCGGATCGCCGCGCGGCCCGATGTGGCGATCCTGTTTCCGGTGCATCCCAATCCCAATGTGGTGAGCGTCATGGATGCGGCCCTGGGCGACCAGCCGAACATCGCCCGCATCGACCCGCTCGACTATCCGCACTTCATCCGCGCGCTCGGGCTCGCCCATCTGGTGCTGAGCGATTCGGGCGGCGTGCAGGAAGAGGCGCCCGCGCTCGGCAAGCCGGTGCTGGTGATGCGCGAGACGACGGAGCGGCCCGAGGGCATCGCCGCCGGCACCGCGCGGCTGGTCGGCACCGATGCGGAGCGTATCGTGCGCGAGGTCGGCCGCCTGCTGGATGACGGGGACGCCTATGCGGCGATGGCGCGCGCGCACAATCCGTTCGGCGACGGCCATGCCGCGACCCGCATCGCCGACATCATTCGCGCCGGCTTCGATCCCGGTTGAGCCGTCTTCCGATATTTTAACGCCTGTCTGCCAGGGTCGCCGCTCCTGAATTCGCGCGGAGTTTGCGATGCTTGTGACGACGGAGCCGAAGGTTGCGGTGCTCGGCCTCGGCTATATCGGCCTGCCCACGGCGGCGGTGATCGCCCGCACCGGCGCGCAGGTGCTCGGCATCGATGTCGATGCGCATGTCGTCGAGACGGTGAACTCCGGCCGCGTCCATATCGAGGAGATCGATCTGGACGGCCTCGTCTCCGGCGTGGTCGCCCGCGGCAATCTCCGCGCCTCGCTGGCGATCGAGCCGGCGGACGTGTTCGTCATCGCAGTGCCCACCCCCTTCGGCGCCAACCATGCGCCGGACATCGGCTATGTCCTGCAAGCCGCCACGACGATCGCGACGGTGCTGAAGGCCGGCAACGTGGTGATCCTCGAATCGACCTCCCCCGTCGGCACCACCGAGAAGGTGGCGGAACTGCTGTCGCAGCTGCGCCCGGATCTGAAGGTACCGGGCCACAGCAGCGGCAGCGCGGATATCGCCATCGCCTATTGCCCGGAGCGCGTGCTGCCAGGCCGCATCCTCGTCGAGCTGATCGAGAACGACCGGGTGATCGGCGGCATCACCCCGCGCTGCGCCCGCAAGGCGCTGCATTTCTACCGCCGCTTCGTGCGCGGTGCCTGCGTCACCACCACCGCCCGCGCGGCGGAGATGACCAAGCTGACCGAAAACGCCTTTCGCGACGTGAACATCGCCTTCGCAAACGAGCTTTCGATCCTGGCCGAGGGCATGGGGGTGGATGTGTGGGAGGTGATCCGCCTCGCCAACCGCCATCCGCGCGTCAACATCCTCTCGCCCGGCCCGGGCGTGGGCGGCCACTGCATCGCGGTCGACCCCTGGTTCCTCGTCCACTCCAACCCCGAGCAGAGCCCGCTGATTCGCACGGCGCGCGAGGTGAATGACGGCAAGGTCGCGCATACGATCGCGCGCGCGGAGGCGCTGATCGCCCGGCTGCCGGCTGCGCCGATCGCGTGCCTGGGCCTGGCCTTCAAGGCGAATATCGACGATTTCCGGGAGAGCCCGGCGCTCAAGGTCGCGCAGGCGATCGCCGAACGCCACGGCGCCCGCGTCCGCATCGTCGAGCCCTATGCGCAGGCGCTGCCCCCTGCACTGGCTGCGACGGGCGCGACGCTGACCGACATCGACAGCGCGATCGAAAGCTGCCCGATCTTCCTCGTGCTGGTCGATCACGACCTGTTCAAGTCGGTCCCGCTCGACGAGCGCTCGGGCAAGCTGGTGTACGACACGCGCGGCATCTGGCCGGACCAGCCTGCACCGGAAACCGTCACCGGCGGCCTGCGCCTCGCCGGCTAGGCCGTGTTGCGTGCGCTCTTCCGGCGGGCCGACCCGCCCGTCTATGCGCTGCCGGCGGACACGCGCGCCTATGCGATCGGCGATGTCCATGGCCGGCGCGATCTGCTGGAAATGCTCTTCGCCCGCATCGATGCGGAGCGTGCCGCCGATCCGCGGCCGTGCGAACATCTGGTCCTGCTGGGCGACCTGATCGATCGCGGCCCCGATTCGCGCGGGGTACTCGATCTGGTGCTGGCGCGGCGGGCCGTGGACCCCAGCCTCACGATCCTGGGCGGCAACCACGAAGCCATGCTGGTCACCTTGCTCGAGGGCGACATGTGGCATCTGGAATCCTGGCTGCATTTCGGGGGCGAGGAATGTGCGGCCAGCTACGGCCTCGATCCCATCGCACTGCTTGCCGAACCGGACCGCGCGGCCGACCGCCTCCGCGCCGCCATTCCGCCGGCCCACCAGGCGCTCCTGCGCGCCCTGCCCGGTGCGCACCGGGTGGGCGACGTGCTGTTCGTCCATGCCGGGATCCGGCCCGGCGTGCCGATCGACGCGCAGGATCCGCAGGACCTGCGCTGGATCCGCCTGCCCTTCCTGCGCAGCACCGCCGATCACGGCGTGCTGGTGGTCCACGGCCATACCGTCGTCGGCGCGCCGGAAATCCATGCGAATCGCATCGCCATCGATACCGGCGCCAGCGCGACCGGGTGCCTGACCGCGCTCTGCCTGGACGGTGCCGAGCGACGTTTCCTCGCCACCGGCGGCTGAGGCGCACGAAAAAGCCCGCGAGGATCGCTCGCGGGCTTTTCGAAAATGCTGCTCGGAAGCTGCTTACTGGCCGGCGGGTTCGCCGGCGCCCTGCTGCTGCATCTGCATCATCTGACGGATGGCAGCGGCCGGCACCAGCTCTTGCATGGTCACGTCGAAGATCAGCACCTGGTCGGACAGCTCGTTCTGCTGGCCGCCCTCTGCGCCGTAGCCGAGCTTCGGCGGGAGCCAGAAGCGGTAGCGCGAGCCCTTCTTCATCAGCTTCACGCCCTCGGTGAAACCCGGGATCATCGGCTGGCCGATCTGGAAGCGCATCGGCGTCTTCGGCTGGAATTCCTTGCCGTCTCGCAGCGTGCCGCGGATCTCGAGGACGACGCCGTCCTGTTCGGCCGGGGTCGCGCCGCTGCCGGCTTCGATCACCTGATACTGAAGGCCCGACGGGGTGGTCTGGATGCCAGGCTGGTTCTTGTGCCAGGCCATGAACCCGTCTGCGTCGAGGTGCGACGAAACCGGCGCACGGGTGCCGCCCCAGGCCAGGGCGAGCGCAATGGCGGCCGCCGCCAGCACCCCCAACCAGATCCAGAGCTTGTAGCTGCCCTTGACGGGCTGGAGCGGAACGGCGGTAACCGACATGATCGGACTCCGGCGGGGACTCGCATCCCCGTTATGAAAGAAAAGAGAATGCGGCGCGCACCGCTGGCGCGCGCCGGGCAGGCCTTAACGGGCGCTGTCGCGCTCCATGCGCTTGCGCTCCAGCTTGCGGGCACGACGGACGGCCGCCGCACGCTCGCGAGCGCGCTTCTCGCTGGGCTTCTCGTAGTGACGGCGCAGCTTCATCTCGCGATAGACGCCTTCACGCTGCAGCTTCTTCTTGAGCGCCCGCAGCGCCTGGTCGACGTTGTTGTCGCGAACGATGATTTGCATAAAGTCGTACAGCTCCGATCAAACTCAATAGCAAAGGGCCGCCGAAACCATAGTTGCGGCGTCGAACGGGCCTCCTATCAGCGCCCAGACGATTCTTCAAGCAAAAGCGTGCATCGCCGGCCGCACGACGCCGATGTTGCGCGAAAGCCACGCCCGATCAGATTACACCAGATTGCAGGGTTGCAACCTGCCGGATAGATTCGGCGCTCAATACCCACTTCATGATGCAGCTAGCCCACGCCGTGGATTTCGAAACCCGCCTTCTGATTGTCGATGACGATCCCGGAATCCGCGAGCTCACCGCCGCATTCCTGACGCAGCACGGCTATGTCGTCGACACCGCCGAGGACGCGACGACGATGCGCGCTGCGCTGGCCGCCAACAGCTATGCGCTCGTCGTGCTCGACCTGATGATGCCGGGCGAGGACGGCCTGTCGATCCTGCGGACGATGGACCGGAAGGCGGGGCCGGCGGTGATCTTCCATTCGGTGTTGAGCGAGGACATCGACCGCATCGTCGGGCTGGAAATGGGCGCGGACGATTATGTCGCGAAACCGGCCAACCCGCGCGAACTGCTTGCCCGCATCCGATCGGTCCTGCGGCGCTTCGCCTCCGCGCCGGCCGCCACCGCCGTGCCGGAGCGCAGCTTCCTGCGCTTTGCGGGCTGGCGGCTCGATTCCGTCGGGCGGCAACTCTACGATCCGGAAAACGTGCTGATCAACCTTTCGGACGGGGAGTTTCGCCTGCTGCTCGCCCTGGTGGAGCGCCCGCGCCGGGTACTCACCCGCGACGCGCTGCTCGACTATTCGCGCGGCACCCATGCCGAGCATTTCGATCGCGCGATCGACGTGCAGATGAGCCGCCTGCGCAAGAAGCTGGCGCGCGCCGGCGCCGACGAGCTGATCCGCACCATCCGCAACGAAGGCTATATGTTCGTCGCCGAAGTCACGGCAAAGTGATCCGCCGGCCGGTTTCCATCGTGGTGCCGATGATGGTCTTCGCCATCACCTCGGCGGCGGTGGTGATGCTGGTGCAGTTCGCGGTGGTGTTTCGCGGTCCTCCCCCCGGGTTCAGCCCGGTGCCGATCGCCCGCGTGGCGGAGGCGCTGCGCACCGGCCGCGCGCCGAGCGGGCCGCAGGGTCAGCGCCTGACGCTCGCCTTCGCCGCCGACGATCGCTTCGGCCGCGGGGACGAGCGTGCCTCGGCCGAGCGCGACCGGGCGATCGCCGCGCTGATCCCCGCCCCCGCCGATCAGGTCCGCGGCTATTATGAATGGCCGGTGCGCGACCCCGATCAGGACATCCATGGCAGCTTCAGCATCGGGCGGCGGACCGACCGGGGCTGGCTGGTCGCCTCGGTGCGCCGGGCGCCGGCGCTGGCTCGCTGGCGCGTGGCGATCCTCCAGTCGATGCTGCTGACGCTGGTGATCCTGTCGCTGCTCGCATGGGCGGCCGCCCGCCGCATCTCGCGACCGATCCGCCGACTGGCCGAAGCAGCGAAGCGTGCGCGGCTGGGTGCGCCGGAAGCCATTCCGCTCCAGGGCCCGCGCGAGATACGCGAGCTCGGCAAGGCGATGGAGGCGATGCAGACCCGCATCCTGCAGCAGGCCGAGAATCGCACCGTGATGCTGGGCGCGATGGCGCATGATCTCGGAACGCCTCTCTCTCGCCTCGCCTTCTGGATCGAGCAGTTGCCCGAGTCCGCGCGCGACCGTGCGGTGGCGGATATCGACGAGATGCGCGCCATGCTGGCGGCGACGCTGCGCTTCACCCGCGACGACCGTGCGCATGGCGAGATGGTGCGGCTCGACCTCGGCAGCGTCATCGAAAGCCTGGCGGACGACCTTGCCGCGGCGGGCCAGCCGGTCACGGTGGAGGCAGGGCCCCGCATGGTCGTGACCGGCGATGCCCCGGCGCTGCGCCGGCTGTTCGGCAACCTGGTGGAGAATGCGATCCGCTATGGCCGCAGCGCCGAGATCCACTGGACCGTGGAAGCCGGCCATGGCGAGATCCTGGTCGACGATGCGGGCCCCGGCTTCGACCTGACCCATGCGGACCGGCTGTTCGCCCCCTTCGTCCGCGGCGAAAGCTCGCGCAACCGCGCGACCGGCGGCACCGGCCTCGGCCTCGCGATCGTGCGCTCGATCGCGGAGTTGCACGGCGGAGAGGTGATGCTGGAGAACCACCCCGATCGCACCGGCGGGCGGGTACGGGTGCGGGTGCCGCTCGCAACCTGACGCAATGTTCTGCCACGCGCCGACATCGGCGTGTGACACGGCCGCTTCATCCTGGCTTCATCACAGGAGGGCAGCCTTGCACGAATCCAACGACCACGATCACGGCCTGATCCAGGACCTGCGGGCGATGTCCGCCCTTGCCGACCGCCGCCATGCGCTGCGCTGGTTCACCGGCGCCGGCACTGCCGCACTTCTTGCCGCCTGCGACGGCGGATCGAGCGCGACAAGCGCCGCTGCCGGCACGGCAAGCGCCACCCCGACCCCGACGCCGAGCAGCACCCCCACGCCCAGCCCGACTCCCGCCGCCACGGCGACGACAAGCGGCGGCTGCGTGGTCGATCCTACCGAGACGAACGGGCCCTACCCCGCGGACGGGACCAACAGTTCGTCGGGACTGACCTCGAACGCGCTGCTTGCCACCAATGTGGTTCGCAGCGACATCCGGCCGAGCTTCATCGGCAGTGCTGCTACGGTAGCAGCCGGCGTTCAACTCACCCTCACCCTGACGGTGGTCGATGTGAACACCGGCTGCGCACCGCTCGCGGGCTATGCGATCTATATCTGGCATTGCGACCGCGACGGGAAGTATTCGCTCTACGACCTGCCGAACGAAAGCTATCTGCGCGGCGTGGGCGTCACCGATGCGAACGGCCGGGTCAGCTTCACCACCATCTTTCCGGGCTGTTATGCGGGCCGCTGGCCCCATATCCATTTCGAGGTCTTCTCCAGCCTCGCGACCGCGACCAGCGGGCGCTATGCCACGCTGATTTCCCAGCTGGCGATGCCCGCTGCCGTGTGCAGCGCGGTGTATGGCAGCGCGAGCGGTTACAGTACCAGCCTGTCCAATCTGGGCGGCGTCTCGATCGCGCGGGACAACGTCTTCGGCGACAACAGCGCCGCGCAGATCGCCCAGCAGACGCCGACGATGAGCGGCAGCGTCGATGCGGGGTACACCGCGACCGCGGTGATCGGAATCGCGCGCTGAGCCCCGGCCTCGCGCGATCGACGTCGCCCGCCGAGGGGAACGATCCCCCTGCACGTGCCTTTCCGGCGGGCGGCGCTCTGCTATAGACGGGGCCATGGCCCCTGCTTCCGAACCCGCGCTGGACCGCGGCACGCGACTGCGCTCGATCCTCGGCGGATCGGCCGGCAATCTGGTCGAATGGTATGACTGGTATGCCTATGCGGCGCTTGCCAGCTATCTCGCGCCGCACTTCTTCGCGCCGGGTACCGCGCAGGATCTGAACGCCTGGATCGTCTTCGCCATCGGCTTCTTCATGCGGCCGATCGGCGGCTGGCTGATGGGCGTCTATGGCGACCGTCACGGGCGCAAGGCCGGGCTGAGCCTGTCGGTGACCCTGATGTGCGCGGGCTCGCTGATCATCGCCCTGACGCCGGGCTATGCCACGATCGGCGGCTGGGCGACGGCGGCACTGGTCGTGGCAAGACTGCTCCAGGGCCTGTCGCTGGGCGGCGAATATGGCGCCAGCGCCACCTATCTTTCGGAGATGGCCGGCCGCCGGCACCGCGGCTTCTTCTCCAGCTTCCAATATGTCACACTGATCTCGGGCCAGCTGACCGCGCTCGTCGCGCTGATCGCGCTGCAGGCGGTGATGGCCGAGCCCGAACTGCGCGCCTGGGGCTGGCGCCTGCCCTTTGCGCTGGGGGGCGCGCTGGCCCTGCTGGTCTACTGGCTGCGCCGCCGCCTTGCCGAGACGGAGAGCTTCGCCAGGCGCGACCGCAACGCCGCATCGGGCGCCTTCGCGCTGTTCCGCCAGCACCCGCGCGAGGCGCTGCTGGTGCTGCTGCTTACCGCCGGCGGCACGCTCGCCTTCTACGCCTATACCATCTACCCGATCACCTTCCTCAAAAAGACCGCAGGCTTCTCCGACGCGGCGGCGACGCAGGTGAATGCGGCGGCGCTGTTCGTGTTCATGCTGGTCCAGCCGCTCGCCGGCGCGCTGTCCGACCGGATCGGCCGCAAGCCGCTGATGATCGCGTTCGGCGTACTCGGCCTGCTGTTCACCTATCCGATCTTCGTCGCGCTGGAGGGCGTGCGCGACGGACGTTCGGCCTTCCTGCTGATGACCGCCGCGCTGCTGATCGTGACCGGTTACACGGCGATCAACGCAGTGGTGAAGGCGGAGCTGTTCCCCGCGCACATCCGAACGCTCGGCGTGGCGCTTCCCTATGCGCTGGCCAACGCCATCTTCGGCGGCACCGCGCCATCGGTGGCGCTGTGGTTCAAGCAGGAAGGGTGGGAGCGCGGCTTCTACTGGTACGTCACCGCGATGATCGGCATCTCGCTCGTCACTTATGCGACGATGCGCGACACCGCCCGCGAAAGCCGCATCGCCGAGGATTGATCAGGCGAGGATCGCGCCGCCGCGCCGGGCGAGCACCCGGCCGATCGCATCGAACAGCGCGTC
>NZ_AGFU01000051.1 GCF_000226955.1 Sphingomonas elodea ATCC 31461
TCCGCACCGAAGGCGCCTGCCGTCGGGACATAGGTCGCCGTCGTACCGGCGATGGTCACCGCCCCCTTGGTCGGCGCGGTGCCGATCGCAAGCGTGGTGAACACGCCGCTCGGCGCCAGCGGTATCGCCTGGCCGGTGCTGCCATAGGCGACATCCGCGCTGGCATTCGCCGCCGTCGGCGCCGCCGGCGTGCTGACGGTGAGCGTCACGGTGCCCGGTGCCGAGGTGCCGCCGGGGCCGGTCGCGGTGTAGGTGAAGCTGTCGCTGCCGAAATAGCCGCTCGCCGGCGTATAGGTGACGACATCGCCTGCCACGCTCGCCGAGCCATGGGCAGGTGCCGTTGCGATGGCAATGGCAGTGTGCCCGCCGCCGCCGATGCTGGCGGCAAGGTCGATCGCGGTGCCGGTGCTCGCAAAGGGGACGACGACGCCCGAGCGGCCGCCTGCCACCGGTGCCGCCGCCACCGTGATTGTCTGGGTGATCGCCGTCGCCGCATTGTAGTTGGCATCGCCCGCCTGCGACGCCACCACGGTGCACGTGCCCGCGCCCGTGAAGCTCACCGTGCTGCCGCTGATCGTGCAGACGCCGGCACTTGCCGCGTCGATCGCAAAGCTCGGGGTGAGCCCGACCGACGAGGTCGCCGTGACCGCATAGCCGACGCCGCCGACCGGCGCCGGGACCGGCGGCGAGGAGGTGAAGCTCAGGCTCTGGTCGCCCTTGGCGATGCTGCCGCTGACCACGCTGGTCGTCGCCGTGGCCGCCGGGCTGGCGCTGTCGGTGACGGTGATCGCGTAGTTGTAGCTGCCGATCGCGGTCGGGGTGCCGCTGACCACGCCGGTGGCGGTGTCGAGGATGAGCCCCGCCGGCAGCGTGCCGGAGGTGACCGCGAAGCTGTAGGGCGCCACGCCGCCGGTCGCCGTGCTGGTCTGGCTGAAGGTCGCCCCGACCTTCGCCGTGGCGGGCGATCCGCCGCTGATGGTCAGCGTCGGGGGCCGCACGGTGAAGCTGCGCGTCACGGCCGGCGCGGCGTTCCAGCTGGCATCGCCGCCCTGGTCGGCCACGATCGTGCACAGGCCCTGGGCCGCCAGCGTCACGCTGGTGCCGGAGACGGTGCAGATCGTGCCCGTGCTGCTGGTGAAGCTGACCGGCAGCCCGGACCCCGCCGTCGCATTGAGCGTCACCGGCGATGCGGTGATCGCCACGTCCGGCAGCGCGGAGAAGATGATGGTCTGGCTGCCGCGCCCGACGGCGAAGCTCTGCTGGACCTGGGGCGCGGCGGTATAGTCGGTATTGCCGGCCTGGTTGGCGTTGACCCGGCAGCTGCCCACGCCGGTGAAGCTCACCGCCCCGCCCGAGATGGCGCACACCGCGCTGCTCGACGGGTCGATGGTGAAGGCTACGGCCAGGCCCGAGGTCGCGGTCGCGGCCGGGGTGTAGCTCGCGCCGCCCGCCACCGCGGCGCTCGGCGCCGTCGAGGTGAAGCTGATCGACTGCGTGCCTTGCGCCACGGCGAAGCTCTGTTGCACCTGCGGCGCCGGATCATAGCTGCCGTTGCCCGCCTGATTGGCGTTGATCGTGCAGGTGCCGACGCCAAGGAAGCTGACCGTGCTGCCCGAGATCGAACACACGCCGCTGCTGGCCGAGTCGATGGTCAACGCAACCGTGAGGCCCGAGCTGGATCCCGCCGTCACCGTATAGGTCGTGCCGCCCACCCGCGCCGATCCCGGTGCGGTGGAGGTGAAGGCGACGATCTGGCCGCGGTCGGAATTGACGGCCAGACGCACGATCTTGCTGCTGGCCTGCCCGATCGAATCGGTCACCGTGATCGTGAAGTCCGTCGCGGCGAGGACGCTGGTCGGCGTGCCGTTCAACCCGCCATTGGACGTGTCGAACGTCACCCCCGTCGGCAACGTGCCGCCACTGATCGCATAGGCGAGCGGGGCCTTGCCGCCGGATGCGGTGACCGGGCGGGTCGCGCTGAAGCTGGTGGTGTTCATCGTGGCGGTGATCGAGGTGGACACCTGCGTGACCGCAAGTTCGCTGTAGGCGGTGAACGACCGGGTGCTCGAATCGACGGAGGTGTTGCCGGCCGCGTCCGTCGCGCGCGCCTTGATGGTATGGGCAGCCGCGCTGAGCGCGGTCAGCGTGTAGGTCCAGTTGCCGCTGCCATCCGCGGTGGTCGTGCCATCGGCGCTGCCGTCCAGATAGACCGTGATCGTCGCATTGGCTTCGCTGGTTCCGCTGGTCGCACGGTTGGTGACGACGCGCTCCGAAGCATTGGCCGGAGTCGTAACGATCGGCGCGCTCGGCGCGGTCGTGTCCACCGTCCAGCTGTAGCTGGCGGCTGCGCTCGTACCACCGCCGCTGGTGGCACGGACCTGGAAGCTGTGGCTGCCGTCGGACAGTCCCGTATAGGTTCTGGGGCTGGTGCAGCTGGTGAAGGCTCCGCCGTCGATCGAGCATTCGCCCGTGCCGCTCGCCAGGCTGAACTGGAAGGTCGCGCTCGTGCTGTTGGTGAGCGTCGCAGGCGTCGAGGTCAGCGTCGGTGTCGTCGGGGGCACCGCATAGGTGAACTGGTTCGACGCGCCCGTGGAACTGGTGCCGCTGGGGGTCGTGACGGTCACGTTCACCGTGCCCGCGCTCGCCGCCGGAGACGTCGCGGTGATCTGGGTCGCGCTGTCCACGGTGAAGCCGGCCGCGGCCGTGCCGCCGAAGCTGACGCCGGTCGCGCCGGCAAGCCCCGTGCCGGTGATCACCACCGTCGTCCCGCCGCCGGTCGGACCCGTGGTCGGCGAGAGACCGGTGACGCTGGGCACCGTGACGAGATTGTTGGTCAGGCTGAAGGTGGCGAATACGGATCCCGCCGTGGCGTTCACCGAATATGCACCGCCGCTGCCGTTGGCGGTGAAGCTGCCGGCGTTTGCGATCCCTGAACCGTCGGTCGTGACGGTGATGCTGTTGCTGCCGTTCGAGAAGGTGCCGCTGGCGCCGGATGCCGGTGCGGTGAAGGTGACCGAGGTGTTCGGTATCACCGCGTTCGAGCCGTCGCGCACCGTGACGCTCAGCGGGGTGGCGAACACCGTGTTCGTCGAGGCCGTCTGGTTGGCACCGGTCGCGATCGCCACCGAGGCGGGTATCTGCACCACCGCGATGGAGGTCGGATCGCTTGCGGATGCGGAACTTCCGGCATTGCCGCCCGACAGCGTGACGCTGGGCGTCAGGCTCGTCGCGGCGTTGCTCGCGATGTTGAGCCGCAGGGTGAGCGGATTACCGCTGGCGCCGTTGGCGATCGTGTTGGTGTACAGGCAGCGGGTGGACGTGCAGCTCCAGCCCGAGCCCGAGCCGGAATTGTAGCTGAGGCCCGATGGCAGGCTGAAGGTGAGCGTGACGTTGGTGCCGGTGTTCGCACCGCTGGCGCTGGGCGTGATGGTATAGTCGACCGTCCCGCCCTGCTGCGGCGTGCCCGAGTGCGTCATCGTGACGCCGAGCGAAAGGTTCGAATCGATGTAGGGCGTACAGGTGACGGTGACGTCGGTCAGGCTGTTCGAGGTCGAGCCGAGATGATCGACCGTCATGCCGACGCCCTGCAGGCCGCTCGGCACATTGTAATAGCCGGTAAAGGTGCCGGTGCCGGTCGGGTCCGGCGTGACCCGCGCCCCCGCGGGGAGGCCGACATAGCTGTTGTTCACCCGGAAGCGGATGCGCATGCCGGCGCTGCCGCTATACTGGCTGACCACGGCCGTGAAGTCGAGCCTGTCGCCGGGCGTGAAGGGGTTGATGCCGGGGACCATGTTGGTGGAAATGTTATCGCTGTAGCCAGCTGCCGCAGCGATCACGGAAAGCGCCGCGGTACTAGTCGCGGTTCGCGAGGTCGTTTCCGACTGGCGCGGATCCCCGGCGACAAACCTGGCGGTGAAGTTGATCGATCCATCGTTGACCGATTGGCAACCCAGGCTCTGCGCCTGCGCCGCCCCAGGCGCGAACAGCGCGGTTCCCAGGGCCGCTGCGAGAACCACACCCCCCAGGCGCCCCGCCTTCGCAAGCAGCGAGACGTGCGTGTCCGACCGTACGTAACCCTTCATGAAGCCCCCTCACGGCCACGTCCATTTGGACTGACCATGTTCGCCAAACGACTGCATCAACATCAAATTTTGATTATTATTATAGTCGCGACTCGGGATTGGCTTCGCCATCTCCTCCATAATTTCTATTTCAATCGAAACATTGATGCAACCGGACGCAATGTTGCACCGCGAAGTAGCCTCCAGAGTGGATATGTTAATATTTTTTCAACACCCGCACCGGCTGCTGCAACACAACGAGCAATTTTCTACTTTGGCAGAGCGCCACAAACGTCTATCGCTTCCCTGCTTACGCACAACACCTTGGACGACAGGAGGGGAAACATGGATCCGTTCATCGGGCAGATCATGCAGGTTGGCTTCCGCTACGCACCGGTCAACTGGCTCAACTGCAACGGCACCGTCATGCAGATAAACCAGAACCAAGCGCTGTTTGCGCTTCTGGGGAATTCGTTCGGCGGCAATGGAACCAGCAATTACGCCCTGCCGGATGCGCGCGGTCGCGTATTGATGGGCGCGGGCGCCGGCCCGGGGCTGACGCCGCGCAACGTCGGCGCAGCGGGCGGCGTCGAGCAACAATCGCTCACGCTTGCGCAGCTGCCGATGCACAACCATACCGCGTCCTTCACGGCGACAAGCGCGCCGACCTTTACGGGCAGGCTGACGGCGATCAGCGGCGTCGCCTATGCGGACGAGGTGAAGGAGCCCCAGGCGGGCGCCTATCTGGGCACCGTGCAGGAGCCCGACACGACCCCGACCATCTACGTCCCCGCCGACAAGGCCGCGCAGCCGGGCGCACAGCCGGTGCCGTTAGCGGGCGTGAGCGGCAGCATCAGCGGCGTGCAGGGCACGGTCACGGTCAACCCTGCCGGCACCTCGCAGCCGGTCCCCGTCCTGCAGCCCTTCGTCGCGGTGACGACCATCATCGCCGCCGTCGGGGTCTGGCCCGAACAACCCTGACCTTCGCCAGGTCTGTGGCGACGCGCGGGAGATGCCGGCCGGCATCTCCCTTCGCCGCTCAGGCAAACAGTGCCTGGTAGCGCCGCACCTCGCCTTTCGGCAGGATCTGGGACAGATGGATGCGGTACGGGCCACCGCGGCCGCAATCGCATTCATAGTTATCGTCCATGAGGATGACGTGCCACGGCGCTTCGAAGGTCAGTTCGAACGGCTCCCGAAAGTCCGCCCCGATGATCGGCTGCAGTCTGCGAAGCCGCGCCAGCACGATCTCGACCGGACGCGGCGCAGTATTGATCCGCACCTTTCTGCCGACCCACGGTTCGAAATCCTCCGGCGTCATCAACCGTATCACCTAGCCCCTCCCATGCATTCACGCTTCTTCTGGCGCAGGATCGCGCAACGCGAAAGACCTGTTCTGCGTAATGCCCCGCCACCCGGCAGGCAGGACCGATGACGGCGCCGCTCCCCCCCTTCCCGTCCGGCGTCCGGCTGCGCCCGGTCCGCCCGAGCGACGAGCCCTTCCTGCTGCGCCTGTACGGCACGCTGCGCGCACCCGATCTCGCGGCACTGCCATGGGACGCGGCACAGAAGCGCGCCTTCATCGCCGAGCAGTTCCACCTTCAGCAGACGCACTACCGGCAGACCCGTCCGCACGCCGACTATTGGCTGGTGGAGAAGGGCCCCGCCGCGCCGATCGGCCGACTTTCGCTCGACCGCAGCGACACGGCGTGGCGCATCCTGGAACTGCTGCTGCTGCCCCGGGCGCGCGGCAACGGGCTCGGCACTGCGCTGATCCACTGGGTTCAGGCAGCCGCCCGCGCCGCCGCCGCCGACGCGGTGACCCTGCATGTCGAGACCGGCAACCATCAGGCCCTGCGCCTCTATGCGCGGCTGGGCTTTGTCGACGCGCCCTCCGCGCATGCCACCCACCGTTTCCTGCGCTGGACGCCGGGGGAAGAGGCGCAAGGCCGCACCGGCTGAGCCCCGCCGCGCCCGGTCAGTGCAGCAGGTTGGTGCGGGCGAGGTCGATCACCTCGCTGACGTCGCCGTTGAGCACCGCCTTCAGGGCCCACAGGCTGAAGCCCTTGGCCTGCGCCGCCTCGATGGCGGGCGGCATCACCAGTTCCTGGGTGGCGGTCACCACGTCGAGCAGCGCCGGGCCCGGATGCGCCAGCACCTCGGCGATCGCCGCTTCCAGATCGGCGGGATCCTCGACGCGGATCGCGTGCATGCCCATGGCGCGGGCAACCGCGGCGAAGTCCGGGTTCCGGAGGTCGACGCCGGTCTCCAGCAAACCTGCCGCCTTCATTTCCAGCGCAACGAAGCCCAGCGAGCCGTGATTGAACACGGCGACCTTCACCGGCAGCTGCTCCTGCACCAGCGTGAGCAGGTCGCCCATCAGCATCGCCAGCCCGCCATCGCCGGACATGCTGATCACCTGCCGCCCGGGGTGCGAGGCCTGGGCGCCGATCGCCTGCGGCAGCGCGTTCGCCATCGATCCGTGCGCCAGCGATCCGATCATCCGCCGCTTGCCGTTCATCCGCAGATAGCGTGCCGCCCAGACGGTGCAGGTGCCGACATCGTAGGTGAACACCGCAGTGTCGCTCGCCGCCATGCTCAGCCGCTCGGCGAGCTGCTGGGGGTGGATGGGACGGCGGCCCGATGCGCCACTGGCGAGCTTGTCGAGCCCGGCGCGGGCCTTGCGATAGCGGGCGACGCTGGTTTCAAGGTGATCGCCGTCGCGATCCTCCGCAATTCGCGGAACAGCGCCTCGGGCTTGGTCTCCTGGAAATAGCCGCGGCCGATCTCGGCGGAAGGGATCTGCGCGGCGATCGCCAGCACCGGCACGCGGGTGCGGTGGCAATCGTACAGGCCGTTGATCAGGTGGAGATTGCCCGGCCCGCACGATCCGGCACACACCGCCAGCTCCCCGGTCAGCGCCGCCTCGGCGCCGGCGGCGAACGCGGCGACCTCCTCGTGGCGAACATGGACCCACGCCATGTCGTCCCGCGCCCGCAACGCATCGGTAATGCCGTTGAGACTGTCGCCGACAAGGCCGTAGATCCGGCGCACCCCCGCGGCGGCAAGAATGTCGGTCATCAACGCTGCTACGGTCTTGGTCATGCGGGTCACCTCCGGCCGGACAACCCGCAAGGTCGGAAGAAGATGCCGTTTGGGACAATCATCTGAAGGTATGCCCCGATTGCGCTCTGGTCAGCGGGAGCGGCGGGCAGTAGGGGAGCGGCCGCCAAGGGGCCGCGCCGCTGGCGTGTCCTTGCCATCGGGCTATAAGATTGTACCACCGCCGACCTCACCGGGAGCGCCACGCCATTCGCCAGATTGCCGCCTTGCCCTACCGCACCCTCGGCACCGGTGCGGACGCGCTGACCCAGGTGCTGCTCGTGACGTCACGGGGCACAGGGCGCTGGGTGATTCCGAAGGGCAATCCCGGCCAGGGCCTGAGCGGCCATGCCGCCGCGACGCTGGAGGCCGAGGAGGAGGCGGGCCTGGTCGGCCTGATCTGCCCGACGCCGCTCGGCTCCTATCGCTACCGCAAGAAGCGCGCCAACGGCGCCTCGCTGATGGTCGATGTGGAGGTCTTCCCCTTCTCGGTCACGCGCGAGCTCGCGGCGTGGAAGGAACAGTCGGAGCGGCAACGCCGCTGGTTCAGCCTGGCCGAGGCCGCCGAGGCCGTCGACGAGCCGGACCTGCGGGACCTGATTCGCTCCTTCGGCCCCGAGGAATTCCGAGCGGCGACCCGCAGGGTGGGCGTGCTCGACACCGTAGTCCAGAAATCAAAGGTCAACCGAATGTTCGCGTGGTTCCAACGCCTCCTGCCCCGCCAGGGGAATTTCTTCGAGATGTTCGAGGCACATGCCGCCACCGTCGTGGCCGGCGCCGATGCGCTGGCGCGGCTGCTGCAGGACGGCGGCGCCGACCATATCCGCGAGGTGATCGAGCGCGAGCATGACGCCGACGAGATCACCCGCCAGGTGCTGCAGACGGTGCGCGTCACCTTCCTCACCCCCTTCGACCGCGGCGCGATCACCGCGCTGATCGGTTCGATGGACGACGCGATCGACGAGATGCAGGCCACCGTCCGCGCCATCGACCTGTACGAGATCCAGGGCTTCGAGCGCGAGATGAAGGACATGGCCGGCATCGTCGTCGATGCCGCCCGCCTCACGCTGGAGGCGATGCCGCTGCTGCGCGACGTCGCCAGGAACGGCGCCCGCCTGCACGAACTGACCGAGCGCCTCGTCCGCATGGAAAGCCATGCCGACGACATCCACGCCGCCGGCCTGAAGCGCGCCTACAAGGAGCTTGGGCCGAGCGACCCGCTGAAGTTCGCCGTGCTGCGCGAGCTGTACAAGCATCTCGAGCGCATCGTCGACGCGTTCGAGGATGTCGCGAACGAGATCGACGGCATCGTCATCGATCACGCCTGATCCATCATGCACGAACTTGCCCTGCCGCTGCTGATCGGCCTCATCCTCGTCGCGCTGGCGTTCGACTTTCTGAACGGCCTGCACGACGCCGCGAACGCGATCGCCACGGTGGTCGCGACGCGGCTGCTGAAGCCGGTGCACGCAGTCGCCTTCGCCGCCTTCTTCAACTTCGCCGCCTATTTCGTGACGATCGCCTTCCCCAGCCTGCACAAGGTGGCCGAGACGATCGGCAAGGGATTGATCGACAAGGATCTGGTGACGCCCGGCGTGGTGTTCGGCGCACTCGTCGGCGCGATGTTCTGGAACGTCGTCACCTGGCTGAAGGGCATCCCCTCCTCGTCCAGCCATGCGCTGGTCGGCGGGATGATCGGCGCGGGCGTGGCGCATGCCGGGGTCACCGGCATCCAGTGGGGCGGGCTCAACAAGACGCTGCTCGCCATCGTACTGTCGCCGACGCTGGGCATGGTGCTGGCGATGGCGATCATGCTGCTGACGAGCTGGCTGTTCCGCCGCGCGACGGCGACCCGGGCCGAGCGCTCGTTCCGGATCCTGCACCTGATCTCGTCGGGCGCCTACTCGCTGAGCCACGGCCTCAATGACGCCCAGAAGACGATGGGCATCATCACCGTGCTGCTCTATTCGACCGGCTATCTCCAGGGCACGTTCGAGGTGCCGCACTGGGTGGCGATCAGCTGCTATGTCGCGATCGCGCTGGGCACGCTGAGCGGCGGCTGGAAGATCATCGAGACGATGGGCTCGCGCATCACCAAGCTTTCGCAACACCAGGGGTTCAGCGCCTCGATGGGCGGGTCGATCATCCTGTTCGCGGCGTCGTGGCTGGGCATCCCGGTCTCCACCACCCACACCATCACCGGCGCGGTGATCGGTGCGGGCACCGCCCGCCGCGCGTCGGCGGTGCGCTGGGGCGTGGCGAGCAACGTCGTGATCGCCTGGGTCATCACCCTGCCCGCCTCCGCCGCGGTAGGTGCGCTGTTCTACCTGCTGACCACGCTGTTCTGAAGACGGCGTGCCGGCGGCGCCCGCTGCCGCCGGCACGTAACCACGTCCTTCCTCGTTTCAGCCAAAGCTAGGCCTGGATTCGGCGCCGTCCTCGCACCGCACAGCCGCTCGGAGGCGGGCGATGCAGCTCCGGTTCTTCTGCGCCGCATCTTGACGCTGCGACAATAGTGCAATGCCGATCCGGGACCGGCACTGATCTCGTTCCGCTGGACAATTTCCCTTGATTGGGCTTCAGCAGAAGCGGCGGCCAAGCAGCCGTTTCAACTGGGGGAATCTGTTCGTGTTTCATGGTATCGGGGCGGCGCGCAGCCGCCGCTTGTCGTATGTGCTCGGCAGCAGCGTGCTGGCATTGGGGATGGCGACTTCGGCAGCACAGGCGCAATGCTCCCCCGATCCGACCGTTGCCAACACCACGACCACCTGCACCGGCAACGATCCGGATGGGATCATCGTCTCCACGAACGGCAGCACGGTCGTCGTCGCGAACGGCGCCGCGACCGGTCGGATCCGCGTCGACATTCCGGTGGTCCCGAATTCCTACGACCGGCGCAGCGCGACCATTTCCGTGCTCGGCACGGTCGACGGCGGCGTGCAGAGCGGCATCACCGTCCTGCCCGGCACCGTCCCTGCCAATTCGTACGATTATACCGGCACCGCAGCGACCGTGACCATTGCGGCGGGTGCGCAGGTGACCGGCCGCTACGGCGTTGCCGCGGAGGCGTCGCGCAACGGCTCCACCCCGGCGCTGGCGTCGATCACCAATGCCGGCACGATCAGCGGCACCAGCGGCATCGCGCTGTTCGCGATCCAGCCGAGCAGTGCCGGCTTTCTGTCGATCACCAATGCCGCCACCGGCACGATCGGCGCGATCAGCGGCCCCGTGGGCTCGATCACCAATGCCGGCATGATCGACGGCGGCACGCGTTCGGCCATCCAGGAAACGAGCAGCTACAATATCGGGCTCGGCTTCGGCACCTGGACCAACAGCGGGACGATCCGCTCCAACGGCGCGGCCGCGACGATCGCCGGCCTTTCGCAGCTGCAGACCGTCGTCAACAGCGGCACGATCGCCAATAGCGGCAGCGGTCCGGCACTCCAGGGCGAGCACATCACCCTCACCAATCAGGCGGGCGGGCGTATCTCTACCGGCGGGCGCGTCGCCGTGGCGGCAGGGACGGAGCTGACCCTGGTCAATGCGGGCACGATCGTCGGCGACGTAGGCTCGAACCAGGGCTATGGCACCTATTTCTCGAGCTCGATCGATTCCACCGCGGGGCAGATCGTCGGCAACGTCTCGTTCGGCAGCGGCAACGACGTCATCTATGCCCGCTATGACGGCACCGCCACGCTCGTTACCGGCATCACCGGCGCGATCGACGGCGGCTCGGGCGTCAACAGCATGGTGCTGGCGCCGACCGCCGACCTGCGCCTGACCAGCGCCGTCACCCTCCCCACCAATTTCCAGCGGCTGCGGCTTGCCCCCGGCGACGGGGCGACGCTGACGCTCGGCAACGGCTTCGTCGCGCCGAGCGTGCTGGAGATCACCGGCGCGGGCACGATCGTCAACGACACGGCGATCGCGGTCAACGACCAGGCCTTTGTGCAAAGCTACACGCTGGGCGGCGGCAAGCTGGTCAACAAGGGGACCATCCAGGCGACCGTTCCCACCTTCTATTATGCGCTCGACCTCAACAACACGAGCCTCACCAACAGCGGCCGCATCGAATCGAGCGGCAACGGCATCAACACGTCGAGCACCGTCAACAACAGCGGGACGATCATCGCGCGCGATACCGCCGTGCGGATGTTCGGCGAAGGCTTCACCAACAGCGGCACGATCCGCTCGACCGGCGGCGTCGGCGTCGTGCTGGACGGCAACACCTATTATGCCGGCACCAACAGCGGCCGGATCGAAGGCGCGACCTACGGCGTCGATATCGGCTATGTGCTGAACAACAGCGGCACGATCGCCGCAACCGGCACCGGCACCGCCGTCGGGCTCGATTATTACGGCGTGTTGAACAACCTTGCCGGCGGCGTGATCAACGGCGGCGCCTATGCCATCACCGGCAAGAGCCCCTACGGCACGACGGACACGAGCAGCGCCGCCGTGTTCAACGCGGGGACGATCAACGGCAATGTCAGCTTCGCGCCGGTCAGCGGCCCGCTGCCCTATTCCGCCACCAACAACCTCTATGTCGCGCTGCCGGGCGGCGTGCTCAACGGCAATCTCACGCTGAGCAACGGCGACACGCTGGTCACGGACCTGGTCAATACCGGTCCGGGCAGCTTCGCCGGCATCACCGGCACGGTCACCGGCACCAACGCGCTGCTGCGCTACCGCGTCTCCGGCCAGCAGAGCGCGACGATCGGCGCGGTCGGCCCGTTCGCGACGACGGGCTATGAGCTGGTCGACGGCGCCCGCCTCCAGCTTACCGCCGGCGCGACCCAGACGCGCACGCTGGTGCTCGCCGGCAAAGGCACCGTCGAGCTGAACGCCACCGTCTCGACCACGAACGCGACGACCGTGAACATCGTTGCCGCTGCCGCGATCCCCGCACTCCAGACCGGCGCGGCCACGCCGGGCCTCACCCTGGTCAACCGCGGCACCCTCACCAGCAACCGCACCGACTATTGGGGCGGCGGCTATGGCGTGGTCTCGATGGGCGGTCGCAACACGCTGGACAATCAGGGCACGATCCGCGCGCTCTACACCGCCACCAACGGGGGCGACAGCTACAACGCCGCGGTGGTCGGCGGCGACGCGCTGATCAACAACGGCCGCATCGAACTCGACGGCAGCTACGGTACCTCCGGGGTCGGCACCGTCACCAACAACGGGACGATCATCCAGACCGGCACGCGCGAATCCAACGGGATCGTCAACGCCTTCCGGGTCGTCAACAACGGCACCATCCAGACCAGCGGCCCCGCCATCACGAGCTTCTATGGCGGAGTCGTCGTCAATACCGGCACGATCACGTCCAGCGGCGGCCGGTTCGGCCAGGGCGCCATTCGGCTCGATGGCGGCCGCATCAACAATGCGGGCGTGATCCAGGGCGATGTGTCGCTCGGATATAACGGCATCTATTTCGCCAATGGCGGCACGCTTGCCGGCAACCTCGCGCTCGGCAGCGGCGGGACGTTGCTGCAGGCGGGGGATAGCACGGGGGTGAGCGGGCGCATCACCGTCAGTGACGGCACCTTCGGCCGCGCCCTCACCACCAGCGGTTCGGTCGCGATCGGCGCCGCCCCGACCAGCGGGTTCACCGCAGCGGCCGTCGCGGCGATCGGCAGCACCACCACGGTAACCCTGACCGGGCTCGACAGCCGCTATGCCGATCTGCGGGTGATGGGCGACGGCGCGGTGATCAGCCGGGCGACGATCGCGGGATCGGTGTCGCTGATCCGGAGCACCCTGTTCGCCGAGGGCGATGCCGTTCCGCTCGCCGGTTTCACCAATGCGGGCACGATCGGCGGATCGGTCTACGGCATGACGGCCGCGATGACGAACAACGGCACGATCGGCGGCGCAGGGCTGACCGGCCCGGCGGTGAGCGTCTACAACTACGCGCCCTTGTCCTTCACCAACACCGGCCGCATCGCCGCGGGGGAGGCGAATAGCGGCATGGCGGTGCTCGGCGCCTATGACATGCTGACGGCAGCGAACAGCGGCACGATCGAGGGCGGGCTCTACGCGACGGCCTCGTTCACCGCTCTCGACGCGGCGGGCGCAGCGACGATCACCAACAGCGGCACGCTGCGGGCGACGGCGGGCACCGGCACCGCGCGCGCGTTGACGGCGGACATCGGCGCGGGGACGGCGACGGTCGGCACGGTATCGCTGGCCAACAGCGGCACGATCGTTGCCGATGGGCTGCGGGCCGTGGGCGTGGACCTGCGCCTGACAGCGGGCGACCGGCCGATCACCTATGCGCTGCAGAACAGCGGCAGCATCGCCGCGAGCGGCAGCGCGACCGCACCGGAGGTGGCGGCGCGCGGCGTGCGGATCGCGAGCCCGCGCGGCGCGACCAGCGGTACGCTGACCAACCAGGCCGGCGGCACGATCTCCGCGACCGGTACCAACGCCGTCGCCCTGCTCGCCACCGACACGACGCTGACCATCACCAATGCCGGCCGCATCACCGCGACCGGCCCCGGTGCCGCGGCGATCGTCGCATCGGGGAAGGACGCATTCACGCTCACCAACACCGGCACGATCACCGGCGCGACCCTGCTCGATGCCGGGACCGATCTGGTCGACAATGCCGGGGCCATGGGTGCCCTGTCGCTCGGCGCGGGGGATGACCGCGTGGTGCTGCGCGACGGCGCGACCAATCCGCGCATCGATGGCGGAGCGGGCACCGATCGGCTCGAGATTGCCGGCACCGCGACCGGCGCGGGGATCGCGCTCGGCGATGTGGTCAACATGGAAACCCTGCGGATGAACGGCGGCTTCGCGACGCTGGCGGGGACCGCAACCTTTGCCGACGTGCAGCTGGCCGGCGGGCGCTTCGTCGGTCTCGCCGGCTCGACGATCACCGCGCCGACCATCACGGTGGCGGCGGGCGCGACCTTCGGTTCGGCGGGCACGGTCAACGGCAATGTCGCGGTCGCCGGCACGCTCAGCCCCGGCGCATCGCCGGGCACGATGACGGTGAACGGCAATGTCGCGCTCGCGGGCACGTCGACCGCGCTGTTCGAGCTGACGCCGACCGCGTCGGACCGGCTGGCGGTGAACGGGCAGGTCTCGATCGCCAGCGGGGCGACATTGCAGATCGTGCAGACCGGCAACGTCACGCCGGGCACGGTGCTCGACCTGATCACCGCGACCGGCGGCATCTCCGGCAGCTTCACCCAGGTGGTGACCTCCGGCACCAGCTTCGGCCTGTTCTCGCAGGAGAGCGGCCGGATCCGCGTGGTCTCCACCTATGTCGCGCCGGCGGCATTCGACGGCGCGGCGCGGCGCGGGCTCGACTATGTCAACGCGGTGCTGGTCGGGGGGCGCGTTTCCCCGGCGCTGCTCGCGGCGGCCCCGCAACTGCTGACCGCGTCCGGCACCAGCAGCGCCGCCGCCTTTGCACGGCTCACCCCGCAGGCCTATGCCGCAACGCGCCAGATCAGCGTGGAGAACGGGCTGACGCTGGCCGATGCGGCGCGCGGCCAGGCCTTCGCGCCGGTGCGCGACACCCCCGGCCTGTTCAGCTTCGCGGCAGCCCTGGGCGGCACCCGCTCGCTCGCCGGCGATCCGACCCGGGGCATCGCGCGCACCACCACCAACGGCTACGGCTTTCTGGGCGGCATCGGCATCGCCGGCCCGCACTGGTCGCTGGGGGCCTTTGGCGGCTACCTCAACAGCCGCCAGACGCTGGCGGACACGGGCGCGCACACCAGCGCGGACGGCGTGGTGGCCGGCGTGCACGGACGCGTACGCCATGGCGGCATCGGCCTGAAGGCAACCATCGCCTATGACGGCGCCAAGGCCGACACCCGACGCCTGTTGCCGGTCGGCAGCGCCAGCGCGCGCTACGACCTCAGCGGCTGGACCGCCGATGCAAGCCTGGACACGCAGGTGAAGCTGGCCGGCAACTGGCAGCTGCGCCCGTCGATCGGCGCCACCGCCATCCGCACCCTGCGCAAGACCGCGGTCGAACAGAGCGACAGCCCGTTCGCGCTGACGGTCGCGAAGCGCCGCGGCACCGCGGTGTTCGTCGATGGCGGCATCACCTTCGCCCGCGCGGCGGAAGGCGGCACCGGCCCGGCGTTCCGCCCCTATCTGACCCTCGGCGCACGCTACCAGGTGCGGGGACGCGTGCCCTATGCGGTTGCGGGTTTCACGGGCAACGACATCGGCCTGCTCGGCGAAGGCGCCGCGCGTGCGCGCGCGCTGGCGACCGCGAAGCTGGGCGCGGATGTGGTGCTGTCCCCGCGGCTCGTCCTGTTCGGTGTGGTTTCCGGCGAAGGCGGCAATGCCGATGCCCGGGCAGCCGCACGCGGCGGCGTTCGCCTGGCATTCTGACGATCCACCGGCCCCGCGTCCCGGCGCGGGGCCGGACGGCCCTTGCCCCGCCTATCCGGCCCCCCGCGCCGCCCGCCAGGCGGTGATCGCGGGGCCGAGGTCGGCAAGATTCCGGAAGCACTGCACCCTTGCCGAGCCGGGTGCCCAGTCCGCGGTCCGCCCGCCGCCGATCCACAGCTGGCACCCCTTGTCCAGCAGATCGCCCAGCATCGCCAGTTGCGCCTGCCCGCGCGCCGGATCGAAACAGGCGGAGAAGGACAGCGCCACGATATCCGCGCGCTGCGCCCGGGCCGCAGCGGCGATCTCGGCGACAGGCAGTCCGCCGCCCAGGCTGCGGCACGCGCATCCGTCCAGCGTCGACCAGGTCTCGACCATGGCCAATCCGATCAGATGCTGCTCGCCCGGCAGCGTCGCCAGCAGCATCCGGGGCGACCGCGGGACCGCATCGGGGCTCGCCGCACGCCAGCGCCGGGTCGCCTCGGCGAGAAAGCGGAGCAGGCAATCGGAAAAGACATGCTCCTGGTGGATCGCCAGTCGCCCGCTCTCCCAGGCCTCGCCCACGCCGGTGGCAAGCGGCACCGCGACATCGAGAAGAAAGCGGCGCAGACCGAATTCGAGCACATGCCGCTGGAACAGTGCTTCCAGCGCCTCGGGGCGATCGGCCGCCAGATGACGCAGGGCTTCGTCGAGATGCGGCACCGAGGCCACCGGCGGCACCGGCGCTGCGGCACCCAGCGCCTGCAGCCGCCCCGCCAGCACCGCATCGCTTTCGCGCATCAGTTCGGCCGGGCGACCGCCCCGGTCGACCAGCGCGCGCAGCAGATGGAGGCGACGGACCTGTTCGGCGGAATAACAGCGGCGCCCCTGCGCATCGCGGACCGGTACCGGGAAACCGTAGCGCCGTTCCCAGATGCGCAGCACGTCCTTGCTCAAGCCGGTCTCGCGCTCGACATCGGCAATACGCAGCGGGGTCGGATCCGGATCGTTCAACGCCATCTGTCTAGGACAAACTCGCTTCAAAGCCGATCAATGCGGGCTCGACCGGTATAAACTCCCGACTTGTCCAAGACAACGCACTTGGCACCGGCAAGCAACCAACGCCAGAAGGCTGGCCGATCAGGCAACGATACTTGCCGGCCACTTCTGAAATTAGCCGGCATACCCCCACTAAAATTAAATAATACGTCGCCGTTAGAAGAACCATTCGATATTATTACACCTATATCTGCCAGTAACGATTACGACAAACCCCGATCATTGGATCACCTCATCCATTAATAAATCGGACTATTGGCGCCGTAGGCAAAAATAAACCATCAAAATTCGGCCCACCGCCCACCTCTCGTTTACATGGCACCTATAAGGTCGCGCAGGGGATCAGAGTTGCCGCAGTGAGAGGTTAGGCATGGCTCTGGTTAAGAATACCGGCGTGGCGGACAAGGCCGCGCCAGCAGCAGGCCGTCCGGCCGCCGCGTCGGCACGCGAGGCCGAACTCCGCCGCAAGCGTGCGCGCACGCTCGCCAAGCAGCAGCAGGTGGCCGAGCGGATCGCCGCGGCCAGCACCGAGCTCACGGCCGGCATCAACGAGGCGGCCGCCGCCGCCGAGGAACTGAAGCGCGCCTCGGACGAAATCGCCGTCGGCGCCGAGCAGGCGTCGAGCGCGGCCCAGTCCTCGCTCACCGCCTTCCAGCAGGTCGCCGGTGCCATCACCCGCCAGCTGCAGAATGCCGAGATCAGCCGGGACAAGGGCGAGGCCTCGCAGGCCGTGATCGCGCGCACGAGCGAGGAGATCGCCGCGCTGATTGCCAACGTCACCACCGCCTCGCATCGGCAGGCGGCATCGGTGGAAATGGTCGCCGAACTGGAGAAGCAGGCCGCCAATATCGGCGATATCGTCAAGGCCGTCGGCCGCATTGCCGACCAGACCAATCTGCTCGCGCTCAATGCTGCGATCGAAGCAGCGCATGCGGGCCAGCATGGCAAGGGCTTCGCCGTGGTCGCGGACGAGGTCCGCACGCTCGCCGAGACCTCCGAGCGCAGCGCCGCCCAGATCCAGGAGCTGATCGGCAAGATCCAGAGCGACGTGCAGGATATCGCCGGCGGCATCAACCAGTCCGCCGCGGCGATCGACGAGGAAGTCGCCAAGGCGGCGATCATCACCGAGCAGCTGGCACAGATCCGCGGCGACATCGCCGCCATCGTGCGGGGCATCCAGGAAATCGCCGTGGGTGCCGACCAGTCCAACGTCGCCACCCAGCAGGCGCTGAAGGGCATGCAGGAAATCGCCTCGGCCGCCGAGGAACAGTCGGCCGCGGCGGAGGAATCGGCGAAGACCGTGGCAGAACAGTCGATGGCGCTGTCCGAATGCGAGCAGGCCGCCCAGTCGATGTCCGATCTGGCCGATGACCTCAAGAACTCGTCCGACGTGGCGAAGAGCGCCGAGGAAGTCGCCTCGGCCTCCGAACAGCTTTCCTCGGCCGTGCACGAGATCAGCAAGTCCGGCAGCCAGATCTTGGCCGCGATCGAGCAGATCCGGAAGGGCGCCGAGGTGCAGTCGGCCGCGACCGAGGAATCGGCCGCCGCCGCGCTGCAGATCGAACGCGGCGTCGACCTCGCCCGCGAGCGCGCAACCACCAGCAGCGACAAGGTCGCACAGATCCGCGAGTTGCTCGGCCGCAACAAGCTGGCGGTCGACGCGATGGTCGCGGGCATCAACAATTCCGCCGCCGCCTCGCGCGCTAGCATCCAGCAGGTCAAGGATCTGGAGCTGGTGTCGCGGCGGATCGACAAGATCGTCGACGCCATTTCCACCGTTTCGATCCAGACCAGCATGCTGGCGGTGAACGGCGCGGTCGAAGCGGCGCGGGCCGGCGAATATGGCAAGGGCTTCGTCGTCGTCGCCACCGATATCCGCAACCTCGCCCATGACTCGGCCGAGAATGCCGACCGCATCAAGGACATGGTGCGCGCGGTGCAGGACCAGATCGCGGCCGTCGGCCAGGATCTGAACGAAATCGTTGCCTCGGCGCTCGCCGAAGTCGCCAAGGCGGAGAACTGCACCGCCGCGCTGATCCGTATCGAGGGCGACATTGCGGAAATGGAGCGCGGGACCAGCGACATTCTGGGCGCCTCGATCGAGATCGCGACGGCGATCGCCCAGGTGAAGGCCGCGATCGAGCAGATCGCCGCCGCCGCGCAGGAAGCCGACAAGTCCGCGAGCGAGGCGTCGAGCGCCGCGCAGCAGCAGGACCAGGGCGCCCGCGAACTCGCCATCGCCATCGAGGAGATCGCAGCCCTCGCCGACGAACTGCAGAGCGCTGCCTGAACGGGAGGCCGGCATGGCCCAGAAAGCAAGAACGCGGCAGCGGCGGGAAGACACGCCCGCCGGCGCCGAGAAAAGCCTCGCGGTACGCCAGTTCGTCAGGTTCGCGATCGAAGGCCAGTCCTTCGCCGCGGACATGGCCGTGGTGCGCGAGATCATCCGTCTGCCCGAGGTGGTGCGGGTGCCGCTCGCGCCGCCGGCGCTGGACGGCATCGCCAATCTGCGCGGCGACGTGCTGCCGATCGTCTCCCTCCGTCAAATGCTGGGGCTGGCAGAGCGTCCGCGCGACGAGGCGAGCCGGGCGATGGTCGTCCAGCTCGGCCAGCCGCTCGGCTTCGTCGTGGATCGGGTGTCGAGCGTCGCCAGCATCGCGGAGGAACGGATCGAGCCGGCAGGCGAGAGCCAATCGGTGATCGACAGCCGCTTTCTCGCCGGCATGATCCGCGATGCGGACGGGCGGGGCATCACGCTGATCGTGGACTTCGCCAGGCTGGCCGCCGAGGCCTTTGCCGAAACCGGGGCCGCCGCGCAGACCAGCCTGCGCGGCTCCGCGGGCGTGGCGGAGCGCAGCATTGCCCGCGCCGAGGGCGAGATCGGCGACGAGACCCGGCTGGTGAGCTTCCAGCTGGACGGCCAGGAATACGGGATCGCCATCGCCGATGTGCGCGAGATCGTGCATTCGCCGGAGACCATCGTGGCCGTACCCGGGGCCGAGCCGCACGTGCTGGGGCTGATGACGCTGCGGAACCGACTGCTGCCGCTGGTCGATCTGCGCAGCCTGCTCGGCCTCCCGCTCCGTCCGCTCGACGAGAAGAGCCGGATCGTGGTGCTCAAGATCGGCGAGGAGTCGGTCGGGCTCGCGGTGGACACCGTGACCGAAGTGCTCGGCGTGCCGCGCGCGGTGATCGAGCCGCTGCCCTCGCTGCTGGCGCGCGGCCGGGGCGAGATCGCCCAGGTCTGCCGGCTCGACGAGGGCCGCCGGCTCGTCTCGGTGGTGGACAGCAAGGCACTGTTCGCCCACCCGGCGATCCAGGCCGCCGGCCAGCTCGGCGAGGAAGAGGCCGCAGCGGAACAGGCGGAGACCGCGGCGGCGGCCGACGATCAGGGCCAGCTGATCGTCTTCCGGCTCGAGAACCAGGAGTTCGGCGTGCCGATCGCCTATGTCCGCGAGATCGTGCGCGTGCCCGAGCAGCTGTTCCGCGTCCCGCGCGCGCCCAAGGCCGTGGAAGGGGTGATCAATCTGCGCGGTGCGGTGCTGCCCGTGCTCGACCTGCGCACCCGGCTGGGGCTTGCCCGGCTCGACGCGCAGGAGCGCCAGCGGATCATGGTGTTCCAGATCGACGGCGTGCGCACCGGCTTCATCGTCGACCATGTCACCGAAGTGCTGCAGGTCGGCACCGAGGCGATCGAGGAGGCCCCCGCCCTCTCGGCCGCGCAGGACCGGCTGCTGCCGCGCCTCGTCAACATGGCGGCACGGGGCCGGATGCTGCAGCTGATCGACCCCTGCCACCTGATCGACCCTGCCGACCGCGCACAGCTGACGGACCTGCTGGACGAGGCGGCATGATCCGCTTGCTGATCGTCGACGATTCCGCGCTGGTCCGCACCCAGCTCGCCCAGCTCTTCACCGAGGAGGGCGGGTTCGAGATCCGCCAGGCCCGCAACGGCGCCGAGGCGGTGGAGGAAGTGCGCGCCTTCCGGCCCGACGTGGTGACGCTCGACATCAACATGCCGCAGATGGACGGGCTCACCGCGTTGTCGTTGATCATGACCGAGCGGCCGACGCCGGTGGTGATGGTTTCCTCGCTCACCGAACGCGGCGCGCTGGTGACGCTGGAAGCGCTGCATCTCGGTGCGGTCGATTACATCGCCAAGCCGGGCGGGACCATTTCCCGCAGCTTCGGCGACATCCGCCGCGAGCTGGTGTCGAAGGTGCGGGCGGCGGCGGGCGCGCGGCTGCGCTACGGCGAACCGGTGCGGGTGCGTCCGGCCCCTGCCCCGGCCCCCACCCCCCGCCCGGCCCTGCGGGTCCGCCGCAGGGGCGTGGTGCTGATCGGCGTCTCCACCGGCGGCCCGAAGACGCTGGAAGACATTCTGCCCGATCTGCCCGCCGATTTCCCCTGGCCGGTGGTGATCGCCCAGCACATGCCCGCCGCCTTCACCCGCTCCTTCGCCGAACGGCTGAACAAGGTGTGCCCGTTGACCGTGATCGAGGTCGCAGCCCCGGTCGCGATCGAGCCGGGCACCGCCTATGTCGCAAAGGGCGGCGCCGATCTGGTGCTCGCCGATCGGGGCGGGCGGCTCTATGCCATTCCCAAGCCCGAGAACCCGGCACATGCCTGGCATCCCTCGGTGGAGGTGCTCGCCCGCTCCGCGCTCCAGCATTGCCCCGCCCAGACCCTGACGGCGGTGATGCTGACCGGCATGGGCAATGACGGGGCCGACGGTTTCGCCGAGATCCACCGTCGCGGCGGCCACACGATCGCCGAGTCCGCCGACACGGCGGTGGTCCACGGCATGCCGCGCGAGCTGATCGCCCGCGACGGGGCGGAAATGGTGCTGCCGGCACAGAAGATCGCCGAGCAGCTCAATCGCTGGGCGTTCGGAGGCTGACGATGCCGCTCCGCCAGCCCCGCCCCGCCCCCGCCGCCGGATCGTCGGGACCGCGCGACCGGCTCGACGCGGCCGATCCCGCCGAGCGCCGCCGTGCCGCCCAGGCGCTGGCGGGGCAGCCGCGCGCGGTCCCGCGGCTCGGCGCCCGGCTGGCGATCGAGACGGACCGGGCGGTCCGCGCCGCGCTGCTCGATGCGCTGGTCGCGATCGGCAGCGATACGGCGCTTGGTGCCGTGACGGCGCTGCTGACCGCCGAAGAACCCGGCGCCCGTGCCGCCGCGTTCGAGGCCATCGCGCGGATCGAGGACGCGCGCGCCGTTACGCTGCTGCTGCCGCTGCTCGACGATGCCGCCGCCGATCGCCGCGTCCATGGCCTGACCGCCCTGGCCGACCGCCGCGATCCGCTCCTCGTCGCGCGCTTGATGCGGCTGCTGGGCGAGGAGACCGATGCCAATGTCTGCGCCGCCGCCGCCGATCTGCTCGGGCGGCAGGGCGATGCCGCCGCGCGCCCCGCGCTGCTGCGCCTCAAGGCCCGGTTCCGCGCCGAGCCGTTCCTGCAGTTCGCGACCGATGCCGCGCTCGCCCGGCTGGCGGAGGCCTGAGTGGTGCCCCATACCAAGGTAAGCGACGACGATTTCCGCCAGTTCCGCGACTATTTTCATCGCGAGACCGGCATCCACTTCGATTCCTCGAAACGCTATTTCGTCGACAAACGCCTCTCCGAGCGGGTTCGCGAGACCGAAAGCATCTCCGCCAAGGCCTATCTCACGCGGCTGGCGCAGGGTGGCGCCGACATCGAGCTGCAACACCTCATCAACGCGATGACGGTGAACGAGACCTATTTCCTGCGCGAGGAATATCAGTTCAAGGCACTGGTGGAATCGGTGCTGCCGGAAATCGTCGCACGGCGCAGCCATCGCCGGCCGATCCGCATCTGGTGCGTTCCCTCCTCGACCGGGGAGGAGCCCTATTCGGTGGCGCTCTACCTGATCGAGCGCTGGCCGGCGCTGGCGACCTGGGACGTCGAAATCCTGTCCTCCGACATCGATACCGAGGTGCTGGAGCGCGCACGGATCGGCCGCTATTCGCCGCGTTCCGTCCAGCATCTGCCCCGCGCTTGGCTCGCCCGCCACTTCACCCGCTGCGGGGACGACTATCAGCTGTCGCACGAGGTGCGCGACGCGGTGCATTTCACCCGCTGCAACCTCGCCGCCCCGCGCGAGACCCGCGCTTTCCGCGACATCGACGTGATCTTCTGCCGCAACCTGCTGATCTATTTCGACGATGCCTCGCGCCGGCAGGCCGCGGACGCGCTCTACGATGCGCTGGCGCCGGGCGGCTTCGTGATGCTTGGCCATTCGGAATCGATGGCGCGGATGTCGTCGCTGTTCCGCGCGCGCAAATTCCCGCAGGCGATCGTCCACCAGAGGCCGGAGGATGCGGCATGAACCCGGTCCTGATCGTCGACGATGCCGCGGTGATCCGCACCTATTACCGCACGATCCTCACCGCCGCCGGCTATCCGGTGGCCGAAGTGGGTGACGGCGTTGATGCGCTGGAGGCCGCGCTCCAGCAGCCGTGCAGCCTGTGCATCGTCGATGTGAACATGCCCCGGCTCGACGGGTTTGCTTTCCTCGAGGCACTCCGCCGGGAGCCGGTGGACCAGCCGCCGGCGCTCGTCATCACCACCGATCGCGGCGACGACATCGCGGGCCGCTGCCGGCGGAGCGGCGCCAACGCCTATCTGCCCAAGCCCGTGCGGCCCGAGACGCTGCTGGCCCAGGTGGCGCTGCTCACCGGAGGCCGGGCATGAGCCGGCTGCTCGACCAGTTCCTCGCCGAAGCGCGCGAGCTGCTCCAGGGCATTGCCACCGGGCTGATGCAGCTGGAGCGGGCACCCGGCGACGGGGACGCGATGAACGCGCTGTTCCGCTGCGTGCATACGCTGAAGGGCAATAGCGGGCTGTTCGACTTCCCCGAGATGATGCGGCTGCTCCACGCCGCCGAGGACCTGATGGACGCCGTGCGCGGCGGCAGCCTGGCCTTCACCCCCGCGCTCGCCGACCGGTTGCTCGGCGCCGCCGATCTCGTCTCGGCGCTGTGCGACCAGGTCGAGCGCGGCGGCGATACGCGCGGGCCGCAGGGCGAGGCGGCCGTGGCGCTGGCGACATCGCTGCGGGCGCTGCTGGCGCCTTCGCCCGAGGAAGGGACACGCCCCCTCGCCGCGGTGCAGCCCGCGATCGACCTGCCCGAGGCCGCGCTGGCAGCCGCTCGTGTTCATGGTGGCGGGGAAGCGCTTCACTTCCTCCGATACACGCCCGCCGCGGACTGCTATTTCAGCGGTGACGATCCGCTCCACGCGGTGCGGCAGGCGCCCGGCCGGATCTGGGGCAGGATCGTCGCGCCCACCGACTGGCCGCCGCTCGCCGAGCTCGACGCCTATGCCAACCGCCTCGGCTTCGAGCTGCTGAGCACGGCGCCGCGCGAGGCGCTCGACCGGCACTTTCGCTATGTCGCCGATCAGGTGACGATCGTGCCGGTGCCACCGCCCGCACCGCAGGCCGATGCCGTTCCCGATCTGCCCGCGCTGCTCGCCACCCAGCGCGCGACGCTGCTCGAAGCGGACCGGCCGGACTGGCACCCCGGCCGCGTGCGCGCCGTGGTTGCGGTGCTGGTCAACACCGCACGTCAGCTCGGTAGAACAGCGCTCGCCGAACAGCTCCCGGCGCTGGGCGAGGCCTTTCTCCGCGATGACGACGTAGCACCGTTGCTCGCCGCGGTCGATGCGCTCGCCGCCCATCAGGCGCCCACGCCCGAACCCGCACGCGCCGAGGAACCCGCCGCCGCCCGGAGCAGCCTGCGCGTCGATCAGGCCCGGATCGATCGCCTGCTCAACCTGGTCGGTGAGATGGCGGTTGCCCGCAATGCCCTCCCCTATCTCGCCCGCCACGCCGCCCGGCTCGACGGCGGCCGCGAGCTGGAGCGCGAGATCAAGGCCCAGCACGCCGCGATCAGCCGCATCACCGACGAGTTGCAGGCGGCGATCATGCAGATCCGGATGATGCCGGTGGCGCTGGTGTTCGAACGCTTCCCCCGGCTGGTTCGCGACCTGGCCCGCAAGCTCGGCAAGCAGGTCGATCTCGTGCTCGAGGGCGAGGAGACCGAGGCGGACAAGAACATCGTCGAAAGCCTTTCCGATCCGCTGGTCCACATGGTCCGCAACAGCCTCGACCATGGACTGGAGACGCCCGAGGAGCGCCGCGCCGCCGGCAAGTCCGAAACCGGCCGCCTTCTGATACGCGCGGGCCAGGAAGGCGACCGCATCCGCATCGAGATCCGCGACGACGGTCGCGGCATTGATCCGGCGCGCATTCGTGCCCGTGCCGTCGAGCGCGGACTGATCGCCGCCGAGGCGGCCGCGCAGCTCAGCGATCGCGAGGCGGTGCAGCTCGTCTTTCTCCCCGGCTTCTCCACCGCCGCCGCCATCTCGGACCTGTCCGGCCGCGGCGTCGGCATGGATGTGGTGCGCACCGCGGTCGAGCGGCTGCACGGCGACATCGCGCTGGAGGGATCGCCCGGCCAGGGCACCAGCGTGCGGATCGTGCTGCCGCTGTCGGTCGCGGTCACCCGCGTGCTGGTGATCGAAAGCGACGGCCAGCGCTTCGCCCTTCCGATCGACGGCGTGGTGGAGACGCTGCGGGTGCCAGAAGCCGATATCCAGGGCATGGCGAACGGCCGCGTCATCGTGCGACGCGGGCGGATCGTGCCGCTGCGCGCGCTCAACGCCGCGCTGGGCGTCGCCGCCGAGCCGCGCCGCAATTCCGCGGGCGAGCTGGCCATCCTCGTCCTCCAGCGCGGCGACGAGCAGGTCGGGCTGATCGTCGACGATTTTCGCGAGACGCTGGACATCATCCAGAAGCCGCTCGCCGGGGTACTGGCGGGGATCGACGCCTATTCGGGGTCGACGCTGATGGGCGATGGCGGTGTGGTGATGGTGCTCAATCCCAGGAGGCTGTGGTGATGCCGATCCGGTTCCTCAAGCGCAAAGCGGTGTGCACCGAGGGCGTCGACGTCGAGGCGGCGGAGACATTGCACGGCTGGCTCCTGGAAGCACCGGGTCGCAGCGTCGATCTTGCCGGCTGCACCCATCTCCATCCCGCAAATCTCCAGGTGCTGCTGGCAAGCGGCGCGCCGGTGACCGCGCTGCCGGCCGATGCCGATCTCGCCGCCTGGCTCTCCCCCCTCCTCGCCCCGAAAGGATGATTCATGCCCAAGACGATCCTGATCGTCGACGATAGCTCGACCATGCTGATGAGCGTGAAGGCCACGCTGGAAATGAACGGCTATGCGGTGGAGACCGCCGCCGATGGCTGCAAGGCAATGTCCAAGCTGCGCGCGGGGCTGAAGGCCGACATGATCATCACCGACATCAACATGCCCAACATGGGCGGGATGGAGCTGATCCAGCAGGTGCGCGGCCTGCCCGGCTATCGCTTCAAGCCGATCCTGACGCTGACCACCGAGAGCCAGGCGGCCAAGCGCGACGAGGCGCGGCGGCTGGGTGCCACCGGCTGGCTGGTCAAGCCGGTCGCCGGCCCCGAGCTGGTGAGCGTCGTCCGCCAGGTCATGCCGGGCTGAGGCAGCGCTTCTCCGATGCCGATGCGACGTGCCTCCCCCCGCCCGTGGCTGGTGCCGCTGCTGGTCACCGCGTTCGTCGCGGTGCCGGCGGGCGTGCTCACGGGCGTGTGGGGCGCGGCATGGGTGCTGCTGCACGGCGCGGCGATGCTGGCGCTGCTTCGCGTTCGCGCAGCGCCGGCACAGGTCGTGATGCCCGAGTGCGGCCCCGCCTGCATCGAGCAGCCCCCGCCGCCAATGGCGCCCCCGCCGCCCGCGCGGGGCCGGGACGACGCACGGGATCGCGCCTGCTATTTCGATACGCTGCGCGGCCAGATCGCCGGCGCGCAGGCCGATGCCGAGCGGGGCGTGACCGGCGTGATCGAACAGACGATCCGTCTCCACCAGACCTCCTCCCGGCAGCAGGCGCTCTTGCAGCGCTCGCTGGACGACGGCGCCGCGCTGCTGCGCGCTGCCGAGCGGCCGGAACAGATTTTGCGCACCCTGACCGAAATCCTCGACCGCAGCGCCGCCGAGCGCGCCGGCGACCATGCCCGGCTGGAGGCGCTGGCCGAAAGCACCGCGCGGTTGCGGCCGGCGGCGGATGCGATCGCCAAGATTTCCGACCGCGCGGTGCTCCTGTCCTACAACGCCGCGGTCGAGGCGGGCCGGGCGGGCGCGGCAGGCGGCTCCTTCGGCGTGGTCGCCGACCAGGTCCGCGCGCTGGCGGAGTCGATCGCCGCCGTCGCCAAGACGCTGGGCGGCGAGCTCGACGCGATCGCCCGCCGCATGCGCGAGGAGCTGCTGGCGAGCCGCACGGGCGCCGCCACCGGCATCCCCGACGTGACTAAGCTCACCGCGGAGCTGGCCGGCCTGCACGAGGATGTCGGGGCGAGCGGCCAGACCCTGCTCGCGCTGATCCACGAAATCGGCGGCAATCATGGCCGGCTGGTCGATGGGCTTTCCACCATCCTCGGCGACCTGCAGTTCCACGACGTGCTGCGGCAGCGGATGGAACATGTGACCTACGCGCTCGACCAGTTGGAGGCGCATCTCGACGCGCCCGACGATGCGTCGGGACCGGACCTGGCGGCCAGGCTCCGCGCGTTGCAGGATCACTATGTGATGGAAAGCGAGCGACAGGTGCAGGCCATCGCGCAAGGGGAGCCCGCGGCCGTGGCGGCCGCCCCGCGCATCCAGCTGTTCTGACCTCAGAGCCGCCGCAGCCAGCGATCGAACAGCCCCGGCCAGCCGCCCGCCGCCGCATTGCGCGGGCCGGTGCCGAAGCCGTGGCCCCCTTCCTGGAACAGGTGCAGCTCGAACGGGCGGGCGGCCTCCGCCATCGCGCGCGCAAGCAGCAGGCTGTTCTCGAACGGCACGGCGGCATCGTCGATCGCATGGACGAGGAACATCGGCGGCGTATCCGCCCCGATCCGCGCCGCCGGGGAGCGCCGCGCGACGAGCGTCGGCGCCGGTGCGTCGCCCAGCAGCGCCGCGCGCGATCCGGCATGCGCCGCGGCCCCTGCCATGGCGACCACCGGATAGAGCAGCCCGGCCGCCAGCGGCTGCGCCGCGGCGGCATCGGCCGCATCGACCGGGGGATAGAGCGGTGCCGGCCCCTCGGTGAGCAGCGACGCGGCGAGATGCCCGCCGGCCGAGAAGCCGAGCACCGCGATCGCATCGGAGTCGAATCCCTCTGCATCGGCGCGCGCGCGGATCAGCCGCATCGCGCGCTGGGCATCCTGGAGGGGCACGTCGGCACGGTCGGTCCAGCCTTCCCCGGGCAGGCGATAGGTCAGCACGAACACCGTATAGCCGAGCGGACAGAAGACATCGGCGATGTCCAGCCCCTCGTTGCGCACCGATACGAAGCCGTAGCCGCCGCCGGGAAGCACCAGCAGCGCCCGGCCGTTCCGCGCCTCGGGGCGGAAGAGCCGCAGGTCGGGCCGGGCAATGCCCGTGCGGAAGCTCTCGGGCAGATCGGCCGCCCTTGGCGCGGGACGGAAGCTTCCGCCCGGCGGGCCGGCGGGCCATAGCGCGATCGTCTCCGCCGCCTGCCAGCGGGGCGCGATCGGCACGCGCGAGGGTGGGATGTCCAGGGGTGGTTGCGTTCGCATCGGGGGTCCTCGCCGCTCACTCTATCGGCGCGCATAGCCCGAGGCCGCTTGCCGCCCCAAGCCAAACACGATAGCTCCGCATAGCGTGCGTAATCGTTTGTTCAAGCGCATGCGGGAGGATGCATGGTGGGATCGACCTTGGACCCGGCAACGCTGCCCGGCGCAACGACGCGCTGGACCGGTGAAGGGCTGTCGCGCACGGCGATCGCGGCGGGCCAGCGCATCCCCGCCTTTCCGCTTGTGCCCGCACGGCGCATCCGCGGCATCGACCTGTGGGACATGTGGCCGATCGAGCAGGCGGACGGCACCCCAGCAGCCCCCGGTGGCGTACCGCTATGGCTGGCGCTGACCGCCCCGTGTGCGGACGATCCCGAAGCCCGCCATGCCGTCGCGCGCATCCGCCTCGTCAGCGAACGGAAGGGCGCGTGGCACGTGCACGGCCCCGCCATGCCCGACGGCCTGTCTGCCGGGAGCCGCGAATGGTCCGGCTCCGCGCTGTTCGATCCGACAACGTCGATCGTCACCTTGTTCTACACCGCCGCCGGGCGCAGGGGCGAGACCGGCACGAGCTTCGAGCAGCGGCTGTTCCAGGTGCGCTTCCGCCTCGTGCTTGACGGCGACACGCCGCGCGCCGAAGCCCCGTACGACCACCGCGAGAGCATCGTCGCGGACGACCATTGGTACATGGTGGTGAACCAGCGCGAGGGGGCGGCGGGCACGATCAAGGCGCTGGGCGACCCCGGCCTGTTCCGCGATCCCGCCAGCGGCCGCCAGTATCTGCTGTTCACCGGTTCGAAGCCCGGTTCGGCATCGGCCTGGAACGGCGTGATCGGCGTGGCCGAGGCGGTGGACGACACGCTTTCGGCATGGCGGCTGCGGCCGCCGCTCGTCTCGGCGGACGGCCGCAACAACGAGCTGGAACGGCCGCACCTGCGCCATGTCGGCGGTCTCTATTACCTGTTCTGGTCCACCCAGGCCAAGGTGTTCGCGCCCGATGGCCCGATTGGCCCCACCGGCCTCTACGGCATGGTCGGGCCCAGCCCGCTCGGCCCGTTCACGCCGCTCAACGGCACCGGGCTGGTCGCCGCCAACCCCCTCCAGGCGCCGTTCCAGGCCTATAGCTGGTGGGTGATGCAGGACCTGCGCGTCACCAGTTTCGCCGACCTGCCCGAGGTGGCGACGATGGACTCGGTCGCCGAGGTGGCGGCGCGGCGCCGGCACTTCGGCGGCTATCCCGCACCGTGGTTCCGGCTGGAACTGGACGGCGCGCACAGCCGCATCGCCTGAGCCGGCTCAGGTCGACGCGCGCACGATCAGGATCGGCTCGATCATCCGGCTTTCGGTGGTCTCCCCGGCCAGCCGGCGCAGCAGCAGGTCGACGATCATCCCCGCCCCATGGCGGAGTTGCTGATCGATCGTGGTCAGCGGCGGCGAGACCTGCGCGCCTACCGGCAGCCCGTCATAGCCGATCACCTTCACCTGCCCCGGCACGTCGATGTCGAGCGCCTGCAGCGCGCGCAGCACCCCGATCGCGGTCACGTCCGATCCGGCGACGATGCCGTCGGGCATTGCGGCGATCCCCTCCAGCTGGGCGCGGATATCCTCGAAGGCGGCCCCCGGCTCGAAATGCGAGGGCAGTTCGATCAGCGTCTCGCTCAGCCCGGTCTCGCGCAGCACCTGCTTCACGCCCTGTAGCCGCTCGCCGAATTCCGGCCCCTGGGTCGGCCCGGCAAAGGCGATGCGGCGGCAGCCCCGCTCGATCAGGTGGCGGATGGCGAGTGCCCCGCCCTTGCGATTGTCCGAGCCGACCGAGCAGTGATTCTGGCCGGAGACCTGGCCGCCCCACACCACCATCGGCAGATAGCGGCGCGACACCGTCTCGATCACCGCGAACTCGGTCGACTGGCCGATCACGATGATCCCGTCGACCTTGCCGGAGCCGATATAACGGTCCAGCCAGCGATCGCCCTTGGGGAGGACCCGGGACAGCAGCAGGTCATAGCCATGGTCGCTCAGCGCATCCGCGAGGAAGCCGGTCATGGTGTTGAAGAAGGGGTCGGACAGATGCTGCGCAGCCTCGTGGCCCAGCGGTACCAGCACGCCGATGGTCATCGTCCGCTGGGTGCGAAGGTTCCGCGCGGTGGCGTTCGGCTGATAGCCGAGCCGCTCGGCCAGCGCGGCGACCCGCTCGCGCGTTTCCTCGCTCACCCGCCCCGTGCCAGACAAGGCGCGCGAAATCGTGGCGGTGGAGACGCCGGCGAGCTGTGCGAATTCCTTCAGATTCTTGATGTTCGACATGCAGCGCCGTTCCTGCTCCCTTCCGGCCACGCTACCCCGCACCCATCGCCGGCGATAGCCATGGCGCAGCGCGACGCGCGCCGACTATTCCGCGAAAAAGCGATTGCAGCAATGCACAATCGATTCCACAAACTGCAGGCGAACGGCGCGGCAGGCGCCGGGGGAGAGGATGATGATGGCACTGGATCGGCGCGAACTCCATCGGTGGATGCTCGGCGCGGGCACCGCCGCCCTGCTGGGAGCACCCGCTCGCCTGCGCGCGGCCGAGGGCGACCCGCTCCGCCTCGTCGATCCCGAACTGCGGGCGGCGGCCCGGGTCATGCTGGGCCAGCCGCTGCCGCCGCTGACCCGTGCGGGACTGCCGACGCTGCGGGCAAGCTGGGTCGCACCGCCGCCGCTTGCCGCCCCCGGCGTCGAGATCCGCCCGGTGCCGGGCAGGAAGGGCGCGCCCGACGTGCCGGTGGAACTGATCGGACTGCGCAACCGCGCCACGCCCGCCCCAGCGATCCTGCACATCCACGGCGGCGGCATGATCTCCGGCCGGGCGCGCAACATGACCGCCTTCTGCCAGGGCATCGCGGCCGAGTTCGACTGTGTCGTCGTCAATGTCGATTATCGCCTGGCACCCGAAACGCCGTTTCCGGGTCCGGTGGACGACAATGTCGCCGCCTTCGCCTGGCTCGTCGCCAATGCCGGCGCACTGGGCGTCGACCCCAAGCGGATCGCGCTGCTCGGCGGCAGTGCGGGCGGCGGCCTGGCGGCGATGGTCGCGCTGCTCACCCCCGGCGGCGGCTACATCGTCGTCGGCACCCATGAGGGCACCGATACGGCGGAGGCGCTCGCGGCGCGCGGCTATACCTGTTACGTGCTGATCTACCGCCTGCCCGGCGAGGGCTGGACGCACCGTCAGGACGTGCCGCTGCAGGATGCCCAGCGGGCCATCCGTCTGGTCCGGGCGCGCGAGACCTCGGCACGGGTGGCGGTGCTCGGCTATTCCGCCGGCGGCCATCTCGCCGCGAGTCTGGCCACGGGGTATGGCGAGACCGTCTACACCCCGCTCGGCATCGGCACGCTGATCAACGGCGGCGATGCGGACAATTTCGTAAACGAGTTCCGCGTCGCAACCGCAAAGTCGGGTCCATTCCACGGCGTTGCCGGGGTGTTCTACCAGAAGGCCAAGGGCCTCTACACCTTCGACCTCAACTTCCCCACGCTGGCGCTCGCCGGCAACACGATCACCCGCACGGAGAATGCCGCGCTCTTCTCCGAAGCCAGCTATGAGCTGTTCGGCGGCAAGCTCGTGCCGCTGCTCGGCCTGCGCTATTTCAAGGACACGCGCTCCTCGGACTCTCTGTCGAACGGCGACCGCGTATTCAGCCGGGCGACGCCGGACGCGCTCACCTGGCGCGCCAACCTCGCTTATTATCCGGCCAAGGACTGGATGGTCTTCTTCAACAGCGGCACCGGCTTCCGCAGCGGTATCCTTCAGTCCAAGGCGCAGGCGGACGCGGTGATCGCGGACGGCGTGCCGAGTGCGCTGTCGCTCTCGCCGGACAAGCTGCGCAACCTCGAACTGGGGATGAAGGGATCGCTGTTCGACGGGGCGCTGCGCGTCGCGGTGAGCATCTACGACATCAAGTTCACCAACATCCAGAGCGCCTTCAACACCTCGATCGGCCTCTCCGCCTTCGCCAATCTCGGGGACGGCAAGGCACAGGGCATCGACATCGAGACCACTTGGCGCACCCCGGTGAAGGGGCTGTCGCTCTCGATGGTCGGCAACCTCAACGATTCCACCTACACGGCCGTGATCCCCGCCTACACGAAGAGCGATCCACGCATCGCCAACGGCACGCGCCTGCTCAACACGCCGCCGCACAACTTCCGGCGCGATGCGACCTATGACCGCAAGGTCGGCGGGCTCGACTGGTTCGCCACCGCTTCCGCCACGGCGGTCGGCCGGGCGCGCAACGGCGATGCGACGGTGAACACGCTCAATCCGTACCAGCTGTTCCAGGCAAGCGTCGGCGTGCGCTTCGATCGCTACGAGGTGGGGCTGTTCGGCGACAACCTCTCCGACGAGCGCGGCCCGACCGCCGCGAACGGACCAACCCTGCTGGCCGGACCGCGCCTGCCAGCGGCGCGGTTCCGGAATCGGCCAGCTGGACCATGCTGCTGGTTGGCTTCGGTATCGCGGACGCGTCGTGCAGCGCCCCGCCTTCTCGATCGCCGAAAGTCGGGCATGCGGAAGCCTCTACGCTCACAGGGCGTTTGCCGCTCAAGGTCTCTTCTCGAACGCGATGTCCCCTCCCAGCGCACGGTACAAGGCAGCCGCCGCGGCCAGCTGATCGCGTCGCACGACCAGCGCGGCCTGCCGCGCCGCATAAGTGGTGCGCTGGGCGTCGAGCAGTTCCAGGCGACTGGTCTGACCCGCGGCATATGCCATGGCGGCCAGCATGGTCCGGCGCTCGGCTGCTGCGACCACGGCGCGCTGTTCGCTGACCTGCGCGGTATAGGTCGCTTGCGCGGCGAGCCCGTCGGCAACTTACCGAAATCCGGTCTGAATCGCCTTTTCGTAGCTGGCGACAGCGCTCGACGTCCGCAGCTTTGCGAGATCGAGGTTGCCGCGCAACTCACCGCCGCGGAAGATCGGTACGCTCACCGCCGGTGTATAGGACCAGCTGCGATTGGCGCCGCGGAACAGCCGCCCGAACAGGTCGAGCTCGAAGCTGGTCAACGCAGCCTGCGCGGCGAATTGTCCGACGGTGAAACCGCTGGTTCCGCCGCCTGTCACAAGGCCGACACCCGCACGCGCCACCGACGCAGGTTGGCGCTGGCGCGTGTAGCTTCCCTCCGCGCTGACCGCGGGTAGGACCTGCCCGCGCTGGACGCGCAACTGCACGCGCGCCGCCTCGGCGTTCAGCGCGGCGATACGCAGATCGCGGTTGCTGTCGAGCGACAGGGCGATCAGCCGCTGCAGCCGCGGATCGCCGAACATGCCCCGCCATTCGGGCAGCGCGTCGGTTCCATCCGCGACCGGATAGGCCTCTGCAACCGGCGCGGCGGGAAGGGTGAGCTTCGGCGTCATCGAGCAGGCGGTCGTCGCCAGCAGCAGCAGGAGCGAGAGGGGACGCATCGTCACGCCTCCCGGCCCGCGCGGCGATTCTGCCAGCGCTCCGCCAGTCCCACCAGCACCACGAAGAACACCGGCACGAACAGCAGTGCCAGCACCGTTCCCGTAATCATGCCGCCAAACACGCCCGTGCCGATCGCATGCTGCGTCTCGGCGCTCGCCCCTCGCGCCAGCATCAGCGGCACCACCAGCATCACCGCGACCGGGATCGACCAGCTTTCATAAAGCGCGGCCAGCACCAGGAAGACGACCAGCATCGAGAGCAGGATCAGCATCGGCGCCTGCGCGCCCGCCTCCCGCTCCTGCAGCGACTGACCGGTCCATTCGATTCCAAAACCCGGCGGCAGCTGCGACGCCAGCCGCTCCATCTCGCGCATCGCCTCGCCGCTGGAGGTGCCCGGCGCGGCGGTGCCGGTGACGCTTACCGAGGGATAGCCGTTATAGGTGGAGAGCTGGAGCGGGCTGGTGCTCCATTCCGGCGTCACCAGTTCGGCAAGCGCGACGGTCTTTCCTTCGGCACCGCGGACCCGCAGCCGTAGCACGTCTTCCAGCTGCATGCGGTCCTTGGCGTCGGCCTGGACGATCACCTGCTGCAGGCGTCCCTTGTTGGGGAAATCGTTGACATAGCTGCTGCCGAGCGCGGTGCCGACGATTATGTCGTCAAGCCGTTCAACCCGGTGGAAGTCGTGGCGCGGGTGAAGGCAGTGCTGCGCCGCGCGGGGCCGGGGGCATCGAGCGGCGTGCTTCGGATTGGCCCGGTCGAGATAGACACCAACGCGCATCTCGTCCGCACCGCGCAGGGCGCAGTGGCGCTGACGCTGACCGAGTTCCGCCTGCTCACCCACATGGCGCGCACCCCCACCCGCGTCTTCAGCCGCAGCGAACTGCTCGATGCCTGCCTGCCGGGATCGGACGCGCTCGATCGTACGGTCGGCAGCCATGTCAGCAAGCTGCGCCGCAAGCTGGAACAGGCCGGCGCGCCCGACATGCCCGAGGGCGTACGCGGCGTCGGCTACCGGCTCAGTTCGCGCACATGAAAAAGCGGATCTGGATAGGCCTCACATCCGCGCAAGCTGCGTCGCTCGCGTTCTAAAGTCCCGCACCGCAGCGGTATCGATGTCAAGGGCGGCCACGTCGCCTCGAACCGCGCCGAGTCTATGCCCGAGAGAGTATCCATCGGTACAGGCTCGGCAGCAGCACCAGCGTCAGCAACGTCGAGGTAACGATGCCGCCGATCACCACCGTGGCGAGCGGGCGCTGGACCTCCGCCCCCGCGCCGCTGGCGATCGCCATCGGCAGAAACCCGATCGAGGCGACCAACGCGGTAGAAAGCACCGGCCGCAGCCGATCGCGGGCGCCCTGGCGCACCGCGGTGTCGATCGGCAGCGCCTCGCCCTCCCGGCCGTCGCGCAGGCCGTTGATGTGGTCGATCAGCACCAGCCCGTTGAGCATCGCGATACCCGACAGCGCGATGAAGCCGATCGCTGCGGTGATCGAGAAGGGCATGCCGCGCAGCCACAGCGCCAGCACGCCACCGGTGATCGCGAACGGGATGCCGGTGTAGACGATCGCCGCCTCTCGCAGACTGCCGAGCGCGGCATAGACCAGTGCGAAAATCAGCAGCAGCGCGAGCGGCACTACGATCGCCAGCCGCCGCTGCGCCGCCTCCAGCTGGTGATACTGGCCGCCGAATTCGATGCGATAGCCTTGCGGCAGCTTGATCTGCCGACCCAGCTCGGCCCGCGCCTTGTCGACATAGCCGGCAAGATCGCTGGTCGACAGGTTGACCATCAGCGCGGCGCGGCGATTGCCATCGTCGTGTAGGATCGGCTCGACCATCTGCGTTTCCCGCAGGCGGGCGACGCGCGACAGCGGCACCATGCCGAACGGGCCGACTCGCAAGGGCAGCGCAAGGATCGCTTGGCGGTTCGCGCGCAACCCCTCGGCCATGCGGATCACGATTGCGTGACGCGCCGCATTGTGTGGGATGAAGCCGACTTCGGCCCCGGCCACGGCGTCGCTGATCGCCTTGTTCACCTCCTGCGTGCCGATCCCCAGCCGCAGCAATGCGGCATGGTCGAGCTCGACCACGATGGTTTTGGGGCGCCCCGAAGTCTCGAACGCGACACCTTCCGTGCCCGGCTGTTTCTCCAGGATCGCCTTGGCCTGCGCCGCCGCGCGTTCGAGCACGTCATAATCGTCGCCATAGATCTTCACCGCGACGTCGGCGCGCACGCCCTCCAGCATTTCGTTGAACCGCATCTCGATGGGCTGAGCGAATTCGAAATGCTGGTCGGCATAAACCTGTTGTGCGACCTTCTCGATCCCGGCGATCAGTGCTGCCTTGGTGCGCGGCTTGCCTTCGCCCTCGGGCCAGTCCTTTTCAGGTGCGTAGAAGATGTAGAGGTCGTTCTGCTCGGGCGGCATCGGATCGGTAGCGACCTCGCTGGTGCCGATGCGCGAGAAGGTGTGGGTGATCTGCGGGAAGGCCTTGCGGATCGCAACTTCGGTCGCCTGCTCGATCGCGAGGCTGCGCTCCAGCGACATGCCGACCGGGCGATAGACCATTGCGGTGATCGCCCCTTCATCCAGCTGCGGGGTGAACTGCGCGCCGAGCGTGCGGAAGGCGAGGAAGGTCGCCCCCAGCAGCGCTGCCGCGCCGATCACCAGCAGCAGCGGGTGCGCGAGGGCCGCGGAAAGCACCGGCGTATAGGCGCGGTTGGCAAGGCCGATCAGGCCCTTCTCCTCGCCGGGCTCGGCATGGGTTGCCGGCGCTCGGAGCAGCCAGGCCGAAAGCATTGGCACGATCGTGAAGGTCCAGGCGAGCCCGGCGACGATCGCCAGCATCACCGCCTGCGCCATCGGCTGGAACAGCTTGCCCTCCACCCCGCCCAGGCTCAGCACCGGCACATAGACGAGCGCGATGATCGCGATGCCGAAGAAGGTCGGCCGGGCCACGCTGCGCGCCGCCTCGGCGACGATCGCGCGGCGTTCCTCGGGCGAGAGGTCGCCGCCCTTTTCCTGCCGCCGGGCCGCCAGCAGCCGCAGCCCATTCTCGACGACGACGATCGCGCCGTCGACGATCAGCCCGAAGTCGAGCGCGCCCAGGCTCATCAGATTGCCCGACACCCCGATGGCATGCATGCCGGTGACGGTGACGAGGAAGGCGAGCGGAATGACGAGCGCGACAATCAGCGCCGCCCGCCAATTGCCCATCACCACCAGCAGCACCAGCGCCACCAGCAACGCGCCTTCGCCGAGGTTCCGTTCCACCGTCGCAATGGTGCGATCGACCAAATCTGCGCGGCTGTACTGCCGGTCGATCACCATGCCCTTGGGCAGCGCGTCCTGGATTTCGGGCAGCGCCGCCTCGATCCGCAGCGCCACCTGCCGGCTGTTCTGGCCGACCAGCATCATCGCGGTGCCAAGCACCGTCTCGCGCCCGTTCTGCGTTGCTGCCCCCTGGCGCGGACCATGGCTGGTGACGACGGTGGCGAGGTCGCGCACCTGTATCGGTAGCACGCCGCCCGCGAACTTTACCGGAATCGCCCCGATCTCCTCCGCGCTCATCACCCGCGCGTCGGTGCGCACCGCAAAGCGCTCTGCCCCGCGTGCGACGATGCCCCCGCCGGCATTCTCGACATTTCCCGCCACCGCCTGCGCCAGTTCGGCCGCGGTGACGCCGTGCGCGGTCAGCTTGGCCGGGTCCGGCTGGACGACATATTGCTCCTCCAGCCCGCCGTTCGAGTTGACGTCAGCCACGCCGGGCACCGCGCGGAGCATCGGCCGCACGGTATATTCCTGCGCCTCGTACAGCTCCATCAACTGGCGCTCGGCCGACATGCCCTGCGGCGGCTGGCGCCATTCGAGCGTATAGTAATAGATCTCGCCCAGCCCGGTGGTGATCGGCGCGAGCTGCGGCGTACTGCCCGCCGGCAGTTGGTCACGCACCGCGTTCAGCCGCTCGGTGACGAGCTGGCGCGCTTTCAGGGGGTCCGTCCCGTCCTTGTAGAGCAGGGTGACCTGGCTCAACCCGGTCTTGGTGAGCGAGCGGGTCTGGTCCAGCCCGGGCTGGCCGCCCATCGCCCGCTCGATCGGCAGCGTCACAAGCCTTTCGATCTCTTCGGGCGCAAGGGCCGCCACCGGCGTGTTGATCTGCACCTGCACGCCGGTGATGTCCGGGATCGCATCGATCTGCAGGCTGAAATAGGACCAGAGCCCCACCGCCGCGACGATCGCGCTCACCGCCGCGACGGCGAGCCGATGATGGGTGACCCAGTGAAGCCAGCGATTCATCGGGTCAGCGCGCCAGCGGGTTGCCGCCGTTCAAGGCGCGCAGCTGGAGCAGCGCCTCGATCGCGTCGCGCCGGGTATCGAGAATGGCGCTGGTCGCCTCCAGATAAGCTTGCTGCATCTGGGTGTAGGTGGTCAGCGGCACCGCCCCCAGCCGATAGTTGCGATCGGCCTCTGCGGCGGCGGCGGCGAACCGTTGGGGCGAGGCGCCGTCCCATTTCGCCAGCGCCTCCCGCTTGGCCTGATATTGCGCGGCCTGGTCGAACACCTCGCGCAGGATGCGGCGCTCGGCGGCGACCAGCGTGGCGTTGGCCTGGGCCTGGCGCCCCTCCTCCGCCGCGACGTCCCCCGCCTGCCGGTTCCACAAGGGAATGCTGGTGGTGAGACGCACCCCGACATTGGTCTCACGAATGTCCGAGCGGGCCCGATCATAATAGGGCCCGACACTGACCACCGGGATGCGCGCCTTGCGCGCCAGATCCACCCGTAGTCCCTGCTGTTCGAACTGGGCGCGCAGCGCCTGCAGCTCGAAATTGTTGGCGCTGGCCCTTGCGGCGAGCGTCGCATCGGGGGGCAGGTCCGGCAGGCCCATGTCCGGTCGGACAATACGGACGCGCGCGGCGAAGGGCGCGCCGCGCAGCTGGTTGAGCTCGTAGAGGATCGCGTTCGCCTCGGCATCGGCCGCCGCCGCGCTGCGCTCGGCGCTGATCGCGCTCGCCTGAAGCGCGGTTGCCTCGAGCTGCGGCGAGGGGCCGGCGGGGTCGCGCGCGACGATCACCTGCGCCAGCGTCCGCATCCGGTTGGCGACCGCGCGCGCCGCCGCCGCCTTCTCGTCCGCCGCGAACAGCCGGTAACCGAGCGAACGCGCCCGCGCCGCCAGCGTCGCGTCGAACTGCTGCAGTCCGATCCGCGCCAGCGCAACCCGCCGGTCGGCAATCGCCCGCCGCAGCGCGATGCGTCCGCCGAACTCGATCGGCTGGGTGACCGAGACGGCATAGGTCATTCCCTCGCCGTTCAGCGCGCCGGTGGTGATATCGGTGGCCCGGCGCTGGCCGAACTCGATGGTCGCCTCGGGATCGGCCCAGCGACCGGCGGCCTCCCGCTCCATACCCGCGGTCTCGATCTGGCGCTGGTAGAACTGCCGCTCCGGATTGTTGGCGACCACGTCCTGGGCCAGCGCATCCAGCGACAGTGCCGGCCCGCCTTGCGCCAGCGCCGGTGTCGCCAGACACATCCCCAGGGCGGCCGCCAGCATCCGCATCTTCGGTCTCCGATCCATGGTGGCGCCCCTACCGGCGCTGGTCCGCGGGCGTCGACTAAAACCGCGTTCAGACTCTGAACTGCAATTCAGTTGACCCCGCGCTCGCCGCACGAAACACCGCAGGCGTGACGCAGATCCTGCTCCTCGAAGACGATTCCGGCACCGCCGACGAAATCCGGCTGGAACTCACCGCCGCCGGCTTTGCGATCGTGCACCGGACCAGGCTGTCCGAGGCAGCCGAGGCAGTACATGCCGGCGGCATCGACCTGCTGATCGTCGACCGCCAGCTGCCCGATGGCGAGGGGCTGGACCTGATCGCGGCCCTGCGCGCCGACGGCCTTCGTACGCCGGCGCTGGTGCTGAGCGCGCTCGGCAGCCTGGATGATCGCGTGCGCGGCCTGCGCGCGGGCGGCGACGATTACCTCCCCAAGCCGTTCGCGCTGGTCGAGCTGCTCGCGCGCGTCGAGGCGTTGCTCCGCCGCCCGGACGAGCGGCGCGACACAAGGCTGATCGTCGGGCCGCTCGATCTCGACCTGCTGGAGGGCAAGGCGAGCCGTGCCGGCCGCCCGCTCGACCTGCTGCCGCGCGAGCTCAAGCTGCTCGACTATCTGGTGCGCCGCCCCGGCCGGATCGTCACCCGCTCGATGCTGCTCCAGGATGTGTGGGGCTACAGCTTCGAGCCGAACAGCAACGTCGTCGACGTCCATATCGGCCGCCTGCGCCGCAAGGTGGATGGCGAGGGCGAGGTACAGTTGATCCGCAACGTGCGCGGGCAAGGCTATGTCTTCGATGTTCCGGCGTGACCCCCGCACCCGCGCGACCTGGCGCTGGGGCGGTGCCATCGCCGCGATCCTGATCCTCCAGTCGCTCGTACTTGCGGGCATCTTCTGGGTGACCGCGACTAACAACCATCGCCGCGCGATCGAGCATATCCTGGCGGACGATTGCAGCTTCTTCGCGCTGACCCCGCCCGCCGAGCGCGCCGACGAGCTGCGCGAGCGGCTGGCCCGCGACATCCACCGCGAGCGCTTCCTGGCACTGTTCGATGCGAGCGGGCGCCGCATCGCCGGCAATGTCGCGAGGATGCCCAGGCCTGCGCCCGATACCGGTACATCCTTTGTCGCGCCGGTCGCCCCTACCGAGCTGCCCGGCAAGACCAGCGACGTCGCCCGGCTGACGCTCTGCCCGCTATCGGACGGGACGCGCCTGCTCGCCGGCATGGACCTCGACGATACCGAGGAAGCGCTGCGGCTGACCTGGCAGTCGCTGCTGTTCGGGCTGCTGCCGGGTGTCGTCCTTGCGCTGGGCGTCGGTCTGGTAGCCGGGCGTCGCGCGGCACGACAGGTGGACACGGTGCGGCTGCTGACCGAGCGGATCGTCTCCGGCGATCTCAGCCAGCGTCTGCCCGTATCGGCCCGGCCGGACAGTTTCGGGCTGCTCTGCGCACACATCAACACCATGCTGGACCGGCTGCAGATGCTGGTCGCCGAAGTGCGCGGCATCGGTGACGACATTGCGCACCAGCTCCGCACCCCCCTCACCCGGCTGCGCGCCGGGCTGGAGCGCGGACTGCGCGAGGCCGAGGATCGCGCCGGTTTCGAAGCCGTGATCGACCGCGGCCTGGCGGAGATCGACGGCCTGCTCGGCATCGTCGCGGCGCTGCTCCGCCTGCGCGAGCTGGAGGACGGCGAACGCCGCAGCCGCTTCGCAGCCGTAGATCTGATGCGCCTGGTCGAGGATGCCTGCGACCTCCACCGCCCGGTGGCCGAGGATCGCGGCATCACCCTGCACTGCGCGTGCGCGCCGGTACCCCCCATCGAAGGCGATGCCAGCCTGCTGATGGAGGCGGTGGCCAATCTGATCGACAATGCGATGAAGTTCGGCCCTGCCGGCGGCACCGTGACGGTAGGCCTCGCCTGCGATGCGGGCGTGCCGCTCATCACCGTGGCCGATGAAGGAAAGGGGGTCCCACCGGCCGAGCGCTCGCTGGTGACGCAGCGCTTCTATCGGGGTCGCCGCGACGGAACGGGCGCCGGGCTGGGGCTGGCCCTCGTCACGGGCATCGCCGAACTGCACGGCTTCACCTTGTACTTCGCGCCCGAGGGCAGTCTGGTGGCGATCCGCTGCGGCCCGGGCCGGCCCTGAATGACGGGAGAGGATCCAGCATCGTCGTGATCCATTCCAGTTGATTCGTTCGCGGTTCAGCCTCAGCCCTTCCTTACCGCGCTGCCTCCACGACGTCCGACTTGGGGATTAGCGCGGATTTCGACCGAGCTGAATCGTCGAGGGATTCCCAAAGGGG
>NZ_AGFU01000050.1 GCF_000226955.1 Sphingomonas elodea ATCC 31461
CTTCCTACGCGCGCACAATCTTGAGCACTCGATGAGCCGCCGCGACAACTGCCATGACAATGCCGTCGCGGAGAGTTTTTTCTCCCCGCTCAAGCGCGAGCGCATCCGACGTCGAACGTACAAAACCCGCGAGGAAGCCCGGCAGGACGTGTTCGATTACATCGAGATGTTCTACAACCCGGTGCGCAAGCAGGTCAGGAACGGGATGCTGTCGCCCGTCCAATTCGAACGGCAGCAGATTCTGAAGGCGGAAGGCGTCTAGAAAACTCGGGGCTGCTCACCTACCACGCCACCTTGGGAGGCAGGAACTCGGCGAACAGGTCATCATAATAAGGCTTCAGCTGGGCCAGGTCCGGCTTGGCGTGCCCCTTCGAATACAGGTCGTATTTGTTGAACTCCAGCACCCACTTCAGCATGGCACGATCCTTGTCGTTGCACAGGTGGTCATAGGCGCCGTGCTTGTGCCAGGGATAGAAGGAGTGGAAGCGCAGCATGTACAGCGCTTCATCCGGCAGATACGGCTTCATCACCTCGGCGATGTAGCCGTCATGACCGAACGACATGTGCACGTTCTCGAGCCCGCAATTGGGTTCGTAGATGCCGTATTTCGTCTGATATTCCGCCACGTGGCGATCCGGGTTGCCGGCGAAATACTCGTGAAAGACGATGTGCTCCGACCAGGCGCAGCCCACGGGATAGGTATCCCCGACAACGCCCCATTGCGGTTCGCCCCACAGGCACAGACACTTGCCCAGATCGTGCAGAAAGCCGGTGAGGATCATCCAGCGCGGCTGCCCGTCGCGGCGCATGGCCTCCGACGTCTGTAGCAGGTGATCGGTCTGCGACAGATCCGTGTCCGGATCGCTCTCGTCGACCAGTGCGTTCAGGAACTCGGCCGCTTCCCAGATCGACTTTTCCCCTCGCGTCAGGCCGAAATACTCGGCCTCCTTGCGCAGGACATAGTCGACGGTCATCTGCTCGTGATTGTTGCGATAGAACTGCGCGACGTGCGGAACGACGGTCGCGTCATACTGACGAAACTCGTCCTCGGCCTTGCCTTCCTTGTAGCGGCTCGCTTCGGCAGTCTGTGTCGCGGTTGCACCCATCCGTAGGCATCCTCTGATCCTGGCCTTGTCGGCCAACGTTATCGATTACGTAGCAGGCTATCGCAACTCGACACGAAGCTCAACAGTCCCGTTTCACGCCGCAACCAGGCCGCCTTGACACCTTTCACGTTATGGGTAACGCTCGCTTCCGCTCCAAACCTTCCCCCAGAGAGAAGGAAGAGCCGATGGGAAATGAGGATGCGGATGAACGAACGGCACGCGACACGTGCGTCCATGATGCGCGCGGTTTTGACGGATATTCAGTTCTGGGTTCCCGCGCTGGTACTTGCCGGCGGCGTCCTTCTTCTGGCGATCATCAACTAAAGCCCGCCTTTTCCCAAGCCGGATACACTCCCAGGAAAGAAAGGACTGCCAATATGGCGTCTTTGCAGAAGACGGCTGCGGCATCGGCCAACCCGCAACACATGCTCGGCGTCCTGTGCGGCCTTGCCGCCGGCGCCTGGCTTGGCGCGGCGGAGGCGCCGACCAAATTGGTCACGGCGGGGTTTTCGCCCTTCGCCATCTCGCTGTGCATGGTCGCGGGCGTCTTCGCAGCACGCTGGACCTTCCCGACCCTGATGAAGGGCACCGGTTTCGTCTTTTCGGACATCGCCTCCAAGCCCCATCTCATCATCTGGGCGCTGCTTGCCGGCGCGCTATGGGCGGTGGCGAACACGCTGACCGTGTTCGCGATCCGCGACGTGGGCCTGGCGACCGCCTTTCCCTTGTGGAACACCAACTCGCTGATCGGGCTGTTGTGGGGCTGGCTGTTGTTCCGGGAGATGCGCGGTGCCGGCGCACGGACCGCCGGCAAGGTGGTACTCGGCACGCTGGCGATCATCGCCGCCGCCATCATGCTGGGCTTCAGCACGCTCCACGATGCGGGCGCCTCCCCGCACGCCGCCCGCGGGCTCGCCGCGGCGGCGGGTGCCAGCCTGATGTGGGGCACCATGTACGTGCCCTACCGCAAGGCCTATCTGAGCGGCATGAGCCCGCTGTCGTTCGTCACGATCTTCACCTTCGGCGAACTGGGTACGATGCTGACCCTCACCTGGTGCTTTGACGGCGGCCCGAATTCGTCCGCGCTGCAGCTTCTGCAGCATCGCGAGGTGCTGTTCTGGCTGTTTCTCGGCGGGTTCATATGGGTGATCGGCGACCTGTTCCAGCAGTTCGCCACCAAGTATCTCGGCATCAGCCGCGGCATTCCCCTGTCCAACACCAACCAGCTATGGGGGCTGGCCTGGGGAGCGCTCGTGTTCGGCGAACTGGCGACCGCCGATCGTTCCCACCTCGCCCTGGTCGTCGGCGGGTCGCTGCTCATGATCCTGGGGGCGCTGGCGATCAGCACGGCGGCAGCCGGAACCGACGAGATGCGCAGCCGCGATGCGGCGCTGCAGCGCGAGTGCGATCGCTACGGCCTTGCCTATGCCGATGCCCTGAAGGCCCAGCATGGCGGGGATGCCGCGGGGATGGGCAAGCGGCACTGGTGGGACTGGGCCATCGTCGCCGCCGCCGTCTCGCTCTTCGTCTGGCTGGGTGCGAACGCAGTCGTACCGCCGCTGGCGATGCAGTGGGAATGGGTCGCGGTACTTTGTGCCCTGCTGCTCGCGACGCTGGCGGCAGGCTGCTGGGCATTGTGGACCCGCACGCGCTTCAACTAGCGCTCCGCCTCGGTCTGGACGCGGTCGGGGGAGTGTGCGCATAGGCCCGACAACGGTTTCAACGCACGCGAGAAGCTCCTCCAATGGCGGTCAGGCTCAAGGACATCGCCCGCGATCTCGGCGTTTCGACGGTTACCGTCTCCAAGGTGCTGCGCGGCCAGACCGATATCGGAGAAAAGACCCGCGAGCGTGTGCTGAAGCGCATGCGCGAGCTGAACTATCAGCCGAACATGCTTGCCCGGGCGCTGGCGGGTGGACGTTCCCAGGCGGTCGGGCTGGTGGTACCGGATCTTGTCCATCCCTTCTTCGGCGAATTCGCCCGCTCCCTGGCGGGCGCGCTGCGCTCGGAGGGGCTGGTGCTGGTCCTTGCCTCGTCCGAGGAAGATCCGGACATCGAGGAGCAGGAAATCAAGACGCTGCTGGCGCGCGGCGTCGACGTGCTGCTGGTGGCGTCCTGCCGGCCCGCCACCCAGCCCCCGGCGGCGCTGGCGGAAACCACCACGCCGGTTCTGCTCATCGATCGGCAGTTCGCGGATTTGCCGATGGATTTCGTCGGCACCAACGATCTGATGGTCGGGGAACTGGCCGCGCGCCATCTGGCAGGTATCGGCCGCAGGCGGATCGCCCATATCGGCGGCCGCGGCATCAGCCCGACAGCGGATCGGCTCAGGGGCTTCCAGCGCGCGCTCACCGCCGCGGGCATCGACCTTCCCGACGCCTATGTCGTCACGCGGGACGGCTTTGACGAAAGCGGGGACGCTACCGGCTACCACGCCATGCAGGAACTGTTGTCCTTGCCCGAGCCGCCGGATGCCGTGTTCTGCTACAACGATCTTTCCGCCATCGGCGCCATGGACGCCGCGATGCAGGCCGGCCTGCGCATTCCCGAGGATATCGCCTTCATCGGCTGCGGCAATCTGCGATACGCCGAGTATCTGCGGGTCCCGCTGACCTCCGTCGACCAGAGCAGTCAGCGGCTGGGAGACATGGCGGCGAAGCGAGTCCTCGATCTAAGCTCGGGGTCCGGCGGCGCACCGCAGACCCTGCGCCTGGAACCGCGCCTGATCGTCCGCAAGTCGACGGTCGCCTGAGCTGCCGATCCGGTCGATACGCCCGCGCGTCACGGCGAAGGCGCACGTCGCGCAAGGCGGTCCGCCACCACGACCTTGCGGAACGGCTCGATCCGTTGCGGCAGCTCGCCATCCACCCCTTCACTCTCGGCATATCCCGACACCAGCGGAAGCGGCATCGCGGACCGGCTGTCCCGCATCGGCAGCGGGTCGGGGCGAGCCAGGCCCGCCCCTTGCCGGTCACCAGTTCACGCCGAGCCGGGCGTACAGATATCGCCCGTTGAAACCGAACGGCGAGTAATAGGGGAAGCCCACTACCCCCGTCGAGTTGTTGGCCGGGATGGTCCGATCCGGATAGACGTCGAACAGGTTGCTCGCGCCGATCGCGATCTGGGCGCCCTTGCGGGGTTGGTAGCGAAGCTCGAGGTCGCTGATCAGGTGCTGGCCGGTGTGGATGTCGGCCGATCCGTTGGCCGCCGTGCCCGGCTGGTTGACGTCGCCATAATAGGTGCCACGCACCGTCAGGCCGATCGCGCCCTTGGTCCAGTCGATCGTGCCCGTCACCTTTTCGCCGGGCGTGCCCTGCTCGATCGTCAGCACGCGGCTGCGCGCGAACAGCACGGGCGCGGGGTTCACCGTCGCGGTGTTGGTCGGCACGCGGGTGACGACGATTTCGTTGACGTTGCCCGCCAGCGTGAAGTCGAACGCGCCGGCCGCATCGGCGGCGTTACCGAGCCGGTAATGCGCCACCGCGTCAATGCCCCGGGTGCGCGAGCGCAGACCGTTGATGAAGAAGCGCGCCGAGGGCACATTGAACGGCGCGAGGATCGCCGCCACCTGCGGGCTGAAGCTCGCCTGGATATTCTCCGAAAGCCCCAGCTGGTCGCGCAGCCGGATCTCATAGGCATCGACGCTGAGATCGAACCCTCCGGCCCGGATCACCGTGCCGACCGACAGGTTGGTCGACTTCTCCGGCTGCAACGGCTTGCCGCCCAGCGCTGCCGCCACCGGTGCGGTCGAGGGGAAGGTGCCGGTGAGGATCGGCGTGCCGTTCTGGATGACCTGCGCCACCGAGGTGAAATACTGCTGCTGCAGGCTCGGTGCGCGGAAGCCGGTGGACACGGTGCCGCGCAGGGCGAACCACGGCGCGATGTCGTACCGGGCAGAGATCTTGCCGTTGGCGGTGTCGCCGAAGTCCGAATAATGCTCGCCGCGCACCGCCACGTCGACCAGCAGCGCCTGGGTCACCTGTGCTTCGAGGTCGACATAACCGGAAATGCTGCGCCGGGACCGCTCGATCGCGTTGACCGGCGCGAAACCGCCAAAGCCCTGGGCCCCGGGCGACTGGCCCGCCACCGCGCCGGCAGGCGGATAGTCGTAGGAGGCGCGCTCGCCCGGCGTGATCTTGTAGCCTTCCCGCCGGCCTTCGGCACCGAAGGCGAGGTTGAGCGACTGGAACAGGTCGAACTTGCGGCGGACGTCGAGGCCGGCGACCCACTGATCGAAGATCAGCGCGCCGTCGTAGAAATTCTTCGGGCTCGCGGCACCATAGGCATAGTTGGCGGAGTTGCGGGTGCGATAGGCGATCTTGTTGCGGCCATAGCCGGCATGGAGATCGACGCCCCAATCACCCAGGTCCCCCTTCACCCCGACCGCGCCCACGGCATTGGTCGACTTGGTGTTGATGATCGGCAGGAACCCGTCGGGATAGCCGACCAGCGCGGTCGTCGCGCTCGCCAGACGCGGGAAGGCGGCGCTGCGGGTGTCGCGATCCTGGTAGCTGCCCCAGCCATAGAGGCTCCAGCCGCCGCCGATGCCCTTCCCGGCGTTGATCGTGCCGGTATATTGCTCGACCTGCGGATCGCCGAAGCGGCCGGTCACCCGGGAAGGCGTCACGCGCGGGTCGAAATCCGCGCGGTTGGTCGGCTTGCGGTTCACATATTCGCCGGTGATGGTCACGAAGCCATCGTCCCCCAGACCGAAACCCTGCCAGACGGAGGCGGTGAAGACGGGCTCGCCCGTGGTGCTGCGGCTGCCGCGCGCGGTATCGATATCGGTGTGGTAGATGCCGTAGGTGGCGGAGGCGGCGCCGCCCGAGCGTGCTTCGCGCAGCCGCAGGTTGATCACGCCGGCGATCGCGTCGGAACCATATTGCGCCGAGGCACCGTCGCGCAGCACTTCGATGCGCTCGAGCGACGCGGTAGGAATGGTGTTGAGGTCGACCGCCGCCGAGCCGCGTCCGACCGAGCCGTTGATGTTGAGCAGCGCCGAGCTGTTCACCCGCACGCCGTTCACCAGCACCAGCACCTGATCGGGAGAGAGGCCGCGCAGCGTCGCCGGGCGGATCGCATCCGTGCCGTCGGTCGCCGAGGGGCGCGGGAAATCGATCGAGGGGGCAACGGCCGCAATCGCCGCGCCCAGTTCCGTCGTGCCCTGCCGGCTCAGCGCCTGGCTGCTCAGCACGTCGACCGGCGAGGCGGTATCCAGCCGCGAGCGGCCCTCGCTGCGCGTGCCGGTGACGACGATCTCTTCGGTCCCGCCGTTCGCACCTGCATCGGCCTGGGCCGCGGGATCGGCGGCCTGCTGCGCTTGCGCGTGACCGGCAGCGACCGCAGTCGCGGACGCCGCAATCAGCAGGATGGTACGAAAAGCACGCATGATGAACCCCTTATCTCTGTGTCTTGGTTGGCCACCAATTCCCATCTTCAGAGTGGGATTGCAGGAAAGAAAAGGTTCGCCGGGGGAAAGCGGGAGTCACGCGCGTCCTCAACCAATCTCGGCTGGTTCCTCCGTCTGCGCGTTCGCCCGGCGCTGAAAGGCGTCGGCGCGGCGGCGGAAGGCGGCCGCGACCACCGGATTGCGGCAGGTGGCGGCGCGGGCACGCTCTTCCTGGGCACGGCGTTCGAAGAAGAAGCGGGACGTTGGCATGGCGCATCTCCCTGCCCGCAAGCACGGGCTCCTGCGCTCAACCGGTGCGGGCCGGAATTCGTTCCGTGCCGTACCCGGCGGCCGATCAGGCGAGGGTCAGGTAGAGCTCGGCCTCGATCTTCCAGCTGCCGTCGATCTCGCGCCACTTGGCGGTGTAGCTGCCGCTTGCCTGCACCGCGCCGCCCTCTGCCGCCACGCCCTGCCACTGGCCGTGCTCGAACGCGATCGGTGCGACCGGTGAGCCCACCACGCTGTCCGGAAGCCGGGTATAGACGGTCCGCTCCCGCGCCGCGAACTCGCGCTTCCAGGCGAGCAGCTGCGCCTTGCGGCCCTCAATCACCGCACTGTCCGTACCGGCCACCAGCACCACATCGGGAGCGAGCAGGGGCCCGATCGCGGCAAGGTCGGCGGTCGCCAGCGCCCGGTTGAAGGCCGCGCGGGCCATGCGGATGGCGAGATCGGGGGAAGCGTGCATGCGCCCTTCCCTATCGCCCCGCCGGCGCCGCGCAAGGCTTCATGGTTGCACCGAGCTGCGGCCCGGCAGCGGCGGATTGCCAGCCGGGACGAGGTGTGTAGAGTGCCGCCACACTATGGCTAACCGCCTGATCTGGAGAGCATCCTTGCAGCTGAAGCACGTCCTTCTGGCCTCAACCCTGTCGATTGCGGCGATCGCCGCTCCCGCCCTCAGCCGCAACCCGCAACAGGCCGCCGCGCCGAGCACCGAGGCGACCCGCTATGGCAGCTGGGGCTTCGACATCGCCGGCATGGATCGCAGCGTGAAGCCGGGCGACGACTGGTACCGCTTCGTCAACGGCAGCTGGATGGATCGCACCAAGATCCCCGACGACCGCTCGTCCTTCGGCGCCTTCGCGGTGCTGCGCGACCTTTCCGAGATGCGGCTGCGGACCCTGATCGAAGGCTATCAGCCGACCGACACCGCCCATCCCGACCGCCGCAAGGCAGCGATCCTCTATCGCGGCTTCCTCGACGAGGCGGCGATCGAGAGGCTCGACGCCAAGCCGCTTCTCCAGCGGCTCCAGCCTCTCAAGGCCGCCAAGACCAAGGCCGAACTGGCGCGCCTGATGGGTGCCTCGATCGGTGGGTTCGGCGCCAGCTTCTTCGGCGTGGGCGTCAGCGACGATGCCAAGCAGCCCGATGTCTATGCGCTCTATCTGCGCCAGTCGGGCCTCGGTCTGGGCGATCGCGACCTCTATCTCGACGCGAAGTTCGCGCCCCAGGTCGCCCGCTACCGCCAGTACGTCGCGCAGCTGCTCGGCATGGCCGGCTGGCCGGACGCGGCCGCCGCGGCCGACAAGGTCGTCGCGATGGAAACCCGCATCGCCCAGGCGCACTGGACCCGCGCCCAGAGCCGGGATCGCGACAAGACCTACAACCCGGTGACCGTCGCCGCGCTGAAGGCGCAAGCGCCCGGCTTCGCCTGGGATCCGTTCTGGCAGGCCGCCGGCCTCACCAAGGCCAGCCGGGTGATCGTGGCGCAGAACAGCGCGGTGCCGAAGATCGCACAGGTCTTCGCCGACACCGATCTCGCGACGCTCAAGGCATGGGAAGCCTTCCGGATCGCGGACGATATCTCGCCGATGCTGTCGAAGCGCTTCGCCGATGCGCAGTTCGATTTCCGCTCCAAGTTCATGAACGGCCAGCCCAAGGAGCGCGAGCGCTGGAAGCGCGCCGTCTCCTTCACCGAGCGGGCGATCGGCGAGGGCGTCGGCCGCGACTATGTCGCGCTCTATTTCCCGCCCGAGAGCAAGGCCAAGATGGACGTTCTCGTCGGCAACCTCCGCGTCGCGCTGGCGGGTCGCATCAAGAACCTCGCCTGGATGAGCCCGGCGACCAAGGAGCAGGCGCTCGCCAAGCTGCAGGGCTTCACGGTCAAGGTCGGCTATCCGACAAAGTGGCGCGACTATTCGAAGCTGGACGTGCGCCCCGGCGATCTGGTCGGCAATGCCGAGCGTGCCGGCAGGTTCGAGTGGGACTATCGCCGCAACCGGCTGGGCGGCCCGGTCGACAAGGCCGAGTGGGGCATGACGCCGCAGACGGTCAACGCCTATTACAACTCGGTCAAGAACGAGATCGTGTTCCCGGCGGCGATCCTGCAGCCGCCTTTCTTCGATCCCAAGGCCGACGATGCGGTCAATTATGGCGGCATCGGCGGGGTGATCGGGCACGAGATCAGCCATGGTTTCGACGACCAGGGCCGCAAGTCCGACGGCAACGGCGTGCTGCGCGACTGGTGGACGCCGGAGGATGCAACCAAGTTCGAGGCGCAGGCGGTGCGGCTGGGTGCCCAGTACGAGGCCTACAGTTTCGAGGGGCTGCCCGGCCTGCACATCAACGGCCGTGCCTCGATGGGCGAGAATATCGGCGATCTGGGCGGCGTGCTGATCGCGCTCGACGCCTATCACGCGTCGCTCGGCGGCAAGCCCGCGCCCGTGCTCGACGGCTTCACCGGCGACCAGCGCTTCTTCCTCGGCTGGGGCCAGGTGTGGCGAACGCTGTTCCGCAACGAGGCGCTGCGCCAGCAGCTGGTCAGCGATCCGCACTCGCCGGGGCAGATCCGCGCGGTCAACCCGCTGCGTAACGTCGATGCCTGGTACGCCGCGTGGAACATCGATCCCAGCCAGAAGCAATATGTCGCGCCGGAAGACCGCGTCCGCATCTGGTAAGACGGTGAGAGGCCGGGGGCGGCGGAGCCTCCGGCCTCTGCGCATGCAAAAAGGGCGCCCGCATCGGCGAGCGCCCCTCCCGGGCCCGGCTGCCTGCGTGGGAACAGCGGGCCCGATTGCCGGAAGCTTTCGGCGTTTACATGCCGTTCTTCAGGTTCGTATCCGGATCGTTGGTGCGCATGTCCTTGGCCTTGGCGTCGCCCTCGGCGCGGACGGCGTCCGCCTGGTTCTGCAGGTTGTCCTGCGCCGCATCGGTGGTGGCGTTGCCGGCCATCGACTCGATATTGTCGGCGCGCGCTTCGGCGTTCGCTTCGATATTGTCGGCCGCCTGTTCGCGCGGCGTGTTGTTGCACGCCGAAAGCGCGATAAGGCCGGCAGCAGCGCCGAGCACGAGCATCTTCTTCATCGTCATTGCCCTTTACGTTGGTACAGTCGGAAAACGTTGGGACCGGAAATCAACGACATGGCGCTTTGTTCCGTCGCCGTAATCCGAATGGGACGAACCGAGGCCGGATAGGCAGCTATCCATGGCGCGACGCCAGGACGTGCTCGAGCGCATCGGACCCATCGATACGCTCGTCGCCGAGGAAGATCACCGGCGTGGTGGCCACGCCAAATTCCTCCTTCACCGCCTCCACCTCGTCGCGGGTGCTGAGAACACGATCGTCGATGTCATAGCCGCGCTCCAGCAACAGCGCGCGGGCGCGGACGCCGAACGGGCAGACATGATCCGGGAGCGCCATCCGGTAGAGGGTCGCCTGCTTTTCCGTCGCCATGCACAATCTCCTTTCCAGGCAAATGCTTGGCGACCGTCCCGGTTGCATGGCCTCAGCTGCGTAGGAACAGGTTGCGGAACCAGACCGGACCGCTGCGCTGGGCGGCGGCGCGCCAATCGTCCGCCGCCGCGTCGGGGTCGTAGCGGCGCGGATCGAACAGCTTCAGCCGCACGCCGCGATAGGCCGCGGCATCATAGGTGACGAGGGTCAGCGCATGTTCGAGCGCGGTGGCGGCGACCAGCGCATGGCGGTCGCTCGCCAGCGTCAGCTGTCCCCGGCGCCGCGCCACGGCCGTGTCCACCGGCAGCAAATGCGTTCCGAAGGCCGGGACCAGTTGCTCGTCGATCCAGCGACGGATCGCCCCGGCCCCGTCCCCGCGGGGCGCCCGCGCCGCCATGGCCTCGACCTCGGCGAGTGCGAGGGTCGAGACGAACAGCTGCTCCCGCGAAACGCTGTCGGCCCAGGCGATGAGGTTCTGGTCCGCCCCGCCGCTGCGCGCCTTGCGCAGATCGAGGAGCACGGCGGTGTCGAGCAGGTACATTCACCAGCGTCCGGGCTGGGAATCGACCAGGAAGGGCTCGGCCGCCGCCAGCGCGTCGACGATGCTTTCGCGCTCGCCGGTGAAAGCACGGAAGCTGGCGATGCTCATCAACACGTGCGTGGGCTTGCCGCGGTCGGTGATGAACACGGGCTCGGTGCGGGCGAATCGCTTGGCGGCGCTCACGTCCTGGTTGAATTCGCGACTGCTCAACACCTTCATCGCCCACCTGCCCGTGCCGAAATGGTAGCGCTACAGTGTAGGTACGTACCTACCTTGTGGAGCCCCGGCAACACTTGACGTCCCCTGCCGGGAAAAGTGGGCGATCGCCGGTGATCGCCTCTTGTCGAAGCGGGTACGACACGCTTCCTAGCGCGATACGCGACGGCGCCGAGAGGCCGTGCGCACGAGGGGATCCGAATGAACGAGCTGCTGAGCAGCGCATGGCACGCGCTGACCGACGTCCTGAACCCGCACGGCCCCGCCGTCCACGCCGCCAAGACCTATGCGCCCGGCGACTACAGCATCCACTTCTTCCTGCAGCTGGCGATCATCCTGCTCGCCTGCCGCGTCGTGGGCTGGGCGGGGCAGAGGTTCCTGAAGCAGCCCCAGGTGGTCGGCGAAATGATCGCCGGCGTGGTGCTCGGCCCGTCGCTGCTCGGGCTGTTCGCCCCCGATCTGCAGCTGGCGATTTTCCCCAGGGAAACGCGCAGCGTACTCTATGCCGGTGCCCAGCTGGGGGTGGGGCTCTACATGTTCATGGTCGGGCTGACGCTGCGGCTCGATCACTTCCAGTCCAAGGCGAAAAGCGCTGCGGGAGTCTCCGCCGCCGGGATCGCCGCGCCCTTCCTGCTCGCCACGCTGATCACCCCGTTCCTGCTGACCGTGCCGGGATTGTTCACACCCGGCATCAGCCAGTCCAATGCCACGCTGTTCATGGGCGCCTGCATCGCGCTGACCGCCTTCCCGATGCTCGCGCGGATCATCAACGAGCGCGGCCTGGCAAACTCCGCGCTGGGTACCTTGTCACTCACCGCCGGCGCGTTCGACGACGCAGCCTCCTGGTGCGTGCTGGCGCTGGTGCTGGCGACGTTCGGCGCAGGCGCGGGCGTGGCCGTGCTCGCGATCGGCGGGGCGGTGCTCTATGCGGGCTTCATGCTGCTGGTCGGCCGGCACCTGCTCGCTCCGCTCGGCCGTATCGTCGAGGCACGCGGCGAGATGACCACGTCGATCCTCGCGATCACGATGATGCTGTTCTGCCTCTCTGCCTTCGTGATGGATGCGATCGGTATCCACGCCATCTTCGGCGGGTTCCTGATGGGTGTGTGCATGCCGCGCGGGCTGTTTGTCGAGGAGCTGAAGCGCAAGGTCGAGCCGCTGGCGGTGGTGCTGCTCCTGCCGATGTTCTTCACCTATTCGGGGCTCAACACCCGGATGGACATGGTCAATTCGCCGTCGCTGCTGCTGATCGCGCTCGGTATCCTGGCCGTCTCGGTGCTTGCCAAGTTCGGTGCCTGCTGGGCGGCGGCGCGGGTCGCGGGTGAGGACAACCGGACCGCGCTCGGAATCGGCGCGCTGATGAACTCGCGCGGGCTGATGGAGCTGATCATCATCAATATCGGCCTCCAGAAGGGCATTATCGGCCCGACGCTGTTCGCGATGCTGGTGCTGATGGCGATCGTGACCACGGTGATGGCCACCCCGCTGTTCGAGGCCGTCTATGGCCGCAAGGCGCGCGAAAGCGGCGAGCTGGACGCCGTCGACGGGCAGCTGGCGGCGGTCTGATCCTCAGCCCGCCAGCTGGCGGATCAGCTCGCGGTGGCCGGGCAGATCCGCCACCGCCTGCTCGCCGAAGCTGCGGATGCGGGCGAACTGGCGCTCGGCGGCGGCGGCGTGGGGGAACCCCTCGCGAGCACCGGACAGGTCGGTGCGGAAGTCCATCCCGTAGAGGATGTACTGATAGTTGAAGAAGGCGAAGCTCTCCACGTCGAGCAGAAAGTCGAACCGGCTCGGCGGGCGGTGTCGCCATTGCTCCAGCAGCGCGCAAAGCGTGTCCGGGATGGTTGCGGGATCGCGATTGTCCCGCCAGAACGGCTCCGCTCGTCGGCTGAGACAATAATGGAGCTTTAGAAAGTCGACGATCCGTTCGTAGCGCGCGGTCATCAGCATGTTGAAGCGGGTGGCGGGGGCGTCGATCGGGCCCGCATGGGGAAACAGCTCGGCGATCATCGCTGCCGCGGCCTCGATCAGCACGACGCCGGTCGCCTCCAGCGGCTCCAGGAATCCGCCGGACAGGCCCACCGCGACGCAGTTTTTTATCCAGGGCGAACGGCGATAGCCGGGCTCGAACCGGATCAGTCGCGCATCGTGCCGCGCGCCGCCGAGATACGCATCCAGGATCTCCGCCGCCCGATCGTCGTCGAGATGCGACGAGGAATAGACGCATCCGATGCCGCGCGCTTGCTGGAGCCCGATATCCCAGATCCAGCCGGCCTCGTGCGCGGCGGCGATGGTGGTCGTCGCAATCGGCGCCTGCGGGTCGGCATAGGGCAGCTTGCAGGCGAGCGCGCGATCGGTGAACAGCTGGTGCCGCACCGAGGTTAGGGGCGAACCCAGTGCCTTGCCGATCAACGCCGCCTCGAAACCCGAACAATCGATGTAGAGATCGGCGGTCAGGCTGCCGTGCTCCCGCGTCTCGATCCGGTCGATCGCGCCCTCGGCATCGGTATGCGCGTCGAACGCCTCGCCCTCCAGATGCGTCACGCCCAGTTCGATCGCGCGGTCGCGCAGCAGCTGGGCCAGCCGCACCGCATCGAAATGATAGGCATAGGTGAGCGGCCCGCCGAACCCGGCTTCCTCCGCCCGCTTCGGCGCCCGCCCGCGTGCGGCAACGCGGTTCTGGATCGTCATCGCCTCGGCGAAGGGAAGCCGGGCATGGTCGGGCTGGAGCAGCCAATAGGGCACCAGACCCGCGCCCTCGGTATGGAACGGCGCCTCGAAGGGATGGAGGAAGCGGTGGCGCGTGCCATTAGGCTGCGGTGCATGCAGCCAGTCGTCGAAGCGGATGCCCTGCTTGAAGGTGGCCGAAGCACTGCGCACGAACGCCCGTTCGTCGATGCCGAGGAACTGCAGCGTCTCGCGGATCGTCGGAAAGCCGCCCTCGCCTACCCCCACAATGCCCAGCGCAGGAGATTCCAGCAGGGTGATCGCGAAACGGCGCTGATGGGCGATATCAAGATAGCGGGCGAGATAGGCCGCGGTCAGCCAGCCCGCCGTGCCGCCGCCCAGGATCAGGATCCGCCGCTCGGGATTCATGCGGCCCTTGCTAGGGCGCGCGGGCGGCGGGGGCAATGGTCGCAGGCGCACCGAAAAGCATTTGCCTCGCCCCCGCCGCTCCGGTTAGTCCGACAAATGAAAGCGGGGGAGAGAAGACATGGCGATCAAGACCTTGGCAGGCATGACGGCCCTGCTGCTGGCATCGGCGAGCGCGCAGGCCGCCCCGCGCGATCCGCTCGCCCCCACCGGTCGCTGGTCCGCCAATACCGACGGCCGGGCGCCCACGCCGCCGATGGGCTGGAACAGCTGGAACGCCTTCGCGACCGATGTCGACGAGGAGAAGGTGCTCGCCTCGGCGCAAAGGATCGTCGACACCGGCCTCGCCGCCAAGGGCTATCGCTATGTCAATCTCGACGAGGGCTGGTGGGACCATCGCCGCGCCGACGGACGGATGCTGGTGCGCGCGGACAAGTTTCCTTCCGCCGCCACGCCCGACGGCGCCACGTCGTTCAGGCCGTTCACCGATCGGCTGCATGCAATGGGGCTGAAGGCCGGCATCTACACCGATCTCGGCCGCAATACCTGCGCACAAGCCTATGGCCCCAACGAGCCCAACCTGCCGCGCGGCAGCGTGACCGAGCGCGAGGTGGGGCTGTACGGCCATATCGACCAGGACATCGCGCTCTATTTCGGCGCGTGGGGCTTCGACTATATCAAGATCGATGGCTGCGGCCTGCGCGCCTATGGCGAAGACAGCCCGCTGGTCCGCGCCGGACGCCACCGCGCCTTGGCGCCGCTGCTCGACCTGGAGAACGTGAACCGCTCGAACATCCCGGCAGTGCGCGGCATGTTCGAGCAGGTAAAGGCGGCGCTGGTTCGCGCCGATCCGGACGGCGACTATCTCCTCTCGCTGTGCATCTGGGGCTCGGCCAATGTCCGCGCCTGGGCCAAGGACGTGGGCAATATCTCGCGCACCAGCGACGACATCACGCCGCACTGGACGCGCCTGCTGACCAATTTCGACACCGCCGCCAGGCGGCCGCTCTACGCGCATCCCGGCTCCTGGAACGATCCCGACATGCTGTTCATCGGCAAGGGCGAGTTCGATGCCGAGCATCTGACCGAGGCGCGCTCCCACTTCGCGCTCTGGGCGATGGTCTCCGCACCGCTGCTGATCGGTGCGGACCTGCGCACGACGCCGCAATCGCTGATGGACATTTTCGGCAATGCCGCGCTGATCGCGATCGACCAGGATCCCGCCGGCAACCAGGCCGTGCTCGCCTTCGATACGGACGACTTCCAGATTCTGGTAAAGACGCTGGCGGACGGCGAGAAGGCGGTGGCGCTGTTCAACCGAACCGCCGCGCCGATCGAGGCAACCCTGACCGCCCAACATCTGAAGCTGCGCGCCGACGCGCCGATCGCGCTCACCGACGTGTGGACCGGCGCCCGTTCCAGCCTGCAGGGCGAGCGCAAGTTCAAGCTCGCCCCGCATGAGACCCTGGTATTCCGCGCGGAGGGGCCTCGGCTGCTCGCTGACGGCTTCTACCTATCCGAACTGCCCGGCATCGTGAACCCGGCGGTGGACGGGGTGACCGCGCCGATGCCCGATCCAAGCATCCACCGCGCCGTCGTCGCCTGGAGCGGCTCGCGCGGGGCCGGGCAGCGGCCGATATATGCAGGCTGGGGCGGAGCGCAGGCAGATGCCACGCCCTATGGCCGCGAACTGGAAATCGCGGGCAAGCGCCTGACCGCCGGCCTCGGCGTGCTGGCCAATTCGCGTCTCGAGGTGCGCAATCCCGGCTATCGCCAGCTCACCCTTTCGGTGGGCGTCGACGATTCCGCCACCGATGCAAGCCGTCCCGTCACGTTCACGGTCTATGGCGACCGCAAGCTGCTCGCAAGCAGCGGCCCCCTGCGGCGCGGCATGGTACCGAAGTCGCTTGCGGTGAACGTCGCCGGGGTGAAGCTTGTAGAGCTGGTCGCGCGTGCGCCCGGTGCCGTGAACGAGAAGCTGCCCGTCGTCTGGGGCGAGGCTGCCTATCACCGATGATCGTAACGCTAGTGAAATCAATGCCTAGCCATCGCTTGCTGTCATGCTTTCGCAGCTGCAGCGGGTTGTTTCGTCGTGCCATCGTGCATATCCTGGATCAGTTTTCGGGACAGGTCGTTCTGCTTCCCTAATGAGGTTCCAGCAGATATGCCCCCGGTAGAACTCCCCCAGGCGCTCCGCGACTATTTCGAAGGCTCGCCCGTCGCGCTCTCGCTCGGCGAGGCGGCCGGCGACCATCCGCTGCTGCTGACCAACCAGCGGTTCCGCGACCTCACCGGCTATGCGACCAGCGAGATCGTCGGCCAGAATTGCCGCTTTCTCCAAGGCGACAGCGACAATCGGGAAGCGCGGACCCGCATCCATGCATTTCTGGGTGACGATGCGCAGACCAGCGTCCGCACCGCGATCGTCAATTTCCGCAAGGATGGGCGCGCCTTCGTCAACCTGCTTTACATGTCGAAGCTGCGGGCGCTCACCGGCGAGGTGCGCTACATCTTCGCCTCGCAGTTCGATGTCAGCCGCACCCAGCCCGAGCGGCTGGCGGACTATGATGCGGCGCTCGGGCAAACGATCGCACGACTTGCTCCCGTCGTGGCCGAAAGCGGTATTGCGGTAGAAGGCACGCTGATCACCATCGCCAATACCGCCGCGACCATCGCACAGGCGAAGATGACGCTTTCCGATCTCGACGCGGGAAGCATCCTGTGAACGCGCCGTTCGATGCGCCCACAACCACCTTGCCCGTGGTCGGGATCGGCGCCTCGGCCGGCGGGCTGGAAGCGCTGCGCGAAATGCTCGCGCCGGCCCGCGCGCCGACCGGCATGGCATTCGTCATCGTCCAGCATCTCGATCCCAATCACGAGAGCATGCTGGCGCAGCTGCTCGATCGCCAAACCAACCTGGAAGTGCTTCAGTGCGAGGGCGGCGAGCAGATCGAAGCGGACAAGGTCTACATCATCCCGCCGGGCCATGGCCTCGCCATCCGCGGCGGACGGCTGGAGCTGACCGACTTCGCCCAGCCGCGCGGGCTGCGGCGGCCGATCGACGACTTCTTTCTCTCGCTCGCCGCCGACCAGCAGGGCAACGCCGCCTGCGTGATCCTCTCCGGCACCGGCGCGGACGGCACGATCGGCTTGCGCGCGGTGAAGGAACATGGCGGCGTCTGCCTGGTCCAGGAGCCGGAAAGCGCGCGCTACGACGGCATGCCGCTCTCCGCAGTGGGCACGGGCCTCGTCGATTTCGTGAAGCAGCCGGGCGAGATGCTCGATTGCCTGCTCGCCTTCTTCAACCGCAACGGCGAGGAGCGGGAGGAAGAGGCGTCGCTCGTCGCCGACAATGTCGACGAGCTGTGCAAGGTGCTGCGCACCGCCATCGGCCATGACTTTTCGGGGTACAAGCGCACGACGCTGATCCGGCGGATCGAGCGTCGCATGCATGTGCTCGGCATTACCAGCGGCCGCACCTATCTCGCCCGCGCCAAGACCGATGCCGACGAATGCGAGGCGCTGTTCCGCGACCTGCTGATCAACGTCACCCGATTCTTCCGCGACGCCGACCTGTTCGACCGGCTCCGTACCCGCGTGATCGAGCCGCTGATGCGCAGCTGGACCGGCGAGGAGGACATCCGGGTCTGGGTGCCGGGCTGCTCTTCCGGCGAAGAGGCGTACAGCATCGCGATGCTCTTCGCCGAAGCGGGCCGCAAGCTGGGGATGCCTGCCACCGGCGTGCAGATCTTCGCGACCGACATCGACGAGCAGATGCTGCAGATCGCCCGCAACGGGGTCTATCCCACCTCGGCGCTGATCGACCTGCCCCCGGCGATGCGCGAGCGCTATACGCTACCGCATACCGAGCGCTTCCAGATCGTGCCGCAGATCCGCGACATGATCCGCTTTTCCAACCACAGCCTGGTCAAGGACCCGCCCTTTTCGCGGATCGACCTGGTCTCGTGCCGGAACCTGCTGATCTATTTCGACGATCGCCTGCAGCAATCGGTGATGCCGCTGCTCCACTACGCGATCCGGCCGGAGGGCTATCTGTTCCTCGGGCCGTCGGAAAGCATCGGCCGATTCGACCATCTCTTCCCGGCGGTGGACCATCAGGCGCGGATCTTCCAGCGCTCGCCGGGGGCTCCGAACTACCCGATCGATCTGCCCGGCAGCGCCCGTGCGCGCAGTCCCCGCGAGGATCGGCACGAGCGCCAGTCCGGCCGGGTCGGCGCCGAGGAGACCGCGGCGGTCCGACGGCTGATCGACCGCTATGCGCCCGCCAGCCTGGTGCTCGACCAGGACGGCGTGATCATCGCCGCCTATGGCCGGCTGGGCCGCTATTTCGACTTCCCCGTTACCCGCACCGGCGGATCCAGCGCGATCGGCCTTGCCCGACCGGGGCTGCGCAACGTTCTCGGCCCGCTGCTCCGCGCCGGGCGCGACCAGCGCAAGCGGGTGGTGGCACGCGACGTGACGGTCGAGTCCGAATATGGCGCCCAGGCGATCGATGTGGTGTGCGACCCGCTGCCCGACGGCACGCTGCTGTTCGTCTTCCGCGAGACCGCCCCCTTCCGCCCCGCGCTGGAGGATGATACCGCCGAGCTGGATGCCGGTGACGACCATCTCGATGCGCTGGAAGACGAGTTGCGAGTCACTCGCCACCGATTGCGCACCACGGTGGAGGAACTGGAGACGGCGAATGAGGAGCTGAAGAGCTCCAACGAAGAAATGATGTCGATGAACGAGGAGCTCCAGTCGACCAACGAGGAGCTGTCCACGGTCAACGACGAGTTGAAGAGCAAGGTCGACCAGCTCACCGTCGCCAATTCGGACCTGCGCAATTTCTTCGAATCGACCGACCTCGCCGTAATCGTCTTGGACGGCGACCTGCGTATCCGCAGCTTCACCGAAGCGGCAACCGCGCTGTTCCCGCTCCAGGCGACCGATCGCGGCCGCCCGCTTGCCGACGTCTCCAGCCGTCTGGCGGGCGTCGACTATCTGGGCGACGCGCGGGCGGTGATCGCGGGCGGGGGTCCGCTGCAGCGGCGGGTCAGCACCCAGGACGGTGCCCGGACGCTGTCCATGCGCACCCTGCCCTATCGCGCACAGAACGGCACCACCGACGGCGCGACCCTGGTTCTCACCGACATCACAGACGCCCTGTCGCTCGAACGTGCGCTTGCGGCCGAGCGCGAACGGCTGGACATGGCGATCCGTGCCGGCGGCATCGCGGTGTGGGAGTATCGCGTCGATACCGGCGAAACGCTGGTCGACGACCATGCCCGCGCGATCCTCGGTATCGACCCAGGCGTACCGTCGGACGATCCCGAGGCGCGGCTGGCCCGGCTCCATCCCGAGGACCGCAGCCTGTTCGATGCCGAGCTCGCCCGCGTGATCGCGGAGGGCGGAGATCTGGAGGTCAGCTACCGGATCCTCGAGGGCGACGACATCCGCCGTATCAAGACCTTCGGCCGGATGGTGCATGATGCCGATCCGCGCCGGCTGGTCGGCGTCTCGATCGACGTCACCCCCGAATATGCCCTGGCCGAAACCCGCGAGCTGATGCTGCGCGAGATGAATCACCGGGTGAAGAACCTGTTCGCGATCGTCAGCGGCATGATCTCGGCCGGCGCGCGCAGCCATGACGATGTGACCCGCTTCGCGAACGACATGCGCGAGCGGATCGCCGCGCTGGGCCGCGCCCATTCGCTCGCCTCGCCGGCCGGTGCGCTGCAGTCGATCGACCTGGGCGAACTGGTAGAAACCACCCTTGCCCCGTACCGGGACCATGCGGTGACGAAGATTCACGGCCCCATCGTGAAGATTCATCGGACCTGTTTGTCGCCGCTTGCGTTGATGCTCCACGAATGGGCGACGAACTCGGTCAAATATGGGGCACTGGGGCCCGCTTCGGGAGAACTCGACGTGGTGTGGCAGCGCGTACCGGACGGCGTCCGGCTCGACTGGCGCGAGACTGGCGATCGCCCCGTCTCCGTCGAATCGGGTACCGGTTTCGGCACGATCCTCGTTCAAACGTCGTCGCGCCAGCTTGGCGTTTCCGTCACACACTCGGCGGAGGACCGGACCTTCGCCATTCAAATCCATCTGCCTGCGAAAGTGCTTGCGAATGACGAAGACGGTGATGCTCATCGAGGATGAGCTGTTCGTGGCGCTGGACGTGCAGGATGTGGTGGAGGAAGCCGGCTTCGCGGTGGACGGCCCCTATGTCTCGGTAGCCGAAGCGCTGGAAGCGGTCGCCGCCCGTCTTCCAGGATGCGCGATCCTCGACGTCCGCCTGATCGACGGCGAGGTCTTTCCTGCCGCCGACGTGCTGCGGGATGCAGGCGTGCCGATCATCTTCCATTCCGGCCATGCCGACGCGATGTCGCTGCGCGGCCGCTACCCGCACGCGGTCGTCTGCTCGAAGCCATGCTCACCCAGAGCGTTGCGTGCCGCGGTGGAAGGCGTGTTCGGCGGCTGACGTCAGGCGGCGGTCCGCACTCGCCAGCGGATCAGCTGCGTCGCCGCCCACCAGCCGACCAGAGCGACTCCTGCGCCCAGGATCAGGTCGATCAGATAATGGGTGCCCTCGACGGGCGTGGACAGCAGCATCGCGCACGGCAACGCGGTAAGCCACCAGCGCAACGGCCCGCACCGCTGCGCGGCGGCAATATAGAGTGTCGCCGAGGCGGCATGGAAGCTCGGGGCGGAAACCAGCCCGCGCAGCTGGCCCAGATCGATCACGGTGAAGCTGTGGGCGCGAAGTGCCGGGATCAGGTCCGGCTGCCACAGCTCGCTCATCGGCATATAGGGGATCGGCCCGTGCCACAGAAAGGCGAACGGCCCGATCGCCGGCATCTGGCTGTAGATCGCCAGCGCCATCACCGCCGAAATGGCGAAGGCGGCGAGAAAGCGATGCGCCTCGCGCCGCTGCCCGGTCACTGCGAACCAGCCCAGCAACAGGGCCGGCGTGACGAAGATGCTCTGATAGGCGGCGATGCCCAGCAGTTGCAGCGAGCGATGCGCGGCCACCAGCTCGTACCATGCGACCCAATCGAACTGCAGCAGCTCGTCGATGCGCTGCAACCCGGCATCGGCGAAGCCGACGCTCAACGCCGACACCGGATAGGAGCAGGTGGCGCCGGTCAGCGCCATCGCGATGAACAGCGTGTAATATTCCACGATATCCGCGACGACGAGGCTCCAGCGACGCCCGTCGCGAAGGCACCATCCGCGGACAAGCGGCCCGACGGCGAGGATAGCGTAATAGGGGATGTTGCTGCGCGAGAAGAGGTCGACGCGGAGTCCGGTCGCCCACAGCAGCGACATGCAGGCCGCGAGGCCCATCACAACTGCGATGCGCACCTGAAGCGGCGAAAAGCCGATCGTAGCCTGCGAGACGCGTGGGATGTCGGGAAACAGCGATGCGGCGGCAGGAAGGGCAGAGGAACGGCGTGGTTCGGTCAAGGGCGTGGCTCGTCGGCAATGCGTGGCGACCCGCCTGCTCCTGGTGCCCGCGTGCCGTTCGTGATCCTACCCCAGCGATGCCGCCGCGCCTAGTCTCCCCCGGGATCTGCCGCGCGTGGCACTTTACCGGCGGGTAAAGTGCCACAAACGGTCGTTCTGCAACCGGGCAAAGTGCCATGGCTGGTCCAAGTGGCCGTGCCGCCATTGAGGGGATTCACAGCCGAGTCGGGATGTGCTTAGATTCCTGCTATGTTCCAGCATGATCTATTCGCCGCAGCACCTGCCGCCGCGCCGGACGCGGCCTGCCCCGCCCCGCCGATGGACCTGCCCGCGGTGCTCGACCGGCTGAGCGAAACCTGCGAGCGGCCGCGCTACAGCTTCATGGTGCTTCAGCTGATCGCGCAGGCCAGCGCCCGCAGCGGCTGGGCCGGTCCCTGGATCGAGGCGAACGGCCGCCGCCTGCCGGTACGCGACTGGCTGAGCGAGGCCCTTACCCCCGTCGCACGCCGCGATCCGCGTCGGCTGGGGCTCGCCGCCCGCGCCCGGGCGGAGCTGGAAAAGGCGGGCACCCTGCCCCGAGACCCGGAAGCCGCCGAACGGGCGATCGAGGCGGAGGTGCAGCACCGCATCCGCCTGTCCGGCCGCACCAATGTCAGCCGCGCGGTATCCGAGTTGGTGCGCGCGGGCCTGGTCCGTCGCCATTATCGCGGCTACCGCGTCGATCACGAGAATCGCGGCGCCCAGCGCCATGCGGTCTATGCGGTGACCGACGAGGCACGACGGGCGCTCCAGCTAGGCGCGTGAAGCGGGGCGGGCGAGTACGAAGCCTTCGTCCAGCCAGCTGGTGATTCCCCCCGCCATCAGCTTCACCGGTCGCCCGAGCCGCGCCAGCCGCAGCGCCGCGCGTGCCGCGCCGTTGCAGTGCGGGCCGGCGCAATAGACGACGAACAGCGTGCCGTCCGGCCACGCCGCCATCTTCGACGCGACGATCTTGCCGTGCGGCAGGTTGATCGCGCCCGGCACGTGCCCCCGCGCGAACAGCGCAGGCCCTCGCACGTCGAGCAGCACGAAGCCGGGATCCTCCGCCTGCATCGCTTCATGGGTATCCCGGCAATCCGTCTCGAAGCGGAGAATGTCGGCAAGCTGCACGTCGAAGTGGAAGCTGGGCTTGAGGTGCTGGCAACGGCAGGCACCATCGTCGTTCCCGGTTGGCGTACGCAGGACCCGGCTCCCTCTCCCGCACTGCACGCGGCGCTGCTGGCGGCGCATGCGCGCGGTGCGCGGCTGGTGACGATCTGCTCGGGCGCCTTCCTGCTCGCCGCCACCGGGCTACTCGACGGCCGGCGCGCGACCACTCATTGGCGCTATGCCGACACGCTGCGCGCGACCTATCCCGAAGTAACCGTCGAGACCGACGGGCTCTATGCAGACGACGGCGCCTTGTGGTGCCCGCGCATCGCAGCGGCGGGCAGGCGCAGTTTGTCGAGCGCCCGCTGCCGGTCGACCCGCGCCGATCCGGCCCGGCGCTGGACCATCGCGACCATGGCCGCGAGTGCGGTGATGAGCAGGCGCACCCTCGCCCGCCGCTTCCACGACGCGACCGGCATGACACCCGGCGCCTGGCTGCTCGCGCAGCGGGTGGAGGCAGCGCGGACCCTGCTGAAGACCACGCCGTTGTCGATCGATCGGATTGCCGATGCCTCGGGGCTCGGCAGCGCGGCCAACTTCCGCCAGCATTTCGCCGCGCGCCTCGGCATCGCTCCCCTACTCTACCGAAGGCAGTTCCGCCGCGACGCGGCCCGAGCAGGCGGGTTGCAATGCGCGGCGATCCCTGAAATCAGCGGAGCCAGCGCGCGGCAGGGGAGCCGCCGGAACAACAAGGGGGCCATCGAACCAGATCCGCGCGCGTCCGTCGCCGTCCCCGCCCCCTTTTCGCCTTTTCTCAAGGATCGATCGCTTCCATGCGCCTGTTCTCGACACTGCTGCTGTCCGCCGCCTTGTTCGTCCCGCCCGCCGCCTCGCAACAGGCGGCGTCGGCGCAGGATGCGGCTTCGCGGGTCGATCCGTTCGTCGGCGTGGACGGCGGCGGGGTCGCCGGCGGGAACACCGTGCCGGGCGCGGGCGTGCCGTTCGGCTTCGTGTCGTTCAGCCCCGACACGACCAATGGCGACACCAACGGGTATGACTCGCACAGCCCGATCATGGGATTCAGCTACACGCATGTCAGCGGCACCGGCGGGTCGGCCAAATATGGCAACTTCCGCGTGACCCCGATCAGCGGCGACCTGCGGGTGGCGCATCTCCATTTCGCGCGCAGCGAGGAGCATGCCGCTCCCGGAATCTACCGCGTCGGCCTGCGCAACACCGAGGGCCGGGTCACCCAGGTCGAGCTGACCGCCACCCGCCTGGCCGGCTTCCAGCGCCTCACCTTCCCCGAAGGCGCGCCGGCCCATGTCGTGCTCGATGCAAGCTCGGTGATCGCGATGCGCGGCAGCGGCCAGCGCACCCGCAAGGCGCATGTCCAGCTGATCGACGATCGCCACATGGCCGGCTGGACCGAGGTGGAGGGCGGCTGGAACCCGGTGCCCTACAAACTCTATTTCTACGCAGAGTTCGATCGACCGGCGCTCGCCTTCGGCGCGTGGAAGGCCAGCCAGGGCAGGATGGAAACGCTCCCCGGCGCCGGCGAGGCCGAGGGCGGCACCCAGACCAAGGCGGCCGCCGACCGCCAGGCGCTGATGATCGAATATGACACGCGCATGGAATTCGCGCATCGGCTGGGCACCTATTTCACCTTCGATCCCAAAGCCGGTCGCCAGGTGCGGATGAAGCTGGCGGTATCGTTCCTCGGCATCGACAAGGCCCGCGCCAACCTCGCCGCCGAACTGCCCGACTGGGACTTCGACGCCGCGGCGGCACGGGCGCGCGGCCAGTGGAATGCGGCGCTCGGCAAGATCGAGGTGGAGGGCGGCACCGAGGAGCAGCGGCGCATCTTCACCACCGCGCTCTACCGCACCCACACCATGCCGCACGACCTGACCGGCGAGAATGTCTGGTGGCAGTCGGCCGAGCCGCACTATGAGGATTTCTACACGCTGTGGGACACATTCCGCACCGTGCACCCGCTGCTCACCCTGATCCAGCCGGAGCGCCAGCGCGGCATGATCCGCTCGCTGATCGACACCTATGCGCACACCGGCTGGATGCCCGACGCGCGGATCGCCGGCGGCAACGGCATGACCCAAGGGGGGTCGAACGGCGACGTGGTGATCGCCGATGCGGTTGTGAAAGGGCTGGGCGGCTTCGACATTGCCCAGGCCTATCAGGCACTGGTCAAGAATGCTGAGGTCGAAAGCGACGCACCCTTCCTCCAGGGCCGCGTGCTCGAGGATTACAAGGCCCTCGGCTATGTCTCCGTCACCCAGACGCGCTCCGCCTCGCGCACCCTGGAATATGCGTATGACGATTTCGCGATCGGCGCGGTGGCGAGCCAGCTCGGCAAGACGGAGGACGCCGCCCGCTACCGCACCCGCGCGGGCAACTGGCGCAACCTGTGGGACGAGCGGCTCGGCTGCATCCGCCCGCGCTATCCCGACGGCAGCTGGCTGGAGAATTACAGCTGCACCGATGAGTATCCCGATCGCTCGACGCCGTGGTGGGAAGCGCCCTTCTACGAGGGCAACGCGCTGCAATATTCCACCTATGTGCCGCACGACGTCGCCGGGCTGATGGCCAGGACCGGCGGCACGGCCGGCTTCGTCGCCTGGCTGGACCGGCTGTTCGACGGGCATTATTCGCAGGGCAACGAGCCCGACATCCTCGCGCCCTATCTGTATATCCATGCCGGCCGCCCGGACCGCACCGCCGCCATCGTGCGCGAGTTGATGGCCAGGCATTATCACCTTACCCGCACCGGCCTGCCCGGCAATGACGATGCCGGCGCGATGTCGAGCTGGTATGTGTGGAATGCGATGGGGCTCTACCCCAATGCCGGCCAGCCCTATTACTATATCGCGTCGCCGATCTTCGCGCGCAGCCGCATCGCGCTGGAGGGCGGGCGCAGCTTCACCGTGGTGGCCAGGGACGTGTCCGAGGCGAACCGCTACGTCGTCGCCGCCAGCCTGAACGGCAAGCCGATCGACCGCGCCTGGATTGCCCATGCCGAACTGATCGCCGGCGGCACGCTGGAACTGCAGATGGGCGCTGCGCCCTCGGCCTGGGCCACCCGCTTCACCGCCCCGCCCGACGGCTATCGCCGCTAGAGCCAGCCATTGGCGCGCGCCGTGCGGCCGGCTTCGATGCGGTTGGCAGCCCCCAGCTTGCCCGCCGCCTCGGAAAGATAGTTGCGCACCGTGCCCGGAGAGAGGCCCAGCCGCCGGGCGATGTCCTTGTTGGACAGGCCTTCCTCGGCCAGCCGCAACGCATCGCGCTCGCGATCGGTGAGCGGGTCGCTGCCCGCCTCCCAGGCCGCGGCGGCAAGGTCGGCCGGGATCACCCGGCCGCCCGCCGCGATCGCGCGGATCGCCGCCACCAGATCGTCGACCGGCGTGTCCTTGAGGAGATAGCCCCGCACCCCGGCGGCACGGGCGCGCTCCAGATAGCCGGGCCGCGCGAAGGTCGTGACGATCACCACCGCAGTCCGCGCCTTCTCCGCCGCCAGGATCTGCGCACAGTCCAGCCCGGTGCGCGAGGGCATCTCGATGTCGGTCAGCAGGATGTCCGGCGTCAGGTCGCGGACCAGCGCCAGCGCCTCGTCGCCATTGGCGGCACGACCGACGATCCGGAAGTCCGGCTCCAGTGCCAGCAGCGCGGCGATCGCGCCCAGCACCAGCGCCTGATCCTCGGCAAGCACGATGCGGATCATGCCGGTACGCTCGCTTCCAGACGGATACCGGGGTGGAGCGCCTGCAGCTCCAGCCGCCCGCCGGCCGCGACCAGCCGCTGGCGCATGCCGCGCAGGCCGTTGCCCTCGCGGAAGGAAAGGCCCACGCCGTCATCCTCCACCACCAGCCGGGCGTCGCCGTTCCCCGCCTCGATCCCGATCGCGCAGCGCCGCGCGCCGGCATGGCGGATCACATTGGTCACCGCCTCGCGCAGCGTCATCGCCAGGATCGCGCCCGCATCGGCGGGCACCGCGGCCGGATCGCCGGTGAGCACCGGCTCGATCCCCGCCGTCTCCAGCGCGGCAAGCGACGCCGAGGCCTCGTTGGCGAGCGAGCCGCCCAGCTGGCCGCTGAGCGCCGCTCGCACCTCCGCCAGCCCCGAACGCGCCGCCGCGGCGATCGCCGCCAGCTCCGCCCGCGCCGCCAACGGATCGCGCTCTACCAGCCGCCCGGCCAGGTCCGCCTTCAGCGCCACCAGCGTGAGCGTTCGGCCAACCACATCGTGCAGGTCGCGGGTGATCCGCTCGCGCTCGGCGGTGCCCGCCAGACGGCGGACCTCCTCCTGGCTGGCGAGCAGCGCCTGGGTACGCTCGTAGAAGGCGACGCTCGACATGGTGGCGACCCCGGTCATCACCACGAACAGCACGCCCGGTCCGAACCACAGGACCGGCTGTGCCCAGGCCAGCCCCGTCGCCGCGGTGGCCAGCGCGACGGCGGTGATGCCGAGCAGGGCGCGGCGGCGCGGGCGCAATCGCGCGGCGATCACTGCGGCGTAGATGCAGAAGGTGGTCCAGCCCAGCGGCAGCGGCGCCACCGCGATCCCGATCGCCAGCATCGCCATTGCCACGAAGGGCAGCGCTCGCTGCGACATCCGTGCCGAGAACAGGTAGAGCGGCAGGAACACGCCGACCGCCACCGCCGCTGCCGTGATGATGGTGACGTCCGGCGTCGCCCACAGCCACGGGAAGGGCACGAAGATCAGATAGGCAAGCCAGGGCCAGCCGTTTCCGGCTGCCCGCTCATAGGGCGTGTGCGTCTGCATGGCGCCAGCCTCGCGGATCGGCAGGCGGTCGGTCAAGCGGGGCTCCGCCGCCAGCCGGCCCAGGCCCAGCCGCCCGCCGCCGCCGTCATCGCCACCACGGTGACCGCGTGCACCCCGACCGCCCCCGTCACCGGCAGTGCCAGGACCGCCCGGGCGATCTGGGCGAGGTGAAAGGAGGGCGTGAATGCCCCCAGCGTCTGCATCCAGCCGGGCAGCATCGCGCTCGGGATCCACAGCCCGCCCAGCACCGAAAAGCCGAGGAACAGCGCATTGGCCACCGCCACCGCACCCTTGGCGGTCATCCGCATGCCCATGCCGAAGCCGAGCAGTGCGAAAGGAATGCAGGAGGCAAGGTGCAGCATCGCCATCATCGCCCAGGTCCCGGCCGAAAGCCGCGCGCCCGCGACGATCGCCAGCGCATAGATCAGCGCCAGCGCGAATGCCGTCGTCGTCATCGCCGCCGCGAGCTTGGCCATGACATAGGCGCCGGCGGGCATCGGCGAAACGCGCTTCAGCTCGATCAGGCCCTGTTCGCGCTCCACCGCCACGCCGGCGCCGAAGCCGAACAGCGCCGGGCCGGTCGCGGCGAACACGCCGTAGCCGGCCAGCGTCGCGGCGGCATAGCCGGGCGCCTGCGGATGCGGCAGCGCGAGGGTGAACAGTGCGTAGAAGGCGGCGGGGGTCAGCGCGGTGGGCAGCAGGAATTGCGGCAGGCGCAGGCTGCGCTTCACTTCGGTCAGCGCCTCGCGGCGCCAGATGCCGGCGGGTGCGGCGGGTGCGGTCAGCGCGGTCATGCGGCGATCCTTTCCTCGGTGGGGGCGAGCAGCGCGGCGATGGCGTCTTCCAGCGTCGCGTCGACAATGCGGAGCGCCTCGAGCCGGCCGTCCGCGTCGAGCAGCGCGCGTACCGTCGCCGCCGCATCGGCGCTGACGAGTCGCAGGTCCGCGCCCTCCATCCCCGCCTCGCGCACCGCCGGCAGCAGCGCGGCTGCCTTCGGGGGTAGTGTGGAACGGCAGCGGATCACCGACCCCCCTGCCCGGGCGCGCAGCGCGGCGGGCGTGTCGTCGGCCACGATCCTGCCGGCGTCCATCACCAGCACGCGGTCGGCAAGGGAATCGGCCTCGGCGAGATCATGGCTGGTCAGCAGCACGGCCGCGCCATCATCGGCGAGCGCGCGGACCGTGGCCCACAGCGCCCGCGCCGCGCCGCAGTCCATCGCGGCGGTCGGTTCGTCGAGCACCAGCAGGTCGGCGCGGCCGCAGATCGCCAGCGCATATTGCACCCGCCGTGCCTGCCCGCCCGAAAGCTGGCCGCAGCGACGATCGGCGAGATCGGTCAGTCCGGCGAGCGCGAGCGTCTCCTCGATCGGGCGGGGATCGGGATAATAGCCGGCATGCACCGTCACCAGCTCGCGAAGGGTGAGCACGTCGGGAAGCCCGGCACTCTGCAGCATCACCCCCAGCCGACGGCGCGCCGCCGGCCGGCGCGGATCCAACCCGAACAGGCAGGCCGTGCCCGCGTCCGGCGCCAGCCTGCCGGTCAGCAGCGCCACCGAGGTCGTCTTGCCGGCACCGTTCGGCCCGAGCAGCGCGGTCACCTCCCCGGCCCGGATCGCCAGGTCGAGACCGTCGAGCACCACCCGGCCGCCCAGCCGCTTCGTCACCATCGACAGCCGCGCGACGGCGGCGAGATCGTCCATCATGTTGGTCCTCCCGGCACCGATGCCGCCGTGCGCACCGCTCCTTGCCTTGCGCCAGGGTGCCGCAGCGACAGGCACCGGCCCAGTGACACATGTCACCCGTCCGGCATGCCATCCGGCCAGTCGGTGCTTGAAGCCGCCCCCGCCCCGCGACTAGGCAGGGCGTTGAAACAGGGAGACATCATGGCAGCGGAAGACGACGGCATTGCACTGGGGCCGCTCGACACCTTCGTCGGCTATCACATGCGGCGCAGCTCGGCGCTGATGGCGGCCGACTTCAACGCGGCGATGGCCGGCACCGGCATCCGCCAGGTGCTGTTCGGCGTCCTCTCCATCATCGCGGCCAATCCCGGCATCAACCAGGGCCGGATCGGCGCCGCGCTCGGCATCCAGCGTGCCAATATGGTGACGCTGATCAACGAGCTGATGGATGCGGGCTTCATCCTGCGCACCGTGTCGCCCGAGGATCGCCGTGCCTTCGTGTTCCAGCTTACCGATTTGGGGTCGGCCGCCGTCGCGGACGGGCTGGCACGCATCCGCCGCCACGAGGATCGGCTACTGGCCGGGCTGTCCTCGGCCGAGCGCGAGACGCTCATCACCCTGCTCAAGCGCATCGAGGCGGCCGCACCGGCATGAAGGAAAGCCGCTTGCGCCGCTTTTCCGATTAAGTTATGCCGCATAACAATAAAGGAGAGGCACGATGTCGATGGCCATCGAGCAAGCGACCAAGACCACCACGTTCGACCGTTTGAACCCTGTAACCGGCGCCGTGGCGTCGACCAGCACTGCCGCCACCCCCGCCGATGCAGCGGCCGCGGTCGAGCGCGCCGACGCCGCCTTCCCGGCATGGTCGGGGCTGGGGCCGACGGCCCGCCGCGCCGCGCTGGTACGCGCCGCCGATGCGCTCGAGGCCCGCGCCGACGCCTTTGTCGAGGCGATGATGGGCGAGATCGGCGCGACCGAGGGCTGGGCCCGCTTCAACCTGATGCTCGCCGCCAACATGGTGCGCGAGGCCGCCGCGCTTACCACCCAGATCGGTGGCGAGGTGATCCCTTCGGACAAGCCCGGCTGCATCGCCATGGCGGTGCGCGAACCGGTGGGCGTGCTGCTCGGCATCGCGCCGTGGAATGCGCCGATCATCCTGGGCGTCCGGGCCGTGGCGGTGCCGCTCGCCTGCGGCAATACGGTGGTGCTCAAGGCCAGCGAGCAATGTCCGCGCACCCATAGCCTGATCGCCGAAGCGTTCGCAGACGCCGGGCTGCCCGACGGCGCGGTCTCGATCGTCACCAACGCGCCGGAAGACGCCGCAGAGGTGGTCGGCGCGCTGATCGACCATCCCAAGATCCGCCGGATCAACTTCACCGGCTCCACCCATGTCGGCAAGATCATCGCCCAGCGCTCGGCCGAGCATCTGAAGCCGGTGCTGCTCGAGCTGGGCGGCAAGGCGCCGCTGATCGTGCTCGACGATGCCGATCTCCACGAGGCGGTAAAGGCCGCGGCGTTCGGCGCGTTCATGAACCAGGGCCAGATCTGCATGTCGACCGAGCGGATCATCGTGCTCGATGCCGTTGCCGATGCCTTTGTCGAGAAGTTCGCCGCCAAGGTCGCGACGTTGGCCGTCGGCGATCCGCGCGAGGGCAAGGCGCCACTGGGCGCGGTGGTCGACCGCAAGACCGTGGGCCATGTCCAGTCGCTCGTCGCCGATGCGGTGGCGGACGGCGCGGTGCAGGTCGCCGGAGGCCCGGCGGACGGCGTGCTGATGCCGGCGCATGTCGTGGATCGCGTGACCCCTGCGATGCGGCTGTTCCGCGAGGAGAGCTTCGGACCCGTGGTCGGCATCATCCGCGCCGCCGACGAGGAGACCGCGATCGCGCTGGCCAACGACAGCGAATACGGCCTCTCGGCATCGGTCTTCACCCGCGACACCGCGCGCGGCCTGCGGGTCGCACGGCGGATCCAGTCGGGCATCTGCCATATCAACGGCCCCACCGTGCACGACGAGGCGCAGATGCCCTTCGGCGGCGTCAAGGCCAGCGGCCATGGCCGCTTCGGCGGCAAGGCCGGCATCGATTTCTTCACCGAGCTGCGCTGGATCACCATCGAGACCCAGCCCGGCCATTATCCGATCTAATCGAAACCAAGGACTGCACATGACCGAGACAAGCAGCAACGGCGTCGTGGCCTACGACGTCGAAGGCGGAATCGCGTGGGTTCGATTCAACCGCCCCGAGAAGCGCAACGCCATGTCGCCGACGCTCAACCGCGACATGATGGAGGTACTCCACGCGCTCGAATTCCGCGACGATGTCGGCGTGCTGGTGCTCACCGGCGAAGGCGCCGCCTGGACCGCGGGCATGGACCTCAAGGAATATTTCCGCGAGACCGAAGCCGGCGGCCTGGGCGCCACACGCCAGGCACAGCGCGAGAGCTATGGCTGGTGGCGTCGCCTGCGCTGGTACCAGAAGCCGACCATCGCGATGGTCAATGGCTGGTGCTTCGGCGGCGGCTATGGCCCGCTGTTCGCCTGCGACCTCGCCTTTGCGGCGGAAGAGGCGCAGTTCGGTCTCAGCGAGATCAACTGGGGCATCCTGCCGGGCGGCGGCGCGACCAAGGTCGCCGTGGAGCTCACCTCGTTCCGCAACGCCATGTACCATGCGATGATGGGCGAGAATATCGACGGCAAGAAGGCCGCCGAATGGGGCCTGGTCAACGAGGCCCACCCGCTCGACCAGCTCAAGGCGCGTGTCACCGAAGTGGCGAACGTGCTGCTGAAGAAGAACCCGGTGGCGCTCAAGGCGACCAAGGATGCGGTCCGTCGCGTCTCGATCATGAGCTATGACGATGCCGAGGACTATCTGGTCCGCGCGCAGGAGGCCGCCAACAGCTTCGACAATGAAGGGCGCAAGGAAGGCATCCGCCAGTTCATCGACGAGAAGAGCTACAAGCCCGGTCTCGGCGCGTACGACAAGGATCGCGCGCGCAGCTGATCTTCCCCTGCCCTTTTGAGAAACGGACGCCAGCAATGGATCTCGCCCGCCTGCTTACCCCCCGTTCGGTCGCCATCGTCGGCGCTTCCGAGAAACCCGGCGCGCTGGGCGCGACGGTGCTCGCCAACCTCGTCCGCCACGGCTTTGCGGGCGACATCCACCTGATCAACCCCAAGCGCGACACGATCGAGGGGCGGCCCTGCCTCGCCTCGATCGACCAGCTGCCGGAAGGCGTCGACGCCGCCATCCTCGCCATCCCCGGCCCCGCCGTGCTCGACGCGATCCGGGCGCTGGCCGCGCGCGGCGTGGGTGCCGCGATCATCTTCTCGGCCGGGTTCGCCGAGGGCGGTGCGGACGGGCTGGCGGCGCAGGCCGAAGTGGCACGCATCGCCCGCGAGCACGGCATGGTGGTGGAAGGGCCGAACTGCCTCGGCCTTACCAACAATGTCGCCGGCGTCCCCCTCACCTTCGTCGAGATGCCACCGCTCGACGTGACGGGCCTCCCCTGCGTCGGCATCGTCTCGCAGTCCGGCGCGATGGCGGCGGTGCTCGGCACCACGCTGACGGCCAAGCAGCTCGGCGTCTCGGCCTGGATCTCGACCGGCAACGAAGCGGCCTCCGGCGTCGAGGATTATGTCGCCTGGCTGATCGACGAGCCGAACACGCGCGTGATCGCGATGATCGTCGAGCAGTTTCGCAAGCCGGCGCGCTTTCTGGAACTCGCGGCGCAGGCCAAGGCGGCGGGCAAGCCGATCGTGCTGCTCCACCCCGGCACGTCGAGCGCCGCGCGCGACAGCGCCGCGACGCATACCGGCGCCATGGCGGGCGACTGGTCGCTGATGAAGACCAAGGTCACCCGCGCCGGTGTGGTGGTGGTCGAAAGCCTGGAGGAGCTGGGCGACGTTGCCGAGATCCTCGCGCGCACCCCGCCGCTGCCGCAGGGCGGCGTGGCGGTGCTGGCGGAATCGGGCGCGTTCAAGGCGCTGACGCTCGACCTCGCCGAGCGGATCGGCATGCCGCTGCCGGCGATCGGCGGCGCGACCCATGACGCGATCCGCGCGACGCTGCCGGACTTTATCGGCGTTTCCAACCCCATGGACCTCACCGCGCAGGCGCTGGTCGATCCCGACCTGTACCGCCGCACGCTGGACCCGCTGCTCGCCGACCCGGCCTATGCGGCGGTGGTGCTGGGCATCATCCAGACGGACGCGGGCACCTGCGCGCGCAAGTTCCCGCCGATCACCGAAGCGGTGCGGGCGCTTGCCCCGACCAAGCCGGTGATCTTCGCCGGGCTGGACGAAGGCGCACCGGTGCCGCCGGAGATGATCGCGGCGCTGCACGCCGAGAACGTCCCCTATTTCCCCACCGCCGACCGCGCCTTCCGCGCGCTGACGCGCCTGCTCGAGCCCGAGCGGCACCAGGCGGTGGAGGCCGCGACGCCGGTGGCTATCGAGCTGCCGAACGGCGTGGTGCCCGAATATCTGGCGAAGCGCGCGCTCGCCCCGCTCGGCATCCCGTTCCCGCCGGGCGACTTCGCCCAGACCCCGGACGAAGCCGTCGCGATCGCGGAACGGGTCGGCTATCCGGTTGCGCTGAAGGCACAGGCGGTAGCGCTCAGCCACAAGAGCGACGCGGGCGGGGTGATCCTCTCCATCGCCGACGAAGCGGCGCTGCGGGCGGCGTGGCGGAAACTCTATGCCAATGTCGCGGCTTATGATGCCGGCATCCTGCTGGACGGCGCGGTGGTCGAGGCGATGGGCGAACGCGGCGTCGAGCTGATCGTCGGCGCGCGCAACGATCCCGAATGGGGGCCGGTGATCCTGGTCGGCCTGGGCGGGGTGACCGCCGAGCTGATGAAGGACGTGTGCCTGCTGCCCCCGGACCTCACCCGCGAGAGCATCGTCGCAGCGCTCCGCCGGTTGAAGGGCGCGGCGCTGTTCGACGGCTATCGCGGCAGCCCGGCGGTGGACCTCGATGCAGTGGCGGCGATCGTGCAGACGCTCGGCCGGCTGCTCGCCGGCACGCCGGCCCTTCGCGAGATCGACCTCAATCCGGTGATCGCCCGTCCCGACGGGGCGGTGGCGCTCGACGCGCTGATGCTGACCGCCTGAGTTCCCCGGGGAGGGCCGTCGGTATGGGGACCCCTATCCCATACCGGCGGCCCGACAGGACTAGGCCGACGCCGCGGCATCGCCGAGCAGGCCGTTCGCCACCGCCCAGTCGCGGATCGCCGCGGCGGTTGCCTCCGGCACCTCCACCGGCAGCATATGCCCCGCGCCCACGATGATCCGGAGCATTGCCTGGGGGGCCAGCGCGTGCATCGCCTCGTGCTGCGCCGGCGGCGACCAGCGATCGTGATCGGCCGAAAGCAGCAGCACCGGGCCGCCATAACCGGCCAGCACCGGACCCGCATCGGCGCGGCCGAGCAGCGCGGCAATCTGGCCGAGATAGGCCTGCAGCGAATAGGTCTCCACCATGGCTCGCAGATCCGGCATCAGTGCCGCGACCCGATCGGGCGCCGCACCCATCATCGGCGGTAGCCAGGCCTCGGCCAGCGCGGCCATGCCCTGGCCGCGGGCGATGTCGATCATCCGCTGCCGCCCGGCCGCCTCGCTTTCCGCAGGCGGATGCACACCGGTATTGGCCAGTACCAGCCCCGCGATCCGCCCGGGCGCCTGCCGCACCGCCTCCAGCGCGACGCGACCGCCCATCGAATGGCCGACCAGCACCAGCGGGCCTTCCGTTTCCGCCAGCACCGACTCCGCCATCACCGCGAGCGACTCGAAACCCGGAAACGCGACGATCCGTCCCGGCAGCGCCTCCGCCACCGGCGCCCATACCCGCGCATCGCTAAGCAATCCGCAGAGAAAAACGAAGCTGGGCAACGGCTTGGACATGGACAACCCTCCTTGCGGGCAGATCGAACGCTGCCCCTTCCCGAACGGCTTATTGTATGCCAATGATACATTCAAACGGCAATCGATGGAGAGGTTCGGATGATCACCAAGGACGGCGTTTCGTATCGCGTCGAGGACCGCATCGCATGGGTCTATTTCGCCCGGCCCGAAAAACGCAACGCGATGAACCCCGCGCTCAACCGGCGCATGGCGGAAGTGTTCGACGAGCTCGAGTTCCGCGACGATGTCGGCGTGCTGGTGCTGGGGGGCGAGGGCAATGCCTGGTCCGCCGGCATGGATCTCAAGGAATATTTCCGCGAAACCGAGGCGCAGGGGCTGGGCGGCATCCGCAAGTCGCAGCGCGAAAGCTATGGCTGGTTCCGCCGCCTGCGCTGGTTCCAGAAGCCGACGATCGCGATGGTGAATGGCTGGTGCTTCGGCGGCGGCTTCGGCCCGCTGTTCGCCTGCGACCTGGCGGTGGCGGCGGACGATGCCAAATTCGGGCTCAGCGAGATCAACTGGGGCATCCTGCCGGGCGGCGGCGTCACCAAGGTCGTGGTCGACCTGCTGCCGATGCGCGACGCGATGTGGCTGACGCTGACCGGCGACCTGATCGACGGCCGCCAAGCCGCCGCCTGCCGGCTGGTCAACGAGAGCGTACCGCTCGACCGGCTGGAGGCGCGCACCCGCGAAATCGCCGAGCTGCTGCTGAAGAAGAACCCCGTCGCGCTCAAATTCGCCAAGGATGCCGTGCGCCGGGTAGGCAATCTCACCTATGACGAGGCCGAGGACTATCTGGTCCGGATGCAGGAGGCGGCGAACTTCCACGACAAGAGCGAGGGCCGCAAGGAAGGCATCCGCCAGTTCATCGACGAGAAGAGCTACAAGCCGGGCCTCGGCGCCTACGACCTCAATCGCGGCTGAGCGGGGCGTGGATCCGGTGCAGCAACGCAAGCAGCGCCGTACGCTCGGCATCGTCCAGGTCGGCGAGCAGCGGCGCTTCGGATTCGCGCAGCCGCGCGATCATCTCCGGCAGCTGCGTCGCGCCCTCGCAGGTCAGGTGCAGCGCGTGGCTGCGCAGGTTCCGCCCCGGACGGCGCTCGACCAGCCCGCGCTCGACCAGCAGGTTGACCAGCTTCATCGCGCTGGCCCGGTTGATCGAGAGCGCACGGCCCAGCGCGGACTGGTCGAGGCCCGGCTGGCTGCGGATCAGCGCCAGCGCCGTCACCCGCGCGGGCGAGATGCCATAGGGGGCCAGCGCGGCGTGCGCGGCCTCCATCAGGCGCAGGCGGGCCATCTGCAGCTGATAGCCGATCAGCATGTCGAGTTCGGGGTCCTGGGCTATGGTCTGGGTCATCTTGTCCAATCGGTATGCCTGGGATACATTCTGGGAAAATAGAAGATCCGCCGCCGCGAGTCGCGGCCTGTTTTAGGAGAATGGCTTTGGAACGCACCTTCAAGCTGCTGATCAATGGCGAGGCCGTCGACGGCGCCTCGCAGTTCGACGTGATCAATCCCGCCACCGCCGAGCCCTTTGCGCGCTGCCCCAAGGCGGACGCCGATCAGCTGAACGCCGCCGTCGCTGCCGCCAAGGCCGCCTTCCCCGCCTGGGCCGCGACGCCGATCGAGGAACGCGCGGCCAAGGTCGAGGCGGTCGCCGCGCGGTTGCAGGAGCGGCTGAGCGAATTCGCCAGCCTGCTCACCAGCGAACAGGGCAAGCCGCTCGACCAGGCGACCGGCGAGGTGATGGGCACGGTGTTCACCCTGCGCGCCTTCACAGAAATGCGTCCGGAAACCAAGGTGCTGCGCGATGAGGGCGGCAATCGCATCGTCGAGCATCGCACCCCGCTGGGCGTGGTCGCGGCGATCACGCCGTGGAACTTCCCGATGATCCTTGCCGCCAACAAGATCGGCCCGGCGCTGGTCGCCGGCAATACCATGGTACTCAAGCCGGCGCCGACGACGCCGCTCACCACGCTGCTGATGGGCGAGATCTTCGCCGAACTGCTGCCGCCGGGCGTGATCAACATCATCTGCGACCAGAACGATCTGGGCGCGCTGCTCACCACCCATCCCGATGTCGCGAAGATCGCCTTCACTGGATCGACCGCCACCGGCAAGAAGGTGATGGCGAGCGCCGCCGACGGCGTGAAGCGCGTGACACTGGAGCTGGGCGGCAACGACGCCGCGATCGTGCTCGACGATGTCGAGCCGGCGCTGGCGGCCAGGAAGGTCTTCCAGGGCGCGATGTACAATGCCGGGCAGATCTGCGTCGCGGTGAAGCGCGCCTATGTGCCCGAGGGGATGTACGAGGAATTCTGCGACGAGATCGCCGAACTGGCCCGCAACACGGTGGTCGATGATGGCGCCAAGCAGGGTGCCAAGGTCGGCCCGGTCCAGAACGCGATGCAGTTCGAGAAGGTGAAGGCGCTGATCGAGGATGCCAAGGAGCGCGGCACCGTGCTGGCCGGCGGCGATGCGCTCGATCGGCCCGGCTATTTCATTCCGCCGACGATCGTCCGCGATCTCGACGACGACGCCCCGCTGGTCCGCGAAGAGCAGTTCGGACCGGTACTGCCGGTGCTGAAGTACAGCGATATCGACGAGGTCATCGCCCGCGCCAATGATTCCGAATACGGGCTGGGCGGCACGATCTGGGGTCGCGACGTCGCGCGGGCGACCGAAGTGGCGATGAAAATCGACAGCGGCACGGTGTGGGTGAACCAGCACCTCGCCATTGACCCCCGCATCCCGTTCCGCGGATCGAAGCAGTCGGGCCTCGGCGGCGAGCTCGGCCAGGCGGGGCTGCACGAATATACCCAGGCGCACATCGTCAACGCCGTCGAGCTGGAGCCGGCCGCCTGAGCGCGGTCGAGCATTTCACCACCCAGGGGGTGCCGCTCCAGCGGCGGCACCTCTTCTGGCGCGACATCGTCGCCGAAGCCTTTCCGGGCATGACCGCCATCGCTCCGGAAGGCATCCGCGCCGATCTCGCCCGGTGGAACCTGGGTCCGGTGGGCCTCGCCCGCGCCCGCAGCGCGCGGGCGCAGGTGCGGCGCGAGGGCAACCGCGACGGGCATAACCTGCTGCTCCATCTACAGCGCCGCGGACGGCTGACGATGCTGCACGGCGATACCGCCGTTTCGGGTGGCATGGGCGACATCCTGATCGCCGACGACAGCCGGCCCTATGCGATCGACATTTCGGACGCGAACGAGTGCCTGATCCTGCAAGTGCCCGCAGCGTTGCTCGGCGACGGCATCGGGCTCGGCCCGCTGCACGGCCGGCTGCTATCGGGACAGGACCCTCACGTCGCCTTTCTCAACCATATGCTGCTGGGACTCTGGGACCAGCGCGCGATGCTCGGCGCCGTCGATGACGGCGTGGGCGAGCTGCTGGTCGACGCGACGCGGCTGGTCTGCCGCCAGCAGCGCCGTGCTTCCTTCATCGCCGGCGGCGCCGAGACGCCGGTCGCCTATGCGCTGCGCCACCTCAGCGATCCCGAGCTCGGCACCGCGAGCCTGTGTGCGGCGACCGGGCTCAGCCCGCGTGCGGTGCAAAAGGCATTCCTCCGCGAAACCGGCCTCACCCCCACCGCCTTCGTCACCGATCGCCGCCTTACCCGCGCGGCCGAGCTGCTGGTGACGGAGCCCGGCCGCAGCGTGACCGACATCGCCTTCGCGCTCGGCTTCAACGATGCAGCGTTTTTCAGCCGCTGCTTCCGCCGCCGCTTCGGCACCACCCCACGCGAATGGCGCTGCAAGGGTGCGCGTCCGTCCTGATCGCGGTGCGCGCCCGTCCAAGACGGGCCGCCGGGTCCGCGCTAGCCTCTCCCCATAAGCGCCGCAGAAGGCGTGTCATCGGGAGAGGAAAATGCGCATTGGTCTCGCCACGGCCCTGCTCGCGTCGGCAGCATGGGCGGCGCCCGTCTGGGCCCAAACCACCGAACAACCCGCCCAGCCGGACACCAAACAGCAGGATGGCGGCATCGCGGAGATCGTCGTTACGGCGCAGAAGCGCGCCGAGAACGTCCAGGACGTGCCGATCGCCATTTCCGCCTTCGGCGCCGACACGCTGCAGGAGCGCGCCGTGGGTAGCGTCTCCCAGCTGTCCGCCATCGCGCCCAACGTCAATCTCGATGCCGGCACGCCCTTTTCGGGATCGCCCGCCGTGCTCTCCGCCTATATCCGCGGCATCGGCTCGGACGATTTCGCCTTCAACATCGATCCCGGCGTCGGCCTCTATCTCGACGGCGTCTATCTCGCGCGCACGGTGGGCGCGAACCAGGACCTGATGGACGTCGCCCGGGTCGAGGTGCTGAAGGGCCCGCAGGGCACGTTGTTCGGCCGCAACACGATCGGCGGCGCGATCTCGATCGTCACCCGCGATCCGGGCAAGGACTTCCGCGTTCAGGGCGACGTGACCACCGGCAGCTACAAGCGGCTGGGTGCGCGCGGGTCGATCGACATCCCCATCACCGACGGGCTGGGCGCGATCCTGAGCTTTGGCGTGCAGTCGCGCGACGGCTTCCTCGAGCGCATCCCCTATCCGGACCAGCGCGCCAACAATACCCCGTCCTACACGGCCTTCTCGGCCGCAGGCTATGGCAATGCCCAGCGCGAAGGCGGCAACGACAACTGGAACCTGCGCAGCAAGGTCAAATGGTCCAACGGCGGGCCGCTCACCCTCACCCTCTCCGGCGACTATAGCCGCGACAAGGGTACCAGCGCCAACAAGCTGCTCGGCACGGCCGAGACCGTGCCCGGCAACTTCGCCGGCACCACCAACCTGCCCGGGACCGGCTTCGACCCAACCGGCACCACCGGCTTCAACTTCGCCGGGCTTTACAACTTCTGCATCGGAGCGACCCAGGCGCAGATCGCCGCACGCGGCGCACAGGCGCTGTGCGGCACCTCCGGCACCCAGTTCAATCCACGCTTTCAGGTGCCGAGCTATGCCGGGGTCAATGTCGACGGCAATCCGGCGAACAACCGCCTGCCCTGGGACAGCCGCTATGTGCTCTCCGATCCGGACAAGAGCTACGCCACCGGCAACGCCTTTTCCGATCTCAGGAACTGGGGCTTTTCCGGCGTTATCGACTATGACCTGAGCGACGCGGTCGCGCTCAAGTCGATCACCGCCTATCGCCAGCTCGACTGGAGCGCCGGGCTGGACGCGGATGGATCCCCGCTCAACTTCCTCCAGCTCAGCTTCAACATGCGCCAGTGGCAGTTCAGCCAGGAAGTGCAGCTGCTCGGCAAGGCGCTCGACAACAAGCTGAACTATGTGCTCGGCGGCTATTATTTCAAGGAAGCGGGCAACCTCCACGACTTCGTGACGTTCGCCGAGGGCCAGGTGCAGGTGGATGGCCCCAACCGGCTGGAAACCGCCAACTATGCCGCGTTCGGCCAGATCGACTATCGCCCGACCGACTGGCTCGGCCTGACCGTCGGCGGCCGCTACACCAACGAGAAGAAGCGGTTCGAGGGCGGCCAGCAGGAGCTGAACGGCTTCAACTACAAGCTGTTCGGTTGCTCGGACGCGAACGGCAACATCACGCCGAACGGACCCTTCCCGCTCGCCCCCATCCCCTGCCGGGTGGGTCTGGGCTATCCGGATCCGAGCAATCCGGTGCGCGTCTATGTGCCGGGAATGAACCGCAAGTCGTTCAGCGATTTCTCGCCCAAATTCGGCGTGCAGCTGCACCCGAATGACGACGTCATGCTCTACGGCAGCTGGTCGCGCGGCTACAAGACCGGCGGCTGGACCACCCGCCTCACCAACCCGCAGGGCAATGTCGCGCCAGATTTCAACGAGGAGACCGCGACGACCTGGGAAGTCGGCGTGAAGTCGACGCTGCTCGACCGGAAGCTGCAGCTGAACGCCGCCGCCTTCAGCACCGACTACAAGGATATCCAGCTCAACATCCAGATCGGCACCTCGCCCACCATCGCCAATGCCGGCGACGCGCGGATCCGAGGATTCGAACTGGAAGCGATCGCCGCGCCGGTGCGGGGTCTGACCGTCAACGCCTCGCTGGGCTATATCGACGCGGTCTACACCCGCGTCTCGGCGGCCGCGGCCGCGGTGGGCGGCACCAACGCGTTCCAGGCGGGCACGCTGGTCGGCACGTCGCTCCCCAAGACCCCGAACTGGAAGGTGAACCTCTCGCCGCGCTACGAAACGCGGATCGGCAATGGCGGATCGCTGATCTTCCTCGCCGACTGGAGCCATGCCAGCAGTTTGTGGAACGACACCCAGCGCACCTTCATCCTCCGACGTGCCGCGGTCGACCTGGTCAATGCCAGCATCGCCTATCAGGAACCCGGCGAGCATTGGACGCTGACGGTCGGGGGCACCAACCTCACCGACAACCGCTATCTCACCTCCGGCGGCTCGAACATCGCCGACGGCACCTTCTTCGGCACCTATAGCCGCCCGCGCGAATGGTATGCGCGCTTCGGCTTCAAGTTCTGACGGGAGCGCTTCCATGGACATTCAGGCAGCCGTCACCGAGGCGGCAGGCGGCGGCTTCCGGATCGAGACGCTGCGGATCGATCCGCCGGGGCCGGAACAGGTGCTGGTGCGGATCACCGCCTGCGGCGTGTGCCACACCGACATGGTGATGCGCGACGGCGCCCTCCCCGTGCCGTTCCCCGCCGTGTTCGGCCATGAGGGCGCGGGGGTGGTCGAGGCGGTGGGGCCGGGGGTGACCGGCCTCGCCCCCGGCGACCCGGTGCTGCTCAGCTTCGACAGCTGCGGGGCATGCCCGGCCTGCCACGAGCATCAGCCGGGCTATTGCCCCGAATTCTTCCCGCGCAACTTCCTCGGCGCGCTGGCACCCGGGCAGGGCGGCCTGTGGCGTGGGGAAGAACGGGTTGGGAGCAACATCTTCGGCCAGTCCGCCTTCGCGAGCCATGCGCTCGCCCATCCGCGAAACGTGGTGAAGGTGGACGCGGACCTGCCGCTCCACCTGCTCGCGCCGCTAGGTTGCGGCATCCAGACCGGTGCTGGCACGGTGCTGGAGACGCTGAAACTCCAGGCGGGCCAGTCGATCGCGGTGTTCGGCGCGGGCGCGGTCGGGCTTGCGGCCGTGATGGCCGCGCGTATCGCCGGTGCCGGCCGGATCGCGCTGCTCGACCGCCACGCCCATCGCCTCGACCTCGGCGGCGAGCTCGGCGCCACGGAGACCGCGACGAGCATCGACGCCCTCCGCGGGCCATTCGACTTCGTCGTCGACACGACCGGGGTCCCGGCGCTGCTGGTCCAGGCGGTCGACCTGCTTGCCGCGCGGGGAACCTTGGCGCTGGTCGGCGCCTACCCCTCCGATCCCAAGCTCGCGATCGACGCCTCGGCGATCATGAGCCTGGGTCGCAGGATCGTCGGGGTAGTGGAGGGCGGAATCGATCCGCAGCGCTTCGTGCCCGAGCTGATCGAGCACTATCGCGCCGGCTGGCTGCCGATGGAGAAACTGGTGCGGACCTATCCCTTCGCCGCCATCGACCAGGCGGTGCACGATTCGGAAACCGGCGCCGTGATCAAGCCGGTGCTGCTGATGGAGCAGGATTCATGACCGAAACCACGCTGCGGCCGGACGTCGCCGCCTTCCTCGCCTATCTGGCAGAAAACGCCTCGCCCCCACTTTCGGCGTTGCCGGTGGAAGCCGGGCGGCTGGTGATGCGGGCGAATTGCGCGGTAGCCGATCTGCCACCGCTGTCGATCGCGCGCGTACAGGATTGGACCATACCCGGCCCCGCCGGGCCGCTTCCCGCACGGCTCTACGACCGACGCCTCGACCGCATTGCGAGCCCGCTGGTCCTGTTCTTCCATGGCGGCGGCTTCGTCATCGGCGACCTCGGCACCCATCACAGCTTCTGTACCTGGCTGGCCGACACGCTGGACCTGCCGGTGCTGGCGGTCGACTATCGTCTCGCGCCCGAACATCCCTTTCCCGCTGCGCCCGAGGATGCCGAGGCTGCAGCCCGCTGGGTGGGCTCGACGCCGGACGCGTTCGGCTTCCAGGTTACCGGCGTCATCCCCTGCGGCGACAGCGCGGGCGGCAATCTCGCCATCGTCACCGCCCAGCAGCTCGCGCTGCGTCCCGCCGCGGTGCCGCTGCGCGCCTGCTGGGCCTTTTATCCCTATATGGGCGGCGGTACCGACTGGCCGTCCTACCGCAGGTTCGGCGAAGGCTTCTTCCTCAGCAAGGACGAGATGGCCTGGTTCGACGCCCAGTACCAGGCACCCGCCGGCGACCCGCGCCATGACTGCATCCATGGGCCGATTCCCCCGGTACCGTTGCTGCTCCACACCGCAGGCCTCGATCCGCTGCGCGACGCCGCCCATGCCTATGCCGATCGGGTGGAAGCGGCAGGCGTGCCCGTGCAACGGCTGGAGGCCGAAGGCATGATCCATGGCTTCATCCATTTCCGCCAGGCGCTGCCCTCCGCGCAGGAGGACTGCGCCGCCTTTGCGAGGGCGGCCAAGACGATGCTGGCCGCATTGCCGGAGCATAGGGCACTTGACTCCCTCTCCGTTTGACCCTCTATTGGATCCAATAACGGAGAGGACACCCATGGTCGAGCAGATCGCCACCACGCACCGCGCCCCCCAGACCTGGCCCAAAGAGGCCTGGTATGTCGCCGCATCCGCCGGCGAATTGGCCGACCGACCGCTGGGCCGGACAATCTGTGGCCAGCCCATGGTGTTCTTCCGCGGGGCCGAGGGCCAGGCGATCGCGCTCGAGGATTTCTGCCCGCACCGCGGCGCGCCCTTGTCGCTCGGCTTCGTCCGCGATGGCGAACTGGTCTGCGGCTATCACGGGCTGGTCATGGGCTGCACGGGCCGCGCCACGTCAATGCCCGGCCAGCGTGTCGACAGATTCGCCGGCGTCCGCCGCTTCGCGGTGATCGAACGCTATGGCTTTCTCTGGGTCTGGCCCGGCGATTTCGAGACCGCCGATCCCGCTAGGCTCCACCATCTCGAATGGGCGGAGAGCCCCGAATGGGCCTATGGCGGCGGCTATTACCACATCCACTGCGACTATCGGCTGATGATCGACAACCTCATGGACCTCACCCATGAGACCTATGTCCACAGCAGCAGCATCGGCCAGAAGGAGATCGACGAGGCGCCGGTCGAGACGCTGATCGATGGCGAACAGGTCGTCACTCGCCGGTTCATGGACGGGATCGAGGCACCGCCCTTCTGGAAGATGGCGCTGCGCGGCGCGGGCCTACCCGATGACCAGCCGGTGGATCGCTGGCAGATCTGCCGCTTCACCCTGCCCAGCCACGTGCTGATCGAAGTAGGCGTCGCGCTCGCCGGCAAGGGCGGCTATGATGCCGAGGATCGCTGGAAGGCGTCCAGCATCGTCGTCGACTTCATCACCCCCGAGACCGAGACGTCGCACCATTATTTCTGGGGCATGGCGCGCCGCTTCGCCGTGGCCGACACGGCGCTGACCGATACGATCCGCACCGGCCAGGGCACGATCTTCGGCGAGGATCTGGAAATGCTCGAACGCCAGCAGGCCAATCTGCTGCGCTATCCCGAGCGCAAACTGATGAAGCTCAACATCGATGCCGGCGGCGTGCGTTCCCGACTGATGATCGACCGGGCGATCGCGGCGGAGCGGCGCCCGGAAGTCGAAGCCGCCGCCTGACCCCTTGGCGCCACGCCGCGCCAATGCTTTAAGCGCGGGTGATGGAAAAGCCTGCCAAGCCGGGCCAGCAGGTGCTGGTCGCCCTTCGCCGAATGATCGCAGACGGATCGATCCAGCCGGGCGACCGCATCGCCGAGATCCCGACCGCCGAGATGCTGGGCGTCTCGCGCATGCCGGTACGCACCGCCTTGCGGGCGCTGGAGCATGAAGGGCTGGTGGTGAAGCTCGGCGCGCGGGGCTATACGCCGCGCGCGGTCGACGCCGCGGCAATCACCGGCGCGATCGAGGTGCGCGGCGTGCTGGAGGGGCTCGCGGCACGTCGTCTCGCCGAACGCGGGCTGACCGAGAAGGAACAGGCACACCTCACCGCGATCCTCGCCGATGGCGACACGCTGTTCGCCAAGGGGCATCTGGCGGACGGCGACCTGGACGGATTCTACCGCTACAATCTGGCCTTTCACGACCTGTTGATCACGGCGAGCGGCAATCCCTCGATCGCGTTGGCGCTGGGACGCAACAACCACCTGCCCTTCGCCTCGGCAGCGGCATTGGCGCTCGACTGGGAAGATCTGGAGGGCGAGTATCGCCACCTGCTGGCGGCACATCACGAACACCGGGCGGTGTTCGAGGCGATCGCCGGCGGCGATGCCGATCGGGCCGAACGGCTGATGCGCGGCCATGCTGCCGTGGCCATCGCCAACCGGCGCGCCTTTCGCCTGCTCGCGGGGTAAGCCGCCCCCGAGGCGGCCCGTATGTCCATAAAGACAGGTGCTTGGCAGCGCCGGGAAGCCGCGCATCGCCTATAGATACCTATGCTCTTTTCCCGTCGATCACCCGCACCGCGGAGGCCAGGACCCTTTGCGCTGACGGCGCAGGCGATCGCGCTCGCCGGTGTGGGCGTGCTCGGCTTCGTACCGCCGAGCCATGGCAGCATGGTACTGATCCCGCTGACGGACGCCGGTGCCGCCGCATTGGCGCGGCTGGCCGAGGAGTCCGGTGCGGCGATCACCGGCGTCGGCCGCCTGCCGGGGACACGGTTCGTCACCGGCACGCGCGACAGGATCATGCCGCGCATGCTCGCGCACGGTGTGCTGGTGCTGCGCGGAAGCCCTCCCTTCTGCAGCGATCCCGTCGCTTCGGAACCCCGATGACGCGCCTGTCCCTCGACTCCCTCCGATCCACCGGCATGCGGCTGCTCGCCGCGCTGATGGCGCTTCTGGCACTGGCCGGTGCCGTCGGCGGGCTGGCGACCGGACAGGCGATGCTCGCCGGCGCTTCGCTGGTGGTGGCGGCCTATCCGCTGCTCCTCGCGCTGCAGGGCGCGATTGATCCCCGATGTCGCCTGATCGTGTCGATGACCATCGTGGCCCAGCCTGCGCTGCTGCTCATCGTGTTCCGCGGTCAGGCCTGGCAGCCCGACCTGCACATGATCTTCTTCGCCGCGCTCGCGGCCTGCGCGGTGCTGTGCGACGCGCGCGCGATCGTCGCCGGTACGGCGGTCGTCGCGGTGCACCACCTGCTGTTCGGGCTGCTCGTGCCGGACTGGGTGTTCACCAATGGCGGCGGCCTGCCGCGCATCGTGCTGCACGCGGTGATCCTGGTGTCCCAGGCCGGCGCGCTGATCCTGCTGACCGGCAGCATCAACGGTCTGATCGGGGCGCTTCAGTCCGAAAGCACGCACCGCGCCGATGCCGAAACCGCCACCGCCGACACGCGCCGTCGGCAGGCGGAGGAGCTGCGCACCATCGTCACGATCCTGAGCGATGGTCTGGCGGCACTGGCCGAAGGCGACCTCAGCCAGTCGCTCAAGGGCCGCCTCCCGGAAGCCTATGCCGCCCTTGAACGCGCGTTCGACGAAACGCTGCAGCAACTGCGGGGGCTGCTGGCAGCGATCAACGACAATGCCGCAGCCATTCGCGGCGGGTCGACCGAGATCGCCCAGGTGGCCGACCAGTTGAGCCGGCGCACCGAGGAGAATGCCGCCGCGCTGCGCGATACGACCGGCGCCGTAAAGCGTATAGACGAGGGGCTGGTCGCGACCGCGGACGCTGCCGGACGCACGCTCGCGCGGGCGAACGATGCGGTCGTCACGGTGCAGGCCGGCCGCGCGGCCGCCGGCGAGGCAGTGGGCGCGATGGGCCGCGTGCACGAGAGCGCCAAAGGCATCGACAGCGTGATCGAAGGGCTCGACAAGATCGCCTTCCAGACGCGCGTGCTGGCGATGAACGCCGCCGTGGAAGCCGGCCGCGCCGGCGAGGCGGGCCGCGGCTTCGCGGTCGTGGCGGATCTGGTTTCGGCCCTGGCGATGCGCGCAGAGGAGGAAGCGGGCCGCGCACGGGACCAGCTCACCTCGACCCAGCTTCAAGTGGGGGAAGCGCTTGGCATGGTCCAGCGGGTAGACGACGCCTTTGCCGGGATCGCCACCGACGTGGACGAGGTCCGCACCGACCTCGCCGACATGGCGACCGCCAACCAGTCGCAATCGCGCGCGGTCAATGCGATCAGCGCCACGCTGGCGCGGATGGACGAATCCATGCAGCAGAACGCGACCATGGTCGAGCAGACCTCGGTCGCCGCCCGCCAGCTGGCCGAGGAAGTGGCGGTGCTGAGCGACAAGGCCAGCCATTTCCGGGCGGACACGCGCGCGTCCGTGCATGGCGCCCGAGCCCCGGCCCATATGCTGCACTGATCCGCAGGGAACCCGCTCGCCCTCCGGCTGGTTGAGCCCCTTCGTTCCGGTCCGGCAACAAGGGGAAAGCGATGCGCGGGCAGTATCTCTGGACGCTGGTGCTGCTCGTGCTGGCCGGCTGCTCGGGCGACCGGGGCGGCGGCGCCCCGCCGCGCGCCAAGGACGGGATCACGGTGACGCCCGAACTGTCGACGCTCACCCTGCCCCTGGAAGCCAATCTTGCCGATCTCGCCGCCACGCTGGAGCGTGCGGTGCCGCGCCGGCTGTGGGGGATCGACGCACCCGGCCAGACCTGCGTCGCGCAGAAGCACGTCGATCTCGGCATCGCGACCCTCAAGACCCCCAAGATCAAGTGCCGCATTGTCGGCGAGGTGACGCGCGGTCGCATGACCATCGGCGGCAGCGGCGAGACGATCCGGCTGGCCATGCCGCTCCACGCGGTGGTCCGCGCCGAGGATATCGGCGGCGTGCTGAAGCGCGAGACCGCGACGGCCGACGCCATGGCGCACGCGGTGATCCGCCTCTCGCTCGGACCGGACTGGAACCCGCGCGGCAAGATCAGCATCGACTATGCGTGGCGGGATGCGCCGCATGTCGATCTGCTCGGCCAGCGCATCGAGTTTACCGACAAGGCTGATCGCAAGCTGGCGCCGGTGATCGCCAAGCTCGAACGCGAACTGCCCGGCGAACTGCGCAAGCTCGGCGTGCGGCAGAAGATCGAGGAGGCATGGCGCTCCGCCTTCACCACCCTGTCGCTCAACCGCGAGAACCCGCCGGTGTGGATGCGGGTGACGCCGAGGCAGCTGCGCTATGGCGGCTACGCCATCACCGGCAACCGGCTCCAGCTGCGGCTGGGCATGGAGGCGCTGACCGAGACCTTTGTCGGCCAGCGGCCGGCCGACCCCACGGCCACGCCGCTGCCCGCGATGCAGCCGCTCCAGGGGCCGATGGGGAAGGTATCACTGTTCGTGCCGGTGATCGCGGATTATCGGGAACTGGAACCGGTGCTGATGAAGGCGCTGGTCAAGCGCTCCGCCCGGCCGTTCGACGTGCCCGGCGTCGGTCCGGTGCGCGCCCGGTTCGAGACGGCGACGATCTACGGCACCAAGGGCGGGCAGATGGCCGTCGGACTGCTGTTCGCCGCCGAGGATGTCGCCGGGCGGATCGGGCGCACGCGCGGCACGGTGTGGCTGATCGCCACGCCGGTCAATCTGCCCAACTCCCGCCGCGTCGACTTCCAGAGCCTCGGCGTCAGCGGCACCACCGACATGACGGGCGGCGATCTCATCCTGCGGCTGATGAACGCGCCGGGCATGAGCAGCTTCATCGCCGCATCGCTCACGCAGAATTTCGAGCGCGACTATGCCGAACTGCTCGGCAAGGTCAGCCGCGCAATCGACACCCGACGCGAGGGGCCGCTGCGCATCGATGCGCGGCTGGAGCGGACGCGGACGGGCACGCTGCAGGCTTCCGGCCAGGGACTGTATCTGCCGGTCTGGGCGGAGGGCACCGCCGCGGTGCGGCTCGCTCGCTGACGGGTCAGGCGGAGACGAATACCACGCCAGGCATCGCCAGCCCGCGCGACGGCGTGCCCAGCCGCCCGTCTCGCGCGAGTGGCAGCCGCGCAATGTTGCCCGACCGCTGATTGGCGACGAGCAGCTCGCCGCCTGCCTCGCGCAGCAGGAACAGCCGCGGCCAATGGCCGCCGCAGCCGGCATGCTGGAGCAGGGTAAGCCCGCCGTCGCGCTGAATCGCGAATACCGCGATGCTGTCATGCCCGCGATTGGAAATGTAGAGCCGGGTACCGGCTGCGTTCACCGCGATATGCGCGGCGGCCGAGGCGCCGGCAAAGCCCTTGGGCAGCGTGGAAAGCGTCGCCAGCGCGGTGAACCTGCCATCGGGATGCGCGCGCAGCACCGTTACCGTATTGGCGAGCTCGGTGACGAGATAGGCGACCGGCAGGCGCGGGTGGCGCGCCAGATGACGGGGCCCGGCGCCCGCCTCGGTGCGGTAGGCGATGCTGGTATCGATCGCACCGCCAGCCCCCAGCCGGTGGAGGAACACCGCGTCCGCGCCGAGATCGACCGAATGGAGCTGGCTGCCGCGCGCGGTGAAGCCCACCCAGTGCGCGTGCGGCCCGGCCTGGCGATCGCGATTGGGGCCGCTGCCTTCATGCTGGATCCGCGTGCCCTCGCCCAGCGGACGCCCGGCGCGATCGAGCGCGAACAGCGCGACGCACCCGCTGGAGTAATTGGCGACGGCGAGGCGCCGACCGTCGGGCGAAAGCGCAGCGTGGCACGGATCGGCGCCCAGCGTGGAAAGATCCGCCAGCCTGTTGAACCGCGCATCGTAGATGCCCAGCCGCCCCTCGGTCTGCTCGTCGAGCAGATAGCGGAGCCCCGTAGTCGCCGATCGCACGCCGAACGACACGTTGCGGATCGCCGGCAGCGGCGTCGCTGCCCGCCAGCCCTGCGGACCTGCGACCAGCCGCACCAGCCCCGGCCCACCCCCGTTCGCATAGGTGCCGGCGATCAGCCCGGTCGCGGCAGAGGTGCGTGCCAGCAGCGTCGACGGGCAGGCAGCGATACCCATGCCGGCGCCGATCAGCGTCCGACGCGAGAGAATGTGGGAGGCGTTGGTCATATCGCCTTCAAGCTGCTCCGTCCCAGCGCGTCAACGACCGAACTGCTGGAATGCGATCGTCATGTTCTGCGCGGTACAGGCCGCCCCCTCTTCCGGACGGTAGCTGCTGGTGTACCGCAGGCCCTTGGCCACGCCGATGCCGGCCTCGTCGAACACAAAGGCGGGATAGGCGCTTACGACCCGCGGCGACAGCGTGTGCCCGTCTGGCGCGACGTCGAACTCCGAACGGACCCAGCCTTCGAAGCCGAAGCGCGACGCCGTGTCGGGAAATTGGTCGGTATTGCCGTAGGACCGCACCGCCGGCTTGAGCCCGAGCAGCGCGCATTGCTTGCTGGTCAGCCCGGTACCGGCGAACGCCTGCTGCGCCTCTTCCACGCGCCCCTTCGCCGCGGCGAGGTTCGCCCGCTGGAGCAGCGCCGCCACCTTGAGCGGATGGCGATCGGGCAGCGCCGGGGCCGCGATCACCTGGGCGAGCAGCGTATCGGCGTCGCCAGGCACCCCGCGACGGGAACGCGGCAGCGCGACCAGCAGCCGCAGCGTCGCTGCGGCAAGCGGATCCTGCTGGAACTCGGGCCGGGCCAGCAGCGCGCGCAACCGCTGCACATAGCCCCCGTCATGGCTCGAAACGCTCGCCTGCTCGATGGCGAGGAACGCGCGCGCCGGGATGGGTGCGGCAAGCGCGTCGGCCAGCACGACCGCCTCGCCCAGCATCGCCTTGCGCTGGTCCTGGCCGGCGACGCTGTTCCGGCCGATCGCCACAGCCGCGGCAAGAACGGCGGCGCGATCGCCCTTCGCCCGCGCCGTCGCCAGCGCAGCCTGCTGTGCTGGCAGGGCCTTGGCGTCGGGTTCGTCCTTGTCGGCACCTTCGGCAACGCCCTGCCCGGCAATCCAATCGGCGAAGGTGGCGGCAAGCGGCTGGATCAGCGAGGGATTATCGCCGCCGTTCGAGCAGCGCAGCTCGATGCGGGTCGCCCGACGGAAAAAGAGCGGCACGCTCTTCGCGGTTTCCGCAGTCCACGACCAGCCCGCCACCGCGCGCGAGAACGCCAACGCGGCTTTCCGACCGGCCAGCGTGTAGACCGGCAGTACGCCTTCGACATGCCCGTCCTCCGCCAGCGAGAATTCGACGATCGCGACGTCATCCGGCTTCAATCCTGTCGCTTCGCCGCAGGGCGGCGGGTCCATCTCGGTGGCGCGACCGAACGGGGAATCGCGGAAACGACCGGCGCCGGTATAGGCCAGATAATTGCGCGCGGATTCGAAATCCCGGTTCATCCACGCCGCGATGGCGAGATCCGAACGCGTCGCCAGGCCAGCGCTATCCACCTTCAGGCTCAGCCCGCCCTGCTTGCGCAGACTGTTCTTGAGCTCGGCATAGGCTTCCTGGGCGCGGCCGGCGTTGAGCAGGGTCCGCGCATAGAGCGATTGCACCGCCGCCACAGCGCCCGGATCGGCCTTGGGGTTCGCCACGATCAGGCTGCGCGCCTCGGTGGCGTAGCGCAACGCTTCCCCATCCTGGTCGAACATCAGCACCTGCGACAGCGCGAGCAGCGGCTTGATCCGCCTGTCACCGGTGCTGCTGTCCAGCGCGATGCGAAATTCGGCGGCCGCCGTGGTATAGTCGAACCGCAGCACCGCGATCTTGCCCAGCGCGAGATGGGCCTGCAGCACCTCCTCCTCGAAGCTGCCGCCCTTTGCCGCCAGCACCGGCAGCCCGCGGCGGATCGCCGCCTCGCCTTCCTCCACCTGCTCCAGCGTGATCAGGCAATAGCCCTTCCGCACGTCGATCGCGGCGCGGACGGTGGCGCTCGCCATCGCCTTGGGGTTCTTCTCGATCTGCGCGAAGGTCGCCACCGCCTCGGCGCATTCGCCGTCGGCGGCGGCCTTGGTCGCCTTGTCAAACAGCTGCTGCAACGTGAGGGCGGGCACGCCCGCCTGCTGCTGCGGATCGGCGGCACCTGCGAGCAATAGCGCAAGAATCAGCGAAGACATTGTGATACCCCCCATATCGATGCAGCCACCCAATCATGCAGGCGCGACAATGTCGAGAAGCAGCCGCGGCAAAATTTTCGGACGCTGCGCCATGCTCTTGGCGGCAGTACTTTCAAGCACGGCGCCCGCAGCAGGCGAGGAGCCCCTTCCCTATCCGCCGGAAAGCGTGCTGCTGTTCGTCGCGGCGTGGTGCGCGCCCTGCCATGGCGAGCTTGGCCACCTTGCCGAGATCACCGGCGGCGCCCGGCCGTATCGCGTGCTGGTGGTGCCGGTGGACGACAGCCGCGCCACCCGGCTGATGCTCGAACAGGTACCCCGCACCGCGCGCTGGGACCCCGAGACGGGCATCCAGCGGCGGCTGTGGCGGACCATCTCCGAAGAGACCGCCGGGCTGCCCTACAGCCTGGCGATCGGCGCGGACGGGCAGGTCTGCGGCCGGCACCAGGAGGCGCTGACTGCCGCGACGGCGCAGGCGCTCGTCGCCCGCTGCAAGCGGTGAGCGTCACTCCTCGTCGGGATAGGGGCCCTTGCCGCCTTCGCGGATGAACTGGTCGGTGCGCAGGTCGATCACGGTCAGCGGCACCGATCCCAGCTGCAGCATCGCATCGTGCCAGGCGCGGAGGTTGAACTTGGGGCCGAGCGCCTTCTCGGCCCGCGCCCGCGCGTCCAGAAACGCCAGCTCGCCCATATAATAGCTCAGCGCCTGACCGGGCCAGGCGATGTAGCGGTCGACCTCGGTCTCGATCTCGTGATTGCTGAGCGCGGTATTGTCGCGGAGGAAGGCCTGGGCCTGCTCGCGCGTCCAGCCCATCGCGTGGATGCCGGTATCGACCACCAGCCGCGCGGCGCGCCACATCTGGTAGCTGAGCATGCCGAAATGATCGTACGGCGTCTCGTACATGCCCATCTCGACGCCGAGCTTCTCCGAATAGAGCGCCCAGCCCTCACCATAGGCGGAGAGATAGGTATCGCGGCGGAAGGGCGGCAGCGCCTTGTTCTCATTGGCCAGCGGCATCTGGAAGGCATGGCCCGGCGCGCTTTCGTGCAGGGTGAGCGCGGTGAGCTGATAGAAGGGCCGCGACTTGAGATCATAGGTGTTGACCAGATAGACGCCCGGCCCGCCGCGCCCGCCGGTGTAGAAGGGGGCGAGATCGTCCGGCACGGGCACGATCGCGAAGCGGCGGCGCGGCAGATGGCCGAAATATTGCCCGGCCTTGCCGTCGAACTGCTTGGCCGCCCAGGCGGCGTGGTAGAGCAGCTCGCGCGGCGTCTTGGCGTAGAATTGCGGATCGGTACGCAGGAAGTTGAGGAACGCCGGCAGGTCGCCGTCGAACTTCGCCTCGGCCTTCACCGTCATCATCTCGGCGCGGATCTTCGCCACTTCGCGCACCCCCACGGCATGGACCTGCTCGGCGGTCATGTCGCGGGTCACATATTCGCGGATCTTGGAGCGGTAATAGGCCTGGCCGTCGGGCAGCGTCGTCGCCGCGAGCGGCGTGCGGGCGCCGGGGATATAGTCCTTGCGCAGGAACTCGAGCAGCTTGGCATGCGCCGGGATCACCGCCTCACGGATCGCCGCCGCCCCTTCGCGGCGCAGCTCGGCCTGAACCGATGCCGGAATCGCGCCCGGAAATTTCTGGAACGGGGTGTAATAGAGATTCTGCTCGACCGGCGCCTCCACCACCTGCGCCACACCGATGTCGCGGCCGGTGAGCGTCACCTTGGGCGGCGTGAACCCGCGGGCGAGCCCGGCGCGCATATTGGCGATGTTCTGGTCGAAATAGCGGGGCATGTCGCGCAGCGTCTTGATGTAGGCGCGGTACTGGTCCTCGGTCAGGAAGCTCTCCCGCGCCGATCCGGCGAGATCGCTCCAGAAGCTGGTGTCCGAGGTCAGCGGCTTCTCGTAATCGCGGAAACGCTGTTCGGCGAGCAGTGCATCGATCTGACCCTTGTACACCAGATAGTCGATCCGGCCCTTGGGGCTCAGCTTCGCCGGGTCGATCGCGGCGAGCTGGCGCGACACCGCCGTCCAGCGCGCGAGCCGGGCCGCCTGGGCTGCCGGCCCGACATCGGGCAGGCCGCCCTTGGCCGCCGGCGTGTCCTCGCCCGGGCCCTGCTGCTCCGTCCGCCACTTGTATTCGCTGTCGATGATCGCCTTGAGGCGGGCATCGGGGCTCGCCGGCTTCGGCGCGGGCGCCCCGGCGGTGGCGAGCAGGGCGGCGGTGAGGAGGAGAATGGGCTTCATGGCGTGAGGCTCGCTTCCAGCGCTAGAATGTCGGCATAGAGTTTCTCGGGGATCCGCACCCCTTCGGCAAGGCTGCGCGCACGGGCGGCATAGCGGCGCGCCGAGGGCAGGCGGGCGCCCTGCCCCTCGATCGCGTCGAAGAGCGCCTCGGCCCGGAGCAGGTGCCCAGCGACCGCTTCGCCGAGGAACCCGGTGGGATCGATCGCGACGATCAGCTCGCCGCCCAGCGGCGAGGCACCCGCGCCGGCATCGGCGGCGATCGATTCCGCGCTGGTCCAGTCGCCGATCAGCGGGCCGGCGACCAGCTCCACCATCGCGGCGAGCGCGGATCCCTTGTGCCCCCCAAAGGTGCGCATCGCGCCGTCGAGGATCGCGGCGGGGTCGGTGGTCGGCCGACCCTCCGCATCGATGCCCCAGTCTTCCGGCACCGCCTTGCCTGCGCGACGGTGCAGCTCGATCTCGCCGCGCGCGACCTTGCTGGTGGCGAAGTCGAAGACGAAAGGCGGCGCCGGTGCCAGGCGGGGCCAGCCGAACGCGATCGGATTGGTGCCGAACACCGGCCGCGTGCCCCCGGCGGGCGCGACCCAGGCGTGGCTGGGGGTGAAGGCGAGCGCCACCAGCCCTTCCTCCGCCAGTGCCTCGACCTCGGGCCAGAGCGCGGCGAAATGGACGACGTTGTTGAGCGCGAGCGCGGCAATGCCATAGGCGCGCGCCTTCGCGATCAAGGCCGGCTTGCCGACTGCGAAGGCCAGCTGGGCGAAGCCGCCACCGCCCTCCACGCGGGCCAGCGCGCGGGCCGGCTCGGACAGCACCGGCACGGCATCGCGCACCACCTTGCCCTTGGCGATGGTGTTCGCCGCGACCAGCAGCCGGTAGATGCCGTGCGAGGCGCAGCCGTCGCGCTCGCCCGCGACCATCGTCTCGGCGACCGCCTCGACATGGTCCTCGGCAAGGCCTGCCGCAAGCAGCACCCGCCGGGCGAGCGCGCGAACCTCGTCCAATGTCAGGCGGACACCCGATCCTTGCGTCGCCACGCTCACGGCCTGGCGGTGAACAGCACCACGCCGAACACGGGCCCGGCGCTGCTGCGATCGTGCGGCACAAAGCGGACGCGCACGCTTCTCTTGCCCTTGGTCAGCGCCTCGGGGAGCGGATAGGTGACGTCGTAGAACTTGCCCGGCTGTTCCTTGTCGTTGAGCGTCTGGGTGGCGATCTTCACGCCGTCGACCAAGATGTCAAAGCTGCGCTCCCGCTCGCCACCCCAATAGGTCGCCTGGAGCAGCAGCGGGCCGTCCTTCACCTTCATCTTGAAGTCGAAATAGCCGCCCGAGCGCGCATCGCGCCCCTGCCGCCCGCGATAGGAGACGGGGTAGGAAATGTCCGAGCGCAGGTCATGGTCGCGCTCGGGCTGCATCTCACCCAGGTGCATCACGTCGACCGAGCGCGCCGCCACGTCCTTCAGCCGGGCCTGCTCGGCGAGGAAGGCGGCCTGTTCCTGCCGCCACTGCGCCTCGCTGAAGCGCCGGAAATAGACCGCGCTGCGCCGCTCGACCTGGCGGTAGAAGGGCACGAAGCGCAGGTCGGCCGGGCGTACGATGCCGCGTGTCTCGAACACCGCAGGCTCGGGCGCGGGGGTGAAGGCGGCGAGCAAGTCCGTCCCCACCAGCGCCGGATCGCCGGCATTCCACGGGGTGGAGGTGGGACCGAGGTCGCCCGCCAGCACCATCGGCCCGCGCAGCACTGCGACCGTACTGTCGTCGCCCGGCGCCGCCTCCAGCCGCAACGCCATCGGCAGGCTGATGGCGATGGTGTCGTCCCTCTTCCAGCTGCGCGCGACGATCGCATAGCCGCGATCGAACACCGCGTCCCCCGGCTTTCCGTTCACCGTCACTACCGCCTTGCCCTCGGCCCAGCCGGGCACGCGCAGCGCGATGGCGAAACGTGCCGCGCGGGCAAGCTGCTCGACCTTGAGCGTCGCCGTGCCCTCGAACGGATAGGCGGTGTCGAGCACCAGCTTCGCCTTCTGGGCCTTCCAGTCGATCTCCGCCGGGATGTAGAGATTGACGAGCAGTGCGCCCTCGCCCTGCCAGAACGCCGCCTCGCCATGCTTGGCATGGCTCTCCAGCCCCGAGCCGATGCAGCACCAGAAGGCATCCTCGTTCGGCTGCGAATATTGACGCTCGGCGCCGCTCATCAGCGGGGTCATATAGGTGAAGCCGCCGGTCTTGGGATTCTGCGCCGCCATCACATGGTTGAGGTGGGCGCGCTCATAATAGTCGAACAGCACGCCGTTCGGCTGCCAGGCGAACAAATGGCTGGTCAGCTTGAGCATGTTGTAGGTGTTGCAATGCTCGCACGTCTGGTCGGTGATGTGCTGGGCGATGCTGTCGGGCGCGGAGAAATATTCGCGGTCGGCATTGCCGCCGATCACATAGCTGTGATGCCCGGTCACCCGTTCCCAGAAGAAGCGGGCGGCGGTGGCGTCGCCGGCATCGCCGGTCAGCTCGTGGATGCGCGCCAGGCCGATCAGCTTGGGCACCTGGGTGTTGGCGTGGAAGTTGGCGAGCTTGTCCTCGCCCGCCTTCAGCGGACCCAGCACGCGATCGTCGTAGAGCCGCTTGGCGACCACCATCCAGCGCGCATCGCGGGTGCGGGCATAAAGCTCGGCATAGCTTTCGTTCAGGCCGCCATATTCGCAGCCCAGCATCTGCTGCATCTGCGCGTCGTTGAGCGCGGCGAACACCTTCTCGAAATAGCCGGCAAGGCCCAGCGTCACCTGCAGCGCCTGGGCATTGCCCCAGCCGGCATGGACGTCGAGCAGCCCGGCGAAGACCTTGTGGACGGTGTAGAGCGGCGACCAGCTGCCGTTGAGATCGAAGCCGCCCGACTTGATCTCGCCGCGCATGATCTCGGGGAAGATCTCCTCGCCGTCGACGATCGTGCCGTCCTTCCGCTTGCGCCCCAGCGCGCCGACATAGCCGGTGCCGCGCTTCGCCTGCGCCTCGGCCAGTTCCGCCACGATATAGTCGGCGCGGCGGCGCATCTCGGGATCGCCGGTCTGCTGCCACATCAGCACCAGCGCGGTGAGATAGTGGCCGAGCGTGTGGCCGGCGATGGTGTCGCTCTCCCATCCGCCGTAGAGTTTACCCTTCGGCTCCAGTCCGGCATATTTGCGGAAATTGTGGAGTAGCCGGTCGGGCTCGAGCTGGAGCAGCGCGCGGTGGTTGACCTCCACGGCGCTGGCATAATCGGAGGGGCGCAGGCGGATCGCCGTCAAGGGAAGCGGCGAGAGCTTCGCCGGAAGTATCGTGGCACCCGCGGCCCGTACGGCGGTTGGCAGCGCCCCAGCTGCGAGCAATGCCCCGCCGGCCCCCGCCAACAACTCTCTTCGCGTGCGTGCCATTCCTACCCCTCTTCCAATCGTATACGATCTACGAAGGCTTCGCGGTCCGGTCAAGCAGCGTCCGCCGCGGCCATCTTATATCGTATAATATTCTTGACCGGCTGTACCGGCCATGGTCTACCGCGGATCCTGCAAGGGGAGTTGCGAGAATGGTAGCGGATCGGCGGCATGGCACCAGCGGACGTGTGGCGCGACTGCATGCCCCGCGCCTCATCCTTGCCACCGCCGCCCTTGCCGGCGTGAGCAGCCTGCCCTTCGCCGCCCCCCTCTTCGCGCAGGAGAAGCAGGAGGCAAAGCCGGTCTATCCGCCGATCCGCACCACGCCGATGCGCGTGGGCGCCTTCCTGCTCGCCCTGCGCAGCGACACCGGCACGCTCGCCCGGCTATCGCCTGTCGCAGAGCCCGGCTTCGATTTCGTGCCCGGCGGACGCGAGGCCGAGCGGCAAGGCGACGGCTACAACCATGTCGGCGACATCAACATCCGGTTGCGAACCGCGGGTGGCGCCTGGCGGGACTTCGCCTCGGCCCGCGCGCGCAAGCCCATCGCCGCGCTGCCGCGGACGCCGGGCGTGTTCGCCGCGGCCGACATCACCGCCAGCATGGGGGAAGGTATCCCGCTGCGCGTCGAACGGCGCTGGGTGGACGCGGCCGGCGTGCCGGTGCTGCGCTTCCGGCTGGTCAACACCTCCGCCGCGCCGGTCGAGGTGGGCGGGCTGGGGCTGCCGATGGTGTTCGACAACATCCTTCAGGATCGCACGCTGGAGACGGCGCATGCGGCGGCGAGCTTCGTCGATCCCTATATCGGCCGCGATGCCGGCTATCTCCAGGTCACGCGGCTGAACGGCAAGGGTCCGGCGCTGCTGGTGCTGCCCGACGGCCGAACGCCGCTGGAGAGTTACGCGCCGCTCAAGAACCCGCGCGAGCCGCTGGCGATCTTCACCGACAAGAGCCCGCGCAGCCAGGTTTCCGAAGGCTTTTACGACTGGACCGTCGCCTCCAAGGGCTTTGTCGAGCAGGAATGGCGCAAGGCGGGTGAACAATGGAATCCGCCCACCAGCTTCACGCTGGCGCCGGGCGAAGCGCGAACCATCGGCGTGCGGCTGGTGCAGGCGCCGTCGATCCGCGGCATCCAGTCGACCCTCGTCGCACAGGGGCGCCCCGTGGCGCTGGGCGTGCCCGGTTATGTCGTGCCGAACGACCTCGAGGCCGCGCTCTTCCTCAAATACGCCCAGCCCGTGCGCAAGGTGGACGTCTCGCCTGCCGGCGCGATGACCGTCACGGCGGCGGGAATGGTCAATGGCTGGCGGCGCTATGCGGTGCGGGGGACCGGCTGGGGCCGCGCCCGCCTCACCATCACCTATGCCGACGGCACCGCGCAGACGGTGCAGTATTTCGTCACCAAGCCGCTCGAGGCGACGATGGCCGATCTCGGCCGTTTCACCACGACCAAGCAGTGGTTCGACGATCCCAAGGATCCGTTCGGCCGGTCGCCCGCGATCCTCAGCTATGATCGCGAGGCGGGCAAGGTCCTGACCCAGGAACCGCGCGTGTGGATCGCCGGCATGAGCGACGAGGGCGGCGCCGGCGGCTGGATCGCCGCGATCATGAAGCAGCTCGACAATCCCGACCCGGCCGAGATCGAGCGGCTGGAGACGCTGGTCGACAAGACGATCTTCGGCAAGCTGCAGGTGGCAGACGGCGAGCATATCGGCGCGGTGAAGAAGAGCCTCTTCTACTATGATCCCGAAGGCATGCCCGGCTATTACGATCCCGAGTCCAACTGGAAGAGCTGGACCAGCTGGTCGAAGAAGGATGCCGGCGATCTCGGCCGCTCGTTCAACTACCCGCATGTCGCGCTCGCTTATTGGACGCTCTACCGGCTGGCGCGCAACCATCCGGGGCTCGTCACCCATCACGACTGGCGCTGGTATCTCGACCATGCGCGGCTGACGATCGTCGCGATGATGCGCGATGCGCCTTACTATACCCAGTTCGGCCAGATGGAGGGTGAGGTTTTCGTCGACGTGCTCGACGATCTGAAGCGCGAGGGGATCGCCGACGGCGCCGCGCAGATCGAGGCGCTGATGAAGTCCCGCGCCGATCACTGGAAGGGCCTTGCCTATCCGTTCGGCAGTGAGATGGCGTGGGATTCGACCGGCCAGCCCGAGGTCTATGCCTGGATGCGCTATTTCGGTTATCCGAAGCAGGCGGCGGAAACCGTGGAGGTGATCCTGGGCTATGACCCGCTGATCCCGCACTGGGGCTATAACGGGAATGCCCGGCGCTATTGGGATTTCCTCTATGGCGGCAAATATCCGCGTATCGAGCGCCAGATCCACCATTACGGCTCGACCAACAACGCGTTGCCGCTGTTCGAGGCATTCCGCGCGAATCCGTCCGACCTGCACCTGCTGCGCGTCGCCTATGGCGGGCTGATGGGCGGCATCACCAACATCGATCGCGACGGCTTCGGATCGGCGGCGTTCCACAGCTGGCCGGACCGGATGGAATGGGACCCCTATAGCGGCGACTATGGCTCGGGCTATTTCGCCCATGCGTACGGCGCCGCCACCTATCTGGTGCAGGATCCGACCTTCGGCTGGCTCGGCTATGGCGGCAATGTTCGCGTCGCCCCCGATGCGATCACGATTCAGCCCAGGGACGGCGCGCGCAGCCGCCTGTTCGTCGCGCCTGCGGGCCTGTGGATCACGCTCGAGGCCGGCAAGATCGCCGCTGCCCGCTACGTACCGACGACCGGCACGGTGACGCTGACGCTCGATCCGCGCAACGCGACGACGCCCCGCGCGCTGGTGCGGCTGCAAAAGACCACCGCCGGACGCGCCTATCGCGTCGAGGGCGGGACCCCCGAGCGGGGTGCCACGGCCGTGCCGCTCGCGGGCGAGGCGACCACCGTCCGGCTGGTGCCCACCCCGGGCTGATCGCGCGGCGAGTCGCAGCGCGGCTCGCCCGGCCCCGCCCCATCTCCACGCCCCGTTCCCGGGCTGCTGCCGTCCGTCGCTTCGCGCCGGCGATCGGCCGTGCTGCGCTAAAAAACCGCTTGGCTAAATGATGGAACTACGTAATACATATTGGGACAGCACGGCGTGAGACCGCTGCAACCGACGGGCGCATCGCCCGCGGAAACCTAGAAAAGGGAGAGGATAATGTCCCATCGTTCCGCATTGCATGCCCTCGCGGTCCGTCGTGGCGCCTCGGGCTTCGCCCTTGCCATCGCCATCGCGGCGACCGCCCCGGCGGTAGCCCAGACCAGCAGCCCCCCGGCGCAGGACCAGAGCTCACCGCCCGAAGAGGCCGAAATCGTCGTCCGCGGCTTCCGCGCCTCGCTCGACAGCGCGCTGAGCCTGAAGCGCAACGAGACCGCGGCGGTCGATTCGATCGTCGCCGAGGACATCGGCAAGTTCCCCGACAGCAACCTCGCCGAATCGATGCAGCGCGTGCCCGGCGTCGCACTCTCGCGCGGCGATGGCGGCGAGGGCCGCAACATCTCGGTCCGCGGCCTGGGCGCCGCCTTCACCCGCGTCCGCATCAACGGGATGGAAGGCAGCTCGCAGACCGGCTCGTCCGACATCTACGGCGCGGGCAATTCGGGCCGCAGCTTCGACTTCAACGTCTTCCCGACCGAAATCTTCTCGGCGCTGGCCGTCCGCAAGACGACCTCGGCCGATGTCGAGGAAGGCTCGCTCGGCGCGACGGTGGACCTGAGCGCCCCCAAGCCGCTCGACCTCAAGAAAGATTTCACTCTCACCGCCACGCTGCGCGGCGTCTACAACGAGATCAGCAAGAAGACCGACCCGCGCGGTTCGCTGCTGGTCGGCAAGAAGTTCGCCGACGGCCGGTTCGGCGTGCTCGCCAGCTTTGCCTATCAGAAGCGGCGGATGCGCGAAGTCGGCTATTCGGCGGTCGACATCCTCTCCGCCAACACCAACGGTGTCGATCCCGACGGTGCGGCCGGCCCGGCACCGGTTCAGCCCTTCTGCACGCCCGTCGGCTATGCCCCGATCAGCCCGGCGGTCGGCACCAAAGGCGCCACCGCGACCTTGTGCAGCACCGGCAACCCGCGCACCGGCACGCTGGCAGCATACAACACCATCGCCAATCTCCGCCGCGCCGACCTGCCCAACGTGCCGGGCAGCGGCGCCTTCCTGCCGCGCCTCCCCCGCTACGTGAATTCGGAGCAGAACACCGAACGCATGGGCGGCACGCTGTCGCTACAGTTCCGTCCGGACGATGACACCGATATCAGCGTCGACGCGATCTATTCGCGCTTCGAGGTGACCCGCCGCGACAACTATATCGCCGGCATCTCGTTCGGTCGCTCGATCACCAACAACGGCCAGCCGATGGTCTCGGTACGCGACGCGCAGTTCACCTCGAACGGCTCGCTCGTCTATGGCCTGTTCGACGGGGTCGACGTCCGCTCCGAAGGCCTGGTCGACCACTGGACCTCCGACTTCCTCCAGGTGAACACCAACCTGCGGCACCGTTTCAACGATCATCTGCAGATCGAGATGTTCGTCGGCAAGAATCAGTCGGTCTGGTGGAATCCCAAGCGCTTCCAGACCTTCATGGACGCGATCGACACGCCCAATTTCTCGGTCGATTTCCGGAACGGCCGCAGCACCCCGCTGATCGGCTTCGGTTTCGACGTCTCCGACCCGGCCAACTTCAGCTATGCCCCCGGCCGCGCCGACGGCACGGTGCTCGGCGGGTTCAGCTTCCAGGGCAAGCCCTCGAAGAACCAGACCGACAATTTCACCGGCGAGTTGAACCTCGACTACAGCTTCAGCGACGCGCTCAAGCTGCGCGTCGGCGGCCAGTATCGCAACGCCGACTTCAACGCCTATACGTCGCTGCCCTATGCGGCGCAGACGATCGTCCAGGCGCTGCCGGCCGGCACCTCGCTCGCCAGCATCACCCGCCAGATCAGCGGGCTGGACCAGCTGTTCGGCAGCGGCGCGCCCAAGAGCTGGGCGTCGATCGATGCAGACAAATGGGCGCAGGTCTTCAATTACGACGCGATCCAGTTCTGCCGCACCGAATGCGGTGCTGTCGCCTCGCGCATCCGGGAATCGGTGAAGAGCGTCTATGCGATGGCGACCTTCGACACCGGTTTCGCGCTGCCGTTCAAGGTGCGCGGCGACGCAGGCGTGCGCTATGTGAAGACCGACATGCTGGCGGCAGGCTATATCAGCGTGGCCGCGGCCGGACAGACGCCGACCAATTTGCGCGGACAATATGGCCAGGTCGTGCGGGGCTATGACGACTGGCTGCCCTCGGCGAACCTGGTCATCGAGCCGGCCCGCAACCTGCTCGTCCGCCTTGCCGCCGCGAAGGTCATGTCCCGCCCCGAGCTGGGCCAGCTTGCCCCGACCAGCGGCGTTACCGCCACGACGCGGGTGGGCAACATCAACAACCCCTATCTGGATCCGATCCGCGCCGACACGTTCGACGCTGCGCTGGAATGGTATTTCCAGCCCGGTTCGCTCCTCTCGGTCGCCTATTTCCACAAGAACATCAAAACCTACATCCAGCGGGTGACGAGCCAGATCCCGTTCAACCAGCTGGGCCTGCCGGTCGCGCTGCTCGACAACACCAACACCGCACCGACCGAGGACTTCACCATCGGCCAGCCGGTCAACACGCCGGGCGGCAAGCTGAACGGCATCGAGGTTAATGCGCAGGTGCAGATGCGCTTCCTGCCGGGGTTCCTGAAGAATCTGGGCGTGCTGGGCAACTATACCCGCGTGACCTCGAAGATCCGCTACATCCTGGCGAGCGCCGGTGGCGTGCCGACCGTGACGACAACGGCGGACCTGGTCGGCCTTTCGAAGAACACGGCGAGCGGCACGCTGTTCTATGAAGACAGCAAGTTCAGCATCCGCGCGACGGCCAGCTACCGCGATCGCTACATCCGCGCGATCCCGGCCTCGCCGGGCAGCGACCTGCAGGGCAATTCGCCGAACACCTTCGTCGACGCTTCGGCCTCGTACAATCTGAACGACCATATCAAGCTGATCGCCGAGGTGCAGAACCTCACCGACGAGCGCAACAACCTCTACATCGACAGCGTCCGCCGCGACACGCTGTTCCAGACGCGGATCGGGCGCACCTTCAACTTCGGCGTCAATTTCCAGTTCTGACCCTTACCTCCCCTCGGGCCGCCGTTTTCACCCCGGCGGCCCGTTTTTTTGCGTATCCAGGAGCTGCCGTTGATGCGTATCGCCCTGTTCGCCGCCGCCCTTGCCGCGCCGCTCGCTGCGCAGACCACCGACACGCTGCAGGGTCGCCAGGTCGAACGGCTGGACCGCGTGCTGGTGGCGGTGCCGGGCGCGGACGGCGGCGTGCATGTCGCATGGCGGCTGCTCGGTACCGACCCCAAGGGAATCCGCTTCACCCTGTACCGCGACGGCAGGCCGATCGCCAGCATCGCCGCCGGCCAGCCGACCAGCTTCCTCGACAAGGCCGGTACCCCGACCTCACGCTATGCGCTGGCGGTGAACGGCCGCGCGGCCGGGGGTCCGGTGGGTGTCTGGGCCGGGGGCTATCTCGCCGTACCGCTGGAAAAGCCGGCGGACCGCACCACCCCCGAGGGCGAGCCCTATAGCTACAGCGCCAACGACGTTTCGGTCGGCGATCTCGACGGCGACGGCCGCTACGAGCTGATCGTCAAATGGGCCCCCGGCATCGCCAAGGACAATGCGTTTGCCGGCTATACCGGCGAGACGCTGATCGACGCCTATACGCTGGAGGGCAGGAAGCTCTGGCGGATCGACCTGGGCCGCAACATCCGATCGGGCGCGCATTATACCCAGTTCATGGTGTTCGACCTCGACGGCGACGGCCGCGCCGAAATCGCGATGAAGACCGCCGACGGAACGATCGACGGCACCGGAAAGGCCGTGGGCGATCCGCGCAAGGACTGGCGCCACGGCGATGCGACGGTGGAGGTGGGCGATCGCACCGGCTCCACGGTCACCAGCGACGGCCGCAAGCTGGCAAACCTGAAGGGCCGCATCCTCGACGGGCCGGAATATCTGACCGTGTTCGACGGCCGCACCGGCCGCGCACTCGCCACCGCGCCCTATGCCCCGCCGCGCGGCGCCGACACCGAAGCCGGCCTCAAGGCGCTGTGGGGCGACGGCTATGGCAATCGCTCGGAGCGCTATCTGGCGGGCGTCGCCTATCTCGACGGACACCGGCCGAGCCTGGTGTTCGGCCGCGGCTATTATGCCCGCTCGACCGTCGCCGCCTGGGACTGGCGCGACGGCAAGCTCACCCAGCGCTGGCTGTTCGACAGCGCGGCGCCCGGCAACGAGAAATATGGCGACAATGGCAACCACCAGCTCTCGGTCGCCGATGTCGACGGCGATGGCCGCGACGAGGTGATCTACGGATCGATGGCGGTGGACGACGACGGCAAGGGGCTGTGGTCCTCCGGCCTCGGGCACGGCGACACCATGCATGTCGGCGATCTCGATCCCACGCGGCCCGGCCTGGAGAAGTTCGGCGTGCACGAGGAGATGCGACGCAGCGGCAATCGCGGCGCGGCGATGCTCGATGCGCGCACCGGCGCGCTGCTCTGGTCCACCCCCGCGGACAAGGATACCGGCCGCGGCATCGCGGTGGACATCGACCCCCGCTTCCCGGGCGCCGAGGCCTGGGCGAGCAACTCGCCCGAGCTCTATGACGCGCGCGGCACGGTGATCCCCGGCGGCCATCCGCGCGCGGCCAATTTCAGCATCTATTGGGATGGCGACGCGCTGGCCGAGTTGCTCGACGGCACCCGCATCACCAAATGGGACTGGACCACGAGTACCGAGAAGCTGCTGCTCGATCCGCCGGGCACCACCTCGAACAACGGCACGAAGCGCAACCCCGCCCTCTCCGCCGACATCCTCGGCGACTGGCGGGAGGAACTGGTGCTGCCCAGCACCGACAGCCGCGAGCTGCGCATCTACGCCACGCCGTACCCAACCGCGATCCGGCTGCCGACGCTGATGCACGATCCGGTCTACCGGCTCGGCATCGCCTGGCAGAACACGGCGTACAACCAGCCGCCGCATCTCTCGTTCGACCTTGCCACGCACAAATAGGCCGGGACCCCATGTGGATGCTCGCGATGCTCGCGATGGTGACCGGTCCGCAGACCTTCGATCTCGCGCCCGGTGCGCCGGCCCGGCCCGGCAGCGTCGCGGTGGCCGAGGGCACGCCCTATCAGCCGGGCGGCTTCGGCTATGAGCCGGGGGGCAAGGCGCGCGAGCGGCTCTTCTCGGTAGCGGTGCCCGAGGGCAATTACCGGGTGACGGTGCGGCTGGGCGATGCCCGCGCGGCCAGCCGCACCACGGTGAAGGCGGAATCGCGCCGGCTGATGCTGCGCGCCATCACCACCGCGCCGGGGCAGTTCGTCACCGCCAGCTTCGTCGTCAATGTGCGCACGGCCACGCTCGCCGCGCCGCCGTTGAATGCCCCCGGCGGCACCGCGGTACGGCTCAAGTCGCGTGAGGCGGGCAGCTACACCTGGGACGACAAGCTCACCCTCGAGTTCCTCGGCGATCCGCGCGTGCAGCGCGTCACCATCGAGCCGGTGACGGTGCCGACGGTGTTCCTCGCGGGGGACTCCACGGTGACGGATCAACGCACCGAACCCGCCGCGAGCTGGGGCCAGATGCTGCCGGCGCTGTTCCAGCCCAACATCGCGGTCGCCAACCACGCGGAATCGGGCGAAACGCTCAAGTCCTTCGTCACCGAGCTGCGCTTCGACAAGCTGCTGTCGCAGGTGAAGCCGGGCGACTGGGTGCTGATCCAGTTCGGCCATAACGACCAGAAGGCCGAATGGCCGCAGACCTATGCGGACCCGGCGGTCACCTATCCCGCCTGGTTGCGCACCTATATCGCCGAGGTCCGGCGGCGCGGCGGGCGGCCGGTGCTGGTGACCTCACCCGAGCGGCGCAATTTCGACGCCGGCCGCATCCGCCACACGCTGGCCGACTATGCCGAGGCGATGCGCAAGGTCGCACGGCAAGAGCAGGTGCCGCTGGTCGACCTGCAGACCGCAACGATCGCGCTGTACGAAGCCTATGGCCCCGCCGAGGCGGCGAAGCTGTTCAACGATGGCGGGCGCGACAAGACGCACCACAACAACGAAGGCGCCTGGCTGCTGGCGCGGGCGGTGGCGGCAGGGCTGGCGGAGGCGGTGCCGGACCTCGCCGCCCACCTCACCCCCGAAGCGCGCCGCTTCGATCCGGCCCATCCGCCGGCGCTCGACAGCCTCGGGCTCGCCCCGAGCCTGGCCGCCAGCAGCGAACGCCCGGCGGGAAGCTGATGCGCACCGGCCTCGTCCTCGACGTCCGCGACCATGGCGCGCGCGGCGACGGCGTTGCGCTCGACGGCCCGGCCATCGCCGCCGCGCTTGCCGCCGCGCACAAGGCTGGCGGCGGGATCGTGCTGCTGCCGCCGGGCACCTATCGCAGCTTCTCGCTGCGCCTGCCTTCCCGCGTTACCCTCGCCATCGAGGCCGGCGCCACCTTGCTCGCCGCCACGCCGGGACCGGACGGTGCCTATGACCTCCCCGAGGATCGCGGAGCCCAGCTCTACCAGGATTTCGGCCACAGCCACTGGCACAACAGCCTGATCTGGGCCGAGGACGCCGAGGACATCGCGATCCTAGGCAAGGGCAGGATCGACGGCGCCGGCCTCACCCGCAACGGCCCCGGCACGCCGTGGAGCGCCCAGCGCGGCGAACGCCCGCTCTCGATGGCGACGATGACGCCCGCCGACGTCGCCAGGCTTGAACAGGATGCCGCGGCGATGCGCGGCCAGGGCAACAAGGCGATCGCGCTGGCCCGCTGCCGGCGCGTCACCATCGAGGGTCTGACGATTTTCCGCGGCGGCCATTTCGCGATCCTGGCAAGCGAGGTGGAGGACCTCGCCTGCACCCGCCTCACCATCGACAGCAACCGCGACGGCATCGACCTCGACGGCGTCCGCCGTGCGCGCGTCTCGCGGTGCCGGGTCAACACGCCCAATGACGACGCGATCGTGCTCAAGACCAGCCTCGCGCTCGGCCGCACGTCCTGCGAGGACGTGACCATAGAGGACTGCACCATCTCCGGCTATGATCTCGGCACGCTGCTCGACGGCAGCCATGGCCGCACCCAGCAGCTTTCCCCCGACCGCGACCGGGTGACCGGCCGCATCAAGCTCGGCACCGAGAGCAACGGCGACTTCCGCCGCATCGCCATCACCAACTGTCGCTTCGAACGCAGCCGCGGCCTGGCGATCGAAAGCGTCGACGGCGGCACGATCGAGGATGTGCGCGCCGAGAATCTGACGATGGAAGAAGTCACCACCGCGCCGCTGTTCCTCCGCCTCGGCGCGCGGCTGCGGGGGCCGGCGGGAACGCGGGTCGGCGCGCTTCGCAACATCGGCATCCACGGGCTGAACGCCGTGGGCGTGGATCCCCGCTTCGCCGCGATCCTCGCCGGGTTGCCCGGACATCCGATCGAGGACGTCCGCCTGTATGATATCGACCTGCGATTCGACGGTGGACTGGAAGGCCATCTGCCGCCCTCCCCGCCCGAGCTGGCCGATGCCTATCCCGAACCGAGCATGTTCGGCCCCACCCCCGCCTGGGGGCTGTGGGCACGCCATGTCCGCAGGCTGGGCGGCGCCCGCCTGTCGCTCCAGCGGAGCGGCGGCGATGCACGCGCGCCGATCCTGCTCGAGGATGCAGCCGATACGCGGATCGCATTTGACGCCGACGCCTCGCATTGCTACCATATCGTGCATAACAGTTCCACATAGTGGAGCGGAGGGGAAATGCGGGTACATGCGTTCCGGATGCAGCTCAAGGCCGGCATGGCGGAGGAATATAAGGCACGCCATGACGCGATCTGGCCGGAGCTGGCCGCGCTACTGCACGATGCCGGCATCCGCGACTATTCGATCTTCCTCGACGAGGCGACCGGCGCGCTGTTCGCGGTGCTGAAGCTCACCGACGACGCCACCAACGACCAGCTGCCCGCCCATCCGGTGATGCGCCGCTGGTGGGACCATATGGCGCCGCTGATGGAAGTGGCGCCCGACAACCAGCCGCTCGAATGGCCGCTCCTCCCGGTCTTCTACCTGCCATGATGCGTACCGCGCTCCTCGCCTCGACCCTGCTGGCCGCGCTGCCCGCCGCCGCGCAGGAAGCGAAGCCCACCGCCAATCTCGCCGCGCCGGTGAAGACCTTCGGCCGCGTGTCCTATGACGCCCGCTCGCTGATGATCGACGGCAAAAGGCTGGTGATCTGGTCGAGCGAGATGCACGCCTTCCGCCTGCCCTCGCCCGACCTCTGGCGCGACGTGCTGCAGAAGATGAAGGCCAGCGGCTTCAACACCGTCGCCTTCTATTTCGACTGGGGTTTTCACAGCCCGAAGCGCGGTGTCTACGACTTTTCGGGCATCCGCGACATCGACCGGCTGCTCACCATGGCGGAGGAGGAAGGCCTCTACGTCATCACCCGCGCCGGGCCCTATGTGAATGCCGAACTGACCCGCGGCGGCTTCCCCGGCTGGCTGATCAACCAGCGGGCGCGGGCGCGCACCGACGATCCCGACTATATGGCCGCCGCCGACGAGTGGCTGACCCGGGTTCATGCGATCATCGCGCGGCACCAGATCAACGGCGACGGCAAGGGGCACAAGGGCAATGTGATCCTCCACCAGATCGAGAACGAACTGGCGCTGACCACGCCTTCGCAGCGCCGCTACATGGACCATCTCGCCGCCAAGGCGCGCGCCGACGGCATCACCGTGCCGCTGTTCCACAACGACCAGGGCCGCAACGGCTATTGGGTGCCGGCGGGCGGCGGCGTCGAGAAGACGGTCGAGGGGCCGAACGACCTGTATGCGTTCGACGGCTATCCCGGCGGCACCTGCACCGTGGCAGGCAAGCCGACCCGCGGCTCGGCGGCACCCGATTGGGGCTTTTACGGCCCCGGCGGCGCGAAGGGGGGCGCCTCCGCCTCGCCCAACACGCCGGGCTTCCTCGCCGAATTCGGCGGCGGCTGGTTCGATTACTGGGGATCGAACGGCGGCTACGAGTGCAACGCGATCCAGCGGGGCAAGCGGTTCCAGCGCGTGTTCTACGGCACCAATCTCGCCAACGGCATCTCCATCCAGAGCTTCTACATGGGCTTTGGCGGTACCAGCTGGGGCTGGCTGCCCGCACCGGTGGTGTTCACCAGCTACGACTATGGCTCGGCGATCGCCGAAACGCGCGCGTTGCGCCCCAAGGCCGAGGAGCTGAAGCAGCTCGCCGGGCTGATCCAGAGCGTGCCCGATCTCGCTGGCATGGTGCCGGCCGGGCCCGTGGCAGTTTCGTCCGACCGCATCCAGATCTATCACAACAAAAGCCCGGAGACCGACGCCCGCTTCCTGCTCGTCACCCACAAGCCCTCCAACGGCCAGACCGAGGACCGCTTCACCGTCACCGCCGACCTGCCCGACGGGCGGTACAGCTGGCCGATGGCGCTCAATGGCTTCGACGCGAAGTGGCTGGTCGCGGGGGTGACGCTGGGCGGACAGCGGCTGGTCTATGCGAGTTCGGAGCTGCAGGCGGCGCTGCGCCAGGACGGCCGCGACCTGCTGCTGCTCTACGGCCGCGCCGGCGAGACGGGCGAAACGGTGCTGCGCTATCGCTCGGCCCCCAAGGTCGAGGTGCTGGAAGGCACCGCCGCCTCCAGCTTCGATGCGGCCCGCGGCGACCTGAAGCTCGCCTACACCCACAAGGGCCTCACCCGCCTGCGGATCACCGGCGGCGGCCGGCCGGAGAGCATCCTGCTGATCGGCGACGAGGCGGAGGGCGCGCGCTTCTGGCGGATGGGGGACCTGCTGGTACGCGGTCCGGCGCTCGTCCGTCATGCCACGCCGGAAGGCAGCAGCCTCGCCCTCACCGGCGATACCGAAGGGCCGACGCCGCTCGAAGTCTGGGCACCGGCGGCCACCCGAAGCCTGCGCTGGAACGGGGCGCCGGTGGCGACGACCCGCACCCCCTCGGGCAGCTTCGTCGCGACCGGGCCCCTCCCCGGCCCCGTGCCGATCGCCCTGCCCGATCTCGCCTGGGTTTCCGCCCCCGGCACGCCCGAGGCAGCGCCCGACTTCGACGACCGCGACTGGCAGGCGATCGACAACCGCGCCTATGCCAGCATCACCGCGCGGCCCGACGGCGTGCCCAACATGCTGATGGACGCCTATGGCTTCCACGACGGCGACGTCTGGTATCGCGGCCGGTTCGAAGGCAGCGCCGCCGCCGAGCGCATCCGCATCCATTACGGCGCGGGCGGCGCAGGGATGCTGCAGCTGTTCCTCGACGGCAGGCTGGTCGGCAGCGACGAGATCCCCGCCGGCCTGCCCCGCCCGATCACCACCGGCGTCGCCGAGTTCGACCTGCCCGCCGCAGCGCGGTCGCCCGGTACCCATGTCCTGTCGGTGATGGTCCGCAACAACGGCCATAACTGGGACCTCGACGCCGACGATTTCCACAAGGAAGCGCGCGGGATCGTCTTCGCCTCGATCGAGCCCGCCGGGGGACCGAGCTTCGCCGTGCCGGTCACCTGGAAGATTCAGGGGAGCAAGGGCGGCGAGGATCTGCGCGATCCGGCGCGCGGCGTGGCCAACAACGGCGGCCAATATGGCGAGCGGATGGGCTGGCATCTCCCCGGCTTCGACGATCGCGGCTGGAAGGCGGCGGGGCCGGCCGCCCCCGGCACGACCTGGTACCGCAGCCGCTTCACGCTCGACCTGCCCAAGGGCCAGGACGCGACGATCGGCGTGGCGTTCGGCGACACCGGCAAGCCCCGCTCGCCCGGCGCCCGATACCGCGTGCTGATCTTCGTCAATGGCTGGAACATGGGCCAGTTCATCGCCCATGTCGGGCCCCAGCGCGTCTTTCCGGTGCCCGAGGGCATCCTCAACCATCGCGGGGCCAACAGCATCGCGCTGGCCGTCACCTCGGACGGCGCGCCCGGCAATGCGCTGGAACCGGTGAAGCTGGTACCGCTGCGCAACGTTCGCGGCGGCCTGCCGGTCGCGATGGTCGCAGCACCGCAGCGCCCGGAGGAGCTGCAATGATCACCCGCCGCACCCTGCTCGCCGCCTCGGCGGCGGCGACCGCCGCTGCCGCGGTCCCGGTCCGCGCCGAACCGATCGAGCGGCTGCCGCTCTGGCCCGGTCGTCCGCCCGGCGGCGAGGGCGTCACCGCGAAGGACGAATGGGTCAAGCGCTCCCCCACCGGTGACGCCGACGACATCGCCTGGCCGCATGTCGCGACGCCGATGCTGAACGTCGTTCCCGCTGAAAAGCCGGACGGCTCGGCGCTGCTGATGATTCCCGGCGGCGGCTATGCCCGCGTGGCACTGGGCCGCACCGGCTCCAGCATCGCCCGCCACTTCGCCGCGCGCGGCACTACCGTATTCGAGCTGCTCTACCGCCTGCCGCACGACGGCTGGGCGGCGGGTCCGGACGCGCCGCTGCAGGATGCGCAGCGCGCGATGCGGCTGATCCGCGCCGGCGCCGCGCGGTGGAAGATCGATCCCGCGCGGGTCGGCGCGATGGGCTTTTCCGCCGGCGGCCATCTCACCGCCCGGCTCGGCAGCCGCGCGAGCCTTGCCACCTATGCACCGGTCGACGCCGCCGACCGGCTTTCGGCGCGCCCGGTGGCGCTTGGCCTGTTCTTTCCGGTGATCACGATGCGCTTGCCCGAGGCGCATGGCGGGTCGCGCAAGGAACTGCTCGGCACCAGCCCAAGCGAGGAGCAGGTCCGCCGCTTCTCCGCCGAACACGACTTGCCGGCCGACATGCCCCCCACCCTCGTCGCCCACGCGGCCGACGATCCGGTGGTGCAGCCGGCCAACAGCCTGATCCTGTTCGCCGCGCTGCAGGCAGCGAAGCTCCCGTCCGAGCTGATGATCTTCGAGAAGGGTGGCCACGGCCTGCCCCTGGTCGATCCCGACGGCACGCCCCATCCCTGGCCCGGCCTGTTCGAGCGCTTCGCGCGCCGACACGGCCTCTGACCCCCTTTTACGTACGGAGACACATCCCTTGGCCGCCTCGCACGACATTCCCCGCAGCCTCGTCACGCAGAAGATCGACCTGCTGATGGACAATCTCGTCCACATCAAGGACGAGACCGGCGAGTTCCTGCTCCACCTCGAAGACGGGCGCATCATCGACACCAAGGGCTGGGCCGGCTGGGAATGGACCCACGGCGTCGGCCTGTTCGGCATGTGGCGCTATTTCGAGCAGACCGGCGACCAGAAGGCGCTGGGCATCATCAAGGGCTGGTTCGCCGACCGCTTCGCCGAGGGCACGCCGACCAAGAACATCAACACCGTGGCGCCGTTCATCACGCTCGCCTGGCTGTACGAGCACGAACCCGATCCCAGCTACCTGCCCTATCTCGACACCTGGGCCGAATGGCTGATGGCGCCGGACGGCCTGCCCAAGACCGAGGAGGGCGGCTTCCAGCACATCGTCTATAACGACGAAAATCCGGGCGAGATGTGGGACGACACGTTGATGATGAGCGTGCTGCCGCTCGCCAAGATCGGTCTGCTGCTGAACCGTCCGCACTATGTGGAGGAGGCCAAGCGCCAGTTCCTCGTCCATATCAAATATCTGTTCGACAAGAAGACCGGCCTCTGGTTTCACGGCTGGGACTTCAACGGCCGGCACAATTTCGCCGAGGCGCTGTGGGCGCGCGGCAATTGCTGGGTGACGATCGCAATCCCCGAGATCATCGAGATTCTCGATCTGCCCGAAGGCGACGCCTTCCGCACCTTCCTGATCGACACGCTCGCCGCGCAGGTGAAGACGCTGGCCGAGACGCAGGACGAAAGCGGCCTTTGGCACACGCTGGTGATGGACCCGACCAGCTATCTCGAGGCCTCGGCCACCGCGGGCTTTGCCTATGGCATCCTGAAGGCGGTGCGGAAGGGCTATCTGCCGCGGCACTATGAAGCGGTGGGCCTGAAGGCGGTGCGCGGTGTGCTCGACAATATCGACGCGGCGGGCGAGCTGCAGCAGGTCAGCTTCGGCACCGCGATGGGCGACACCCTGCAATTCTACAAGGATATCCGCCTCACCTCGATGCCTTATGGCCAGAGCCTGGCGATCTGCGCACTGGGCGAGTTGCTGCGCACCTATATCTGAGGCCATCGGTTCGCGTACATATTTCGTTACGGCACGCACGTGCCGTTCATACGTTGAGCGGGCGATGGCCAGCCTTCGTTTCCACACCAGCCCCACCAGCGGCCGATTGTCCGGCCGGCTGGTGTGGCTGTTCGTGGCGGCGCTGCTGTTCGGCGCCGTCGCCCCGCTGGGGCCGCCCGACACGCTGATCGACGGCGCGGCGTTCAACCCGGCGACGACCAGCGTCGCACTCGCCGCCAGGCGCGGCGACCCGCATGTCGTGGCGGCCCTGCACCGCACCGGCGACGGGCCCCGGTTCGACGGCGCGACCGGCCACGGCGCCATCGTGGTGCCGGCGGCGGCCGTTTCGCTGCTCTTCCTGCCGTCCGCACGGACCTCGCCGGCCGTGCTCCCGATGCCGCGCGGGTCGGAGTACCGCACCGGTCTGGGCGCACGCGCGCCACCGCGCACGTGGCTAGGCGCATAGCGCCACCCCACCCCGCACATCGTCTTCGTCGTGCCCGCGACAGAGGAGGTTCCATGCGAAAGAGACGCGGCAAAAGGCCGCCCTGGTGGTTCGCCCCCGCCCTGTGGACCGGCATTGCCGGCGCCGCGGCGCTGCTGGCGGCGGCGATCAGCACGGCCCAGCCCTGAGCGCGACGGCACCGACCTGCAACCCCGGATCGGTGCCGTTCGCCGCACATCCAAAAAGGAGGATCCATGCCGCATCATGCGCCGCTGATCGCCACTATCGTCGCCGGACTGGTCGTCGCCTTCCTGTTCGGCGCCATCGCGCACCGGCTGAAGGTATCGCCGATCGCCGGCTATCTGCTCGCTGGCGTCGCCGTCGGCCCGTTCACCCCCGGCTTCGTCGCCAATTCGGGCCTTGCCAACGAACTCGCCGAGATCGGCGTGATCCTGCTGATGTTCGGCGTGGGCCTCCATTTCTCGCTGCGCGACCTGCTGTCGGTTCGGCGGATCGCGGTGCCGGGCGCGGTGGTGCAGATCGCCGCGGCCACCGCGATGGGTATCGGACTCGCCATCGCCGCCGGCTGGGGGCTGACGGCGGGGATCGTCTTCGGCCTGTCGCTCTCGGTGGCGAGCACGGTGGTGCTGCTGCGCGCGCTGCAGGGGCACGACATCGTCCAGACCGAACGCGGCCGCATCGCCGTGGGCTGGCTGATCGTCGAGGATCTGGCGATGGTGATCGCGCTGGTGCTGCTGCCGGTGCTGGGCGAGGTGATGGGCGGCGACGGCGGCGGATCGCTGCTCCAGCCGCTGCTCTCCACCTTCCTCAAGGTCGCCGGCTTTGTCGCGCTGATGCTGGTGGTGGGACGGCGGGTGATCCCCTGGACGCTGCAATGGGTGGTCGGCACCGGTTCGCGCGAGCTGTTCCGGCTGGCGGTGCTGGCGATCGCGCTGGGTGTTGCCTTCGGCGCGGCGCTGGCGTTCGATGTGTCGTTCGCGCTCGGCGCCTTCTTCGCCGGCATGATCCTCGGCGAAACCTCGCTCAGCCGCCGCGCGACCGAAGAGACGTTGCCGCTGCGCGACGCCTTCGCGGTGCTGTTCTTCGTCTCGGTCGGCATGCTGTTCAATCCGGCAGTGCTGATCGAACAGCCGCTGGTGCTGGCGGCGGCGGTGGCGATCATCCTCGTCGGCAAGTCGCTCGCCGCCTATGCCATCGTCCGGCTGTTCGGCTATTCGAACCAGACCGGGCTGACGGTGGCGGTCAGCCTCGCCCAGATCGGCGAATTCTCGTTCATCCTCGCCGGGCTGGGCACCGATCTCGGGCTGATGCCGGCGGCGGCGCGCGACGTGGTGCTGGCGGCGGCGATGCTGTCGATCTTCCTGAATCCGTTCCTGTTCGCCTGGGTGGCGAAACGCTACGACGTGGCCGAACCCGCCAAGGGTCCGATCGCGCCGGTCACGTTGCCGGCAGGGCATGTGATCCTGATCGGCTTTGGCCGGGTCGGCAGGATGATCGCCGAGGACCTGCAGCAGCACGGCAAGGCCTTTGCCCTGATCGAGGACCAGGGCGACATGGCGGCAGCGGCACGGGCAAAGGGCATCACCGTCGTCGAAGGCAATGCGCTGGAGGGGCAGACGCTGGTCGCCGCCGGCATCGGCCAGGCGAGCAAGCTGCTGATCGCGATCCCGGCCGGCTTCGAAGGGGGCGCGATCCTCCAGCACGCCCGGCTGCTTGCCCCCGGCGTGCCGGTGGTGGTGCGCGCGCACTCCGCCGACGAGGTCGCCCATCTCGAAGGCCTCGGCGCCGACGAGGTGGTGATGGGCGAGCGCGAGACCGCCAACCGGATGATCGGCCTCGCGCGCACGATGCCGGCGGGTTCGGATCAACCCGCCGGTTGAGGTCAGCTCAGCCGTCGACGTCGCGGCGGAAGGTCTCGGGCAGGAAGAACAGCCCGAACACCAGGGTCGCGGCGGCGACTACCACCGGATACCAGAAGCCGTAATAGATGTTGCCGTTGGCCGCGACCATCGCGAAGCCGATCGCCGGCAACAGTCCGCCCAGCCAGCCATTGCCGATATGATAGGGCAGCGACATCGAGGTGTAGCGGATGCGGCTGGGGAACAGCTCGACCAGCATCGCCGCGATCGGACCGTAGACCATCGTCACCAGCAGCACGAGGTAGAAGAGCAGCGCCACCACCAGCGGCTTGTTGATCGCCGCCGGATCGGCCCTGGTCGGATAGCCCACCTTGGCGAGCTCGCCGGTGACCGCGGGCCGGGCGGCCGCGTCGCCCTTGGCCGGTACGGCCGGCACGCCGACCACCTGCGCGGTGAAGGCGGCGATCGCCGTCTTGCGCGCATCGCCGGTCACCTGGCGCGGATCGGGGGCGGTGAACTGCTTGCCACCGATCGTGATCGTGGCGAGCGTGCCCGGTGCGGCCGCGACATTCTCATAGTTGACCCCCGCCTTGGCGAGCGCGTTCTTGACGATGTCGCAGCTGGTAGCGTCGAACTTGTTCTGGCCGACCGGATCGAACTGCGACGAGCATTCGGCCGGGTCGGCGGCGACGGTGACGGGGGCCGAGGCGAGCGCGCGGGCCAGCGCCGGGTTCGCGGCGCTGGTCAGGGCATGGAACACCGGGAACAGCGTCAGCGTCGCCAGCGCGCAGCCGGTGAGGATGATCGGCTTGCGGCCCACCTTGTCCGACAGCCAGCCGAAGACGAGGAAGAACGGCGTGGCCAGCACCAGCGCGGTGATCGCCAGCGTGTTGGCGGTGAGACCGTCGACCTTCAGCATCTTCTCGAGGAAGTACAGCGCGTAGAGCTGGCCGGTATACCAGATCACCGCCTGCCCCGCGATCGCGCCGAAGAACGCGATCAGCACGATCTTGAGGTTTCCCCAGCGCCCGAACGCCTCGGTCAGCGGCGCCTTGGAGGCGGTGCCCTCGGCCTTCATCTTCTTGAACACCGGCGATTCGTGGAGCTTCAGCCGCAGCCACAGGCCGAGCGCGAGGAACAGGCCCGAGAGCAGATAGGGAATCCGCCAGCCCCAGTCCGCGAACGCCGCCTCGCCGACACCGGTCACCGGCGAGCGCACGGTGATGACGATAAGCAATGCCATGGCGAGGCCGGCGGTCGCGGTGATCTGGATCCAGCTGGTGTAGAAGCCGCGCTTCCCCTCCGGCGCGTGCTCGGCGACATAGGTGGCCGCGCCGCCATATTCGCCACCCAGCGCCAGCCCCTGGAACATGCGCAGCACGACGAGCAGGATGGGTGCTGCGACCCCCGCCGTCTTGTAGGTCGGCAGGCAGCCGACCAGGAAGGTGGAAAGCCCCATCACCAGCAGGGTAATGATGAAGGTGTAACGCCGCCCGACCATGTCGCCGATCCGGCCGAACACCAGCGCGCCGAACGGCCGCACGAGGAAGCCGGCGGCGAACACCAGCAGCGCCATGATGAACGAGGTGGTGGGATTGAGCCCGGTGAGGAACTGTGCGGCGATGATCGTCGTCAGCAGCCCGTACAGGTAAAAGTCGTACCATTCGAACACGGTACCGAGCGAGCTGGCGGTGATCACCAGCTTCTCGCTGCGGGTCGCCTCGTGATGACGCGGCGTGGCATCGGGCGGGCTGGTCGCCATCAATCTTCTCTCCCTGGTGGGCGGGTCGTTCCCCGCATGTCGTTGGGTTATGCTCCGGCAAGTGTGGCAAGCCTCGACGCGCTTGCCTAGTCGCTCGTTCAGGGCATTTTACGGCAGGGATGCGCCTATTGGCGTTCGCCCGTTTCCAGACGGGTCATCGGAGCGTAAGCACCCCGCATGAGCCCAAGGATCGACGACCCCGCGAGCGAACCCGTCCAGACGGTCTTCGCCTCGATCGCGCCCTCCCCCGCCCTGCGCGAGGAAGAACCCTATGCGCGCGACGAGCTGCTGCACGAGCTGTTCGAGGCGACCGCCCGCCAGCATGGCTGGCGCTGCGCGGTTCGCCTGCTTGGGGACGATCCCGAGAGCAGCCGCCGTACCGCACTCAGCTATGTCGAGCTGCGCGACCGCGCGCTGCGCTTTGCCCGTCAGCTGCGCGAGATGGGGGTCCGGCGCGGCGACCGTGTCGTGCTCTGCCTGCCCCGCGGGATCGACCAGTACATGGCGATCCTCGGCGTGCTCTGGGCCGGGGCCTGCTATGTGCCGGTCGACTGGACCTATCCACAGGACCGTATCGACTTCATCGTCGAGGATAGCGGCGCCGTGCTCGTCGTTACCGAAAGCGCCCGCGCCGCGGAGATGACCGCGCGCGTCCTTGCGGTCGACACCGCACTCGGCGATCTTGCGGCGCGCGAGGCGTTGCCGCTCCCTCGTGCCGAGACCGGCAGCACGCCCGACGACCTCGCCTATATCATCTACACCTCGGGCACGACCGGCCGCCCCAAGGGCGTGATGATCACCCATCGCAACGCGGCGCATCTCGTCCGCTCCGAATGCGCGATCCTCGCGCTCGATCCGGAGGACAAGGTGTTTGGCGGGTTCAGCCTCGCGTTCGACATGTCGGTCGAGACGATGTGGAGCGCCTTCTTCGTCGGTGCGGAGCTGCTCGTCGCGAACGAGGCGCTGGCCAAGGCCGGGCCGGACATGGCCGAAGTGCTCGCCGCCGAGAAGGTGACGATCTGGCACGTCGTGCCCTCGCTGCTCACCCTTGTCGAAACCGAGATGCCGGCGCTTCGGCTGCTCAATCTGGGCGGCGAGGCCTGCCCGCCCGATCTGGTCGATCGCTGGGCGAGACCGGGCCTGCGCATCCTCAACACCTATGGTCCGACCGAGACAACGGTCACCGCGACCTGGACCGAGGTCCAGCCCGGCCGCCGCGTCACCATCGGCCGCCCGCTGCCCGGCTACACCGCCTGGATCGTCGACGAGCAGCTGTGGCCGGTGCCGGCGGGTGCCGAAGGCGAGCTGGTCATCGGCGGACCGGGCGTCGGCGCAGGCTATGTCAACCGTCCGGACCTGACCGGCGACAAGTTCGTCTTCACGCCCTTTCACGGGCCGGACGGGCAGCCGGCCAAGATCTATCGTTCGGGTGATCTGGTCCGGCTGGATGCGGTGGGGGACATCGAATTCATCGGCCGTATCGACACCCAGGTAAAGATCCGCGGATTCCGCGTCGAGCTCGGCGAGATCGAGGCGGTGATCGCCGACGACCCCGCCGTGGCCCAGGCGGTCGTCCACCTGTTCCGCGACGACGACGGCGCCGAATTCCTCGCCGCCTTCCTCGTCGCGCGCGGCGGTGCCGCCATCGACCTTGAGGCGGTCCGCGCCCGCGTGCGTGAGCGTCTGCCCAACTATATGCGCCCGGCCGGCTATCAGCTGCTCGACGCGCTCCCCACCCTCGCCGCCTCGGGGAAGGTCGATCGCAAGGCGCTCCAGCGCCCGGCACTCGCCCCGGCGAGCGACCGCGAGACGGTGGCCCCGGCCACCCCGCTGGAAACGCAGCTCCACGCCGTGTGGGCCGAGGCATTCGCACCGCAGAAGGTCTCGGTCACCGACGACCTGTTCGAGGATCTGGGCGGCCATTCGCTCAAGGCCGCGCGGCTGGTCTCGGCGATCCGCAAGACGCCGGGGCTGGCCGGCATCTCGATCCAGGACCTCTACGCCGCCCCCAATATCCGCGCGCTGGCCGAGCGGCTGAAGGACAAGCTGACCGGCGAGAACGCCGTCGAACTGCCGTTCCATCACACGCCGGCGGCAACCCGCTGGCTGTGCTGGATCGCCCAGACCATCGCGCTGGTGCCGATCTATGCGATCGCCGGCCTGCAATGGTTCTTTCCCTATGTCGCCTATGTCCACCTGACCGGGGACTTCGACCGGGTGCCGGCGCTGCTGTTCAGCGGCCTGAGCTTCCTCGCCATCCCGCCGCTGGCGATGCTCGCCTCGATCGTCGTGAAGTGGATAGTGATCGGTCGATACCGCGCGGGCGAGTATCCGCTGTGGGGAAGCTATTATTTCCGCTGGTGGTTCGTGCGCCGCTTCTCGGAGGTGATCGCCACCCCGTATCTTGCCGGCACGCCGATGATCCGAGCCTATTATCGCCTGATGGGCGCCAAGGTGGGCAAGCGGGCCTTTATCGGTCGCGGCAATATCGACGCGGCGGATCTCGTCTCGATCGGCGACGATGCGGTGGTCAGCGACTATGCGATGCTCGCGACCAGCTCGGTCGAGCGCGGGTTGCTCCGCCTCGGCTCGGCCACCATCGGGGCGGGCGCCTTCCTCGGCTCGATGGCGGTGGTCGGGCGGGACTGCACCATCGGCGAAGGCGCCGCGCTGGAAGACCTGTCGGCGCTGCCGGTAGGCACCGCCATTCCCGCCGGCGAGCGCTGGAGCGGCTCCCCCGCTCGATCGATCGCGACGGGCATCCCCCGCCAGAACGACAGCGAGGCGGGGCCGTTGCAGCGCCTGCTCACCGGCGTTGCGCTGACCATCGGGGCGCTGCTCCTGCCGATCGTCGCGATCCTGCCGATCGCGCCCGGCCTCGTCTGGATGATCGAGATCGACTGGAACACCGAGAGCTACAGCTACCTGCTGATCTCGCCGTTGCTCGCGGTCACCTATGTGCTGCTCATGTGCGTGCTGACGGTAGCGGCCAAAAGGCTGTTCCTCGGGCGTGTCGCGCCGGGGCGCTATTCGATCCACAGCTGGTTCTATGTCCGCTTCTGGTTCGTCCAGCAGGTGAACGACCTGGCGCTGCGGCTGCTCCACCCGATCTATGCGACGCTCTATGTGGTCCCTTGGTACCGTGCGCTTGGCGTCAAGGTCGGGCGGCGGGCGGAAATCTCGACCGCGGCGGCGATCGTGCCCGACCTCGTCGAGGTGGGGCCGGAAAGCTTCATCGCCGACGCGGTGCTGTTCGGTGCCGCGCGCGTCGAGCCCGGCGCCATCCAGCTGGCGCATACCAGGATCGGCCGGCGCTCGTTCATCGGCAACTCGGCGCTGCTGCCGGCCGGCGCCACGATCGGCGACGGCGTGCTGATCGGCGTGCTTTCCAAGCCCCCCGAGGACGGCAGCGCGGCCAATCCGGACGGCACCTGGTTCGGCTCGCCGCCGATCTCGCTCCCGGTCCGCCAGACGGTGGGCCTGTTCGACGAAGGCGCGCGTTTCAACCCGAGCAAACGGCTGATCGCCACCCGTCTATCGATCGAGGCGATCCGCGTGACGCTGTCGCTCACCCTGTTCGTCGCCTTTTTCAGCCTGCTCTTGTCGATCGTCAGCGAGCTGGACGACCTGCGAGGCGGCGGCCACTGGATCGTCGTGACCTTCCCCTTCCTCTATGTCGGCTTCGCGCTGGCCTGCGGCATGTCGGTCGTGCTGCTGAAGTGGCTGGTGATGGGCCGGTACAAGCCGACGACCCAGCCGTTGTGGAGCACCTTCGTCTGGCGGACCGAGCTGGTGACCGCGACCTATGAGAATCTCGCGGTGCCCAACCTGCTCGAGCCGCTGCGCGGCACGCCCTGGCTACCCGCCTATCTCCGCCTGCTCGGCTGCAAGATCGGCAAGCGCTGCTATATCGACACGACGGACGTGACCGAGCAGGATCTGGTACGAATCGGCGACGACGTCGCGCTCAACGATTTCGCCGGTCTCCAGACGCATCTGTTCGAGGACCGGGTGATGAAGGTGAGCGGCGTCACGGTCGGCGACCGGGCTACGATCGGCTCCTATGCGATCGTGCTCTACGATGCCGAGATCGGCGAGGACGTCCAGCTCGGCGATCTGTCGGTGGTGATGAAGGGCGAGACGCTGCCTGCGGGAACGTCGTGGGAAGGCTCGCCCGCGCAGCTCGCGAAGGAGGCGTGACCGGGCCGGTCTGGCTGTCCGGCCCGGTTGCGGACTGGCCGACAGCGGATCGGCCGATCGCCTGGCATGTCCGGCTGGACGATGCGGCGATGGACCCGCTCTACCGGTCCGCCGCGATCCTGCCAGAGGATCGGCACGACCTCGCGACCAGGCCGGGCGCCGCGCTGCGCCTCCGCCGGCGGCAGCTGACGCGGCTGCTGCTCGCGCGGGTTTCGGCAATGCACCCCGATACGATCGCCTTCACGCGCTCGCCGCTGGGCGCGCCGCAGGTGATCGAGCCCGCCGGCTGGCATGTCAGCATTGCGGGGCGCGGGGCGGCGGCACTGATCGGCGTGTCGCGTCGGCCGATCGGCGTCGATCTCGAGGAGATGCTGGACGCCCCCCTGCCCGACGACGCGATGACGGCGCGCGAGCGAGAGGGGATAGCGAACGCCGCGCCGCTGGACTGGACCGCCTGCTGGGTTGCCAAGGAGGCGCATGCCAAGCGGATCGGCATCGCGTCCGCCATCGATCCCGCGGCGATCGACACCCGGGTGCTGGATGCCGACCGCTGGATCGCCGAGACGACCGAGGGGCGTTCCCATTGCCATCTCCGGCAGGCGGGATCGCTGCTGCTCGGCGTGGCGGTGGCGGCGTAGGCGCCACCGCGCTCTTGCTCACGCCGTCCGCTGCCAGCCGCCGCCGAGCGCCCGGAACAGATTGACCTGCGCCTCGGTGATCGCCGCATCCGCCGTCGCCAGCGCGGCCTGGGCATCGGCGAAGGTGCGCTCGGCATCGAGCAGGTCGAGCGAGTTGATATCCCCCTCGGTCTGGCGCGCGCGGGCGATCCGCACCGCCGCCTCGGCTTCCTCCAGCGCCGCCTGCAACGCGGTACGCCGTTCCAGCGCGCGGCCATAGGCGGACAGCGCCGTCTCGGTTTCCTGCAGCGCGGTCAGCACCGTGCCGTCGAACGTGGCGAGCGCGGCGCGGCTGTCGGCCTCGGCAGCGGCGATGCGGGCGCGGGCAGGCGCGGGATTCACCGTCCAGTTGATCAGCCCGCCCAGCAACCAGCGCAGCGGCCCCGCGCCGAACAGGCCATCAAGATCCGTCCCCGTCGACCCGCCCGACGCACCGAGCGAAATGCGCGGATAGAGGTCCGCCGTCGCCACCCCGATCCGCGCGGTGGCGGCGGCGAGCCGACGTTCGGCGGCACGGACGTCCGGGCGGCGGGCGAGCAGCGCGGCGCCGTCGCCCACCGGGATCGGCTGGTCGAGCCGCAACGTGGTGCGGCGCGCGCGCGCCTCGGCGGGCAGTTCGGCGGGGGTCTTGCCGATCAGCGTGGCGAGCCGGAACAGCGCCGCATCGCGCTGGGCGGCGAGTGCCGGCACCTCGGCCTGGCGCTGGTTGCGCAGCGCCGCGATGCGGGCGACGTCGAGCCGGGTCGCCAGGCCGACGGTGCGGCGGCGCTGAGTGAGGTCGATCGACTGGTCGAGCAGCGCGACGATATGCTCGGCCACCGCCAGTCGCTCGGCCGACGAGACCGCATCGGCATAGGCGCACGCCGTGTCCGCCGCGACGATGACCCGCACCGCTTCGGCATCCGCTTCCGCCGCCGCGACATCGCCGCGCGCCGCCTCGACGTTGCGGGAAAGCCGACCGAACAGATCGACCTCGTAGTTGATGCTGAGCCCGGCATCGATCTGCCAGGTCTCGCCGCTCACGCCGATCGGGCGCTGGATCTGCGGGAACCGGGCATAGTTGGCACCGCTACTCGCGCTGCCCTGCGGCAGCCGGTTGGCAGTTGCGCCGCGCAACGTCGCCCGGGCGCGCTCGATACGGGCGACCGCCACGCGGACATCGGTGTTGGCGGCGAGCGCTTCCGTCACCAGCCGGTCGAGCACCGGATCGTTGTAGAGCCGCCACCAGCCCTGCTGCACCGGCGCGGTCGAGACCGCCGGACCGGTCGAGAGGAACGCTCCCGCCGCGCTCTGCGGCCGGGTAGGCGCGGTGTAGTTCGGGCCGGCGGCGCAGGCGGAAAGCGCCAGCGCCGAGACTGCGGCCATGATCGAAGCCATGCGTTGCATGCGAAATCTCCTGCGACGGGCGCGTGGGATGCGCCCGCCGATTGGTTCAATTTACTCGGCCGGCTGGAACTGGTGGTGTTCGCCACCCCGCCCGCGCCGCCGGGCGAGCCGCGCACCGAGCGCGCGGCACACCACGTAGAAGGTCGGCGTGAACAGCAGGCCGAAGCCGGTGACGCCCATCATCCCGAAGAACACCGCCGTTCCCAGCGCCTGGCGGAGCTCGGAGCCTGCGCCGCTCGCGATCAGCAGCGGCACCGCGCCGAGGATGAAGGCGAAGCTGGTCATCAGGATCGGCCGTAACCGGTCCTGCGCCGCCCGTACCGCGGCTTCCACCGGCGACAGGCCGTCGCGGACCTCCGCCTGGTGGGCGAACTCGACCACGAGGATCGCGTTCTTGGCGGCGAGCGCGATCAGCACGACCAGCCCGATCTGCGTCAGCACATTGTTGTCCATGCCTCGCAGGTTCACGCCCGCCATCGCCGCCAGCAGACACATCGGCACGATCAGGATGATCGCCAGGGGCAGCGTCAGGCTCTCATATTGCGCCGCCAGCACCAGGAAGACGAACAGCACCGCCAGCGCGAATACCAGGCCCGCCGTGCTTCCCGCCATCTTCTGCTGATAGGCAATACCGGTCCACTCGCCCGCATAGCCGGCGGGCAGCTCGGCGGCAATCTTCTCCATCGCGTCGAGCGAGGCGCCCGAGCTGTAGCCGGGGGCGGTATCGCCGTCGACTTCCACCGCCGGGAACAGGTTGTAGCGCGTGACGCGGTACGGGCCCGTCTTGTTCTCGAAGGTCGCGACCGATCCGATCGGCACCATGAAGCCGGCGTCCGAGCGCGTCTTGAGGTTGGCGATGTCGGCCTCGGTCGCACGGAACGGCGCGTCGGCCTGCGCGGTCACGCGGTAGGTGCGGCCGAGCATGTTGAAGTCGTTGACGAAGGCGGAGCCGAGATAGACGCTCAGCGCCTCGAACACTTGGCTAGGCGGCACGCCCAGCATCTCGGCCTTGCGGCGATCGATGTCGGCGAAGACGCGCGGCGTCGCGGTGTTGAAGAAGGTATAGACCTGGGCGAGCCCCGGCGTCTTGTTGGCCTGGCCGATCAGGCCGAAGGCGGTGTTGCCCAGCGCCTGATAGCCATGCTCGCCGCGATCCTCGACCATCAGGCGATAGCCGCCGGCCGAGCCGATGCCCTGGATGAGCGGCGGCGGGACCACGAGCAGCATCGCCTCGTTGATGTCGGCGGTGCGCTTGCGTGCCTCGGCCATGATGCCGGCGAGGTTGACGCCGAGCTTCTTGCGCTCCTCGAAGCTCTGCAGCGGGACGTAGGCGGCAGCACTGTTCGGGGCGAGCGTCTGCGACGGGCCGTCGAAGCCCGCGAGCATCACGGATCCCTTCACGCCCGGGATCGGCAGGATGCGCGCGACGACCTTGCGCATCACTTCATCGGTGCGTTCGAGCGACGAGCCCGGCGGCAGCTGGATTACCGTGAGGAAATAGCCCTGGTCCTGCGCCGGGATGAAGCCGACCGGCGTCACCCAGAAGGTCGCGACCGTGGCGGCGATCAGGCCGAGATAGGCCACCATCATCCGCTTGGGCCGGGTGACCAGCTTGTGGGTGAGGCGGGCATAGCCGTTGCTCATCCGCTCGAAGCCGCGATTGAAGGCATCCGCCGCGCGGCCGAACACACGCCCGATCCGGCCCTTGGCCTCGCCCTCGTGATGCTTGAGCAGCACCGCGGCGAGCGCCGGGGAGAGCGTCAGCGAAACGAGCAGCGAAATGGCGGTGGCGACCGAGATGGTGACCGCGAACTGCTTGTAGAAGGCGCCCGACAGACCGTTGAGGAACAGGGTCGGCAGGAACACCGCGAACAGCACCAGCACGATCGCGACCAGCGCGCCCGACACTTCGTCCATCGAGGTGCGCGCGGCCTGGAGCGGAGTCATGCCCTGGGCCAGGTTGCGCTCGACATTCTCGACCACGACGATCGCGTCGTCGACGACGATGCCGATGGCGAGCACCAGCCCGAACAGCGACAGGTTGTTGAGCGAGTATCCCATCGGCAGCAGGATCGCCATGGTGCCGATCAGCGATACGGGAATCGCCACCACCGGGATGATCGCCGCCCGCCACTTCTGGAGGAACACGATCACGACGAGGACGACGAGCACCACCGCTTCGCCGAGCGTATGGTACACCGCGTCGATCGACTGGGCGATGAACTCGGTGGGGTTGTAGATCACGCGATATTCGAGGCCCTTGGGGAAGGTCTTCGCAATCGTGTCCATCTCCGCCTTGATCCGCAGCGCGGCGGCGAGCGCGTTGGAACCCGGGCGCTGAAAGGCGGCCAGGATCACGGTCGGCTTGTTCGAAAGATAGGTGTTGGAGGAATAGTCGGCGGCGCCGAGCTCGACGCGCGCCACGTCGCTCACGCGGACCTGGCGGCCCTCGCTATCGGTGCGGATGACGACGCGACCGAACTCGGCCGGGGTCTTCAGGCGCCCCTGCGTCTCGACGTTGAGCTGGAAGGCGTTGCCGCTGCGCTGCGAGCCCGGCTGGCCGAGCGAACCCGCCGCCACCTGGATGTTCTGCCCGCGCAGCGCCTGGACGATGTCACCGGCGGTGAGGTTCAGCGCGGCGGCACGGCCGGGATCAATCCACACCCGCATCGCATAGTCGCGCGCACCGAACATGCGCACGTCGCCCACGCCCTCGAGCCGCGCGAGGCGGTCCTTCACCTGGGTCAGCGCATAGTTGGAGATGTAGCTGCGATCGATCGAGTTGTCGGGCGAGATCAGGTTGACGACCATCAGGAAGTCGGGGCTGGTCTTGCGCGTGACGACGCCGAGGCGCTGCACTTCCTCGGGCAGGCGCGGGATCGCGACCGCGACGCGGTTCTGCACCAGCACCTGCGCGGCATCGAGATTGGTGCCGGTCTTGAAGGTGACGGTGATCGTCACATTGCCGTCGCCGGTCGACTGCGACGACTGGTAGAGCATGTCGTCGACGCCGTTGATTTCCTGCTCGATCGGCGCGGCGACGGTTTCCGCCACGGTCTCGGCCGAGGCGCCGGGATAGCTGGCCGTCACCGTGACCGTCGGCGGCACGATGTCGGGATATTGCGAGATGGGCAGCGCGAAATAGGCGATGCCGCCCAGGATCGTGATGAGGATCGCGATCACCGCCGCGAAGATCGGGCGGGTGATGAAGAAGCGTGAGAGGCGCATGGCCTTCTCCTTTTGCGAGCGAAATGGCGGGCGAAACGGGCGCAGCACTCTAAGCCCCTCCCCTTCAGGGGAGGGGTTGGGGTGGGGGACTCTCCA